>CANPXN010000012.1 GCA_947586185.1 uncultured Clostridia bacterium
ATAAAAAATCAGCTTGATACGTTGGTATCAAGCTGATTTTTTATTTTTTCTCATCTTCACATGTTATAAGCTCAATTGCTTTACAATTATTTTCAACAACAACATTTCTAAGCATACCTCCGTTTTCACCATCAATTGTCCATGGCATTTCACAATCGCATTCAAATTTAATAGTACGTGTGCGAAAACTTTTTATATATGCTGTATCAATGTCTATATCTATATTAAGAAGTGAATGTATAATTCTTTGAAGGTCTATAGCATTGCTCGGTGTGCGAATTAAGGTCACTTCATATAAGCCGTCATCTAAAAGGAAATTACTAAGCGAAAGCAATCCTGCTACCGAAGATGAATTGGTAACCATTCCAAAGATAAAGTCATCTTCAAAACTTTCTTCATCATAAGTTATCTTTATATGATATGACTTTATACTTGTAAGTTTCGTAAGACCATTTAGCACATAAGCTGCATGACCAAGTATGTTTTTGGCACTCTGAGATGTTTCATAAGTCACATCCGTAAAAGCTCCAAAAGCTGCAATATATGTGAAATATCTGTCACCGAAACTACCAATATCACATGGAAAAGGCTTTCCGTCGATTATCCACTGAGCTGCTTTATACATATCTTTAGGTATACCTACACCTCGTGCAAAATCATTGGTTGAACCAGCGGGTATATAACCTATAGGTATCTTTTCATCAGATTTCATAATACCATGGATTACTTCATTTAATGTACCATCTCCCCCGGAACAAACTATTAAATCATATTTTTGAGCACATGCATAAATTGCAGCAGCACATGCATCCATTCTTTCCTGAGTAGGTCTTGCAGTAACCTCATATCCAGCTTTAGTAAAAATATCTATTATTCCAGCAAGTTTACTGCTTATAGTGGCCTTTCCTGATTGTAAGTTAAATATAAAATATAATTTTTTCATATCCAACGGTCTGCCTTTCATAAATTTTATATTGACTAATTCTATTATACTATAATAAAATATTCAATTCAACTATCAAGGAAAAAATTTTTAGATTTTTTCAAAAAAGTGTTGACATTTCATTTTAATTGTGATATAATAATAAAGCAGTCGGGATGGACAGTAAAAATAATATAATGGGGTGTCGCCAAGTGGTAAGGCAGAGGACTCTGACTCCTCCATTCCGTGGGTTCAAATCCTACCACCCCAACCAATTAACTTTAAACCAAATTTAATGTACTTTGTATATTGAATTTGGTTTTATTTTATATCTTATGCTTAATTAGCAGATACATAGTATTTCATTATGAAATTTGTTAAGTGACAAGCAAAATGTATAAAAAGCGGAGAAAAGCAGTAAATTTGCGGAACAGAGGTTATAACCAGCGTAACCATGCCATTTATCGAGTGAGAAAAGTTTAGAAAGTATTAAATTAAATATTTTGACGTGTCACAAAAAAGTGCCTTAAAACAGCGATTTATGCTTGTTTTAAGACACTTTAAATTTTTTATTATAAAACGTTTTATGAACGTTTTAGCGTTTGAAAAATTGTTTTAAAGCACGTATTTACGTTGTTTAGATGTAAAACGCTTTAAAATAACTTTCCGCAACCGGCTGTTAAAATGTTGGAAAAAGGGGATAGCAACATAGCAACTAAAATAATAGGGGATAGCAACCAGTTGCTATCCCCTATTTTTATCCTTTATTTTCTTCTATAAACGGCTTAAACTGTTCAAAAACTTTCTTCTCTAAAGGCGATTGTAGAAAGCATGAATGTCCTTTGGTCCGTAAAAATTCTTGCTCCCGTTTATTCTCGGAAAGCCGATAAGCAGTTTTTTTGAAGCTATTTAAAAATATTAAAGCACTTTAGGAATAAAATCCTAAAGTGCTTTCTTTACATCTAAGGTATTGATTCTGTCCACAGCAGGTTCTATATAAATTATAATGATTTAAATTTTGTCATTATAAACCTTTAATTATATTTTCATATTTGAGAGCAATTCTTTCCTGACCTATTTCATTCAAATGTAATGAACCATTCAATTCGTAAATATCCTTTTGTGCTGCATTTTGAAAGCAGATTCCAGATGCATGATAATTATCGTAAAACGGTATGGAATACAATCCGCATATTTCTTTCATAGCCTCAACATATTTTTCTTCTATAGTTCTTCTGTTAAATGGTGATAAAAACAATATTTTAGACTCGGGATATTTGTTCAATAACTTGCGAACAATAACATTTACCTCTCCTTAAATGTTGTACCTAAATTATCGTTATTTTTACCTATTGGTATAGGCATTCCTCCATGAAGATCTGGATTGGCATCATTATGCCCTGCTAGAAAAACAATATAGTCAACAGCAGATATATTATTGATAACACAATCTATATATTCAACTATAGAAATTATTTTCTGATTACTATCCTTTGCAACACTTGCCCCATTTACTCCATAATTATACTTAATCATTTTATTTCTTTCAGCTAATATGCTTAGCCATGTCTTTTCATCAGGTAAGTTGTGTCCCTTAACAAAGCTATCCCCTATAGCCAAAATTGACTTATTGTACAAAGGATTATCATGTAAAGAGAAAATATTATTTGTGTAATCCATTTCTATTAATTTTTTGATAGCTTCCTCAAGTTTTTTGCTGTATTCCATTTTCTTATTCCTTTCAGTTTTTTACTAATTCAAAAAGCAAACTCTAACACCTCAATTTGTTCATGTTCACTCGCCGATCATCATAATCTTAATGTAATCTTCCGATTTATCCCTCATTATATGAAGTCCTTTTTCAAGCTCACTGATTTTTAAGCTATGGGAAATAAATTCTTTTGCCATTAATTTTCCAGACTCAAGATTTTCAAGGACATAATGCCAGTCGTCACTGCTGCTGTGAGTAAATGATGAATTCCATGTTCCCATAACCGTAAGCTGATTGCGGAGTATTTTCCAGTAAACTGTCTTGCTGAAACTCATATTGCTATATGGATTACCCACAAGCATAATTTTTCCGCCGGGAGCTGTATTGTTTAAAGACTGATTTATCGTTTCATTTCTGCCAACGCACTCAAAAAATACATCTACACCATTTCCATTCGTTTTTTCATTGATCCATGCTTCAACATTATCAATTTTACAATCACAGTAATTTTCTTTAGGAATTCTAAGTCCACTCACTTTTTCTTTCTGAAAATCTTTATTTCCAATAACATAAATATTTTCCATTCCCTTACTGCGTAAAAACATAGCTATAAACAATCCGATCGTTCCAAGACCACAAATTGCAATATTATCATTTTTTCGAGGGCTTATCTTCCGTATACTATGTACTGCAACCGCCATAGGTTCAAGCATTGCGGCTTCAGCAAAAGTTACATTATCCGGTAGCTCAATAAGATTATTTGCGGGAACAACCACATATTCTGCAAAGCCTCCGTTCCTTCTGGAACCCATATAGCTGTAATTCCTGCACATTTCATACTGTTCATTCATACAAGGCATGCATTTTCCGCATGGGATAAGAGGAAAAACGCCAATACGTTTATTCTGCCAAGTTTCAGCGCCTTTGCCTGTTTTTACTACAAGTCCTGAAAATTCATGTCCCGGTATCAGAGGGTGATGATATGCTCCTGTTTTATATATTCTTGGAATATCCGAACCGCATATTCCCGCTGCTTTTACTCTTACAAGCACTTCATTATCTGATACTTCCGGAACAGGTATATCATCCAAGCGTATGTCGTTTATTCCATGAAGACGCCACGCTTTCATTTATTATCACTTCCTTTTAAAATTAAGAATTGATCCATATCAGCTTTAGTTGTAATTTTAAAATTGCTCTCCTCCCCTTCTATAATTGCTATATCCATACCAGCAATTACAGCAGGTTCAGAAGAACCGTTAATTTCAAGGATTCTATCAGGCATCAAATCGTAGTTAGCTTTAAAATATTTTCCAAGATTAAATGCCTCCGGAGCCTGTCCTGCAAAAATTTTTTCACGGCTCAAAAGCGAAGAAATCGTTTTTACGTCTTCACTATAATACAAGGTATCTTTCATGGGTAATACTGGCAACGCTCCATCATGTTTATAAGCTGTTTCAATACATCTGCTTACAAGCTCGTCAGATACAAGCGGCCGAGCGGCATCGTGAATAAGTACGCAGTCACTTTCATCTGCATACTTTAAAATATCAATAAGACCATTATAAATAGAAAGCTGACGAGTTTTTCCAGGCTTTGAAAAGCCTTTGAATTTATCAGTATGGAGTTCATTCAGAATAAAATCATGCCATTTATTATCAGACACAATCTGTATGCAATCAATCATAGAATGATTAGTCATAGTTTCTAGGCAGTATGAAATAATAGGCTTGCCCCCGATAGTTATGTACTGCTTAGGAATATCTGAGCAAAACCTTGTCCCCTGCCCTCCGGACAAAATAAGTGCAATGTTCATCAGAATTTCAACTCCCTGATATTATTGAGAATTTCGCCATATGGCTTGGTTTTACCAAAGAGCAAGGTAGTTCCCAGCACAAAGCCTTTTACACCCTTAGGAGCAAACTGCTTAATTTTATCTGCACCGCATGCGCCATCCCAGTACACATCAAAATTCATTTCATTCTTTAATGATAACAAACGTTCAATTTTATCTCCAACATAAGGAAGATACATCTGACCCGCATTTCCCGGATTGACCGACATTACAAGCACTTTTCTCACAATTCTTAACATCTCAAAAACTGTTTCTATACTTGTACCGGGATTAATTGCAATTCCGGGTATCATTCCTGCGTCAATTATCTTTTGCAAGGTTGTTGACGGATGATATTCTGCTTCCGGGTGAATATAAATAGTATCACCCTCATTAAGATTCTTTATAAATAATTGTACACTGTTGTTAGGATGCTCAATCATAAGGTGAACATCTAACGGCTTTTCAGCCATCGAACGTATACATACCATATCGTTAAGTGACATTGCAAAATTCGGAACATATCTTCCATCCATGATATCAATGTGAAATGAATCAATTCCTGCATTTTCAAGGGTATACACTTCTCTTTCAAGGTTTTTGTAATCAGCACACATCATTGATGCGTTAAGTTCAAAGTTCATTTTTTACTCCCTGCTATTCGATATAATTTTTCAAATGATTCGGACGTTTTCAAATTTGCAGCTTTCATGTTTTCATCAAGCCACCCACCGCTAAAGTGATGAATACCATATGTATGATCAGTAATGCTCATTCTTCCTGACATGTAATCATACGGATGAAAATATTCATATGTATATATATTCATGTCAAGAATTTTCTGAATCCTGCCATTCAATTTATAACCAAATTTATTAAGAGTAAGCGTATCATAATATCCACAAGTATTCTTATTAAGATTATTATTCTCATCAACAAATTCTAGATGCTCACGCATTTCAAGCAGCTTTTCAATTGCACAATTTCCTTTAACAGCGCCAATTCCGCCACCAGTGTTAATTGTCTGCCATTTTTCAACGCAGCAAAATGCCTGCTGATAGAGCATGTTATCAAGATTTTTTATAAGCTCAACATCAGTATCAAAATAAATTCCCCCATAAGTATACAAAATATCAAGTCTTGCATAATCAGGAACAAATCCGTACATTTTATTTTCATATGCAAGTTTCATATACTTATTTTTTGACACATCGTAATTTGTTTCATCCCACCTATGTATCTCGTAATCAGGACAAAATCTTTTCCAGCTATCGATACAGTATTGAAGCGTTTTAGGAATTTTATTTTTTCCAAGCCATATATAATGAATAGTCTTAGGTATCAGTGGCTTGTCACTTTCTTTTACTGTATAGTCATTATCAGTTGGTTTAAAATTAGAAATACACATCATAGGAACAATATAACAAATCATATTTTTTAAATTATCAATGGATTCAAGCTGCTCAATTACTTCTGAAAACCGGCTTATTGTCAGAAGTAAAATATACTTTCCGATGTCAATTTTGCTCAAATAATCAGGAGAATAAATCATTCTATTAACGCCTGGTGTTATTGTTCCCCACTTGTTTTTATCATTGTCTATGTAAAATTTTATTCTATTTTCCACACCATAATCTTTAAGAATTTCCGGGGCTGTAACAGTTCCTATCATTCCGGCGCCAAATATAATTATGCCATAATCATTATCTATTATTTCCTTTGACAAAGCCTCAAATGAACAATTTTTCAGAATCATATAATTCTCCTAAAATATTTATTAATTCAGCAATTCATCAACGTTTTTCTCTAAGAATTCTTTGGATAACCATTTTATTTTTTTATCAGGTATATTAAGCTGTATTAGGTATTCCCTTATTTCTTCTGCAATACTTTCAGAATTGTTAGCAATCAAAATATAATCAAAGACTGAAATCTTGTTTATTTCATCGGGGCTTTTTACATTCATTCCATTTTCAATATAATTATTATAATTCTTATCTGCCCAAAGAAGAATATCAATATTTTTAGCCTTTGAAAAGTACCCATATATGTTCTGCCCTACTGTTCCGGCCCCGTAAATTATAACCTTGCTGTTTTTAGGAATACCCCCATATGGTGTTAAAAGCGTGCTTTTATCAAAAGCAGACATATTCCTCATAAAAATAAGCCATTTCTTATATATATCTAACTGAGGAAGCATTATTTCATATACTTTTGCTTTTTTAAACGCATCTGACAAGCAATCAATTAACAGATCTATTCTTTCAAGCTCATCTGAACTATAGGTCTTACAATCAGAACCCTGTCTTTGAATATAATGATAATCACATATATCTGAGATGCATATTATTTTTGAGGCAGAAACAACTGAATATACCGCAGCGGCATCTTCACCAAAACGTATCCTTTCATCTATATGTTTATACACTTCAACCAATATTGATCTTCTTATTATTTTAGTCCAAAGGCTCGGCTGCAAGCCAAATTGATAAAACTTTCCGCCATATAATAATTTATTTATAATATCACACGGACTATAAACACCGATTGCAATATTATTCTTTACTATTTTGGAGTCATTTGCTAAGTCGTAAAAAAAATCAGCTGCAATTATATCAGCTTGACTTTTTTCCTGAAGCATAATCATTTTTTCAAAATAATCAGCTTCGATCCAATCATCACTGTCAACAAACCCAACAAAATTTCCGGAAGAATATTTTATTCCTGTTTTTCTTGCATTTATAAGACCCTTGTTTTTCTGATGGATAACTTTTATTCTGTTGTCCAACTCAGCATAACGGTCAAGTATCTGAGCGCTTCCATCAGCTGAACCGTCATCAACACATATGATCTCAATTTCTTTAAGCGTCTGCTTAATTACGCTGTTCAAGCATTTACACAGGTATTTTTCAGTATTATATACTGGTATAACTATTGAAAGCTTTACTTTCATTTCAAGTTCCTTTCATTATTAAATAATAAGCTTCGGCTTACGCCATACGATCTTATTCTTGTCAATACCGCTGTTTATAAGCGCAGTTTCAATAGAAAACGCCGTTTGTTCAGACAACACTGCTATTACAACCACATCAAAAAACCGGGTCTTTAATTCATCAATACTGCAAACTTTACAATATTCAAATGAAAAGTTTTTTGGATTACTGTCCGCCCATGCAACAATATGGCATGATTCATATTTGCATATCTGCGAATAATAATCCTGACCGACCTTACCAGCTCCATATATAACTACGTTCTTATTATAAAGCTCATTTACATTTGGGAACTTATAAATTGGATAATTAATATTTGTTATTTTTGATATACCGTTCAGAGCTTCACGAATGAAACGATCTTTTAAAGCTTCCTTTACTTCCAAGCCTACATTTAGTTTTTCAAATAGAATGCAAAGCTGACTATACAAGTCGCACTCATTAAGTAAAGCATTAACATTGGTCTGATGAAAAAGTGAATTTTCTCGAATAGTATAATGATAATACGCCCTGTCAATCACTTGAATTTTTTGGCTGTAAAAAACACATCCACAAAGGCAAAGCAAATCCTCACCATAGCTTTGGGATTCCGGCAGATCCATATAAGACTTAATTATAATATCTCTTTTAAAAAGCTTTGACCATATACATGTTAATATGTATTCTTTATCTGTAGGATCGAATACATGCCGGCGATAAAATTCAGCTGCATTTTGCTTATCCATACAGCACAAAAAAGAAACGTCAGAAAAGTAAATATCATCACCGTCATTTTTTTTAAATCCTGAGCTGATAAAATCAGCTCCGCTCTCTCTGAGCCTGCTGCAAAGTTCAAAATACATGTCCTGTTCTATATAATCATCGCCATCAACAAAGCCGATATAAGCTCCGTTAGCTATGCTAAGCCCAGCTTTTCTTGCTGAAACAAGTCCTCCATTTTCTTTATGTATAACTTTGATCCTGCTGTCCCTATCTGCATAGCTGTCACAAATACCGCCGCTTCCATCAGTTGAACCATCATCAACTAAAATTATTTGGAGATTCTTATATTTTTGATTTATTATGCTTTCTATACATTTACATATATACTGTTCTACATTATATATAGGCACAATTACACTTATTAATGGTTCACTTTTCATTACTATCATGTACTCCCGTTAGTTATAATCAATATTTATGACTTTTTAAATTATCACAAATCCTCTGGCGCATCATTCCAGCCATTCTTTCCTGTATCCAGTGAGAACCGTCCGTACACTCTCTATCCCTCATTTCAAGATAAGTGTGCTCATTCACCTTATCTACCATTCCCAATGTCAGATAAGCATGAGCATTTATGCACCATGGACTTTTGCATCCATATCCAATTTCCTGATATTCTATCGGCTTATCTATATTCTTATAAATATTTGTAAACCTATCATTTTTACAACAAAAAACAGCTTCCCCGTTATCAAGATTCATAATAAAAGAACCTCTTCCTGCAATGCAGTATTCTGTCTGCTTTTTCAAGGTCTTCATTTTGTAATCGAACATAGATGAATTGAAAACACCCCAAGTTTTTTCAAATTCCTCTTCGCTTAATTTAGAGAATAACGGTATATTTTTCTTGGTTTCATCTCTTGAAACTGAAACATGTGGCAGTGCACCGAAATTCTCCATAGAAAAACTTTTTATCTCATCTATATAAGGAATAAGCTCATCATGAGGAACAAGTTCAATTGTTAATGAAGCGCCGTGCTCTTTGATCATTTGTATGTTTTCAACATACTTTTCAAGGAGATTCCTTCTCTTTAATTCAGCATAATGAAATGAGCATTTAAAAATGATCCTATCATTCATATTAAACTCCAATATCTGCTTTATGCTTTTACTAATTAGTGCATTTGTTACAACCTCAATATAATGTCCCTCATATAATAATTCTCTTATGATATCGGGCAGTTCCTCACATAATAAGGTTTCTCCCATTCCGCATAAATTAATAAATGCCGTTCCACCGATTCTCTTTCTTGAGAAAGCACGGCGTACAAACTGCGGTGAATGATAAACCACTTCTCTTTCATATAAATCATTATTTCGCCCAACATAACAATATTGACACCGTAAATTACATGTTTCAACAGGAACAGCTATATCAGCATAACAAATAATTTTATCCATATCCCCCGGTTCTTCAACGCTGCTCATCGCCTCATCATAAAGGGCGATTTGCTTTTTTTCGTATTCAGGAAGATAGGCTTTTACCGCTTCATTTATATGTATGACTTCTCCGTCCCATATCTTTTTTATATCGTTTTTTATGCTTTTATAAAGCTCTGTAGACTGAACAGCAACCATTACTACCGTGTTTTTCAGCCTTGGCAATATGTCAGGAGATTGACATTTTAATTCTTTGCCACTATATGTAGCCAATACCCCCCCCCACTTATGCTTGTCCACGTCAACTATATATGTTATGCTTATATCAGGGCTTATTTTATCAATAACTCCGCGTAAATAACGTCCACAACCCCAGATCACAAAGTTTTTGTTTTCTTTTACAGAATTTTCGTATATATTCATACTTTCTCCTTTATTCTATGATTAGCTTAGTCAGCTTTTCATACTCATAAATCAACTTTTTATTATCATAATAATAGCGCCCACATGTTAAAAATTCTTCAATATACTTTTCAGCAAGGTACTCAGAATCTATGACATTAATGTATGGAAGATAGCTTATCCACTCATATACTCCTTTTACCTTTCCGGTAAGATTATCAAACGCAATACATGGTGTCCCTGATATTGCACAAAGAAGCATACAGTGTAGTCTATCGGTTAAAACGACTTTGCTTTTCTGAACAATTTTTAGCTTTTCATCCACTACATCATCAATATGTTCTAAAACAGGAATTTCATCTGAATACATATTCATTTCAGAAGCTATTATACCCTTTTCAGTTATTTTGGCTTTAATCTTTTCTTTAAATGAAGGTGAAATTATACATTCTTTGTCATCTCTGAAGCATAAAGTTACGCCATCTCTTCTGAACACTTCATTGTTTTGGTTCATAAATAGAACCATATCAGGTATATATTCACAATGAATATTTTTGCTGAATATCTTTTGTGCTATTTCATAAGAATGTCTGTCTCTTAAACATATAGTCAAATTCTTATGCTTATTATACACGGAAATACTCGTATCCAATTCGTTTTTTCCATATTCATCATCGCTGAAATAAATTGTATTAGGCAGCAGTACCACTTTATTGTCAGGAAATGCTGTAATTATTTTCCTTATAGCCGATTCTCCGCAATACATCCACAGCGAACCAATATAACCACCACCAGTAATAGTTATTATATCGTCATGATTAACACATTGCTTTAATATTCTAATTCCATGCTCACATATTAAAGCCGGAACCTCTGTAACATCAATATCAGGAAAATACCTTTCAAAGAAAAGCCTTTCTGCTTTTATAATCGCAAAATCTCCAACATTAGTGGATGTATGGGTATTCATTAAAAATAAATGTCTGTCGGTTTTATTAAGATTAATTTTTTCTTTTACCCAGAATTCTGTAAAAAGGCAGTAATTTGCATAACCATAATTATTTAACTGCGATGCTATTTCTTTTTCATAATTAGGCGCTGCTATTACAATCATTATACTGCTTTTACGCTTAATAAGATCTTCCGGAGAAATTATCTCTATTTCATTCCAAGTGGTACCCCAAAAAGCAGAATTATTGTCAACGATAAATTCAATACGTTCTACTCCCATTTCGTTGATAAACCACTTTCCAACATACCCTAAACCAAATACTGCTATCATATTTTCTGATACGCTCATTATAATCCTTTCATTACAAAATTCAAATTAATTTTCAGCTATTTTATTAATAAGGCTCTGAATGGAATTAGGAAATGCTTCTGTATAAACCTTTTTATTTTTATTCCAGCATATATCTAAGTTGTTAATTTTATCCATAATATATTTATCCGATTCATCTGCCCATATAGTATACTCTTCAGTTTCATAGCTGTTCAAATCTATAACAAAAAGCTTTTCCTTTACTCCGGAATAACAATACAGTTTACCATCATGTAATTTACTACATCTAAACGCCATCAAGTTATCTTTGGAATTATCATATATGTTAAACTTTTCTACAGATTTTGAGTGAACATCAATACATACAGCTTCGTTTGCTAAATATGGAACTGCATAAATTTTCTCGTTATAGTAGAAAATGTTATTAAACGCTACTCTACCGGATAAATTTAACCATTCAGGCTTATGCAATAATGTAAATTCATCTGTAAACGGATCATAGCAACAAAATGAACCATCTGCACATGACCACCAGCAATTTTTCCCATCCGAACATATTGCATTAATTGATGGTTTGCAATTTTGTATACAACGTACTTTTATTTCCATTGTATTAGTATCTATTTCCACAAGCACATTGCTTTCATATGTACCAAGATATACTTTATCACCAATTTCAGCATGGCCGTAACGAAAGAATATTGCTACAGAATGACCGACAGTCTTTTCCAGTTCTTCTATCCATTCATCAAAATACTCAAGCTCCTGAGTGTGTATATTATAACGAACAATCGATCTATATGTTCCCGGAATCAAATATACATAATCACCTTTTGCAAATGTTTCAAAAAACAAGTTCACAGATTGCACATATTTTGTATCAATATAGATAAATTGATATTTATCAGTTTCTGCGTTATATATTAAAACTTCATTATTATAATTAGGTGTAAATAACATGTTAGAGTTACCAAAACGAGTCATTGCAAGAAAAGGTGTTACCCCTATGTTTTCCTGAAGTTTAATTTTTAGGTATTTAGTTTTATGATTTTTAAAATTATATACACCTATACGGCTGCATGAAATCGCAGGAAAAACCAATAAATCCTTATATATATCCATGGTATCTAATTTGAGATGAATATCATTTTCGGAAAACCTCGTAAATATGCTTTCCAAGAGACAGGGCTTTCCCGTATTTAAATATAGGTGATGTACAGAACTATAACTTCCATAATATGCATCGCTTAATGCTATTGCTCTGTCAAGGTCAGGCGTATCATCATAAATTCCCCAACCTCCCTTTTTATATTTTTCAACTATACTGCAGAATCGTTTCCAAAGCTTAGGATTTGTTGACTTTATTGTACTTTCCAAAAGCGGATGAGGTCTCCAAAGCAATACTACTTTTTCTTTATTTTTATAAAAAACCCCGAATACATCCTCGTATTTATTTAATGCTAACTCGCCATATGTAAGAAAAGTGCCTAAGTTTGTATTGTAAAATACAACTTTCTTTCGACTTCCATCAGAATTTTGTATAATTCTAAGCCATTTTTCTGGTATATCTATATCTTCAACTTTTGTATTAAGAACTTTATCAATTTTTGGAGAAGTGTAAACTGATATCTTATTTTCAAGAAGCTTCCTGTTATCGCATTTCTGAAACTTTAGCATCTCATTAATATATATCTGTCGCATATTTTCTGACTGCACAATTACCTTATCAGCATTTACTACTGCCGGCTGGTGAATCAAATGCTTCATGTTGTCAATAGCAAGTCGGTCGCTTGGATCAATTTCACCAAGTATAAAATAAGGAACATACACGAGGCAATCGGTATACTTTTTTAAATTTGAAGAATAGAACATTGGATGAACACTTGTTACTCTGTTATTATGATCATATGGATTATGAATATATATTTTATCAGGCCGTTTAGCGATTATATTATATTTTGTCCAATCAGTTATTGGAACATAATCAGGATAACCATCACTTTCAACATGCATATTTCCAAATGTCAAATCAGAATTTCTGTCAAAATAAGGAATAGGCATAACTATAGCATTACAGTTTTCATCTTCATTTGCTTTTTTCCAAAAGCTTTCCATACTATCCCACATCGACGCTTTATACGGACAAAATACTATTTCAAGCTTTACCTTCTCGTCAATAATTAAGTTTTTCAAAGAAACTACTTTTGAATTCAATAGCTCATAAATTTGATTTATGCTATCATTTTCAGAAATTGCATTACTCATTTTTAAAAGCAAAGATAATATTTCTTTCTCAAAATTTGTGTATTTTTCACCTTTCTCATCAGATAAATCAGATGATATGCCTTCACACACAAATTTTACAGCAGTAGTGCAATCTCTTAGCATAGGTTGCGCCAACTCCGGACGCTGTGATACCGATAAAACATAATTTAGCCCATCTAAAACAGTATTTACCAAATCAATATATTGCTGTTTTTCATTCGTCCTCAACAAATACACCTTCTCATACAATGAAACATTTCGTTCATAGAATTAACTATCAATCACCTCAAGAATAATTTTAATAAACTACACTCTTTTACACTTAATAAAATTATATCATCTATAGGGAAAATTGTCAATATTTGCGTCTCATCCGCAGTAATTTACAAGTCATGTAAATGCTCTAATTACATTATTTAATATCCAAAGCTCATACTTAAAATATTATGAAATTAAGCCTTGATATCAATAGAAAAAAATGATATAATTATATTTATCACAGACATCATTCTGTGTTTTTTACTAACGGAGAAGAATTTCTGATCCGAAAGAAAGGAATTATGTTTTATGTACGATCCAAAATCAAGCTGCGCTGACGAGTTTATTGACAATCAGGAGATTCTTGATACTCTTGAATATGCAGAAAAAAACAAAAGTAATATTGAGCTTATTGACAGCATTCTCGAAAAAGCAAAACCTCAGTATACCGACAAGGGCACTTTTTGCGCAGGACTGTCTCATCGTGAAGCATCCGTGCTTCTTGCTTGTGATATTCCTGAAAAGGTTGAACAAATGTATAAGCTTGCCGAGGAAATAAAGAATGCTTTTTACGGTAACAGAATCGTAATCTTCGCACCTCTCTACCTTTCAAATTACTGTGTTAACGCATGCGTTTACTGTCCTTATCATGCTAAAAACAAACACATACCTCGTAAAAAGCTTACTCAAGAGGAAGTAAAAAATGAAGTTATAGCTCTTCAGGACATGGGTCATAAAAGACTTGCAATAGAATCAGGCGAAGACCCTGTCAACAACCCGATCGAATACATTCTTGAATGTATCAAAACAATTTATTCTATCAAGCATAAAAACGGAGCTATTCGACGTGTAAATGTAAACATTGCCGCTACAACAGTTGAAAATTACAAAAAACTCAAGGATGCCGGTATCGGCACATACATTCTCTTCCAGGAAACATACCACAAGGAAAGCTACCTGAAGCTTCATCCAGCAGGTCCTAAACATGATTACAACTATCACACAGAAGCTATGGACAGAGCCATGGAGGGCGGTATTGACGATGTAGGTCTTGGTGTTTTGTTTGGTCTGGAGCTTTACAAATATGAATTTGCCGGTCTTCTTATGCACGCAGAGCACCTTGAAGCAAAGTTCGGCGTAGGTCCTCATACTATTAGCGTACCAAGAATCAAACGCGCTGATGATATTGATCCTTCCGCATTTGATAATGGTATCAGTGACGAAATCTTTGAAAAAATTTGTGCACTTATCCGTATTGCAGTTCCTTATACAGGAATGATCATTTCAACCCGTGAAAGTCAGGAGGTCCGTGAAAAGGTTCTTCACCTTGGTGTATCACAGGTTAGCGGAGGATCACGTACCTCAGTTGGCGGCTATGCCGAGGATCAGCGTCCTCACGATACGGAACAGTTTGACGTTTCCGACCAGAGAACTCTTGATGAAGTCGTAAGGTGGCTTATGGAAATGGGATATATTCCATCATTCTGTACGGCATGCTACCGTGAAGGCAGAACTGGCGATAGATTCATGAGTCTTTGCAAAAGTGGACAGATTCAGAACTGCTGTCACCCTAATGCACTTATGACTCTTAAGGAATTTCTTATGGACTATGCTTCCGAGGAAACAAAAGCTATTGGCGAAGAACTTATAAAAGCACAGCTTAATAATATCAAGACTGATAAGGTAAAAGAAATATGCCGTGATCACCTGGAAAAAATTGAGCAGGGCATACGTGATTTCAGGTTCTAACCATGGAAACAAGAGTTGCGGTAATATCAGTAATTGTTGAAGATATTGCAGGAGTCAAAACACTTAACGATATTCTTCATAATTACAGTGAATACATAATTGGTCGTATGGGGATTCCATACAAGCACAAAAGTATAAATATTATCAGTATAGCAGTTGACGCTCCTCAAGACACGATCAGTGCAATAGCTGGCAAAATAGGAAGAATTGACGGAATCACCAGTAAAACTATGTATTCAAAATATTAAAGGGTATATTGCCTAATATCAAAACTGATAAAATATAAAAAACATCCACAGTTTTATTGTGGATGTTTTTTATATAAATATCTTATACTAAGAATCGCTGCTGTTTTTAACAAGCAGATGATTTATAAACTGCTTAGCTGTTCTTGCAGAACGTCCTACACCCTGCAATGCAAAAGCCTCTGCCTGAGTTGCAAGCTCCTTTTCGTTCATATCAATATTATGTTTTTTTGCAAGACCCAAAACAATCTCCATGTATGCGTTTTTATCCGGTTTTGAAAATGTAACTGTAAGCCCAAAACGTGCAGAAAGAGAAATAAGCTCCTGAATCGTATCATTACGATGAACATCATCTCCGTCACGGTCTGAAAAACGTTCCTTGACAAGATGACGTCGGTTGCTTGTTGCGTAAATTGCAATATTATCCGCTCTTGCAGAAACAGAGCCTTCAAGAGTTGCTTTCAAAGCTCCGAAGCAGTCATCATCAGAAGAAAATGACAGATCGTCAATAAATAATATAAATTTAAGGGGATTGCGGCTTATGCTGTCAATGATATGCGGAATATCACGAAGCTGCTCCTTTGTTACTTCTATAAGTCTTAAACCTTTGTCTGAATACTCGTTTACAATAGCCTTTACTGTGGAGGATTTTCCTGTTCCGGCATCTCCGCAAAGCAATACGTTTTGAGCAGGCTTTCCGCTCATAAGCGCAAGAGTATTGTTAATAACAGCCTCGCGTTCCCTTTTATATCCGATTAAATCACTGAGCCTTGTATCATCCGGATAGCGGACAGGAGTTATTTTTCCATTCTTTATAATAAACATAGTATATTTAGCATATATTCCATATCCGTAAATATTGATTTTCTCAATACGCTTCTTATACTCATCCTTGATAACAAAATCAGAATTTTTCCACTGAGGCAGAAATCCACTGTATCGTATATGCTCGGCAACATCAGCCGGAGTCAGACTTGCAATACGCTGCAAAACATCAAGCTCATTTGAAACGCACTGTTCAATCAGCTCATCAATTGTTTCACCCTCAGCATGCCGAATAATATATGAATTTTCATCCTCAAGAATAAGATTAAGCATATACTTGCTGAGATTTTCAGACTTTTTATAGAGCTCATATACAAATTTTGAATAGAGCTGAATCTGACCTAAGGTGTCGCTTTCATCAGCTGCAAGAAGATTTGAAAGTGTTTCAATAACTCTGTCTTTCAGAATGCCTCTAAAAATTACAAGCGAATTAAGTCCAAAATCCAGTTCTTTTAAATCACAATTCATTTTACAAAACTTCCTTTAATCAGAATAATCCCCGAATTTGATAACGGGAATTTAGGAATACCCAACTATTATTTATTAATAATAGCGCCCTTATCTGCTGAAGAAACCATCTGAGAATATCTCTTGAGATAACCTGTAATATCAGTCTTTTTCTTTATTTCCTTTGTCTTTTTGCGGCTTTCCATTTCCTCATCTGAAATTTCAAGTGTAATAGAATAATTTGGAATATCAATTGAAATAATATCCCCATCCTTAACATAGGCAATAGGACCTCCATTGACAGCTTCCGGAGAAACATGTCCTATAGCTGCTCCTCTTGTAGCGCCTGAGAAACGTCCGTCTGTAATAAGAGCTACATCCTTATCAAGACCCATACCTGCAATAGCAGAAGTCGGTGAAAGCATCTCTCTCATACCAGGACCTCCGGCAGGACCTTCATAGCGAATAACAACAACGTCTCCTGCCTTGATTTTTCCTGAACGAATTACAGTAATAGCCTCCTCTTCGCTGTCAAATACTCTTGCAGGACCCTTATGTACAAGCATCTCAGGTGCAACAGCGCTTCGCTTTACAACACATCTGTCAGGAGCAAGATTTCCCTTTAAAACGGCAATGCCGCCTGTTTCGCTGTATGGGTTATCAAGAGGTCTGATTATATCATGATTTTTGTTAATTGCTCCCTTGATGTTTTCCCCAAGAGTCTTGCCTGTAACAGTCATAACCTCAGTGTGAATAAGATTCTTCTTTGTAAGCTCGTTGAGTACGGCGTAAACGCCTCCGGCTTCGTTAAGATCCTCCATATAAGCATGTCCGGCAGGAGCAAGATGACAAATATTAGGAGTTCTTTCACTTATTTCATTTACCTTGTCAAGCTCGATCTTTATACCGCATTCATTTGCGATTGCCGGCAGATGGAGCATACTGTTTGTTGAACAGCCAAGAGCCATATCTGCTGTAACGGCATTTTCAAAGGCTTCCTTTGTAAGAATATCGCGAGGACGGATATTCTTCCTGTACATATCCATTACAGCCATTCCGGCATGCTTTGCAAGCTTGAGTCTTTCTGAATATACAGCCGGAATTGTACCGTTGCCGGCAAGTCCCATACCAAGAACTTCTGTAAGACAGTTCATTGAATTTGCAGTATACATTCCTGAACATGATCCGCATGTTGGACAAGCCTTATTTTCAAACTCCTCAACATCCTCAAGTGTCATTGAACCTGCTGAGTATGAACCTACTGCTTCAAACATGCTTGAAAGGCTTGTCTTTCTTCCCTTTACATGACCTGCAAGCATAGGACCTCCGCTTACAAATACGGTAGGTACGTTAACTCTTGCAGCAGCCATTAGGAGTCCTGGAACATTCTTGTCACAGTTCGGAACCATAACAAGAGCGTCAAAGCTATGAGCAAGAGCCATACACTCTGTTGAATCAGCAATAAGATCCCTTGTAACAAGTGAGTACTTCATTCCCTTGTGACCCATTGCAATACCATCGCATACTGCTATAGCCGGAAATACCACAGGAGTACCTCCTGCCATGATAACGCCCTGCTTTACAGCTTCAACGATTTTGTCTATATTCATATGGCCTGGAACAATTTCATTATATGAAGAAACGATACCTACCAAAGGTCTTTCCATTTCCTCCTTAGTCATTCCAAGAGCATTAAAAAGCGAACGCTGAGGCGCCTTGTCAACGCCCTCGCAGAAAAAATTACAACTCATTTTTTTCTCCTTGTTAATCTTTTTTATGGTAATGCCGCACAAAGATTGTACCAAAGATGTGACGTCATTTTTCTGTTCAGTGTGACGGGAAATGTATGCCCGAAGGAAGTGTCCTTGGGGGTACAAGTAAATTTGGTGCAAAGCCGTCAGGCATGTTTTGTGCGGTGTTACCTTGTTTCCTTATATGTCATCGCCGCCTCATCAAGAGCTGAAATAAGCTTTTTTTCAAGGGGCGTATTTTCAATATCACTATTATATACAAGTCCCAGCATATCGTGATCCCATGCTGTTTCATCGGAAAATGCATAAGCATAAAGAATATCTCCGAAATACTCAAGCTTTGTTTTAAAAAGAAAGTTTTTATTTTCAACCTCTTCAAAGCATCTTCCGGTCTGTTCACCGTTTTTCAGGAATTTATCTACAGCGTCATAAATTTGATTGGAAGGACCAATACCAATATTAGGAAGCCTTCCATCATATTCCGTATAATCATCATCGCTATAAGGTTCGTACTGAAATGACGGATCTATTTCACAATGACTGTTAAACTCAATAAAATCCCCAGACAGCATGAATGACATTTCATATTCCAAGTCTCCCTTAAAGCATGTAGACTTCCTCAGAACTGACAGCTTCGGAGGAACGCTTCCTGATTCAACAATACTGCTGGCAGTGCTCTTTTTAGAAGATGAAACCGGCGCAGCGGCTTTCTTAACCGGCTGCTGAGGCTTTTTTTCTGCACCATTCTCCCCTGAAATCTTATCGATCTGCTTTTTCACACTTTCAGCTGTATCAACAATCTTTTTGAGGGAATCAAGAAAACCCATTTTTTAACCCCATTTCTAATGTGGCAGGATAAGCATCTGCCTTATTACTCTTGATAATATCTGTATTGAAAAATCGCTGCTTCCCCGAAACAAATCGGGAAAGCAGCAAAATCAATATTTCTGATGCATAGTTCCGATTACATTACAGCAAACGGATATATATATTTTATATAAATATCAGTTGTTGATGAACTTTTCGTCTTCATTGTTCCAGCTGTAAAGCTTACGGATCTCTTCTCCAACCTTTTCAGAAGGATGCTCTGAAGCAAGCTTTCTCATAGCTCTGAAATGAGCCTGACCACCTGCTTCTGACATGTCAAGGAGGAATTCCTTAGCAAATGAACCGTCCTGAATGTTCTTCAGAATCTGCTTCATTGTTTTCTTTGTTTCCTCAGTAACAAGCTTTGGACCTGTGATATAATCGCCGTATTCAGCAGTATTTGAAATTGAGTATCTCATTCCTGCGAAACCGCTCTGATAAATAAGGTCAACAATAAGTTTCATTTCGTGAATGCACTCGAAGTAAGCATTTCTTGGGTCATAGCCAGCTTCGCAAAGTGTTTCAAAACCTGCCTGCATAAGTGCACATACACCGCCGCAGAGAACAGCCTGCTCACCGAAAAGGTCAGTTTCTGTTTCTGTTCTGAATGTTGTTTCAAGAATACCAGCTCTTGCGCCACCGATTGCAAGACCATATGCAAGTGCAAGATCCTGAGCCTTTCCTGTAGCGTCCTGCTGAACAGCTACAAGACAAGGAACACCCTTACCAGCCTGATATTCACTTCTTACAGTGTGACCAGGTCCCTTTGGAGCGATCATTGTTACGTCAACATCTGCCGGAGGAACGATCTGACCAAAGTGAATAGCAAAACCATGAGCAAACATCAGCATTGCGCCTGACTTGAGGTTAGGAGCAATGTCCTTCTTGTACATAGCAGCCTGCTTTTCGTCGTTGATAAGAATCATGATTATGTCAGCCTGCTTTGCAGCCTCTGCTGCTGTAAATACTTCAAAGCCCTGCTTCTCAGCCTTAGCCCATGACTTTGAACCTTCGTAAAGACCTATAATAACTCTGCCGTTGTCACCAAGTGATTCTTTAGCATTGAGGGCATGAGCATGACCCTGGCTGCCGTAACCGATAACAGCAATTGTTTTACCATAAAGAAGTGATAAATTGCAGTCTTCCTGATAAAATACCTTAGCTACGTTTTCCATTTTAAAGACTCCTTTTAAAAAATTATGTATGGCAGTATGTCTATTCGCTTTTAAGACAATTGCTGCCTCTTTCAAGAGCTACAACACCGGTACGGCACATTTCAATAATGCCGAACGGTTTAAGGAGCTCAATAAAAGCCTCAATTTTTGTGCTTTCACCTGTAAGCTCACAACAGAGCGCTGACGGTGAATAGTCAACAATTTTTGAGCGGAATATATCAACCGCTGCAAGAATATCCTGACGTGTTTCTGAGGTGTTATTTACCTTGATAAGCAGCAGTTCTCTCATAACTGTTTCCTTATCGTCGAAAACCTCAACCTCTTTAACGTCATGGAGCTTTTTCAGCTGCTTTACCAGCTGTTCCTTTATATAATCATCACCCATTACTGAAATAGTAATACGTGAGAAATTACTTGACTCTGTCTCTCCGACAGTAAGGCTGTCAATATTAAAGCTTCTTCTGGTGAACATACTTGAAACTCTTGTAAGAACACCGGAAATATTTGATACCAAAATGGCAATTACAAAGCGCTTCATTATTCGTCACCCCTCTCAACATCTGTAATCATATCGTCAATAGAACCGCCCGGAGGAAGCATAGGAAGTACAAACTCATCACAGTCAACAGCGCAATCGATTACACAAGGACCATCTGCATTATATGCTTCTGAAAATGCCTTTTCAAGCTCTTCTCCTGTTGAAACTCTAAATCCCTTAGCGCCGAAGGCTTCAGCAAGCTTAACGAAATCGGTTTTTCTGTCAAGAGTTGTATTTGAATAATGCTTATTAAAGAACAGAGTCTGCCACTGTCTTACCATACCAAGAACTCCGTTGTTCATTATGACAATTACAACCGGGGAATTCTGTGAAACAGCTGTAGCAAGCTCATTAAGATTCATTCCAAAGCTTCCGTCACCTGTAACAAGAACTGTTTTCTTACCTGTTCCTGCGTTAGCGCCTATCGCAGCTCCAAGACCGAATCCCATAGTTCCAAGACCGCCGCTTGAAATAAAGGTTCTTGGAATTTCAAACGGATAACGCTGTGCAACCCACATCTGATGCTGACCTACGTCTGTAACGACTACGGTATCCTTATCAGCGTCCTTACTTATTATATCAATGATGTCATACGGTGTCAATGCCTCAGAAGGCTTTAATGTTTCATTTTCCTTGATTTTCAGTTCATTGATCCTGCCATTCCACTCAGGAAGTTTCTTTTCATCAACAAGTCTTATAAGTCTTGTAAGTGAGTCCTTTACATCACCTGTAATGCCAAGATAAACCGGAATGTTCTTGTGAAGCTCGGCCTCGTCAATATCAATATGTATTATTTTTGCATTCTGAGCAAACTTATCCTTATTGCCGGTTGCTCTGTCACTGAATCTTGCGCCTACTGCAATAATAAGATCTGCTTCATTCTCAGCCATTGAAGACGCATAATGTCCGTGCATTCCCTGCATTCCCAGGAACCTCTTGTTTGATGTCGGAACAGCTGAAATACCCATCATACTACAGCCTATCGGTGAATCAATCTTATCAGCCAATGCTGTAACCTCATCAGAAGCATTTCCGGCAATAACACCGCCTCCGCAGTAAATATAAGGCTTCTTGGCATCAGCAATAAGCCCAGCAGCCTGTCTGAGAAGCTCCTCTTTTGCACATATCATAGGGAAAGGAGATTCAAACGGCTTATTTACAAATTCGCATTTGCTTACCTGAACATCCTTAGGAATATCAACAAGTACAGGACCCGGACGTCCGGACTTTGCTATCTTAAATGCAAGACGTATCGTATCGGCAAGATCCTTAACGTCTTTAACAATAAAATTGTGTTTTGTAACAGGCATTGTAATACCGACAATATCAACCTCCTGGAAGCTGTCACGTCCGATAAGACTGCACGGAACGTTTCCTGTAATAGCTACCATAGGAATTGAATCAAGATATGCTGTTGCAATACCGGTAACAAGATTTGTTGCTCCAGGACCGGAAGTTGCGATAACTACGCCAACCTTGCCCGTAGCTCTTGCATAGCCGTCAGCTGCATGTGAAGCGCCCTGTTCATGAGCTGTCAACACATGATTGATACGATCTCTGTTTAAATAAAGCTCATCAAAAAGATTGATAACCTGACCTCCGGGATAACCGAATATAGTATCGCATCCCTGTTCAATCAGAGTTTCAACAACAATTTTTGCACCTGAAATTTCCATAGTATGTATATCATCCCTTTTAAATAAATATATATTTCTAAACAAAAAAACCTCCGGCCATGCCGAAGGTTGAAGTTTACTTTAAAATACAGTTAATCACAAGAATATTTCAAAGCAAAGGATTACGCCTTGCAGCATACCGTTTCCGAGCAGCTAAATGTCACGGCAGAAAGGACTCGGCCGATTATACTGTTAATAATGACAAATCCTGTTAAAATAACTGATTTCATATATTTAGCTCCTTTGCTTATTTATACTTGTTAGTATATCACTTATTTCTTACAAAATCAATAAAAAAGCAAACTTTTAAGAAAGTTTTACATTATTTTGTATGATTAAACAATATAAACTGTTGAAAAGTTCATGAATTTCGTCATAAAATCATGAAAAATTCCTCTTCCATTTTCCAGTCTTGTAAAATATAACTGAAAGAGCAGTACCTGCGATCCAGCTTCCCGGCCATGAATACCATATACCGACCGCTCCCCAAATTCCGGAAAATATAAAAGCCAGCACGACTCTCATAATAAGGTCTGTAAAGGTCGTTGTCATAAACTGAGCTATACATTCTCCGCCTCGCAAAACTCCGTCGCTTACAAGCTTAATGCAGACGAAGAAATAAAATGGAGCTGTTATCCTCATAAAGCTGATACCGGTATCTATTGCAAGCTGAGTGCTTTCCTTGTTCATAAAAAGAGAGAGCAGAGGCTTGCAGAAGAAAAAATATGCGACAAAAAATACCGCAGCAATAATAAGAGCAAATATTGTTTCAGTTTTATAGCCCTTGTTTACACGCTCCGGCTTTCTTGCACCAATATTCTGAGCAGTAAAGCTTGATATTCCGTTTCCAAGAGTCGCAAAGCTTGTGATAGCAAAAGTATTGAGCTTTATAGCTGCGGAATATCCGGCAATAACTGATGAACCATAGCTGTTTACAAGTCCCTGAATAAACATGTTTCCAACCGACACAAAGCTCTGCTGAAGAACACTTGGTATTGCTACCTTTGATATTGCTCCAAGCTCATGCATACTGAAAATCTTAGGTTTTCGATTAGTTTTCATGCCTCTTATTCTCAAAAGCAGGACAAGAACTGATAATACACATGCCGCTCCCTGAGCTATAAATGTCGCCCATGCAACACCTGCTACTCCCCATTTAAATACAATTACAAAAACTGCATCGAGGACTATGTTACCAAGAGATGAAAAAATAAGAAAGATCAAAGGCGTTTTACTGTCGCCAAGGCTATTGAATATACCTGTAGTTACATTGTATATAAACAGAAAAACAAAGCCTCCGGTATAAATTTTAAGATACAGATTTCCGTCAGAAAAAATATTTTCAGGAGTATTTACAAGCTTCATAAGCGGTGAGCTGAAAACGATACCTGCTATAGTCAGAAGCGATGACAAAACAAAGCCTGCTATAAGTGTTGTTGATATACATGTTTTCGTGGTCTCATAGTCTTTAGCGCCAAAATATCGGCTTATAACTACCGAGCAGCCGATCTGACAACCAAAAGCTACCGCCATGAAGATCATTGTTATAGGATAGCTTGCACCAACCGCTGCAAGAGCATTTTCTCCGGCATACTTTCCAGCAATAACACTGTCGGCAATACTGTAAAGCTGCTGGAAAATAACGCTTGCAAATAAAGGAAGAGTAAACATGATCAGCACTCTCTGAGGTTTTCCAACTGTTAAATCTTTATTCATATACTTCACACCCTTTCATTGAACAAACCTTTATTATTATACTTCTATTTGAATTTAAAGTCAAATCCCATTGACCAAAGAGTAGTTTTGATTTATAATATTAATATCAAAATACGAATGGAGATTTTTATGATAAAGATACAGATTCCTGCCACATCGGCAAACCTCGGCGCAGGATTTGATGCTCTCGGACTTGCACTGTCGTTTTATAACTACATTGAAATGGAAGAATCGGATACCATTGACATAGCATCCCTTGATGGGCTTGAAGTTCCAAGGGATGATAAAAATTTAGTCTATATTTCTGCAAAGGATCTTTTTAACGTATGCGGAAAGAAAATTACCGGTCTTAAAATTCGACAGATAAACAACATCCCCATGGCAAGAGGACTTGGTTCAAGCTCTGCTTGCATTGTCGCCGGTCTTGTCGGCGCAAACACACTTCTTGGGAATCCGCTTTCAAATGATGACCTTGTGGACCTTGCTGCACAGATCGAAGGACATCCGGATAATACAGCCCCAGCTCTTTTGGGCGGGATCGTAACAGCTGTCTTCGACGGTCAAAAGGTTCACTGGGTAAAGCAGGAGGTATACACTAAGCTGAAATTTGCCGCTATCATTCCTGACTTTGAGCTTAAAACCGAAGAAGCAAGAGCATGCCTCCCAAAAACAATAGAACACAAAGATGCCGTATATAATCTGTCAAGGGCGGCACTGTTTTCAGCATCACTACTTACCGGAAAGTTTGAAAATTTAAGAACAGCTGTACACGATAAGCTGCATCAGCCATACAGAATGGAGCTTATTCCAAATGCAAGGGAGGTCTTTAATATAGCATATAACCATGGAGCATATGGAGTATACATAAGCGGTGCTGGTCCAACTATTATGGCTATAATTGATGAAAGCAACATATACTTTTCCGGAAAAATGAAATTCTCCCTTGATAACGCTGGACTTAATGGTTGGCAGGTTCATGAGTTTCATATAGACAACGATGGAACAAAGATCATAAAAAAATAAATAATAAAAATTCCAATGGAGCTATAAAATCCATTGGAATTTTTATTATCTTCAATTAATCATACTGCAAAATCATCGTCATCATTAAGATCAGGCAGTTTAGATCCGCATACGCCACAGAACTGGAACTTTTCCATAACCTCAGCGCCGCACTTAGGACATGTCTTATATCCCTTGATCGTCTGATACTCAAACTTCATCTTCTTGATTCTGCGTCTTCTTGTGTCAATGTCATCGCAGTAGGATTTCAACGTATCCAGATCCTCTGGATTCTTATAGTAGGACTGACCCATATCAGAGAAAATTTCCATAATTCTGTCATTTTCATACTGAATTTTCCTCTTAAGATTGCTAAGCTCAGACATATTTTTTGTCTTATCGCTTACGTTTCTTCCTGCACCGCTAACTTTGTCCAATATACCCATTTTAAACACTCCTAATTTATAATTATTTTAAATTTTTGACCTCTTCACTTGTGAGAAGCTTAACATTGCCGCTCAGCAATGCCTCCTCTGCCCTATCGTTATCAGCTACTCTTAAAATTACATATGCCATATCAACCGAAGCACTGGCGAAAGCATACATATACTCAACGCTGATTTTGTTTTCATAAAGCACATCCATTACTCTTGCAAGACCGCCCGGTTTATCAGATATGCCTATAGCAAGCACGTCAGTGGTTGTAACTGTACACTCAGCGTCCTTGAGCGCTGAACATGCCTTGTCAGGATCATTTACAATGATTCTGAGAATACCGAAATCCTTTGTGTCAGCTATTGAAAGAGCACGGATATCAACTCCGCTGTCCTTTAAGATATTTGTCATAGCTTTAAGTCGGCCTGGCTTGTTTTCTACAAAAACGGATATTTGCTTTATCTTATTCATAAACATACCTCCATTTAATATTATTAAATTTATGCTGAAAATATCATAATTTGCTGTAAATTAATGCAGCTTTCTTCTATCTATCACTCTTACAGCCTTGCCCTCTGTTCTTTCAATCGTCTTTGGCTCTACCAAGGTAATTTTTGCACCGATTCCAAGCGTTGATTCAATAGCAGTTTTAATAATTTTTTCCTGTTCCTCAAGACTTCTTACAGTGTCTGAAAACATTTCAGGAGAAATTTCAACCTGAATCTCTAAAGTATCAGTATTGTCAACTCTGTCAACAATAAGCTTATAGTAAGGTGCAGTGTTTCCAAGCTGCAGCAGGACACTTTCAACCTGTGACGGGAACACATTAACTCCTCTGATAATGAGCATATCGTCCGAACGTCCGGCAGGCTTCATCATCTTTATAAGAGTTCTTCCGCAGGAGCATTTCTCACGTTTAAGAATACCTATATCCCTTGTCCTGTATCTTATTATCGGAAACGCTTCCTTTGTAATGCAAGTAAACACGATCTCACCCTGTGAGCCTTCCGGAAGAACCTCACCGGTGTCGGGATCAATTGTTTCAGCAATAAAGTGATCCTCGTTTATGTGCATACCTGTCTGCTCGCTGCATTCAAAAGCAACTCCCGGTCCGATAATTTCCGTAAGGCCATATATATCCATAGCCTTACAGCCAAGCTTATCCTCAATCTCTGCACGCATTTCCTCAGTCCACGGCTCAGCTCCAAACAGTCCGGCTTTCAGTTTTATGTCATCTTTGGTAATACCCATTTCGTGCATTGTTTCTGCAAGAAAAAGAGCATATGACGGTGTACAACAAATATATGTTGAACCGAAGTCCTTGATAATAGTTATCTGTCTTTTAGTATTGCCTGTTGAAACAGGAATAACTGTCATTCCTACCTTTTCAGCGCCACCGTGAATACCAAGACCTCCTGTGAAAAGTCCATAGCCGTAGGACACGTGCATAAAGTCCTTGTTAGTAGCTCCGGCAGCAGTCAGTGCACGGGCACAGCATTCTGACCATATGTCAAGATCTTTTTCAGTATATCCGACAACGATCTGCTTTCCGGTTGTTCCGCTTGAAGCATGAACACGAACTACTTCATCCATTGGAACTGCAAACATTCCGTACGGATATGTATCACGAAGATCCTTTTTCATTGTAAACGGAAGCTTGTAAAGATCGTCAACAGATTTAATATCCTGAGGCGTTACACCTGCTGCCTCCATTCGCTCACGGTAAAATGGCACCTTTTCATAAACTCGGCGCACAGTCTGGGATAATCTAAAGCTCTGTAAAGCTCTCATTTCCTCATGAGTGGCGCATTCCATTGATTCATTCCAAAAATTTTTCATTGATCACTCCTACATTATTACAAATTTTTGCCCAAATCAAAAGCTTTTAAATTCAGCTCAAGAAATTTTTCCGGAACAAGCTCTGTAATTGCATCTTTCCATACACTATCGTCAAAATTCATTTTTGATGCAATAAGCCCCATAAGAACAACATTTGAAGCTTTAGCGTTTCCGGCTTTCTCAGCAAGACTTAAAGCGTCAGCAGCAATAACATCTATGCCAAGGGATTCAAGCTTTGAAATAATATCGTCAGGATACTGCGCAGCACCGGTTATTACAGGCATAGGATCAAGGGACTGAGTAGAAGTAATAAGATGTCCTCCCTTTTTAAGGTAAGAAGTCCATCTTGCAGCCTCAAGCAGCTCAAAGGAAACGATTATGTCCGCTTCTCCCTTTTCAATTACCGGCGAGTAAACCTTATCGCCATATTTTACATATGTAACAACAGAACCGCCACGTTGGGACATGCCGTGAACCTCGCTTACCTTTACATCATAGCCTTGGGACAAAAGCACACGGCCAAGAATTTTTGAGGCAAGAAGACTTCCCTGTCCGCCTACGCCAACGATCATTATTGATTTTGTTTCCATTAATTTATAAACCTCCCGATTTTATAGAGATATATATTACTGCTCGATTGCTCCGAACTTACACATTTCTGTACAAATTCCACAGCCGACACACTGTGTATGCTCAATTACAGCCTTGCCGCCCTTCATTGACACTGCCGGACATCCGATTTTAAGACATGCCTTACAGCCTCTGCATTTATCCGCATTCACCTTCAAAGCCGGCTTATGCTTTACATGTTTAAGCAGTGCGCATGGCCTTCTTGAAATAATAACGGACGGCTCCTGAACAGCAAGCTCTTCTAAAACCGCTTTTTCTGTTTCAGCCATATTATAAGGATCGGTAACTCTTACTCTCTTTATTCCGATCGCTCTGCAAAGCTCTTCAAGGTTTACAGCAGCAGCAGGATCTCCCTTCAAGTTTTTTCCGGTAGTTGGATTCTGCTGATGACCGGTCATACCGGTAATTGAGTTATCAAGAATTATGACAGTTGAATTTGTCGCATTATATGCAATGTTTACAAGTCCGGTCATACCGCTGTGCATAAAGGTAGAATCACCGATCACTGCAACTGTATGCTTCTCAGCCTCTTCTCCCCTGACCTTATTAAAGCCGTGAAGAGCTGATATTGAAGCACCCATACAGATCGTTGAATCCATTGCGTTAAGCGGAGCTGCTGCGCCAAGAGTATAACAGCCTATATCTCCGGAAACCGTAATTTTATTTTTGGAAAGCACATAGAAAAGACCTCTGTGAGGACAGCCTGCACACATTACAGGAGGGCGAACCGGTACATTTTCCGGAAACTCCTTATATTCAGCTTTTTTTCCGCATATCTTTTCAGCAATAACCGACTGTGATATCTCACCGATATAGCCAAACAACTCTTTTCCTGTTACGTTGATTCCAAGCTTTTTACAATGAGTTTCAATAATATCATCAAGTTCTTCTATAACATATATCTTGTCACACTTAGCTGCAAAGTCTGTAAACAGCTTCTCCGGAAGCGGATTTACAATTCCAAGCTTCAGATAGGAAACGCTGTCACCGAGAGCTTCCCTCGCATACTGATAAGCTGCTCCGCTTGTGATAACACCGACTTTGCTGTCATTAAGCTCAACTCTGTTCAAAGAAGATGTTTCAGCAAATTCAGCAATTTTCCTTGTTCTTTCCTCAACAAATACATGACGTCCCTTTGCAAAAGCAGGCATCATAACATATTTCTGAGGATTCTTTACATAATCCTTAATTTTATAGTCTTCCCTATCGCATACTTCAACAATACTCTGGGAGTGGGAAACTCTTGTTGAGAGTCTTACTATTACCGGAGTATCAAATCTTTCCGAAAGCTCAAACGCCTCCTTGGTAAACTCCTTACACTCAGAAGAATCCGACGGCTCAAGCATCATGACCTTTGAAGCGATCGCATGATGACGGCTGTCCTGCTCATTCTGGGAAGAATGCATTCCCGGATCGTCAGCTACAGCAATTACCATACCACCGGTCACTCCAGTATATGCAGCCGTATAAAGAGGGTCGGCAGCAACATTAAGTCCCACATGCTTCATACCGCAGAAGCTTCTTGCCCCTGCAATAGAAGCGCCTAAAGCTGTTTCCATTGCCACCTTTTCATTAGGCGCCCATTCGGCATATATTTCATCATATTTGGCAGCGCACTCTGTAATCTCAGTAGAAGGCGTACCCGGATAGCTTGATACATATGTACATCCGCCCTCATAAAGACCTCTGGCAAAGGCTTCATTGCCAAGCATTAATTTCTTCATGTATAGTCTTTCCTTTCATTTCAGGTATTTTTCATACAGCCATTCTGCAACAGCATTTTCATTATTGCATCCGATAATCTCGTCCGCTGCATTTTTAAGCTCTTCATTTGCGTTTGAAACCGCTATTTTATAGTCTGCTCCCTCAAATAAAGGCAGATCGTTAAGATTATCGCCGAATGCTGTCATATGGTCATACTTATTACGCTCACGTAAATATATCAATGCGTTAAGCTTTGATGCTGCACAGCTGAAAATTTCTAAATACCACGTATTTTTCGAGTATATGTCCTTATAGAACTCATACCTTATATCTTTCATTTTATCAAGCTGACTGCAAACCGGAAGAAGCTTTTCCTTGCTGTCAAGAATCGTCATATACGCTGTAAAATCATCAGCACATTCAATAAGACTGTTCGTTTTAGTGAAGGACTTGTAGTATTTTTTATGACGTTCATTATAAAACTCCTCCATATCGGCATTTCCAAGCTTTTCATAAAAAACCGAAAAGCTGTTTTCCTCAAGACGATACAAAAAACAGTCTATGCCATACCTGTAAAGAAGCTCTATTATTTCAGATGCCCTCTGTCTGCATATATACTCACATTTTATATATTTATTCATAGCAGGGTCGTAAACCATAACACCATTCATAAGTATCATTGGCACTTTCAGTCCTACTCCCTCAAGAATCTTAAAAGCAGACGCCTGAGTCCTTGCTGTGGCAATTGTAAAATCATAACTGGATGCTATAAAAGCATTGATAATACCCCTTGACTTTTCTGATATAGTTTTATTGCTGTCAAGCAGCGTTCCGTCAAGGTCGGATACAAAAAGCTTTCTCATTATTCATATTTTCTTAGATCAACGATTCTCTTTGCTTTGCCTTCAAATCTTTCAAGAGATTTATGCTCAACAAGAGATACCTTTGTCTGGATTCCAAGAACAGTTTTCAAATTATGATGTATTTTTCCTCTGAGATTTTCAAGCTCCTGATAATTTTCAAGAAGACTGCTGTCCGCAAGCTCGATTTTTACTTCCAGATTATCGGAATAGTTTGACCTTGTGATAACAAGCTGATAATGCGGAGCGATCTCATCAAACTTCATAAGTACACTTTCGATCTGTGACGGAAATACGTTTACGCCACGAATCTTTAGCATATCATCGCTTCTGCCCTTGATCTTATCCATTCTTGCAAAGGTTCTGCCGCATTTACACGGTTCATAATTGATCTTTGATATATCCTTTGTTCTGTATCTGAGCATTGGTATACCCTCTTTTGTAAGAGTAGTAATAACAAGCTCACCCTGTGATCCCTTAGGAAGCACTTCAAGGGTCTCCGGATCAATGATCTCTGCAAGGAAGTGATCCTCGTTGATATGAAGACCGCATCGCAGCTCACACTCGCCTGAAACTCCAGGGCCCATAAGCTCACTCATGCCATAATTATCCGTTGCAAAAAGTCCAAGCGTCTTTTCAATCTGATCTCTCATTGATTCGGTACATCCCTCAGAGCCTAACAGTCCAAGTCTTAAATGTATATTGTCAATAACTCCAAGATCCTTTGCAGTTTCACCTATGTACTGAGCATATGACGGAGTAGAAACAAGCGCCGTTGTTTTAAAGTCCTGCATAAGCATAATCTGCTTTTCAGTATTTCCGCTTGAAGTAGGAACCACTGTTGCTCCGATCTTTTCAAGTCCATAGTGCAGTCCCAGTGCTCCGGTAAAAAGGCCGTAGCCGAAAGCAATCTGAACAATATCCTCATCAGTAGCGCCGGCAGCCATAACAAGCCTTGCCATACAGTCGCTCCATGTATCAAGATCCTTTTTCGTATATCCTACAACAGTAGGCTTTCCTGTTGTACCGCTCGAAGCATGAATGCGGACGATGTTTTTCATTGGCTGACCAAAAAGCCCGAAAGGATAGTTATCCCTTATATCATCCTTAGTAGTATAAGGAATATACTTTATATCCTCAAGACATTTGATTTTATCGGCAGTAACGCCTGCTTTTTCAAGTCTGTCATGGTAAAATGGAACATTATCCGAGCAATATTTTACAAGCCTTTTGAGACGGATAAGCTGAAGCTCCTCGATCTCTTTTCTGGACATTGTTTCTAAATCTTTTTGAAAAAACATTTTAGACATTCCTTTCAGAGTAATAGCAAAGGCATAAGTACAGCTGCTCCTATACCTTGACATATTTAATAAAGGATTAAACCTTCATTAAACGAAACTGCGTTTCTTAACAATTAATTATATCATTTTTTTGCAAAATTGTATACAGTTTTATAAAATTTTTAATTCTTTTGTGAAATCTATGCAAAAATATATGTTGAATTTATACAATTTAGCCATAATTATATTTATTAAATCAGATAAATATGTACAAATTGGATTTTTATGTACTTTTTGCATATATATCTTGTAAACTTTTCCGGAATATTGTATAATATATTTATATAGCTAAGACAAAATCCACTTGAAGCCTGCCGTTTTAAATAATGTGGTAAGGTTCATTATTAAAAAATTGAAAGGTTTTTTATCTATGAAATACATTAAATCAGATACTCTAAATAAAATGATCGAAAATAATGAGGAAAAAATGATTTTTGACGCAGAAGCCATGTATAGCATGCAGATTGACAGTATTACAAACCAGCTTCTTGAAATTAAAAAGACCCGTCCCGTAGTACTTCTTTCAGGTCCCTCCGGCTCAGGTAAAACATCTACCGCAAATTTAATTGCAGCAAATCTTATGAAACACGGCTGTGAAGCATGCGTAATATCCCTCGATAACTATTTCAAATCAAACTCCACGCCGGATATGCCCCTTGACGAAAAGGGAAATATCGACTTAGAATCACCCTACTGTATGGATCTCCCTCTGTTTCAGAAGCATTTGAATCTTATTCATGAAAAGAAAGAATTCATGATGCCAGTATTCGATTTCAAGACCCAGAAGCGAGCAAGCTTTGTACCGTTCAGGAGAAATCATAAATCCGTTGTTATTCTTGAGGGTATACATGCTCTGAATCCCCTTGTGACCGGAAATTCGGACGAATTTACCACATGTATTTATGTAAGCGTAAGAACAAGAATCAAATCCCCTGAAAATAAAATGCTTCATCCACGGCTTATACGCCTAAGCCGCCGTCTTTGCAGGGACTGCTTGTTTCGTGGCAGAAACATTGAAGACGTTTTCAGATATTTTGAAAGTGTTTCAAACGGAGAAGATAAGTATATACTCCCGTATAAAAACAGAGCTTTTTTCAATGTGGATACTTTTATGGACTATGAACTTCCGGTTTATAAAAGCATACTTTATGATAATATGAAAAATTCTGCTGAAAAGCTTGGTACAAACAAAAATTACAATAATATAATGTATTTTCTCGATCATATAAAATCACTGGATAAAAAGTTTATTCCCGAAAATTCTATGATAAGAGAATTTGTTGGGTCATAAGCTCCGGACAGAAAAAGGCTCTCCAGCAATAGGAGAGCTTTTTTTTAACTTTTCTTACCGCTTACAATGCTATAGTAGCTTTTTGAAGTAATACGGTAAACAATAATATAGAAAAATGCGAAAACAAGAAAACATCCGGCAGTAACCAAAACCAGCAACTTTTTATCGAAAAGCCCGAACACACGGAGCATTTTGAAAACAATCGGCGAAGCAAATGCCGTATGGATTCCAGCAGCTATAAGAGGAACAGCAAAAACTGTAAGCACCTGTGAATTGATACTTTTACGTATTTCCTTTTTGGTCATGCCTACCTTCTGCATTATTTCAAAGCGCTGACAATCCTCAAAGCCTTCCGAAACCTGTTTATAGTACATGATCAGTACTGCTGCAAATATAAACACTACGCTAAGGACTATACCAAGCATAAACATTCCGCCAAACAAAGAATAAAAGCTTTGCTTTTTATCTGCTTTGCTGTCACAGTCAACCTTTGGAAAGCTTTTATCCCCATCCTTGAGCTTAGAAATACTGCTATCGATCTTGTTGTAAAGAGCTATCTGCTCATCCTCAGACATATCAAGATCAAATGAATAACAATTCTGTATTTCGGAGCGATTCTTTCCAAAAACCTTCGCCTGATTTTCATAAACCTTTTTTATATATTCCTTATCAGGAACAAAAACAAATATTGACGACATAATCTGATATGGATCAATTTCGTTTTTTATAAACTCGTCTGCTCTTTTCTTTATGTTCAAGGTTTCAAGCCCGTCAATTGTTATTGTATCAGACTTGTATTCCGTTTTTGTTGTGAAAATAATAGTTTCATTTTCACCTAAGCTTTCATTTTTATTCATAAGTCTGTTGTATTCATCAATTGTCATGATAAAAAGCTGTTTAGCTTTTGAGTAATCGTAATCTTCAAGATTAAATGAAATATGATCATCTGTCTGATATCCGGCAACAGGAAGATAATTGTAGGTCAAAAGCTTTTTCTCTTTTACGTCACTGCTGCTTAGCACATCTGCAACGGCTTTATGAACCTTATCGGTATATTTTTCATCATCGGAATATGTTTCTATAACAATATCTCTCGGATATATTGAATTGAAATTTTTCTCCTTACCAATATAAAGACACATAGTTGATGACACCATAACAAGAACCATTGTTGAAAGTATACATATTGAAGCAAGGCTTGCGCCGTTTTTCTTCATTCTGTATGCCATTGAAGAAACTGAAACAAAATGGCTTGTCTTATAATAATAATTTTTGTTTTTCTGAAGAATCCGGCAAAGCACTACCGAGCCAAGAATGAAAAGTATATATGTTGCCGCAATTACCATTATAACAGCCAGGAAAAATATATTCAAAGCTTCGACAGGATCTCCTATTGAAACAGAAAGGTAATATGAATATACAAGCAAAGCTATACCGATAATTGAGATCAGCCATCTTGCCTTTGGAGGTTTTTCTCCTGATTTGTCGCTTCTTAATAGTTCAACAGGCTTTGAAACATGTATCTGCCCAAGAGAATAAAAGAGTATCAATACAAATATAAATGAAAACAGGATAACCGAGCTAATGATCGAACTGGTTTCAATAGTAAATTCAAACTGTACGTTTCCGTCCATTATTTTAAGCGCCAAAAGCTCTGCAAGCTTTGAAAAAAGTATTCCGCAGCCAAGCCCTGCCGCAAGGGTGATCAAAAGAAGTATAATAGTTTCCCACACAAGTATACGGGCGATATTCCATTTTCCCATTCCAAGAATGTTATATAATCCAAACTCTTTCTTCCTTCGTCTTATTATAAATGAATTTGTGTAGAAAAGAAATATAGTTGTAAACACTGCAATTATGCCCACGCCGTAGCCTAAGATATCCTGAATCGTTTTTCCATCCCGCATGCTTTCAATTGATTTATTTACGGAAAGAAACGAAACTATATAGTACATCATGACCATAGCTATTGACGTTATTATATATGGAATGTATATTTTCCCGTTTTTTCTTATGCCCTGCCATGCAAGCTTCGGGTAAAAACCTGTTTTCATACAGTATCACCGCCTGACGAAAGAATTGTAAGTGTATCTGAAATTTTCTGGTAAAACTCCTGATTAGTATTGCCGCCTCTGTAAAGCTGATGAAATACCTCTCCGTCCTTTATGAAGAGAACTCTGCCGGCGCTGCTTGCCGCTCTTACAGAATGCGTAACCATAAGTATAGTCTGGCCTCCCCTGTTTATATCCGTAAACAGCTTCAGCATTTCATCTGTGGACTTTGAGTCGAGCGCTCCTGTAGGCTCGTCTGCAAGAAGTATCTTAGGATTTGTTATGATCGCTCTTGCAACAGCTGCTCTCTGCTTCTGTCCGCCGGATACTTCATATGGATATTTATAAAGCAGACTGCTTATTCCAAGCTTTGCCGCAATAGGTCCAAGTCTGCTCTTCATTTCCTTGTACTGTGTTCCTGTCAAAACAAGTGGAAGAAATATATTGTCCTGTAAATTGAATGTATCCAGCAAATTAAAGTCCTGAAATACAAAGCCAAGGTTATCTCGCCTGAAAGCCGCTATCTGAGATTCCTTTACCTGGGACAGATCCCTCCCGTCAAGAATAACAGTGCCTACAGACGGTCTGTCAAGCGCTGCAAGTATATTAAGCAAAGTGGTCTTTCCGGAACCGGACTCGCCCATAATTGCAATATACTCACCATTTTCTACGCTGAACGACACATTTTTCAGCGCCTCAACCCTGTTTCCTCCGAAACGAGTCGTGTAAATCTTTTTTAGATTGTTTACTTCAAGAATTGACATATTTTTTGCCTCCTTATTTCTGTACTGAACCATGTATGAACAAAATACACCGCTCAGTTTTATGAGTATATTATAGCAAAAACGGAAAATGCTCTGCCATAGATTCGGCTTACATTTTCCGTGTGTCATCTTACATTTTTGTAATATCCCATACTATTCGTAGATTGTATCAGGAGCTTTGAATACGATTCTGATTTCAGTACCGCCATCCTCGGGAGCATAAGCTGATATTCTGTGCCCAAGACTATCACATATTCTTCGGCAGAGATATAGACCTATACCGCTTGCTTTTTTATCGTTTCTTCCATTATAGCCTGTAAAGCCTCTTTCAAATATTCTCGGCATATCCTCTTGTGCGATTCCTATTCCGGAATCACGTATGCATAAAGTTCCCGGTCGTTCAAATATTATAGCTATAAATCCCTGTTTAGTGTACTTTAGAGAATTTGACAATATCTGCTCTATAACAAAAAGCATCCACTTCTCATCAGTCACAACGCTGCATCCGGAAGGCTGATAATCAAGACGCAGCTTTCTGCGTATAAACTGCATGGAAAATTTTCTTACCGCCTGCTTTATTATATCGTCCACTAAGCAGCTTCTTATCACAAAATCAGTGGATTCAGAATCAAGGCGCAGATAACATAAAGACATATCTGCATACTGTTCTATTTTCTGAAGATTTTCTGAAAGCTCCCGGTGCAATGGATCGTCCTCGTTGCCAAGAGCAAGATTCATAGCAAAAATCGGCGTTTTTATCTGATGAACCCATACTGTATAATAATCCGTCATTTCAGAATACTTCTTATTCATTTCATTCACAAGCCTGCACTTATCGTCAAATAGTATCTGTATGAGTTCATTGTAATCTCTGTCAAGATCGTTTTCAACTTCCGGAAGACCATTTAATGAAAATGTGACCGAATTTTTCAGTGCTTCAAGCTGCGCATGCTTTTTTGCGTATTTTCTAAAATCCGCTGCCGAAAAAATCAGAGCTGCAAAAAAACACAGAGCTGAACTGTAGCACACAGCAGAAAGAGGAAGCTTATACAAATAAAACGATACGGCAAATACCGCACAAAAAAATATATATGCTGTTATTGATTTTTTTCGAGTCTTTATATAACCAATTAAAATTTTCATATTCTTTCCTACTCAATTATATACCCCATTCCGACCTTAGTTGCTATAAACTCTTTAAGTCCTGCATTATCAAGTTTTTTTCTTAGCCTTGCAATATTTACAGTAAGAGTATTTTCATCAATAAAGCTGTCGGTTTTCCAGAGCCTGTTCATAAGCATTTCACGGCTTACAACCTTTCCATTGTTTTCCATAAGCGTCTGTAATATTTTAAATTCGTTCTTGGTAAGCTCAATTTTCTCCTCTCCAAAGCTCAAAGACGCATCAGAAAGATTCAGCACTGCTCCCCTGTGTTCTATATAGCTTGCCTGTCCTATAAAATCATAGGTGCGCCGCAGCAAAGCCTGAATTTTTGCCATAAGAACATTAAGATCAAAAGGCTTTGGAATAAAATCATCGCCTCCCATATTCATTGCCATTACAATATTCATATTGTCAGAAGCAGAAGACAGAAATATTATAGGAGTTTCAGATGTTTTTCTTATTTCATTGCACCAATAATAACCATTAAAAAACGGCAATGAGATATCGAGCAGTACAAGATGAGGAGAAAAGCTGCTGTATTCCGAAAGAACATTCCGGAAGTCATCAGCGCAATATACGTCAAAACCCCACTTCTCAAGGTGTTCTTTTACCGCTCGTGCAATTCCTGCCTCATCTTCAATTATCATAATACGGTACATGGCTACAGATTCCTCCCATGTATAAATTGCCCAATTTGCAGGTAGCAAAGCTTGTTTTGCGTATTTGCAAGGGCATTTTGAATAAATATATAATTAATGCTTGCATTTATTATATCACATGTAAATATACACAGTCAACAAACGAATAAAGCTTCCGTTTTAAATTAAATTTTTATAAATGTAAAATTTGTATTGAAATTTGCCTAATGATAGTGTATAATAAAATAAGAATTTTTGAATAATGAAAGGAATTTCTGGAATGTACGAGAATATTATTGATTCAATAGGATTTGTTTCTAAGTCCGACCCTGAGGTTGGAGAAGCAATGGGCAAAGAGCTTGCAAGACAGAAGAGAAACCTTGAGCTTATCGCAAGCGAAAACATCGTTTCACCGGAAGTAATGGCTGCAATGGGTTCTGTGCTTACAAACAAGTATGCGGAAGGTTATCCTGGCAAGCGTTATTACGGCGGATGCGAATATGTTGACATTGTTGAGAATATTGCCATTGAAAGAGCTAAAAAGCTTTTCGGCGCAAAATATGCAAATGTACAGGCTCATTCCGGAGCGCAGGCTAATACAGCCGTTTACTTTGCATTAATAGAACCTGGCGATACCGTTCTCGGTATGAGTCTTGCCCACGGCGGACACCTTACTCATGGTTCACCTGTAAACCTTTCCGGTAAATACTTCAACTTTATTTCATACGGTCTGGGAGACGATGAAAAAATTGATTATGACAAGGTTGAACAGCTCGCTAAGGAAAATAAGCCAAAGCTCATTGTTGCAGGCGCAAGCGCATATCCAAGAGTTATTGACTTCAAAAGACTTTCTGAAATTGCTAAGTCTGTAGGCGCTTACCTCATGGTTGATATGGCGCATATTGCAGGCCTTGTAGCTGCCGGATGCCACCCGTCACCGGTAGGATATGCTGATGTTGTTACAACTACAACACATAAGACTCTCAGAGGCCCAAGAGGCGGACTTATCCTTACAAATGATGAGGAGCTTGCTAAAAAAATCAACAAGGCTATTTTCCCTGGAATCCAGGGTGGTCCTTTAATGCACGTAATCGCAGGCAAGGCTGTATGCTTCGGTGAAGCTTTAAAGCCTGAGTTTAAGGCATATCAGCAGAATGTTGTAAAAAATGCACAGGCTCTCGCATCCGGTCTTGTAAAAAGAGGCTTTAACCTCGTTTCAGGTGGTACTGACAATCACCTTATGCTTGTTGATTTAAGACCGTTCAGCATTACAGGCAAGGAGCTTGAACATCGTCTTGACGAGGTATATATTACTGTTAATAAAAACGCTATCCCTAACGACCCTGAAAAGCCGTTTGTTACAAGCGGTCTGAGAATCGGCACTCCTGCTGTTACAACAAGAGGTCTTGATACAGACGATATGGAAAAGATCGCTGAGTATATTTATCTTGCAGCAACTGACTTTGAAAATAAAGCTGACGAGATTCGTGCCGGCGTAACTGCTATATGCAAGGAACATCCTTTGTACGAATAATATTCATCTTCAATAAGGGGCTTGCCCCGTCATTCAACTTGGACAAGGTGCGGCTTTACCCACACGGAGTATCCAGTGAGGAATTATATCACTCACTGGATATGGAAATGGCTCCCGCTTTTTAGGTGGGGGAAGCATCTTAACATAAGTTATAAATAACTTCGGCGGCAGTTTTATTTCTGCCGCCATTTTATTGGAGGACTGCCAATGAACTCACCTCTTGCTGACAGAATAAGACCAAAATCCCTGAACGAGGTTGTGGGACAGCCTCATCTGCTCGGAGACGGAAAACCTCTAAGAAAAATTATTGACAGCGGACAGATACCAAATATGATTTTTTACGGTCCTTCAGGAACCGGAAAAACAACTGTTGCAAGAATCATAGCCGAAAATACAAATATGTGTCTTCATAAACTAAACGGTACTTCTGCTTCAACTGCGGATATTAAAAACATTGTTGCGGAGCTGGGAATGTTTTCGGGTGCTGACGGGATTCTGCTATATCTTGATGAGATACAGTATCTTAATAAAAAACAGCAGCAAAGCCTTCTTGAATACATTGAAAACGGTCAGATCACCTTAATAGCGTCTACTACTGAAAATCCCTATTTTTCAGTGTTCAACGCTGTCATAAGTCGTTCAACAGTGTTTGAATTTAAACCTCCGGAACCTGCTGAAACCCGAAAGGCTGTAGAAAGAGCATATGACATACTTGCAAATGAAAAACATATGAAAATTATCCTTGAAAACGGCGTTGCAGACCATATTTCAGTAGTATGCGGCGGAGATGTAAGAAAAGCTGTAAACACCGTCGAGCTGAGTGTTCTTGCCGGGGAAATATCCGCAGATTCTATAACTGTTACAATGGAAGCGGCAGAAAGTCTTGCACAGCGAAGCAATATGCGGTATGACCGTGACGGAGATCAGCATTACGACTATCTGTCCGCTTTGCAAAAGTCAATAAGAGGATCTGATGAAAATGCGGCTATTCACTATGCGGCACGGCTTATTGAAGCCGGAGATATAATTTCCCTTTCAAGGAGACTTCTTGTTATAGCATCTGAGGATGTAGGACTTGCATATCCAAGCGCTGTTTCAATAGTAAAGTCCTGCGTTGACTCCGCCATGCAGCTGGGTCTACCCGAGGCGAGGATCCCTCTTGCCCAGGCTGTTATACTTCTTGCAACAGCTCCTAAATCTAACAGCGCATATATGGCTATAAACTCAGCACTTCAGGATATTAAAAATGGGCTTGCTGGAGATATTCCAAGGAATCTCCAAAACAAGCATTTTGATGGCGAAGATGCGACAGTCAAGGGACAGTACTATTTATACCCTCATGATTACCCTAATCACTATATACAGCAGCAGTATTTACCAGACAATATTAAAAATAAAATTTATTATAAATATGGCGATAACAAGCAGGAACAGGCTGCAAAGCTATATTGGGATAAAATTAAAAAGAGTAAGTAACAGACTTCTTGAAAATTCTCATAAAACATAAAAAGCCGGAAGTATTATCAAAACTTCCGGCTATTATTAATGGCGTTCCCGAGGTGATTCGAACACCCGACCTACCGCTTAGGAGGCGGTCGCTCTATCCAGCTGAGCTACGGAAACATAATAAACACATGAACTAATTATACCACATTTTTGAAAAATGTCAAGCACAAAAGTGAAAATTAATTTTAAACAACAACCCTCAAAATATTCTGATGATTGATAAAACAATTAAACATAATTTTGAAGGTTGTTTTTAGTATCTAATTAAACCCTGTGCCTAAATTTCTTAAAAAATAGAACGCCAGCATAATTCCTAAAAAAATATACCAGAATGTGCAGCTTCGAGGAATTATTTTTTTGCACTTCCCTGCCGCTTTAAAAAGTATTTCAATGTAAAACGCTACAAGCAATACAGCGCCGAAAGGTACAATAGGATTATAGTAAAGCGCTTTGATAATATGCCCTGACGACAGCAGCATAAAACTTCTCGTACCTCCGCAGCCGGGACAATAATAGCCTGTAAGGGTATAGAATACGCATCCCGGATGAAGCCCCGGACGCAATATAATAAGTCTGCAAATTATAACTAAAATTATTACGCATACAGGTATTGCTGCGGCAGTGATCCTGTATTTTTTTACATTCTTCATTGCTACCTCACTCAATAAGCATTCTTTTCATAAAGCTTTCTGTTGAAACATTCTGAGGTCTGTTATATCGGTTCAGACCAAAAAGGCAATCCGGATCACGGGTTATGTAATTAGGCTTTTCAAAGCATGTTAAAGTTGCAAGAAAACCCATATCCTTTAGAATCGGTATGCTTTCTTCTGATATGTACCCATAAGGATATGCAAAAACTATCGGAGCTGTGCCGGTATTTATCTGCATAAGATTCTGGCATAATCCCACATCCTGAGTCAATATCTCCGCATATTCTTCGTTCGTTTCATAACTAAGCTTGCTGCATCCTTTTCGGACATTATTTGAGTGCATATTGTATGTATGATTTCCAAACTCAATTTGTCCGCTGGAACGTGCGTTTTTTATATCCTCCCATGTAAGATATGAATAAGAGGAAACATGGCTGTCGTTTTCAGCTAAAATTTCAGTATACTGCCCCACAATTGAGATGGTAGCTTTCATATCATATTTTTCAAGCAAAGGAAGAAGATTGGAAACATTGTTATAAAACCCATCGTCAAGAGTAATCATTACAGGCTTTTCCGGAAGAGGCTTACCATAATATACATAATTTATAAGATCCTCCACAAATACAGAGCTGTAATTATTATTACTTAAATATTTCAGGTCGTTTTCAACTGTTTCAGGCGTTACCTTATAATCATCATAAAATGTCGCATTTTCAGTTATACTGTGATACATTATTATAGGCAAAAAAACACGCTCAGCCTGCGGCTCTGTTTCTTTTGCAAATACAGTAATACCGGCAGCCACTGCTATAAGAATAATATCAAATACCATAATTCTTATAAGCTTTTTTAAATTACAGCAATGAAACATAGAAATTCCTCCTTTGTATATTTATATAGAGGTTCATATAAATCTATGCGCATAAGAAGAAGGTTTATTGAATATAATCTGTATATAGAGCCAATATTAAGGATATGACTCTCTAAAAAGGAGATGGTTACATGCGCAGAAGAACAAGATCCCGTAAAAAATATTTTATAGGGGCATGCTTTGCAGCAATGCTTATAACACCTATGGCTGCCGCTGCGATGACAAAGGCAGCTCCTAAAATAACTTCTACAGCAGGCAGAATTGCAGCAAACAATACAGAAGTGGAACTAATCGACGGCGAAGAGGACTTTCTGTCCTATGGCTACGGATATGCCATGGAATCCGAAAAAAGTGTACAAGCTGATACAAAAACGGATTCAGAAATTGATCCGGGACCAAAGCCATATCCTGAAAGTCTTGACGATAATGACGGAGATATATACAAAACCGAATTTGGAAAATACAGCGGCTCAAAGTATTTCTCACTGGATAATGGAGGTCAGGTAAAAAACCTCTCAGACAAAACAAACGGTACCCTCCTTGAAGAAAGCCGTAAGCAGCCGGAATTTAAAATAGAACTAAACGCTGAACCACAGGTGCTTATAATGCATACCCACACAACAGAAAGCTTTGAGCCTTATGAGCGTGATTTTTATGATTCAAGCTTTAATTACCGCACAACTGATCCCCAAAAAAATGTTGTAATGATAGGCGATCAAATTACAAAACAGCTTGAAGACGCCGGAATAAACGTTATACATAATTCAACAATTCATGATTATCCGTCATACAACGGTTCATATGACAGAAGTGCAGTTACAGTTAAAAAGATACTTGAAGAAAATCCTTCTATAAAAGTGGTTCTTGACATTCACCGTGACGCAATATCTTCAAATGGAACGCTGATACAGCCTACTATTGAAATTGACGGCAAAAAATCAGCGCAGGTAATGATTATTTCTGGATGCGATGACGGAACAATGGATATGCCGAATTATATGAAAAACTTCAGATTTGCAGCACTGCTCCAACAGCAAATGGAAAACAATTATCCGGGACTTGCAAGGCCTGTACTTTTTGACTACAGAAAATACAATCAAAACCTTACAACCGGAAGCCTTCTTATTGAAGTGGGAACTCACGGCAATACCCTTGAACAGGTATCATATGCCGGAGAGCTTTTCGGAAAATCTCTGGCAGATACGCTGAAACAGCTTACGTAGGAGTTGAAATAAATGGACCTTAAAAAAAGAAGAAAAGTTATAAAAAGAGCCACAATATTTACCATTGGAATTTACATCATTCTTAATGGTTTTATTTGTGGCATGCTGAAAGCATATTTAAAATCACATAATGCAGTAAGCAAGGATCAGCTTGTAGCTGCTGTATATACTGAAAATGACAACAAAGCTGACCTAAAGATCCTTGACAAAAATTTTGTGCTGGATAAAGGTATTGTTAAAGACAGTAAAATCTGTATGGCTGCATACACGCTTATGCCGGACAGAACCAAGGCTGCATTAGAAATTATTTTGCATATGGATAGACTCCTTGATGGTCAATAATATTCACAGTCTGATATTTCAGAAAATCATTATCCTTGAAATGGTTTAGTTCTCCCCTATATATTAGCTCAGCCGATTCTATATGTCTGAAATCCTCTGGAGTCTGAAGGCATACCGGCTTTTTTATATTCAAATTTATTCCGGACTTTTCCATGATATGCCCTACAAACTGAGAACAGACAAATTTATTTTTTCTTTTATATCTAATATGGAAGAGCATCAATCCCAGGCCTATACAGTTATACGAATAATACTGACGGTTTGTTTTAAAGTGCTCCAAATTTTTCATAAAAAGTTTTTTCTGTTCGTATGTAACCGGTATTCTATAAACCTCGCAAGGTATATTATTAAATTTTCCAAGAGTTCCCTTCCCAATTACTTCCCTGTTAAATGTGGCTGGCAAAGGATGACGGGGATTATTTCTGCAAAAACTATACATTTCGTTCAAATGGCAATCGCAAGATATTGAAACGTGATTATACGGTTTCCTTGTAAAGAACTTTAATATACTTGCTATACGTGTGCCAGTCTGACATACAAGAATATAAATATAATCGTTCAAAACTACACCTCAAACCTATCAAATAGTAAGTTTAAAAAATACTTTATTATTATAGCATAGATACTTGAAAATTTCAAGATAATGTGCTATAATTTTTTAGTAATATATTTGCGCTTATAGCTCAGCTGGATAGAGCAGCAGCCTCCGACGCTGCGTGCCGCAGGTTCAAATCCTGTTAAGCGCACCATGTGCGTGACCGCACAGACAATTCGGATATCACTTTTGTGGTATCCGTTTTCTTTTTGACTCGACCGGTTATCATTCATCAATTATAGATTTAATTCATATCGCCGTTTGCCGGATTATCTATCACTCTCCCGTTTTCTGCAAAACGTGAGCCATGACAGGAACAGTCCCAGGAATGCTCAGCGCTGTTCCACTTTAATGCACACCCAAGATGCGGGCATCTTCTGATTGTCGGGGTAAGAATCCCCTTAACAGCTTCAAAGCAGTTTACTGCAAGCTGAGGTGTCATGATACTCCTTGATGGATCGAATATTTCAGCAAATTCATTTTTCCTGCCTATAACTGCATCACTTAAAATCATTGATGAAAGCATTGCTCCAGTCATTCCCCACTTGTTGAAGCCGCTTGAAACATATAAATCATTTGTGCGTGAAGAATATCTGCCAATATAAGGCATACCGTCAAGACTCATGCAGTCCTGAGTAGCCCAGCATGCTGTTTCCTCTGCTCCGGGATAGTGCTTTTCTGCAAAGCTTCTCAGCTCCTGCCAGCATCCGCCTTTTTTGCCGGTTCGATGGGAGCCTCCTCCAAGAATTAGCTTGTTCCCATAATTTCTGAATGAATAGCCGGTTTTGCTTTCGTCTACATACATTCCGCCGACATCCTGAGCATTTTCGAGGGAAATAGCATATGAACGATGCTGATAAAGCTTGAGAAAATAAAATCCATGCTTATTTATAAAAGGAAAATGCGTTGTAACAATAATCTTATCCGCATACACTTCTCCCCTGTCCGTAACAGCTGTATTCCCTTTCATTTCACGAACGAAAGTATTTTCGTATATATTAAGCTTAGAAACAATTCCGGAAACGAATTTAAGGGGATTAAACTGTGCCTGACCCGGAAACATTACAGCTCCGGCAATTTTAAACGGCAGAGGCGTTTCCTGACAAAATTCTGCTTTATAACCGATTTTTTCAAGAGCATCAAGCTCTGCTTCAAGTATAGCTCTGTTGCTCAGCGAATAGACAAAATTATCCTTTAACTCATAGTCGCATTCAATATCTTTGCATAAAGCGGCATATTCATCAAAGGCAGCTTTATTGGCTTTAAGATATAGCGCAGCTGTCTTAGTTCCATAGCTTTTACTGAGCTTACTGTATATAAGTCCATGCTGATAGGTTATCTTTGCAGTTGTGTTTCCGGTCGTACCACTGCATATTCTGTCCTTTTCCACAAGTATGCAGTCAACACCCTTACTTTTCAGCATATACGCAGTAAGAATACCGGACAGACCTCCGCCTATAATCAAAACGTCCGTTCTTACATTTCCTTCAAGAGTTGAAAACTCCGAAAGCTTTACAGTATCATTCCAGATCGAATTCATTTTATTCCCCTCCTGCTTAGAGGCAACACCGCACAAAGATTGTGTGCATATTGCGCAGTCGGATTTTTCGTCAGATTGCATAAAAAGCTCGCAGGCATACTGGCGTATGTCAAGAGACTTTTGTGTGATATGACGGAAAATATGCAAGCAAGATGTGCGCAAAGCCGTAAGGCGTGCTTTGTGCGGTGTTGCCTTAAATATTATTTCATTTACATCATAAGTTATTCGGAATTTATGCACATGAAAAATTTTTCAAAAAACTCTTGACAAATAAAATGTATTGTGATATATTAAATTTAGTAAAAACCGATGATTCGGAGATAACGGCAGTAATGCTCCCACAGAGAACCTGCGGCGCTGAGAGTCAGGTGGAAAACAAGCTGTCAAATGGACCGAGGAGGGCGTATCAAAAGGCGCTTTGCGCTTAGTATATACGACGTTAAGGCATGCGTTAACTGCCAAGGGATATGTTAGTATCCTGATTCAAGTGTACGGCTTGTGCCGTAAATCAAGGTGGTACCGCGGATATTTGATTATTCGTCCTTGACAGAATTTATTTTCTGTCAGGGACTTTTTTTGTACCCTGACAGTAGGGAGGAAAAGTACTATGAAACCAGAACTTGAAACTGTTAAAAAGCTTGCTGAGGAAAATGAATACAAAACCGTTCCTGTAAGCGCTGAAATCCTTTCAGATGTAAAAACACCTATCGAGGTTCTAAGGATACTCAAAAATGTGTCCAGTCATTGCTACATTCTGGAATCAGTTTCAGATCATGAAAAATGGGGCAGATACACATTTTTAGGATTTGATCCAAAGCTTGAAATAACATGTCACGACGGGAATGTTAAAGTAGGCTCACTTAGCTTTACGGGTGAAAATCCTGATAAGTATATAAGGCAGATTCTAAGCGATTACAAAAGTCCTCGATTTGAATGGCTTCCGCCTTTTACCGGAGGTCTTGTAGGTTATTTTTCCTATGACTATCTGAAATATTCAGAACCAACTCTGAATTTTGACGCTCCTGATACCGAGCAGTTCAAGGATGTTGACCTTATGCTGTTCGACAAGGTCATTGCATTTGATAACTTCCGTCAAAAAATCGTCCTTATAGTAAATATCTCACTTAAAGATTATGAAAGCGAATACAATCGTGCTAAGCTTGAGCTTAAAATGCTTGAGGAGCTTATAAGAAACGGAACGCCTAAAAATGAACCTGCCGGAACCCTCCGTTCAGACTTTAAGCCTATATTTGATAAGGACGTTTACTGCGAAATGGTAAACAAGGCAAAGAGGCACATATATGAGGGGGATATTTTCCAGATAGTTCTTTCAAACAGACTGGAAGCAGATTTTGAAGGAAGTCTTCTTAATACTTACAGGATACTCCGAACCGTAAACCCATCGCCTTATATGTTCTATTTTTCAAGCTCGGATATGGAGGTCGCCGGCGCCTCACCAGAAACACTTGTAAAGCTTGAGAACGGAGTTCTTCACACCTTCCCTCTTGCAGGAACACGTCCAAGAGGAAAGACAGAGGCTGAGGACAAAAGGCTTGAGGAGGAGCTCCTTGCTGATCCGAAAGAGCTGGCAGAGCATAACATGCTTGTAGACTTAGGAAGAAATGATATAGGCAGGGTAAGCGAATTTGGTACTGTATGTGTTGAAAAATACCACTGTATTGAAAGATATTCCCACGTAATGCATATAGGCTCAACAGTCAGAGGTGAGATCGCAAAGGATAAGGACGCTGTTGACGCTTTGCGTTCTGTTCTTCCGGCAGGAACTCTTTCAGGAGCACCAAAAATAAAGGCATGCCAGCTGATAAATGACCTTGAAAAGAACAAGCGTGGAATTTACGGCGGAGCAATAGGTTATCTTGACTTTACCGGAAATATGGACACATGTATTGCTATAAGAATTGCATACAAAAAGAACGGAAAGGTATTTGTACGAAGCGGAGCTGGAATCGTTGCTGATTCTGTTCCGGAAAACGAATGTCAGGAGTGCATAAACAAAGCAGCGGCAGTTGTTAACGCTCTTAAAAATGCCGGGGAGGTAGACAAATGATTCTGTTGATCGACAATTATGATAGTTTTTCATATAACCTTTATCAGCTTATAGGCTCAATACGTCAGGATATAAAGGTCATAAGAAATGATGAAATGACTGTTTCAGAAATAGAAGCCCTTGATCCGGACGCAATCATTCTTTCACCCGGTCCGGGACGTCCGTGCGACGCAGGGGTTTGCATAGATACTGTAAAGCAGCTGGGAGGAAAGATACCGATCCTTGGAGTATGCCTTGGACATCAGTCAATATGCGAAGCATACGGAGCGACTATTTCATATGCAAAACAGCTTATGCACGGTAAACAGTCTGAGGTAACAGCGGATAAAAAATGTGTACTCTTTGAAAACTGTCCTGAAAAATTCCCTGTTGCTCGTTATCATTCACTTGCTGTTGTAAAGGATACTCTTCCGGATTGTCTTAAAATAACAGCCGAAACCGAGGACGGAGAGGTCATGGCTGTAAAGCACAGCGAATACGAGGTTTACGGAGTTCAGTTCCACCCTGAATCAGTTTTAACACCGGATGGACCTACTATGCTCAGAAGTTTTCTTAAAACATTAAATGGAGGTAATAACAATGATTGAAAAGGCTATAAAAGATATTGTAGATAAAAAGGACTTGTCCTATGACGAGGCATACGAGGTAATGAATGAGATCATGAGCGGCAAAACATCTCAGGTACAGAACGCCGCCTTCCTTGCAGCGCTGTCAACAAAAAGCACAAGGGCAGAAACCATTGACGAAATTTCCGGCTGTGCCGCAGCTATGCGTGACCATGCTCTTAAAGTTGAACACAATATGGATGTTTTTGAGATCGTGGGAACAGGCGGAGATAATGCAGGAAGCTTTAACATATCAACAATTTCAGCGATCATTATGGCGGCAGCAGGCGTAAAAGTCGCAAAGCACGGAAATCGTGCGGCATCCTCAAACTGCGGCGCTGCGGACTGCCTTGAGGCTCTTGGTGTAAACATAAGGCTCGAACCTGAAAAATGCGTTTCTCTCCTTGAGAGCATCGGCATATGTTTCTTCTTTGCACAGACCTACCATACATCAATGAAATATGTAGGTTCAATACGCAAAGAGCTTGGAATTCGTACAGTTTTCAATATCTTAGGTCCTCTTACAAATCCGGCTCATCCAACTATGCAGCTCCTTGGCGTTTATGATGAAATACTAACAGAGCCTCTTGCAAAGGTTCTTTCAAGCCTTGGCGTTAAAAAAGGCATGGTTGTATACGGTCAGAACAAGCTTGATGAAATATCTGTATGTGCTCCAACTACTGTATGCGAGTTTGACAACGGCAGCTATAAAAGTTATGTGATCGCTCCGGAGGACTATGGTATCGAAAGATGCACTCCTGAAGACTTAAAAGGCGGCAACCCTAAGGAAAACGCTGATATCGCCATATCAATACTAAACGGCGAGAAAGGCCCAAAAAGAAACGCTATTCTTATGAATTCCGGCGCCGGACTATATATAGCAGGTAAAGCTGCTTCAATTGCTGAGGGCATTAAACTTGCAGGTGAAATAATAGATTCCGGAAAGGCAATGGAGAAGCTTGAACAATTCAGAACAGCATCCAATGCTTAGGGGGATTTTATGACCGATATACTTAAAACTATTGCAGACCATACTATAATCCGTGTGGAAAAAGCAAAAAAAAATGTTCCTGCTGAAGAAATAAAAAAACTTGCGCTGTCCTGTGAAACACCCTCCCCTTTCGCATTTGAAAAGGCTCTTTCCGGAAGTGACATCAGCTTCATATGTGAATGCAAAAAGGCATCTCCGTCAAAGGGCATAATTGCAGAAGACTTTCCTTATCTTGAAATCGCAAAGGAATATGAAAATGCAGGTGCGGCATGCATTTCAGTGCTCACTGAACCGGAATGGTTTTTAGGCAGGAACGAGTATTTGAAGGAGATCTCAGAAAAAGTTTCAATACCGTGCATTAGAAAAGACTTTGTTGTTGATGAATATATGATATATGAAGCCAAAACACTGGGAGCATCGGCAGTACTTCTCATATGCTCAATTTTAGAGGAAAGCCGTATCAAGGAATACATTAAAATATGCGACAGCCTTGGACTCTCAGCTCTTGTAGAGGCTCACAATGAGGACGAAATATATTCTGCACTTAAAGCTGGTGCCAGAATTATTGGTGTCAATAACAGAAACCTAAGGGACTTTACTGTTGATGTAGGAAATAGTCAAAGACTTCGCAGTCTTGTTCCCGACTCAGTATTGTTTGTAGCTGAAAGCGGAATAAAAACTGCCAGTGATATTAATACTCTCAGAAAAGCCGGAGTCAATGCGGTCTTAATTGGAGAAACTCTTATGAAAGCCGATAACAAAAAGGCTATGCTTGATTCTCTCAGAGGTAAAGAAAATGGCTAAAATAAAAATATGCGGTCTTTGTCGGACGGAAGATATTGAATATGCAAATACCGTATTTCCAGACTATATCGGATTTATATTTGCTCTAAACAGAGCACGTACTGTTTCTATGCAGGAAGCTTTGGTTTTAAAAAGCAAACTGAGATCAGAAATAATTCCTGTAGGCGTATTTTTAAATCAGGACATGGAATATATAAAAGCTATTGCAGATAAAAAAATAATCGAAGCTATTCAGCTTCATGGAAGTGAGGACGAAAATTTTATCCTCAATTTAAAAAAGCAGCTAAAGCTTCCGATAATCAAGGCTTTCAGCATTACATGCAAAGAAGACGTCGAAAAAGCGTGTTCCTCATCTGCCGACTATATTATGCTTGACAATAAATCTCCCGGTAGCGGTCAGAGCTTTGACTGGACGCTTATAAAAGGAATGAACCGTCCGTTTTTCCTTGCAGGAGGACTTTCTGCTGAAAATATTAAAGAGGCTCTTACTATAGAACCCTATGCTGTGGACGTAAGCTCAGGGGTTGAAACGAATGGGAAAAAGGACCTTTCAAAAATGAAAGCCTTTACAGATATTATAAGAAAAATTGCGCCGTAACTGTTAACGGCAGATTGGAGATAGATATGAATAAATCAAGAGGACGTTTCGGAGTTCATGGCGGTCAGTATATACCGGAAACTCTTATGAACGCCGTTATAGAGCTTGAAGAAGCTTATGTCCATTACAAGAACGATCCTGAGTTCAACAAAGAGCTTACAGCGCTTTTGAACGAATATGCAGGACGTCCGAGCAGACTTTACTATGCGGAAAAAATGACAAAGGACCTTGGTGGAGCTAAAATTTATCTCAAACGTGAGGATCTGAATCACACCGGCTCACACAAAATCAACAATGTACTGGGTCAGGCACTCCTTGCTAAAAAAATGGGCAAAACCCGTCTTATTGCAGAAACAGGTGCAGGACAGCATGGCGTTGCAACAGCTACGGCTGCGGCGCTTATGGGTATGGAATGCGTTGTTTTCATGGGCAAGGAGGATACGATCCGTCAGGCACTGAATGTTTACAGAATGCGACTTTTAGGCGCAGAGGTTATTCCGGTAACTTCCGGTACGGCTACACTAAAGGATGCTGTGTCCGCAGCTATGCGTGAATGGACCAGCCGAATTGACGATACACATTACTGTCTTGGTTCTGTTATGGGACCTCATCCCTTCCCGACAATTGTCCGTGATTTTCAATCTTTTATTTCTAAGGAAATAAAAGAACAGATTCTTGAAAAGGAAGGAAGACTTCCTGACGCTGTTTTAGCATGCGTTGGCGGCGGAAGTAATGCAATGGGTTCATTTTACAATTTTATCGAAGACAAGGACGTTAGGCTTATAGGCTGCGAGGCAGCCGGAAGAGGTATTGACACCTTTGAAACCGCAGCTACAATAAATACAGGAAGACTTGGCATATTCCACGGCATGAAATCCTATTTCTGCCAGAATGAATATGGTCAGATCGCTCCGGTATACTCAATTTCAGCAGGACTTGACTATCCGGGAATAGGTCCGGAACACGCATATCTTCACGATACCGGACGTGCAGAATACGTTGCAGTAACTGACGAAGAGGCAGTTAACGCCTTTGAATATCTGAGCAGAACTGAGGGAATAATCCCTGCTATCGAAAGCGCACATGCCGTTGCACATGCAATGAAGCTTGCACCGGAGCTTTCAAAGGACAAAGTGATCGTAATAACCATTTCCGGCAGAGGCGATAAGGACTGCGCTGCAATTGCAAGATACAGAGGAGAGAACATCTATGAGTAATATTTCTAAAGCATTTGAAAATGGTAAAGCGTTTATACCTTTTATAACCTGCGGTGACCCGGACCTTGAAACCTCCGCAAAAATAATTCGTTCAATGGCACAGGCAGGCGCAGACCTGATCGAGCTTGGCATTCCCTTTTCAGACCCTACCGCAGAAGGTCCTGTGATTCAGGAAGCAAGTCTTCGTGCTCTTTCAGCCGGCACCACTACAGATAAGGTTATGGACCTCGTCCGTGAATTAAGAAAAGACCTTTTTACTCCTATGGTATTCATGACCTATGCAAACGTTGTATTTTCATATGGAGCTGAAAAATTTATAAAAACATGTTCTGAAATCGGAATTGACGGAATGATAATTCCTGACCTCCCTTTTGAAGAAAAAGAAGAGTTTCAACCGCTATGCAAAAAATACGGTGTTGATCTAATTTCCTTTATTGCACCGACATCCGAAAACCGTATTGCTATGATTGCAAAGGAGGCCTCCGGCTTTATATACATAATATCAAGCCTTGGCGTTACCGGAACAAGAAGCGAAATCACTACGGATATTGCATCTATCACTAAGGTTATAAGGGAAAACACATCTGTACCATGTGCAGTCGGCTTCGGGATATCTACTCCTCAGCAGGCAACAAAAATGGCATCCGTTTCTGATGGAGCAATTGTCGGCTCTGCGATTGTAAAAATTATTGCAAAGTATGGTAAAGACGCTCCTGAACATGTTAAGGAATTTGTAAAATCAATGAAAGATGCAATGTGAAAATTATTATGAATCGGCTTTATGTTCACCATATGTTTAAATGCTATAGTTAGTGAATATGTAAGAATCATAAATATATATCTTTATAAAGCAATGGCTCTTTCTCAAATTTTGTTTATGCAAAATTCAGGAAAGAGCCACAATTATATATACCGGTCAGGAATTATTCTGCAGGCACAAATGGCAGTTCAATTATATCATCTTTAGTAACAGCAGTAGTTGTTGAAGTTGTATGAACTTTGGAGCTTTCAAATGTAGCAGTAGTAACCTCCGATTTGGATTTCTGACCTTCATCGTTCATTACCGGCAGTTCTTCCTGTTTAGCATATCCCGAAGAAGCGTTTCCATGATTTTTATTTTCAGCTGGAACTGTAGTAACATGTCCTGATTTTTCCTCAAAAACAACAACAGTTGTTGTACTTTTAACTATATATTCTTTTTTAGAAGTTCCCAACAGAGTTTCGGAATCTTTCTTATCTTCCAATTCGTTTTCAAACCCCTCATCAGAAACTTTTGTTACGACAGCAGCAGACATATCAGAACTGCTTTCTGATTCTTTATCCGGTTTATCGCTGCATCCTGTAAGCATAAGCGCTGATGCAATAAAAATAACATATATTTTCTTCATAAATACTCCTTGTTATGGAAACAGACGCCGCTTTGCACGACGTCCGTTTATCTTATTTTCATTTTTTTACTGGATTTCGGTTTCGTTATCGTCTGGAGTAAATTGAATATCGCCACTTGTGGTAATTACGTCCTCGCAATCGAACTCAACTATTTCCATTTCCGGTGCTGTGTATTTTTCTTTCATCAAAATCATCCCCCTTTAACTGTAAGCACTAACATATTTATTTGCCGCATCGCCATATAAATACAGAGATTTGCAAAGGTTTTTCAAACTTTCACTTGCATTATCATTACTCAATACCGAATAAACATAACTCATCGGACTATATGAAATTTTATAGTCGCCAATTGAAACTTCCTGGGCTGTATCAAGGTTTGATGCAGAAATATTCGCAATGTCTATATAATAGCAATCACCTTTATTTCCCGTGAAGTTGTATCCGCTTACATCCGTTCCCTTTGCCACTTTGAAGTAATGACGCAATGTCGTTTCGGACTCCAGTAAAAGGCTTGAACCGTAATAGGTAATACCAGCAGGCAGCGTGCCTGTTTCAACCTTTTTATATGCGGACACATTTTCAGCTGTGACATTTTTCATTCCTTCGTTTTCCTTAATTGTTGAACCGCTGAAATATGCCTTTGCATAATTGCCATAAAACAGCATATATGCAACGAAAGCTTTTCTTATTGGTTCGCGATCCATATTAATATCTTGAATAATGTAAGAGGCATATTCTCTAACAGAGTAGGTATAAACTGTTCCTTTTGTACCGTTACCAAGAACGATCTGTGCTGTTATATCGTCGGCCATTTCCTTTGCAGCAACCTCGCAGGAGAACACGTGATATGTCTTTCCGTTTACCATGTCGGTCTTAGCATCGCTTACCTTCACTTGTGGAGTATCACCATTCGGAAGAGTGAACTGCATGTATGCATCCTTATCTGCAATCACACTCTCGTCAAGACCCATATAGAAATTAACGCCAATATTGCCACCCAGACTAAGAGAGTAGCCTGCCAATTGTGCGCCTATTCCGTCCTCGTATGAGCCGCAGGCTGTGCATACGCCGCTGTCGTAGACATGGTCTGCTATATTGGCAGGGTTCCCTATATCAACAGTTAATGTTGTGTTACAGCCAGCTTTTATTGTTCCTTGGTTACTAATAGTTGAACCTGTTCCCTTGATTATTTTTGCGCCGTTTTGTAAAGTCAGCACAGCACCCGATCTCACAACAAGTGCAGTGTTATCAGGAATTGTATAATCCTCAGTCCAAGTCATATCTGAACAAATCTCGATTCGGCCAGGTGCTGAACTTATAATACCTTGGATCGTTGCTCCCTCGTTAATCAAGACTTTGTTATTCATTATAGGATCTTCTATCATAAAAATACTTTGATCTTTAGACATAAGAAAGGAATTCTGGTCAATTTTAAGGCGATAATCATTTGGTCCGCCGAGATATGCCTTTATTCCGCTTTTACAATCAAAATTTATAATTGAACCGGTAATAGTTGTACTTCCATGTATGTATCCATTGTTGAAATAGCAGCCAACGTTAATTCCGCTGGAAGCACTGGACAAAGACAAGTTGCTGTCTTTAATTGTACAGAATGTGGATTCCTTGCCAATTCCCACAGCAGCAATTGCCGGATATTCAAACGGTACAAGAATACCGTTATCATATTTTTTCATAGAAGCTTCTACCCTACTGTTAGTAATGGAAATACCACCGTTTGCGTATAGCGCTGAAAATGCTGATCCCTCCGCAATAACATTTATTTCCATATTACAGGATTCAACTGTAATGACATTATCTGCAATAAATCCATTGTTTGTTGTACTCCTAAGATTAACTCCCAAAAGCGTAAGATTATTAGTGGTTGCTACAAGACAATCGCAGTCTGATACATACAGCATATCTCCGCCATTATCAGCCGATTTTATAGTTACATCTACATTTTCACTGTATATAGCATAAAACCCTTCTATCTTACATGTACCTTTTATCGCTATTGTCATATCACCTTCAAATTCTATAGCACGCAGACTGCTGTTGCCGGTATTATTTGAAACAGTTACATTATCAAGCGTAAGTACTTTTGCTTCACTGTCATAGCTTACTCCGTTTGTGTTTGTAAACTCGCTTGTCAAATCAATTGAACCTTCAAATTGGTTTGTAGTTGTAACGTCAGTTGAATTTGTAGAATCAACTGCACCTACTGTAATTTCTGCACCTAAATCAAATGCATTGTCTGACGGAAACGCTGCCACAGTAAAGAGCATTGCCGCCGCAGATAGGACTGCAATCGCATGTTTGTGCAATTTACATAAACGTAACCGTTTATGCCCCCCCTCGTTGTTCAAAATGCCAAATCGTTTACTTTTCATAAATTTCCTCCTGCCTGTTTTTTGGAAACATATTTAACATTATACTACATAAATTTACATGTTGTCAAGTGATAATCTACACAAACATCAGATTGACGAATAAAAATCTGATTTTTTCATTTCCGCAGCACTCTAAATTCCGCCGTAACTTTATTCCGCCTAAAAAATACACCCCTGAAAAGCCTGAATATCACAAAAAACGGTTTGAGATATGGATGCCTATTGTAGAACGGTTTGTAGGCTTCGTACCATTCTTTATCCGGAAAGAGCCTGTTTAATGCATAGCTGATTTTTGAAGCTTTGCCCGTCTTTTCGGCATACTTTTCCATTCTTGAGCTTATTAATTTTTCAAGCGTACCATAAGTGCCTGAGTACAGATATTTTTCAAGCATCTGTTTATCTTCTTCGGTGAGTTCTGCTTTTTCCCCGGTGCCAAAAACCTTTTCTGCAAGCGCACGGCTCTGCTTTTCAAAATCGGCAATGCCAAGCTTCTCACATTCCGCTTCAATATATTCCCAGCCCAGCGTTTCGCTCTTTTTCCTCAGAAAAACATAGCAGTCCAGCAATGAGCGCAGTCCTGTTCCCCCTTCGGCATAATGCTTGTATTCGTGGGTTGTAATGTATATGTAGAAATCCTCATCAGAAAAATGATATCCGAAATTGCTGTCCTCATCTATTACAAGCTTTGATTTTATATCGCCATAATATTCCCACCACTCTTTATCATGATGTTTAACAAAAAGAGAAGTGTGCATCTCAAAATTCAAAACAGGAGGTTTTTCATAAACGTCATGGTTTTCATGAGCATAGCTTACGACCTTATAGCCGTTCGCATGAAAATAATCTTTGACCGTACTTCTATATTTTGAATCAAACAATATGTCATTATCCGCCATCTGACGCATACCGTATTTGGGATACAAATCTTTCAAGATACTGCCTTTCAGCGGCATATACCATATTCCGTTCTGCTCAAAGTGAGTGAAAAGCTTCATACGTTCGCTATCCAGAAACATATTTTTGCGGATCGCTTTTTCTTTCGCCTGCTTAAATTCATTATTTTCCATTCCGCAGCTTTCCAGAGCAAAAGCCGTTATTGCTGTGAGCGTGTGAAATTTACTGAGTTTGTACAGCTGTTCCGTATCCATTTCACATACTTTATTTGCATCAGGCTGAACCTCGTTCACAGCACAGCTGCAAAGATAAATCAAGTCATAAAACGCTTTATTCATGGTTTCTCCATTCTATACCATTCTCAGTAAATTCCAGTATCTTATCGCATATTTCCAGTGCAGCAGGTCTGTGTGTGACGATGATCACAGTCTTGTCCGTCATAGTTCTCAGATTTTCGATAAGCTGTTTTTCAGTTTTTTCATCCAGTGCGCTTGTTGCCTCATCAAGGAGCAATATCGGATTATCAGAGAAGATCGCCCTCGCAATAGCGATTCTCTGCATTTGTCCCTCAGAAAGTCCCTGACCACGCTCCCCCAGCCTTGTATCAATGCCGTTTTCAAGCTCCGTTATAAAATCATCTGCACAGGCAATTTTCAATGCATTCCATATCCGTTCTTCATCGTGCATTTGCTGCTTATCCGAAAACGAAACAATTTCTCTTACAGTACCGCTCATCAGATGATTTCCCTGCGGAACGTAGGCGAAAAGCCTGTGCCACCGACTTGTAAGCGGTAGCTTTACTTTTCCCCTTATGTATCTTTCGCCACTGTCAATAGGATAAAGACACATCATAAGCTTAAGAAGCGTAGACTTGCCGCAGCCGGAATGCCCTGTAAAAGCAGCATATTCTCCCTTTCGTATTTCAAGGGTAATGCCATTGAGCACTACAGGATTAGAATTTTTCACATCCCTTACTTCTTTAATAGGCGGAAGGTAGGTAAAATCTACATTTTCAAAGCCTATGGCTTCAAAATCCTTTTCGTAGAAATTATGTATTTCTTCATTTGATTTCGCATCACCGATACAATCATCCGCAAAGTTTTCAGCTTCGATCAGTCTTTCCGCACTTGCTATCATGGCATAAAATTTCGGCAGATAACCTGTGATATTGGCAAAGGGAGATTGAATCTGGGATATAAGCTGTAGTATAGCCATTAACGTTCCATAGCTTACCCTGCCGCTTATAATACCATATCCGCCATATGCAATGCCAAGCAGATACATCCCGTTCATCGCACCTGCAAAGCCGATATTGCAGATATTGGAAAAACGATTACGTTTCATTCTTGCTGACTGATGCTCTGCCATTTTATTTTGTGCGCCCGTTTCCGTCTGCTTTTCGGCAGCAAAGGAACGTACTACCAGCAGACTGCCAAGGTTCTCCTGCAAAAACACACGAAGGCTGCCGTCCTTTTCCTGAATATTTTTATGCAGACGTTTCAAAATCTTTCTGAATGCGTATGTTAGAAGAAGCAAAGCAACGCCGCCCGGAACAAGGATATATGCAAATTTCGGTTCAAGCGCCAGTATCATTACCACAGCACCGCACATTTTTACGAGCATTCCCACAATGCCCGGAAAAATATCAACAAGTCCATTAGCACAAACTGCGGTGTCGTTGGTCAGACGGTTCATCCATTCGCCCGAATGGATTGCAGTTACGCTTGCATAGTCCTTTTTCAGCAGATTTGAAAAGAGCCTGACTTTCAGCATATTTTCATAAGCCGAACGTGAAAGCTCCTCTAAATGGCGCACCACAGCTCTGAGTGTGATTTGTCCTGCCGTCAGCAGAATTATTCCTGCAAGGAAAAAAATAAAGCCTCGGCTATTCTTTACAGCTGCACTATCAATGACATTACGCAGAAGAAGTGCATAAAAAACGCTGCTTGCCCCAAGAGTTGCCTGGATCAAAAGCAGAATAACAATATATATTTTCTTTTTACCAATAACGTTACTGAGCCATTTTAGTGCAGATTTCTTCATTTCAGCCGCCTTTTCAGAAAATTTTTTGTCCGCAGAACAAATGCCCTCACATAAAAGAAATCACACCATAAATGCACATATATACGATACTTCCAATCAGTAACAGGAATTTCCTTGCCGTCACGAATCACTGCTGTAAGAACTCCGATAATGTGTCTGTCCATAATACCGTATTCTCTCTGCCAACGGTTATCACCGCAGATAACATAAGTCTTATCACGTACTTTCAGTACACGGTGCAGAACGTACTGACCGCTGTCACGCTTGTACAAAGGCACATCATAACGCTTAAGCTTGCCATTGACCTTGGATATTACAAGTACATCCCTGCCCTGCTTAATAAAAGGCAACATACTGTCGCCTACATTCCTATATATGAGCTGACCTCTCTGCCGGATTTCTTCCTCAAAGGTGGATTTACTCATCAATTGCACCTATGCTTTTCAGTTTTTCAATTATCATATCAACACTTTTTGCAATTTCACTTTCAGAAGCGTCATATTTTTCAAGCATTTTTTGCACGATCTCTTCCTTTGTGGTTTCAGTTCTAAGGCAATCCACAATAAATGCGGCTGTTGCATTGCTGTGAATAATTCCGGCAAATTTTCCCGATGCATCCATCATCATATAATCGTCCTTATTCTTATGAGTAATATATGTATTTTTAAGCTTCATAAATTTATCCTTTCATTGCATCATAAGCGATTTTTGCCGTAGAAATGTCCATATTACAGCCAAGACGATACAGTTTTACCCTATCCGTCAGTCTGTCTATAAGCTGCAATGTTTTTATGAGTTTTACACCACTGTTTGGTTTGTGCACCTGCTGTACAAGCATATTGTACGCTTGTTTTGCGGTAATTTCTTCAATGTGATTTTCTTCAGAGCGTTCCAAAATACATAATGCTTTCAGTGGAACGCTTGTATTTGTGCTGAGCCTGTGCTTACCGTTCCATGGAGTACCGTAGACCATTATACCATTTTCTGAAACACAAATCAACGGCTTATCGTCATTTATCATGACCGCACGTTCACCGAAAAGCTCCTTCCATAGCCTTGTATGGGTGGATTTTCCTGTTCCTGATCTTGCCGTAAAGAGATAGCCCATGCCATCAACAGCAATAACAGATCCGTGAAACAAAAGCGTATCATATTCAATCATCATCTCCGCAATTTTACGATAGACTGCCAATGTTTCAAGGTAATCATCAGGGAATTGTCGGACAGGAATGCCCTCTTTTATATCCTCCTTACGTGACTTTTCTCTCTCGTAATCAATATCAGCCTGTGTAATCTCAACGGCAAAGTCAGATTTATCTGTTGTCAGATAATCCTTGCAATATTCTTTTACACAGTCATGCAGGGCTGAGATTTCTATAATTTTATCGGCTAATTTAATAGTGAACATACTCATAAAATTTTCTATCCTTATTCTAATTTATCAAGTCCGGGCAGTTCATTTTCATCACGTTCATGCGCTTCCTGAAACATGCTTTCAGAGATCAGCTCTGATTACAAAAATTGCCGGGAGTTTTACTCCGGCAGCTTTTTTCATTAAGTTCTTTTTTCCACACTTTACAATATTATATACCATTATTAATAGTTGAGCTATATCATTTCCCCCAAAAAAGTCCGACAATAAGCAAGATAAAACCAACTGCTGAACAGGAAAAGCATATAATAACAGGAACAAGATATCGTGATAATTTATACTTCTTTTCAGAAGTATACCGCTTATCCTTTACTCTTTCAAAGTGCTTTGTATATTCAATAGTGACTTTATCTCCTATATCAACAGCATTTTCATACTGTCTTTTAGGCGTATTTGCTTTTACATAGTGTATTCCGGAATTTATAAATTCTTTTGTGACAAATTCTCCTTTGTATAGATTATAATATTTTAATATAGGTGAACTATAGAAATTTTCCACACCCATTTCTCCCATCGCTACTTTAAAGTCAACGACCTCAGCTTCAGTTTCCTTGTAATCTTTTCTGAAAGGCAGTATCGTCTGCAGAAATGCGCACATATACACTAAGGCAATTATTCCTATAATTGCAAATAACAGCATTATTATTGTACCTGTAATAATTAAGTAGAACATAGAATTCACCTTTTCTTGTATTAAAGCATTAATGTTGGGGTTGATTTTTTTAATAATGTTTGTTTCAATTTCCTCGAAAAATTATAAAGTTATACATCAGTCACTAAAGCAGATGTTATTTTTGAGTTATATAAATCTTATACTTTATTTTGATATCACAGAAAGATAGAAAACCCGAATTGATATCAAATGACATCAAACGATATCAATTTGGTATCAATTCGGGAAATGATATCAATTTTTGATTTGCTTTATTAGGCTAAATTTCAACCAAACGGCGTAAATTAGCCTTTCATAGTCTCTTCAACCGCAACTAAACTATTTGATAAATACCGTAGTTATTGAGTATTTGAAATAATTGATACCTATATGTTACCTACAAATCTTTAGTTATATTGCCGAAAAATTATGATATCATATTCCCTGCCGTTTAAACTTTACACCTTCTTCACATACTTACCCCCAAGGGATATATACCCGGCTCCGCTTTTCAGCTTGCCGAACTTAGTACCCTCAAGTACCTTCTCCCCGACAATAGTATAAACCTCGTTCTTATGCACTGTTGTTACAACGTCAGAGTTTGTCCATTTAGGCGTTTTGCGGACATTCAGCTCATTACATACCACCTTGACCTTGTATGGCTTAAAAGAGCTTACAGAGCCTGCCTGAGCCTTACCGGATGTGCTTACAGCTCCAGACATTTTCGCCTTAACGTCCTTTTTGAACTTTTCCCAGTTTACAGCTGTGTTACTGTCCGATCCGCCCTTGCTTTTCGGTACAAACCACTTAGGGCATATCTTTCCGGTAACGTCAAAATGCCTTATAAGTCCTCCCTTTATAGGGTCAAGCTTATACTTCTTACACAGCTGAGCGCAAAGCTCCACAAGGCTGTTGTATGTGGCCGCATTGAATTTGCCGGTCCAGTCCGGGTGACA
>CANPXN010000013.1 GCA_947586185.1 uncultured Clostridia bacterium
ATAAGTAGTAATTAGGGTTATAAATCCATTAGAAATGCGGTGTTTTACGGGGATAATCCGTTAGTTGCTTGATTTTTATATAGAAAAGCAGATGCGAAAATGCATCTGCTTTTTGTTTATTTTAACAAGCGGACGGCTTACGATAGTAAGCCGTTATTCAGTTGGAGATTTTATCTCCGACTGATAGGTGGGGGATAACGTATTTGGCTATATCATGGTTAGTCTGTTTTATTATTTTATCAGCTCTGCGATTGCACAGGCGGTGATTTCAGCGGTTTTCAGCAGACTGTCAATGCTTATGGACTCGTCTGCACCGTGCATATTATTTTCCTCCCCAGGAAATTCAGCTCCGAAGGCTACTCCGCCCGGGATATTGTGGACGTATGTTCCGCCTCCGATCGCAATACAGGATCCTTTTTCTCCGGTCACGCTTTCGTATACTTTTAATAATGTCTGTACAAAAGGGCTGCTTTCATCAGTGCAGTGAGGTTCATCCTGCATTAATATTTCAGTATCAAGACCGTAGCCGGAAAGCCTTTCTTTTACTTTGCAGATTATTTCCGATGAAGTGTTGCTCAACGGAAATCTTATATCGTTTTTCAGCTCAAGCTTGTTTTCTTTGAAATCAATGACTCCGGGTACTAATGTAAGCTCTCCGGAGCGTTCGTCCGAGCATTTTATCCCAAGGGAGCTTCCGTCAGTTTCTCCGTAAGGATAAAGGGTACAAAGGTTGTTAATAAGTGATACTTGAGAGATGCTTTCAATAGGCAGCTCCGACAGAAGCTTTAAAAGAGCGGTTATGGCGTTGCTACCAAGCTGAGGGGTCGAGGCGTGGGCGCATACTCCGGTAACGGACAGGATAGAGTTTTTGCCGTTTTCTCTTACGCTTACCTGAATATTTTTGTCGGGGAAGTTAAGTCCCTTAGAAATTTCATCTGCTGTAAAGCCGCTAAGCTCAGCCTCAGCGTGTCCTGCAACTGCATTTACTGCTTCTCCGCCTTTTATGGAAATTATTTTTCTTGTACAGGAATCCTGTGCAAGCTCTGCGGTTATATTGAGTCTTATCATACCCTTTTCAATATTTATAACAGGATAGCTGCCGTCGGGAGTGAAGACCATTGGGGGCATTTTTCTCACGGACATGTAATATTTAAGGTCGGAAGAACCGTTTTCCTCGTCCGTTCCGAAAATAAGCCTGACTCCTTTTTTGACAGGAATGTTCAGCTCCTTTATTGCTTTCATTGCATAAATAGCTGCTGCGGCAGGACCTTTGTTGTCGATCGCACCTCTTCCGTAAAGCCTTCCATTCATTTCTGTAAGGGTATACGGGTCGGTATTCCAGCCGCTGCCCTCAGGCACTACGTCAAGATGACATAGGACTGCAAGCTCCGGTTCAAGTGCATTAAGGTCAGCGCTGCCGACATAGTTATCAGCGTTTTCAGTAATGAATCCGGAGTTATCGCATATACTCAGAGCCTTTTCAAGAGCTTTTGCAGGCATTTCTCCGAAAGGCATTTCCAGTTTGGGACTTCCTTTAACGCTTCTTATTGAAACAAGCTCCGACAGAGTTTTTATCATTTCGTCTTTTTTTGAAATTATGTATTCGTGTATTTCCTTTTGAAAGTTCATAATTATCTCCATTCTGCCGCTTTTAAAGTCATAACAAATATGCAAGCAAGATGTGTGCAAAGCCGTCAGGTGTGCTTTGTGCGGTGTTGCCTTAAATCTGTTACTTTATAGTAAACGACAAATTAATTTGGTCTTTAGTATAATTTTACCATATATTCAGCCATAGTTCAATGAATAATCCACGAAAATCTATTTTTAAAATTTGGTGTATTCTATTCCCATACCTTTGCTAAGAAAAAGTTTTTTAGTTCTCTTCCAAATCTATTTTCGTCCCTTTAAGGGACGAAAATAGATTTGAAACCGGGATTCTAAAGGGACTTTGTCCCTTTAGCAGGGGGTGCGGGGGACAGAGTCCACCGCATAGTGTTTCAAAAATTGATTTCCGTGCAGCAGGTCTTGTATTTTTTATGGAATTGTGTTAAAATAAAAACAATCAATATAATTAAAGGAGAAGCGCATATGTTACCAAAGGATACCCTTGCTCTCGGAACAACGCGTTCAGCTATAAGAGAGCTTTTTGAATATGGAAAAAAGAGAAAGGCTGAAATCGGCGACGATAAGGTTTTTGATTTTAGTATAGGAAACCCAAGTATTCCTGCTCCGGAATGCTTAAAAGAAGCTATAAACGATCTGCTTGAAAATGAGGACGCAGTGCTGCTTCATGGATATTCGTCTGCTCAGGGCGATGCCAATGTAAGAAAAACCATTGCAGAGCACCTTAACTCTGTACACGGAACAGCATTCAGCGCTGATAATATCTACATGACCTGCGGAGCTGCCGCTTCACTTTGTATTTCGCTTAGAGCTGTGCTCTTAAAGGATGAAGAGGTGATCACATTTGCTCCGTACTTCCCGGAATACAAGGTATTTGCTGAGGGACAGGGCGGAAAGCTTACTGTTATTCCGGCTGATACTAAAAGCTTTCAGATAGATTTTGATAAGCTTGAAGCTGCGATCAATGCTAATACAAGAGCTGTTATTATAAACTCGCCTAACAACCCGTCAGGTGTTGTGTATTCTGAGGATACTATCAAAAAGCTTGCGGAGATTTTGAATGCAAAATCCAAGGAGTTTAACAGGGAGATATACCTCATTGCTGATGAGCCGTATCGTGAGCTTGTTTATGATGACAGTACTGTTGTTCCTTATGTTACAAAGTACTATAACAATACTATAGTATGCTATTCATATAGTAAATCCCTTTCTCTGCCGGGTGAGAGAATCGGTTATATCGTAGTTCCTGACGAGGTAAACGACAGCAAGAATGTTTACGCTTCCGTATGCGGAGCAGGACGTGCTCTTGGCTATGTATGCGCTCCGACATTGTTCCAGCATGTGGTTGCAAGATGCGTTGACAAGACCTCCGATATTTCAGTTTACAAAAAGAATCGTGATCTTCTCTATAACGGCCTTACTGAGCTTGGATATGAATGCGTCAAGCCGGACGGAGCTTTTTATCTGTTTACAAAGGCTCTTGAGGACGATGCGGAAGCATTCTGTGAAAAGGCTAAAAAGCATGAACTGCTGTTGGTTTCAGGAAACGGCTTCGGCTGTCCGGGATATGTGCGTATTTCATACTGCGTTGCTACTGAAACTATAGAAAATGCGATGCCGGCATTCAAGGCTCTTGCTGAGGAATATGGAAAATAACTGTTCAAACTAAAAGTCTGCACAATAGCGCCCCTTTCTGCCTTGAAAGGGGCGCTTGCTTTACTGCATCTGACAGATCATTTTTCTTTTATTTCTGCAATAAGCTTTTCAGTTTTTTCGTTTAGCATATCAAAGCTTATGGCGTTGATATAGAATTTCTCCATTTCGTCATGAATGTCAAGAGCTGTGCTGAGAGAAACTGCTGCCTCGTCCGCAAGCTCAAGGGATGCCTTTTTGTCAAACAGCAGTCGCTGCTTTTTATCGGTAAGAGAGGATTTATCATAGAATCTTGCAAAGTTTATGACGCTTGCGGATTCCAGATAGAGCTTGTTGAAAAAGTTTCCGGTAAGGAAAGCAAGCTTTAACTCCTCAACGATCATGTGCTCATAGGTGAAGCTGTGCAGCATAGTGCATTCGCTTACTGATACCGTATAGCCTTTTCTTGTAAAGCTGTCTGCAAGGTTTCTGAGGAAAAAGTCACCGCCGCAGAAAAGGTCGTCTTTTATGAAGTATACCGAGTAGTCATCGCCTACAGGCATAGTCATATATCCGTCGGCAGTAAAGGCGGACAGCTGTCTGAACTGTAGCTTTCCGTCGCCGTTTGTTTCTGATTTTGGGAGGAGCTTTTTCATAAGCCTTCCGATATATGAGGAAAGCTTTTTCTTTTCAAGGCAGCTTTCGCCAATGGCATATATGTCATCATTTAGGGAGGAAAGGGCTTCGACATAGCATTTCGTTCTCGCATGGTATTTCTGGTTTTCGTCAAAGGTATACCTTAGGGCATCCTTATGCTTTTCGATCTCCTTTCTGTTCCAGCAGTCGCCTAAATTAATAAGGTCCTGAAACGCCGCCGGATATATGGTTTCAAAAACATGGGGAGCTGTTCCGTCCACCACAATAACACCCTTATCTTCTATAACCACAGCATCAAGGGAGCGTGTGTCCGATGAGCAGTAGAAAACTGAAATATTACAGTCGTCAAATTCCTCTGCGATTTTTTTCATGAGAGTGGATTTTCCCGTACCCGGTCCGCCTTTAAGTACATATGTATAGTATTTGGGGTCTTTTATAAGGTCGATAAATTTTGATTTGAAGCCCTCAGGTGACGTACCGCCTAAAAAGTATCTTTGCTTGCTCATAGTAAAATCTCCTTTGTTGTTTATTTTCAATATATTCTATGTTCTGTGAGAAAAATTGACACAAGGACAATTGGTTCTATATTTACTGATCAGAAACCCTTTGCATTATGTTTGGTATTTTTTCGGTATTGTATTCACAGCTCCGGCTGCTTTTTTTCAAAATATTTCACAATAATCTTGACCTTGGACGAAAAAAGTAGTACAATAATAAAAAAGTAAGAACTTGTGAAAATGAGTTCTAATAATTGGAGGAAATTTTAATGTCTAAGAAATTTATTGTAGAAACATCCGCAAGACATGTTCATCTTTCACAGGAGCATCTTGAAGCTTTATTCGGTAAGGACGCAAAGCTTACTCATAAAAAGGATCTTTCCCAGCCTGGCCAGTTTGCATGCGAGGAAAGAGTTACTATTGTAGGTCCTAAAAAGGAAATGCCGAACGTATCAATTCTCGGACCTGTACGTCCTGAAACTCAGGTAGAGCTTTCAGCTACTGACGCACGTTCCATTGGCATTGCCGCTCCTATCAGAGAATCAGGCGATGTTGCCGGCTCGGGAGCTTGTAAGATCATCGGACCTTGCGGTGAAATTGAGATCAGTCAGGGAGTTATTGTTGCAAAGCGTCATATCCACCTTACTCCTGAAACCGCTGCTGAAATGAACGTTAAGGATAAGGACGTAGTTTGGGTCAAGATTGATACTGACGGAAGAAAAGCTATTCTCGGTGACGTTGTTGTAAGAGTGTCAGAAAAATATGCTCCTGCAATGCACATTGATACTGATGAATCAAACGCTGTATCAGCATTCCCGGGACTTGAGGGCGAAATCGTTGAGATGTGATCCGATGTGATCTTTTGTGGGACGGCTCTGAAAAGAACCGTCCCTCTGTGTATTTATGCATGAAAATATGCAATAATGATAGGGGAGGACTTCTATGAAAAAGCCGGATAAAAAATCTTTTCTCGAAAGCTCTGTAAAAGCGCTTTCGGATATTTATGATGAAATATTTTCAGCTGAGGTTATCAGAAGCTCTGAGCTTGACAGCGTTGATACGGTTATGGTAATGGTCGATATTATCAATGGATTTATTTATGAAGGAGCGCTGTGTGACAGGTCTATTGAGGGAATAATCGAACCTGCCGCTGAGCTTCTTGAAAAATGCTGTGAAAAGGGTATCGACGTCATTGCTTTTGCCGATTGTCACTGTGAGTCCTCGGAGGAGTTTTCAGCGTTCCCTGAGCATTGCATAGAGGGAAGCTCTGAAAGCGAGGTCGTGGACAGATTAGCGTCCGCCGGAGGCTACAGGCTTATCAGGAAAAACTCTGTAAACGGCTTCCACGCCGAGGGCTTTCAGCAGTATCTTTCAGAGCATCCTGAAAAGACAAGATTTATAGTATGCGGCGACTGTACGGATATATGCGTTCTCAACTTCTGTCTGAGTGTTAAGACATGGCTTAATGAGAATAATATAAAAAATGAGGTCATAGTAATGGTGGATATCAGCGATACCTATGGCGCTCCGGGACATGACAAGGAGCTTATGAACGCTGCGGCGTTTAAAATCATGAAGACATGCGGCATAAAGCTTGCGGGAGGAATTGTTTATGATGGATAACAGAAATCTTACTATGCTTGTGGACTTTTACGAAATGACAATGGCAAACGGTTACCTTGAAAACGGCATAGGGAACAGGATCGTTTATTTTGACATGTTTTTCAGAAAAGTTCCGGATAACGCAGGCTATGCCATATTTGCAGGGCTTCAGCAGCTTATTGAATATATTGAAAATCTGAAATTTACTCAGGAGGATATTGAATATTTAAGAGACAAGGGGATATTCAGCGAAGGCTTTCTTGAATACCTTAAAAATTTTGAGTTTTCATGCGATATATGGTCCGTTCCGGAGGGGACACCTGTGTTTCCGGGAGAGCCTCTTATCACTGTAAGAGGTCCGGCAATACAGGCGCAGTTTATTGAAACTATGCTTCTTCTGACTATTAACCACCAGAGCCTTATTGCTACAAAGGCAAGCAGGATCGTACGTGCGGCAGACGGCCGTCCTGTAATGGAATTTGGTTCACGCCGTGCTCAGGGCTATGACGGAGCAGTGTACGGAGCAAGAGCTGCATACATCGGGGGCTGCTGCGGAACGGCATGCGCTATATCTGACCGTGAATTTGGAGTTCCTGCTCTTGGAACAATGGCTCATAGCTGGGTCCAGCTTTTTGACAGCGAGCTTGAGGCTTTCAGAGCCTATGCTAAAACTTACCCGGAGGGCTGTGTGCTGCTGGTCGATACCTATAATGTTTTGAAGTCCGGTATTCCGAATGCAATAACCGTTTTCAGGGAGCTTGCTCAGAAGGGAATACGTCCGGGAGGAATCAGGATTGACAGCGGAGATATTGCGTATCTTTCAAAGAAAGCAAGAGTGATGCTTGACGAAGCAGGCTTTGAGGACTGTAAGATAGTTATTTCTAACTCCCTTGACGAATATATTATACGTGATTTAATTGTTCAAGGAGCGCAGATAGACAGCTTTGGCGTAGGTGAAAGACTTGTAACAAGTAAATCCGAGCCTGTTTTCGGCGGAGTGTATAAGCTTGTGGCTGCGGAAAAGGATGAGGAGATAATACCGAAAATCAAGCTGTCGGAAAATGCTGTTAAGATCACAAATCCGGGTTTTAAATCCTTATGGAGACTTTTCGATAATGTTAGCGGAAAGGCAGTTGCAGACGTTATAACTCTTGCAGATGAAGTAATTAATGATAAAGAGCCTTATATTATATTTGACCCGGAATTCACCTACAAAAAAAAGATCGTGATTGATTTTACTGCAAAAAGATTGAGAGAGCCGGTATTTGAAAAAGGAAAATGTGTGTATAATAAGCTTTCTATCGAGGAGATAAGAGATTATTGCGAAAGTCAGCTTGACACGATATGGGACGAAGTTAAGCGCTTTGAGAATCCTCACGAATATTATGTTGATCTTTCAAAGCCGCTGTGGGAAATGAAGCACAGGCTGCTTGATAAATATTTTATGTAATGGCAGACTGATAAAAAGGTTGCTTATTTTTGCAATTTTTGCTATAATGTAAATCGGACAGCTTTGTTGTCCGATTTTCGGTTAGTTAGGAGATAATTATGAAGACTATTGGTATTATTGGTGCAATGCCTTCGGAGCTTGCTGATATAAGAAGGACTCTTGCCGGAGCTGTTGTAAAAAAATATTCCGGATATGAGTTCTTCCTGAATACATATAAGGATAAGCTTTTGATCAACGTATGCTGTGGTATTGCAAAGGTCAATGCTGCCGTATGCACACAGGTACTTATTGACAGATTTGACGTTGACGCAATTATTAACTGTGGTGTTGCAGGAGGAATGAACACCGATGTAAAGGTATGCGACATTGTTGTGTCAAACGAGGTTTTGCCCCACGACTTGGAGCTTAGATTTTTAAGGGATTATCCTCCTTATAATTCAATATTCAGGGCTGACGAAGAGCTTGTCAAAGCAGCTGTTGCGACCTGTGAGGAAAGCGGAGTTCCATGCCATACAGGCAGGATAGTTTCAGGAGAGGCGTTTATCTCAGACAATAATGTTAAGTCCGAGATATGCAGTAAGCTTTCTCCTCTTGCAGTTGACATGGAAAGCTCAGCGGTGGGACACTGCGCATTTTTAAATGCTGTTCCTTTTGTAAGCATACGCTGTATTTCAGACAATGCTGATGATGAGGGCGAAATGTCATTTGACGAGTTTGAGAAAATCGCCGCTAAGAGAGTGGCAGATATCGTTCTTGAAATGGTCAGCCGTATTTAACGCTTCGGAGGCTTTGTTTTGGAAAAGACAATTAACGAATATATCAGTGGGGTGAGGAGCATTTTGTCCGGAAAGGACAGTCCGCCCCTTGCTCATGTCCGCAGCTATGGCTGTCAGCTTAATTTTTCCGACGGCGAAAAGCTGAAGGGGATGCTTTCAAAAATGGGCTTTGGAATGACCGATGCTCCAGAGGGCGCAGAGATCGTTATTCTTAACACCTGCGCTGTCCGTGAAAACGCTGAGGACAGAGTTTTCGGAAATCTTGGTTTCATAAAGCACTGCAAGAAAAAAAATCCCGGCATGATCGTTGGCCTCTGCGGCTGTATGGCATCGGAGGAGCATGTTGTAAAAAAACTTGAAAAATCCTATCCGTTTGTGGATCTGATTTTCAGCTCATCAGCTTTGGATAAGCTGCCGAAGCTTGTTTACGAGCTTCTTTCAGGAAAGAAAAGAGCGGTTGACACAGGGGAGTACAATATGCCTGCGGAGGGCCTTGAGCAGCTCAGGGACAGCAGCTTTAAGGCTTCTGTTCCCATAATGTTTGGCTGCAACAACTTCTGCACCTATTGTATCGTTCCCTATGTAAGGGGCAGGGAACGCAGCCGGCGTCCGGAAATGATAATCAGCGAGGTAAGGGAGCTTGTAAAAAAAGGCTATAAGGAAATCATGCTGCTGGGTCAGAATGTAAATTCTTATGGAAATGACTTAGAGGAAAGCGTGACCTTTCCACGCCTTTTAAGAGCTTTAAATGAGATTGAGGGCGACTTTATCATAAGATTTATGTCCTCCCATCCGAAAGACGCAGGAAAAGAGCTTATTGATGCAATGCTTGAATGTGAAAAGGTGGAAAGGCATCTTCATCTTCCGGTACAGTGCGGCAGCAATGACGTTTTAAACAGGATGAACAGAAGGTATACAGTTGAAAAGTATATGGAAACGGTAAACTATTTAAGAAGCAGAGTTCCTGACTTTTCCATAACTACCGATATCATAGTGGGATTCCCGAATGAAACTGAGGAGGATTTTGCCGGAACCTTAAAGCTTATTGATGAAGTTAAGTATGACAATATCTTTTCCTTTATCTATTCAAAGCGCAGCGGCACAAAGGCTGCTGAAATGGAAGACCTTATAAGTGATGAGGAAAAGGGAAGCCGCATGACAAGACTGCTTGCACTTCAGCGTGAGATAACCACAAGAGAGTTTAAAAGATTTATAGGGAGAACGCTTAGGGTCCTTGTGGAAGGCATAGGCAAGCAGGAGGGCTTTCTCACAGGAAAGTGCAGTGAAGCTCTGATAGTTGAGTTTGAGGGAGATAGCTCCCTTATAGGAAGCTTTGTAAATGTTAAGATTACCGGTTCAAAAAACTGGGCGGTAACAGGACATATAGATCAAATAAATTAATATATGCCTTTGGGCATAGGAAAAGGAGTTTATCATGGACGTTATTGAAATGGCAAGAGAGCTTGGAAAGCTTATTCAGCAGGATAAGAGATATTCTGCATATCAGGAGGCAAAGGCTGCAAACGACAAGGATGAGGAGCTTCAGCGCCTTATAAACGATTTTAATTTAAAGCGTGTGGAGCTTAACACTGAAATGTCAAAGACTGACAAGGATACAGAAAAGCTCAGAGAGCTTGACGGTGTTATCAAGAACATGTATGGTGAAATAATGGTAAATCCAAGCATGGCTGCATTCAACGTTGCAAAGAATGAAATGGACGGTATGCTGGCTGAGATAAACAATGTTATCACAGCGTCAGCCAATGGCGAAGACCCGGCGACATGTCCGTCAAAGCCGACAGGCTGTTCAGGAAGCTGCTCTTCTTGCGGCGGCTGTCACTAATATAATCATATTTGTATTTGCTGCTTAGGCTTTTCAAGTTTTATTACAAGAATCTGTCTTCATATTTCTTGTGAAGACAGGTTCCGAAAAGCCGAAAGTGTAAACGGAGGTCTAAATGGAAATCGACAGAGAAAAAATTTCGCCGATGATGAAACAGTATCTTGACGTTAAGGATATGTATCCGGATACAATACTGTTTTTCCGCCTTGGCGACTTTTATGAGATGTTTTTTGATGATGCGCTTCTTGTGTCCAGGACCCTTGAGCTTACTCTTACAGGACGTGACTGCGGACTTGCTGAGCGTGCGCCTATGTGTGGTATACCGTATCACAGCTGTGAGATATATATAAAAAGACTTATTGAGGCAGGCTATAAGGTTGCTATTTGTGAGCAGCTTACAGATCCGGCTGAGAGCAAGGGGATTGTAAAAAGAGATGTTATAAGAGTCGTAACTCCGGGAACGCTTATTGAAAGCAGTATGCTTGACGACAGCTCAAATAACTATATGGGCTGCTGTTATTTCAGCGAGGGGCAGTGCGGAATGTGCTTTGCCGATATTTCTACCGGTGACGTAAAGCTTTTGTCAGTGGTCGGTAAGGATATGCAGGCTGAGATCATAAATCAGCTTTCAAGATTCAGTCCCTCAGAAATTATTTTCAATCCGGATTTTCTCTCCCTCAAGGAGACTCTCAATTTCGTAAAGACAAAACTTAAATGCTCTGTGACTCTTCGTGAGGAAAGCTGCTTTGATCCGGAAACAAAGCTTGACGCAGTTTTGAAACAGTTTTCTGTAAATCTTCCTGAGGAGCTTGGCGTAAGCGATGGAATCGGCATGTATTGCCTTTGCGGTATGTTTGATTACATAGGGGAAACGCAGAAAAGCCTTATCGGCAGATTCACCGCTGTGGAACAGATGGATTCATCCGCAGCTATGGGACTTGATCTTACTGCAAGGCGGAATTTAGAGCTTACCGAAACCATGAGGAACAAAGAAAAGAAAGGCTCGCTGCTGTGGGTTCTTGACAGCGCAAAAACCTCTATGGGAAAAAGACTGCTTAAAAGCTACATAGAGCAGCCTCTGACAAGTCCTGCAAGAATAACCGAAAGACTGGAGGCTGTTGAACAGCTCTGCAAAAACTCCGTTGCTTTAATGGAGATATGCGATATACTTGACAAGGTATACGATATTGAAAGACTTATGACAAGAGTCATGTATAAGACGGCAACTCCCCGTGATCTTAAATCCCTTTCGGTAACGTCACTGCAGCTTCCGGCTTTAAAGGAGCAGCTAAGAAAGCTTTCTTCTTCAAGACTTCTTAGCAGCCTTGAAAAAAGCATATCCACCCTTGAGGATATTGCCGCTCTTGTTGAAAATGCGATTATTGATGAGCCTCCGGTAACAGTAAAGGACGGAGGAGTCATAAAGGACGGCTTCAATGAGGAGCTTGACAGCCTTCGCCATATAATGAACGGCGGTCAGGATATTATAAAGGATATCGAGGCAAGAGAAAAGGAAGAAACCGGTATCAAGGGACTTAAAATCGGCTATAACCGTGTTTTCGGATATTATATTGAAGTAACACGTTCGTACTATGATTTAGTGCCTGATAGATACATAAGAAAGCAGACCTTGGCGAACTGCGAGAGGTTTATAACCGAGGAGCTTAAAAATACGGAAAACAGTATTCTCGGCGCAAAGGATAAGGCGCTGAGGCTGGAGGCTGACATATTTGCGGAGGTGCGTGATTTCCTTTCAACAAAGATTGCAAGCGTTCAGCAGACCGCTGCGGCAGTGGCAGCAGTTGACGTTCTTGCTTCATTTGCAAATGTGTCAATGAAAAATAATTATGTAAGACCGGATATTTCCATCGACGGTAAAATTGATATAAAGGACGGCAGGCATCCTGTTGTTGAGCTTATGCTGATGGATGAGATATTTGTACCAAACGACGTATATCTCGATACCGGTTCAAGCAGAATGTCGATCATAACAGGTCCTAACATGTCTGGTAAGTCAACCTATATGCGTATGACCGCACTGATAGTTCTTATGGCTCAGATAGGATGCTTTGTACCGGCTTCCTATGCAAAGATATCAATTGTGGACAGGATTTTCACAAGGGTAGGAGCTTCCGACGACCTTACGGCAGGACAGAGTACATTTATGGTCGAAATGAGCGAGGTGGCGGATATCCTTAAATATGCAACAAAAAACAGCCTTGTTATCCTTGACGAGGTGGGCAGAGGTACTTCGACCTTTGACGGCATAAGCATTGCCCGTTCTGTTGCAGAGCATATATGCGGTTCAAAGAAGCTTGGCTGTAAAACGCTTTTTGCTACCCACTATCATGAGCTTATAGAGCTTGAAAACACCCTTGAGGGCGTTAAGAATTACAGTATTGCCGTCAAGCGTCATGGTGACGGAATACGCTTTCTGAGAAAAATCGTAAGAGGCGGAGTCGATGAAAGCTATGGAATTGAGGTGGCAAAGCTTGCAGGACTGCCTTCAAAGGTAGTAAAAAGAGCAAAGGAGCTTTTAAGCGAAATGGAGCTTGAAAACCATAAGCATGCTTTGGCTGTTGAAGACGACGGGCAAATAAGCTTTTCATCCATAGGAAAAGAGAAAATTATAGACAGGCTTACAAAAACAAATATTGGGGAACTGAGCGACAGCGAATGCCGTGAGCTGCTTGAAGACCTTATAAAACTGCTTGATTAGAGGTGTTAAAAATGGCGAAAATATCTGTACTGAGCAAGGATATATCCGAGCTTATTGCTGCCGGTGAGGTGATAGAACGTCCGGCATCCGTTATAAAGGAGCTGCTTGAAAATTCAATAGACGCAGGCGCAAAGCATATTACTGTTGAAATAAAAAACGGCGGAACTACTTATATGAGAATTACCGATGACGGATGCGGAATATCTCCCGATCAGGTCGCAACCGCTTTTCTTCGCCATGCAACAAGTAAGATATCCTCAAAGGACGACCTTGATAATATCCTTACTCTTGGCTTCAGGGGGGAGGCTCTTGCCTCCGTTGCAGCCGTTTCAAGGGTCGAGGTGCTGACAAAGCAGAGAGGCTGTGAGCTTGGCACAAACTATATCATAGAGGGCAGCGTCGAGCAGCTGAATGAACAGACAGGCTGTCCGGACGGAACAACAATTATTATAAGAGATATTTTCTTCAATGTCCCTGTGCGTCAGAAGTTTATGAAAAGGGATTCCGCAGAGGCAAATGCAATAGTGTCGATAATGCAGAAAATTGTTCTTTCACATCCGGATATTGCTTTCCGTTTTATAAAGGACAATAAGCCGGAATTTAATTCGGCAGGGGACGGAGAGCTTTATTCAGCAATATATGCAGTTTACGGAGGTAACTTTGCCCACGATCTTTTGCCGGTGGATTATGAGGAAAACGGCATCACTGTAAAGGGATTTACCGTAAAGCCCCTGTATTCAAAGTCAAACAGAGCTTTTCAGAATTTCTTTATTAACGGGAGATATGTTAAATCCCTTACCTGTATGGCTGCAATTGAGGAAGCATATAAGAATCTTATTATGGTGGGTAAGTTTCCGGCATGCGTTTTGATGCTGACTGCCCCTCCTTCCACAGTTGACGTAAATGTCCACCCGGCAAAGGCTGAGGTGAGGTTTTCAGATGAAAAGCTTATTTTCAATAGTGTGTATTTTGCAATAAAAAATACTCTTATGGCATCGGGACTGATTTATGATTTCCAGCTGAAAAAGGATTCTTCGGTTATCGACTATAAAAAGCCTCTTGATGAGCCGGAAAAATTTGTTCAGCCGAAGCTTAGCGAGCCTTCCGTGGAAAAGAAACAGGATTTTGTTACGGAAAATTACGTGGAACGCTCTGAGCCTGAGATTGAAGTAAGAGAACCTATGCTTTCTTCTCCTAAGCTTTCTTACGGAGAGGTTAAGAAATTTTCCACGGAGAAAAATGTAAGCCCTCCGGAAGAAATAAAGTCTTTTAGCTATATAAACAGTAAGGCATTTGAAAGACGTGAGGAACCAAAGCCCGAAAAAACTGAAGAAGAAAAGGTTCCTATAAGGATCATAGGGGAGGCGTTTAAAAATTATATTATTGCTCAGGTGGGAGATTCCGTTATCATAATTGACAAGCATGCCGCTCATGAAAGAGTGATCTTTGAAAGGCTGAAATCTCAGAATAATACGTCTGACAGTCAGCTTGTTATTAACGGAGCGGAGATACTTCTTTCTCTCAGAGAATACAGCGCTTTACGGGAAAATACCGAAAGACTTGAAAGCATGGGCTTTAAGCTCGATTTTTCACATGAGCCGTATATAAAGCCTGTAGCAGTACCGAGCATCCTTGACAGCCTTAATATGGATGAGGTAATACCGGAAATTGCAGAGAATTTTTATATGTGCAAGGTCGATCCTCAGACTCATATTCTTGATGACATGTTTCATGAGCTTGCATGCAAGGCTGCAATAAAGGCAGGGGATAAAAATGACGAATCCGAGCTTCTTGAACTTGCTCAGGAGGTGTTCTATAATGAGAATATCAGGCACTGTCCTCATGGAAGGCCGGTTATGTTCGCTCTTACAAAGCGTGATATGGAAAAACAGTTTAAAAGGATAATTTGATATGATTTATGAAGACAGCAGAATACCTGTGGCTGCGATCGTAGGTCCTACGGCGTCCGGGAAAACGGCTTTGGGAGTTGAAGCGGCAAAGTATTTCGGAGGCGAGGTCGTTTCCGCTGATTCCATGCAGATATATAAGGGAATGGATATCGCAACTGCCAAGCCGTCTGAAGAAGAAAAGCAAGGTATCCCACATCATCTTATGGGTTTCCTTGACAGGGAATGCTCTTTTAGTGTTGCCGATTTTGTGGAGCTTGCCGGAATGAAGATACGTGAAATAAACGGCAGGGGAAAGCTTCCGATAATTGTAGGAGGAACAGGACTTTATATTTCCTCCCTCCTTGATAATATAAAGTTTGCAGAGATAAAAAGCGATGAGAATCTTCGGAAAAGCCTTGAAGAAGTCGCCCGGACTGAGGGAAACGAAAAGCTGTTTAGTCGTCTTGAAGCAGTTGACCCTGAAACTGCGGCGGAGCTTCACCCGAATAATCTTGTAAGGGTCATAAGAGCTATAGAGGTTTATGAGCTTACCGGAAAAAAGCTCAGCCAGTATAAGGCTGAAAGCAGGCTCAGTCCTTCTCCGTATAAATCTGTTATAATAGGTATAGGGTATAATGACAGGCAAAAGCTTTATGACAGAATCAATATGCGTGTGGATATTATGGTTCAAAACGGTCTTGTGGAAGAAGCAAAAGCGGTGTATAATAATTCAGCAATGAAAACAGCGGCAAATGCGATCGGCTATAAAGAGCTGATCCCATACTTTGAAAACAGGGCTGAGCTTGCTGTTTGCATTGACAAAATAAAGCAGGAAACAAGGCGATATGCTAAAAGACAGCTTACTTGGTTTAGGAAAAATGCAGAAATTCAGTGGATAATTGCGGATGAATTTGACAATACTCAAGAAATTTTTGCAAAATGCAAAAAAATTATAGCCAAGGAACTAAAATTGTGATATAATATAAAATAAGTATTTTTGTATATGTGTCCGGGGGTATGTTATGCCGTCCGGAGCTATGTGCTGATACGTTCCATTCTAAGGACAGGGAGTGTGTATATGAATAAATCTTTAAACCTTCAGGATGTATTTCTGAATCAGGCAAGAAAAGACAGAATTTCTGTTACGATTTACCTGACAAACGGTTATCAGTTTAAGGGTATGGTAAAGGGCTTTGATAATTATATTGTAATTCTTGACTGTGATGGTAAGCAGAACCTTGTTTACAAGCATGCTATATCAACAATTATTCCTGTAAAGCCGATTTCAATACTTGATTCGTCTGAAAAATCGGAGTAAGCGGTGATTAAATGAATTCGGTTACTTCAAAGATATTAAGCTTTCTTCTTATTCTCTGTGTTTCAGCATGTCTGGCAAGTGTTGTGTATCATATGTTTAACCAGGATTATAAGACAGAAACTGCGATATATGCTGAGGCCGATGCATCTGAAACCTTTAAGGGATTATATATCAGGGATGAAGAAGTTGTCCGCCGCAACGGCGTAAACGGCGTTATTAGCTATAACGTGTCGGACGGCGGAAAGCTTGGCATGGGCTCGGCTATTGCTGAGGTATATGCCGATGAATCCCAGATTGATATAAAGCAGCAGATCGAAAGCCTCCAGGCAGAGCTTCAGGTGCTGAAAAAAATTCAGAATCCGGGAACTACGGAGGCAGCTCAGCCTTCAAATCTTTCGGAGCTGATAAGCGAAAGCTACAGGAATATAATTACAGACAGGGAAAAGGGAGATTATAAAAAAATCTCGTCCGGCAAGGAAGAACTTTTGGTATTGCTAAGTACATATCAGAAGGTCACTGATAAATCTGTTGACTTTTCTCAGCGTATAAGCGATATCACTTCTCAGATCTCATCTCTTAAGTCAAGCGAAACTGTTCCTCTTGACACTATTACTTCTGACAGATCGGCGTATTTTGTAAGCTATGCCGATGGGTATGAGGGCAAATTCACAAAGGAAAATTTAAGTACTCTTACGGTCGAGGCAATAAACGGCGCCAAGGACAGCGGTCCGGTTGACGATGAGAGCATTGTGGGAAAGCTTATTGACGGATATGAGTGGTATGTTGCCGGAGTGATCGACAACAGCAGAATGCAGTATGCTGCCGACGAAAAGGTAACACTTAAATTTCAGTCAACCTCCGTAACGGCGGGCGGTGTTATATATGATATCAGAGAAACAGGGGACTCGAAAAAATCTATAGTTATCGTTAAATGCGATGAGCTTAATCATGACCTTGTTCAGCACAGAACTGAAAGGGTTGAAATGATTAAGGGTGAGTATGAGGGAATCAAGGTTCCCCGAAAAGCCATACGCTTCAGAAAGGAAGATAATGAAAAGGGTGTTTATGTGAGGCTTGGAGAGCAGATACTCTTTAAAAAACTGGAAGTTGTGTATGAGGGAGATGATTATGTCCTGTCAAAGCTTAATGCAGGAGATGATTTTATATCTCTTTATGACGATATCGTAGTGGAAGGTGTGGACACTGATGGAGACTGATTTCAGTTATATTGATGAAAATTACAAAAGGATTTTAAACAATGTTTCCGAGGCTGCGGCTAAATACAGAAAGCCGGAAGAAAAAATCAGGATAATGGCTGTTACAAAAACAGTTGATCCGGCTGCTGTAAACCATGCCATCGGACTTGGAATAGACCTTTTGGGTGAAAACCGTGTTCAGGAGTATATGTCCAAAAAGGACGCATACAAGGATGCCGAGGTGCATTTTATAGGGCATCTTCAGACTAACAAGGTTAAATATATTATCGACAGCGTAAAGCTTATTCAGTCTGTGGACAGTCTGAAGCTTGCTGAGGAGATAGACAAGCATGCAAATAGAGCAGGCAAGATTCAGGATATCCTCATTGAGCTAAATATTGGCGGAGAAGAATCGAAAAGCGGTATTGACCGAAGTATGCTCGATGAGCTTATATGCCGGACTGCCGAGCTTGAGCATGTCAGAATAAAAGGTCTTATGGCCATTCCACCGGCATTGGGACCGGAAAAATTTCTTTGCGAAATGCAGGAGATATATGAGGATATTTCCGGGAAGAACATCAAAAATGTCAGCATGGACATTCTTTCTATGGGTATGTCCGGAGATTATGTTCAGGCCATAAAATACGGTTCAAATCTTGTGCGCATAGGCAGTGCGCTGTTCGGAGCACGTATTTACAAATGACGTGACCTTCGTGATTTGAATATGAGTTTAATGTAAACACTTAATTTAAATAGATTAAAAACTGCATGGCTAAGGAGCTGTGCGGAGTAAGGAGAACATGAAAATGGATATTTTTAAGAACATTAAAGAATTTTTCATTCCGCCGGAGGAAGATGGAGACGATTATGAAGAGCGTCCTTCAAGACGTGAGCGTGAACCTGAACACCGCAGCAGCAGAGAGTATGGTTCTGATCGTTTTGAGGATCCTACAGAAAAGAGAAATAAAGTTGTCAACATTCAGGCGACAGCTCAGCTCCAGGTAGTTCTTGTAAAGCCTGAGGTATTTACAGACGCAAAGCAGATCGCCGACCACCTTATCTCAAAGAAAACGGTAGTTCTGAATCTTGAAACTGCTTCGGCAGAAAACAAGAGAAGAATCATTGACTTCCTTGTGGGTGTTGCATACGCAAACGGCGGAAGTCTTAAACCGGTAGCAAACATGACGTATATCATTACACCTTACAATGTCGGATTTATAGGAGAAGACCTTGTGGGGGAGCTGGAGAACAATGGAGTGATAATCTGATATAATGGCTGAATTATTCCGCTGTAGTGACGATGATAAGCTTATGCTTGCAAGGATTTACGACCTTGTGGAGCTTTGTGAAAAAAGGCATAGCTTTGTTTGCTCTTCATTTTTAAATGAAAGGCAGCGAGCTTTGATATCCGCAGAGATATTGCCGGGTCCGGATATGCGTTTTGTATACTGGGGAGGCTTTGAACAGGCGGAAAGAAAGGTCCTTTGTGTGTGCAGTGAATATGACGTACCTGAAAGCAGTATGCTTCCAATAAGCTGCGTCACATTCAGATACCGCAGCGGCAGCAGACTTACCCACCGTGATTTTCTTGGGAGTATTATGGCTCTGAGGATAAGGCGTGAGACTGTTGGGGATATTGTGATCGGCAGCGACGCCGCTCAGGTGTTCGTTCTCGATTCAGTGATGCCCGTAATTTTAAGCGATATATCAAAAATTGGCTCCATTGGAGTTAAGGTCAGCAGCAGCGAAGAATTTTTTCTTGAAAAGCAGCAGTCTTTCAGGGAGATTACCGGAACTGTTGCGTCAATGCGTTTGGACTGTATTCTGGGACTTGCCCTGAAAGTAAGCCGGACAAAAGCTGCCGTGCTTATAAAATCAAATTCCGCCGAGGTGAATTATTTCCCATGTGCAGATGCTTCCGCTCAGATGTCGGAGGGAGATATTTTCTCAGTAAGAGGCTATGGAAAATTTCGCATTGAAAGTGTTTCAGGTCTGTCAAAAAGGGGCAGACTTCATATAGTGATGTTAAAATATTGTTAGAGGTGAGTAACATTGATTAGTGCAAACGATATCAGAGATAAAAAGTTTGAAAAAGCTGCCTTTGGATATAAGCAGGAGGAGATCGATGAATTTCTTTCTCAGCTTATCGCAGAATTTGATGAGATCGATGCGGAAAGAGAGGACCTTCACAGTAAGATCCAGCTTCTTGCCGATAAGGTTCGTGAATACAGACAGGATGAAGATGCTCTCAAGGATGCATTGCTTGGTGCTCAGAAGCAAGGCCATAAGGTAATTTCAGACGCCCAAGAAAAAGCTCAGGCAATTATTGAACAGGCTGAGGAAAAGGCTAAGGCTCTTCTTGAAGAGGCTACAACCCAGCACGATGAGGCGATGGAAAGAAACCGTGCCGAGATCGCAAAGGAAAAGGAAAAGCTTGTTGCTGCCCAGAAAGAAGTTACTGAGTTCAAGAGAGATCTGTTCGATATGTATAAATCTCATCTTGAAATGATCTCGGCTATGCCGGAGGTTGAGCTTGACGACGAAGACGACGTCGAAGAGGAATACGAAGAACAGGCTGAGCCAGAGGAATATACAGAACCAAAGCCGGATCCGTTTGCTACGTCAAGCTTTTCGGCAAGGACTATAAAGGGCGTTTATGAGAATAGATTTACGGATCTGCAGTTCGGACAGAACAATGCTCAGGCCGGAAATAATACAACTGAAAAGGAAGAAGTATAAATGGCACTTGATTATAACAAAACTTTGAATCTGCCTAAAACAGATTTTCCTATGAGAGGCAATCTCCCTAAAAGAGAACCTGAAACCCTGAAAAAATGGGAGGATGAAAGACTTTATTATAAGCTTATCGAAAAAAATAACGGTAAGCCTCTTTATGTGCTCCATGACGGCCCTCCGTATGCAAACGGAGAGATTCATCTTGGAACAGCGCTTAACAAAACTCTCAAGGACTTTATTATAAAGCACAAAAATATGAGCGGTTTTTGTGCTCCGTATGTTCCGGGCTGGGACACTCACGGACTTCCTATCGAGCTTAAGGCTATGAAGGCTATTGGTGTTGAAAATGGAGCTATCCCTCCGGTTGAGCTGAGAAAGCACTGCAAGGATTTTGCGCTTAAGCATGTTAAAAGCCAGATGGCTCAGTTCAAGCGTCTTGGAAGTATAGGCGATTATGATGACCCATACCTTACGCTGAAGCCTGAATATGAGGCAAGACAGGTTGAGGTCTTTGGAAAAATGGCTAAGGAAGGCTATATGTACAAGGGACTTAAGCCGGTTTACTGGTGTCCTGACTGCAACACAGCTCTTGCCGAGGCTGAAATTGAATATGCAAATGATCCGTGTAAGTCAATATATGTAAAGTTCAATGTTACAGATGATAAGGGCATTTTTACCGCTATGGGACTTGACCTTAAAAATGTTTACTTTGTAATATGGACTACCACAACATGGACAATACCGGGCAACCTTGCTGTATGTCTTGGACCTGAGTATGAGTATACTCTTGTAAAGGCAAATGGCGAATACTATGTTATGGCGGCTGAGCTTGTGGACGGAGTTATGAAGTCCGCCGGCATTTCCGAATATGAAACAACAGGCTCGTTTACAGGCAAGGAGCTTGAATATATCCAGACAAAGCACCCTCTGTATGACAGACCGTCTCCGGTTATCGTAGGCGATCACGTTACCCTTGAAAGCGGTACAGGCTGCGTACATACGGCTCCGGGCTACGGTGTGGAGGACTTTGAGGTATGTAAAAACTATGATGAAATAGGCATACTTGTATGTGTTGACGCCAAGGGTAAGCAGACTGCCGAGGCAGGCGAATTTGAAGGTCTTGATACAAATGAAGCAAACAAGGCTATTGCTGCAAAGCTTGAAGAAACAGGCGCTTTGCTTGCAAGCGAGGACATTGTCCACCAGTATCCTCACTGCTGGAGATGCAACAGCCCTATTATATACAGAGCAACAGAGCAGTGGTTCTGTTCAGTAAACGGATTCAAGGACGAAGCTATAAAGGCTATTGAAGACGTTGAGTGGATTCCTAAGTGGGGCGAGGACAGAATCAAGGGAATGGTTCGTGACAGAAGCGACTGGTGTATTTCAAGACAGCGTACATGGGGCGTTCCTATTCCGATCATTTACTGTAAGGACTGCGGAAAGCCGATCGTTACAGATGAAACTATCAAGGCAATCTCAGACCTGTTCAGAGCCGAGGGCGCTGACGCATGGTGGACAAAGGAGCTTAAGGAATTTATTCCTGACTCTGTGAAATGTGAATGTGGCTGCGGAGAATTTACAAAAGAATATGATATTATGGACGTATGGTTTGACAGCGGCGTATCGCATACCTCTGTTATGGACGAATATGACTGTCTGAAATGGCCGGCTGATCTCTATCTTGAAGGCGCTGACCAGTACAGAGGCTGGTTCCAGTCATCGCTGCTTACATCGGTAGTGTGCAAGGGCACTGCGCCTTATAAGGCTGTATGCACTCATGGCTGGGTAGTTGACGGTCAGGGTAAGACAATGCATAAATCCTTGGGTAACGGTATTGACCCAAGTGAGATCACTGATAAGTATGGCGCAGATATTTTAAGACTGTGGGTAGCTTCTTCGGACTATCATTCAGATATAAGAATTTCACCGGATATCTTAAAGCAGCTTTCTGACGCTTATAAGAAAATCAGAAATACTGCAAGGTATATTTTAGGAAACCTTTCAAATGGAGAGGGCTTTGATCCGGATACTGACTGCGTTTCTGACGATCAGCTACTTGAAATTGACAAGTGGGCGCTTATGCGTCTTGACAGCCTTATTGATAAGGTTCAGGAGGGCTATGACGCATTTGACTTCCATATCGTTTTCCATGCAATTCACAATTTCTGTGTTATAGATATGTCAAACTTCTATCTTGATATTATTAAGGACAGACTTTATTGTGAAAATGAAAAGTCAGTAAAAAGACGTGCTGCTCAGACGGCAATGTACAGGATTTTAAGCGGTGTTTCAAGGCTTATCGCTCCTATTATGTCATTTACAGCGGAGGAGATATGGTCATATCTGCCTCATTCATCTGCTGATGATAAGGAGAGCATATTCTTAAATCAGATGCCTCAGAAGTCCGGTATGAGCTTCAGCGATGAGTTTGTTTCCAAGTGGGAGCTTATTTATGCTTTAAGACAGGACGTTAACAAGGCTCTTGAGATAAAGCGTAACGATAAGGTAATTGGTAAATCTCTTGAAGCAGGAGTTATGATCTTTTGCGGTGATGCCAAGGACGAAAACGGCAGATCAATGTATGATATTATCAGCAGCTTCGCTGATGAGCTTGCGGAGATATTCATCGTTTCTGACGTTAAGGTAGAAAATAGTGACGGCGGAGAGTTTACAGAGGGTAGTATTCCTGGACTTAAATATACAATTCAGCCGGCAGCAGGCGGTAAGTGTGAAAGATGCTGGACATATTCGGAAACTGTCGGTACAATTTCCGAGCATCCTACGCTTTGCGCAAGATGTGCTGAAGTTATAAAATAAACTCAGATAACTTGCTGTCACTCCGGCAGCAAGTTATTCTTGATTGAGGAGGAAAGCGATTGGTTTCACTGATCATAGCTTTTGCAGCGGTCATACTGCTGACAGGGGCGGACCAGCTTATAAAGCTTTGGGCGATAGATAATTTACAGAATCAGCCATCCAAAGAGTTTATACATTTCGGTGATACGAAGATAATAGACCTTACCTACCTTGAAAACAGGGGAGCGCTGTTCGGAAGCTTTAGCGGAATGAGATGGCTGCTTGTTATTGTTACGGCTGTGATGATGGCGGTATGCGTTTACTTTATGTTCAGGGAAAAGCATAAGCCGACAGTTTTGCTGTGCCTTACTCTTATTGTAAGCGGAGGACTGGGCAATATTATTGACAGGCTGTTTCGGGACGGCGCAGTTGTGGATTATCTTGAGGTGAAGCTCTTTAATTTTGCGATTTTTAATTTTGCAGACTGCTGTGTTACCATAGGTACAGCTATCCTGCTGATATATGTGCTTTTCTTTGAGAAAACCGAAAAAACGGAAAAGGCTGAAAATGGATAAACGTTTTTATACTGTTCCGGAAACAGAAAGCGGTATGCGTCTTGACAAGTGGCTTGCAGCTGAAGACACAGGGCTTACCCGTACAGCTTTGCAGAATCTGATCGAAAGCGGAAATATAATTGTAAACGGGAAATCTGTTCAAAAAAACTATAAGCAGAGATCCGGCGACCGGATCGAAGTGAATATACCTGATCCTGAGCCTCTCAGGGTGGAGGCGGAAAATATACCTTTGGATATTGTATATGAGGACTCAAGCCTCCTTGTTGTGAACAAGCCAAAGGGTATGGTCGTTCACCCTGCTCCGGGAAACTATACGGGAACTCTTGTGAATGCCCTGCTTTATCACTGCGGAGACAGTCTTTCCGGTATCAATGGTATAATCCGTCCCGGAATCGTTCACAGGATAGATAAGAACACAAGCGGACTGCTGATCGTAGCTAAGAACGATACGGCGCATGCCGGACTGTCCGAACAAATCAAGGTCCATAGCTTTACAAGGGAATATGAAGCGGTAGCTTGTGGCAGATTCAGGGAAGAACAGGGGAGCATAGACGCTCCTATAGGGAGGCATCATACCGACCGAAAAAAAATGTGCGTAACTGACAGAAACTCTAAAAATGCCGTTACACATTACAGGGTCATAGAGCAGTTTGATAAATATGCCCATTTAAGGCTCAGGCTTGAAACCGGACGTACTCACCAGATACGTGTTCATCTTTCCTATATTGGCCATCCTGTTTTAGGGGATGATGTTTACGGAAAACCATTTAAGGGCATTGACGGACAGTGCCTTCATGCAAAAAAAATCGGTTTTGTGCATCCGGTAACAGGAGAGTACATGGAATTTGACAGCGAGCTGCCGGATTATTTTAAAGAAATACTTAGAAAGGTAAAATAGCTTATGGATATGTCTAAGGTGTTCCTCATCACCGATCTGGACGGCACTCTTTTGCCGGATAACAAAGTTTTGTCAGAGGGAGATATTAAGGCTATAAAGCGTTTTGTAAGCGATGGAGGAAGATTTTCAATTGCGACCGGAAGAACGATTCAGGCGTCAAGGAGGTATATTGACGCTCTTGATGTAAATATGCCTGTTATATTATATAACGGCTCTCTTATATATGACGTGAAGAAAGATGAAATTATTTACACGGAGGTACTGCCGGACTGTGCAAGGAAGATTTCCGAAGAAATTATGGCGGATAATCCGGAATGCGGCGCAGAAATACTTCGCTTTGACGATGTGTATGTTGTCCGCAACAATGAATATGAAATACAGCATATGAACGTATGTAAGATAGTTCCGCAGTTTACCGATATAGAAAAAGCTCCGCAGGATGAGTGGTTCAAGGTGTTGTTTGCAGATTCTCCGGAGAAAATTACGGAGCTTTGCGAGAATGTTAAAAAATATACAGAGGTGGATTTTGTAAGATCTGCCGATATTTTCATAGAGATGCTTCCAAAGGGAAGCTCAAAGGGAAAGGCTCTGGGGGTATATGCTCAGAAGCTTAAAATGCAGAACTTTACCATTATTGCGGCAGGGGATTACAATAACGATATTGAAATGCTTGAAGCCGCAGATTATGGCTGTGCTACTGCAAATGCACAGCAGGAGGTAAAGGATATTTCCGATATCGTTTTAAAAAGAACAAGCAACGAAAATGCCATTGCAGAGCTTATAGACATGATCTATAGCGGCGGGATAGTATTGAAAGGATAGCTTATGCGCAGGAATAGGATCATGCTTTTGCTTGTCACAGCAGCTGTGATTTTACAGGGCTGTTCCGGAGCTGAAAAGACTTCTAAGACTGAGCAGACAGAAGCTGTTATGGCGCAGACAACTGAGCATTATTCTGAAACTCAGACTGCTGAAACAGAAAGATACTATGAGATTTCCAGTGCGGAATATCTTGATTTGTCAGATACGGAACAATATTCCGGAGAAACAAAGACTATCGGCAGCAGCGAATTTGGCTATATTGAAGTGCCGGCGGAGTGGTCTGAATCGGTTATGTATGTTATTGAAAGACCTTCAGTTAACTATGACGATGGCAATGGAAATTCAATAAGCATGTGGTATTATGAGGATAGCGCTAAAAGTATAGAAGAGCTTGCTTATCACACTTTTCATGCCCATGATGTATCAGGTGTGGGTCATTTAAATTTAAAAAGAGCTGAAATAAACGGCTTTAAGGCTTATAGATTCAGCTATATGTCATCAAATGATAGATATTGCTCTAAATGGCTGCTCGAATGTGCAGACGGCATAAACAGGGGAATAACATACACTGGAAAAGATACGGGCATATATGAGCTTTCAAACATGCTGATAAAAACGTATAAAAACTCACAGGAGGTTTAATATGGACGCAAAAACAAAAAAAGAGCTTCAGGCAAAGGCCTGCAAGGTAAGAATGGGCATTATTGAGGGAACTTATAATGCTAAATCGGGACATCCGGGAGGTTCCCTCTCAATAGCGGATCTGCTCACATATCTTTATTTTGAAAAAATGAACGTAGATCCAAAGGCTCCGGAAATGAAAAACAGGGACAGATTTGTACTTTCAAAGGGTCACTGTGCGCCGGCGCTTTATGCGGTGCTTGCGCTGAAAGGCTTTTTCCCTGAGGAGGAGCTTAAAAGTCTCCGCCATATAGGCGCAATGCTTCAGGGACATCCATGTATTCATATTAACGGAGTGGATATGTCAAGCGGTTCCCTTGGACAGGGTATTTCTGCCGCTTGCGGAATGGCTCTTGCAGGAAAGATTGATTCTGCCGGCTATAAGGTATATACTGTTCTCGGTGACGGTGAGATCGAAGAAGGTCAGGTATGGGAGGCAGCAATGTTTGCAGCTCATTATAAGCTTGATAATCTTGTTGCAGTTGTTGATAATAATGGTCTTCAGATCGACGGTCCTGTTACGGAGGTATGCTCTCCTGAGCCTATTACTGATAAATTTGCGGCATTCGGCTGGCATGTTATAACAATGGACGCTCATGATTTTGACGATATTGAAAGAGCCTTTGATGAAGCCGGAAAGGTATCGGGTAAACCGGTGGTAATTATTCAGAAGAGTGTCAAGGGCAAGGGCGTATCCTTTATGGAAAATCAGGTTTCATGGCATGGAAAAGCGCCTGACAGCAGTCAGTATGAACAGGCAATGAGCGAGCTTAAAGCGCAGCTTGCAGAAGTGGAGGGTTAAAAAATGGCTGAAATAATCAAAAAGGCTACAAGAGAAAGCTATGGCGAGGCTTTAACAGAGCTTGCAGAAAAATATCCTGAGCTGGTTGTGCTTGACGCTGACCTTGCAGCAGCTACAAAAACAGGCATTTTCAAGAAAAGCTATCCGGAACGTTTCTTTGACTGCGGTATTGCCGAGGCTAACATGATGGGCGTTGCGGCAGGACTTGCTGCGTCCGGAAAAATCCCTTTTGCAAGTACTTTTGCAATGTTTGCGGCAGGAAGAGCTTTTGAAATCGTAAGAAATTCAATTGGTTATCCGGGACTGAATGTCAAGATCGGCGCAACACATGCAGGTATTTCAGTAGGTGAGGACGGCGCTACGCATCAGTGCAACGAGGATATAGCTCTTATGAGAACAATTCCGGGCATGACTATTATTAACCCTGCTGATGACGTTGAGGCAAGAGCGGCTGTAGAAGCTGCTATACTTCATAAAGGTCCTGTTTATATGCGTTTTGGCAGACTGGCAGCTCCTGTATTCAATGATAAGAGCACATATAAGTTTGAGCTTGGCAAGGGTATTACTCTAAGAGAGGGTAAGGATGTTACAATAATTGCAACAGGTCTTATGGTAAGCGAGGCGCTCGATGCAAGTGAAAAGCTCAAGGAAGACGGCATAAGTGCAGGCGTTATCAATATTCATACAATAAAGCCTATTGATAAAGACATTATCTGCAATGCGGCAAGGAATACAGGTATGCTGGTGACAGTTGAGGAGCATAGCATAATCGGCGGTCTTGGCTCAGCTGTTGCAGAAGTTGTTGCAGAGTGTGCTCCGGTTCCTGTTATAAGGATAGGCGTAAACGATGAGTTTGGACATTCAGGTCCGGCAGCTGATCTGCTTCGTGAATTTGGTCTTTGCAGCGATAATATTGTTAAGAAAGTCAAGGAAGCGATTAAGTAATTGGGAGGTTCTATTCTATGAACGATGAACCGTTGCTTGAAAAAGAGTATGCCTATACAGAAAAGGCTCTTGATGAGGCTCTTTCAATAATGGAAAAGACTGTATTTAAGACAAAGCGTATGCTTGGACTTACTGGCTTTCTTGTACTTTTCGGAGGACTGGGAATCGTTTGTGCGCTGACAGGAGAGATATGGGGATTGGTTGGTATTCCGATTGCGCTGGCGTTCTATTTCATGCTGAGAAACAGCTTTCGGAAGGAATATCTTGAGTCAAATTCTCTTGAGGCAGATGAAAAATACTTGTCAAAGAATAAAATACTTTCGGTATATGATAACCGGATAGAAATATACGCTGAGTATACTAATCCGGATTATGTTGAAAGCAAAGAAGATTATAACGATCCTGAATATATTGAGCTTAGGGATGAGCTTAATAAAATGATGGGTACATGTGTATACCCCTTTTCAAAGAAGAGAACGAGAGTCTACGAAAATGAAAGCGCTATTGTTGTTTATTGGGGAAGGGATCGCAACAACCCTATTGAGAAGAGCATTTTCTCGCAGGCCGAGCTTGACATTCTTCACAGCATTTTTAAAGAAAAGCTTGGAAAGCGATATATAGTGATACAGTAAGCTTATTTGAAAAACTCCTCTGTTTTATTGAGGAGTTTTTCAAAATGTATTGCAATTAAAGAAAATATATGGTATAATAAATTCGAGCATTTATTATTTTATTTTTATGTCCTTGCAGATACGCATATCTTCGATTTGCTCCCTGCATATCGGACAATTATACCATAACTTCTCAGTTATGGTATAATAAATAAGCTAATTTGATATTTGGAGTGGTATCGAAGTGGTCATAACGGGACTGACTCGAAATCAGTTGTACCTCACGGTACCGTGGGTTCGAATCCCACCCACTCCGCCAGAAAACTCAGTCTGCAAGCAGTTTTTGCCGTTTGCAGGCTTTTTCTTTTTTCTGCACCTTTGGGATTTTTCCGTGAGTTCTCTCCTGAAAATCGGTAGTTCTCTCCTAAATTTTCTGGGATTTGAACTCTGGATATGTAGTTGGCGTATCCTTAGTAAAGCGATACGCCGCAGAAGCTACGAAATAGCTTCTAATGCGCCACTCAGACCGTTTACCATTGCATCAGCCGATGACAGCTTGGAATTGTAATCCAAATGAGCATATACATTTGCCGTAGTTGAAAAATCGCTGTGTCCGAGCCATTCCTGTATCTGCTTCATAGGAACACCGTTCGCAAGAAGCAGCGAAGCACAACTATGCCATTACGGTATAATAACGACAAACAGAAAAAGCCTTGATCATCCGGGCACAGGTAGATACCGTGCTGGGGGTTGATGGAGACGGCAAAGACAATCTTGATTTACAGATGGTCCAGCAATCAGAATATGAGAAGAAAGTTCAGATTTTGCAGGATGCCAAACGGCAGCTTTATCGGCAACCAGGTGTTTGCATGTGTCTTACCAGATGAAAGGCACAAATTGAGGGCCTTCCTTGATGCTAAGCAAAAGCGCGAAGCAAAGGAAAGCCCTAAGAGAAATCGCCATTTCAAATTTGAAAAAAGATAGAAATTTTTTTGTCGTGGGCTTGACATACGGGTGTCTAAGTCATGAAACTCGATTTTTGATTTATATTTCATTATTACTTGGATTTTTGAAATAAATTTAAGCGATAGCCCTTTTCTTATTTCAATATTGATGATATACTGAAAATAGATTTTTACTATTGAGGTATACGAGATGCTTCCCTATACAGGAGACTATATTGAGCATATTGACAACAACATAGACGATTTTAAATATTATACATTTACCCCTCGATCTCTAGTGCATGGGGGTATGTATAAAATGGATGATGAACTATCTGCTTTGTTAATTGAGGCTCACCGGAATATTGGATTTCTGGAGGGGCTTCTTAAATATGCCCCAAATAAAGATGCATTCGGCGAATTGATGCAATTAAAAGAATGTGCATATTCCCTAATGATCGACTATGATAGCCCTACTTTCCAAGATATACTTATCAGTCGAGGAAACGGTAAAGGTGATATTACTCCAATCACCAATCTTGAACTGGCTTATAAGGAAGCGAGGAATAGGATAATTTCAGCCCCAGATCTAAGCAAACTTTGCGGAATTGCATTATACGGTGATGCAGCTGATAAAACAGTTGCCGTTAGGAATAATCAGACTTTTTTGTTAGGCATTAGGACGAACCTTAAAGCCTACAATCCCACGGCTCCTGAAGCAATTTTACAAGCGTTAGCTGACATTTCCGCCTATCTATTCAATGACAAAGACACTGATCCGTTGATTAAGGCTGCTCTGGTACATTATCAATTTGAGATGATTCATCCGTTTGAACAATACAACGGTATCGTTGGGCGAATTGTGATTCCGATGATATTGCACGACATTATCAGAGATGCACTACCCCTGATGTGCTTATCTGAATACATGTATCATAATAAGAATGAATATTTTGACTTGCTAAGAACAACGCAATACAGTGGTGGATATATTCGTTGGATTAAGTTTTTTGTAAACGCTATACAAGAAACAGCAAAACAATCTGCTGAGTTATTGATGCAATACGAATCCATTATCTCAGAAGATGAGTATCATCTAAAAGAAAATGGTAAATTACCTAAAACTATCTTGGCGGTTTACAACTATCTCAAGAGCTTTCCTATAACGACTATAACGGTTACAGAAAGAAAACTGGGATTATCTTTCAACACGGTATCAAAAACATTTAATTTGTTGCAAAAGCATGGAATTATTGAAGATTATGAGAATTCTGTTAGAAATCGGGTTTTTAGATATGTTAAGTTGGAAAAATTGATAAGCTCTAAGTACGATTAATTTACGTAGCTCATAAGCTACAATAAAGCATATAGAGAAACTATGATAACACAAAGGTGAAAAAATGAGTAAAAGAATAAAGAAAAAAAGCAAAAAAAGCATTGTTCCAAAGTTGAACATACAGGAATTAAAGGAATCTAGAGATGGCGGCCAAATCTCATTAAGAGGATACTCATATCAATTTCTGTATTCTTGCTATTTAATTCTTTCAAACTCAAATCCGAATATTTCTTTTCAACTTGAAGGAATTGAAGATATTGATTGTATTAAGAAAAAGGAAAATAGCGACAAAGTTACTCATATTCAGCTAAAGTATTCTACCAATAAGCAGGATGCCAGTTTTTTGTGTGATGTACTTAAAAATTTCCTTGAAGCATATCTGCTAGATCAAAAAAGATCCTTTAAGTTGGTTTACGATTTTCCTGTTGCCAAAGGCCACCTGAGCAAAATGCTTGAATCTAATTTAGATGCCAAGTCACGTGAGCATTGGAGCAATGTAATTTTAAACATCAAACAGAATAATCCATCATGGAATTGGTCAGCATATAATTTTGATAAATTTCTTTCATGCTTATCATTTGAAAAAATTACGAAGTCTTTGCTGACTACTAAAATTGAAAAAGCTTTAATCGAAGCATACGAAATTGCCACAGACAATCTTTCTTTATTTGCAAATAGCATAAAAGTCCTTTGTTTAGAGAAAATGGAGCAACGTGCCTATGTAACCAAAGAGGAGATAGATGCTTGTATTCAATCTGTCAAATTTGACATTAGTAAAGGCCCTAAAAATCCGGCTCATAGTTGGATTCGGAAACTGGACTATTCTATGCCCAGCGTTGATGGAGGAAGGAGCTTTTTTGAGGGCAAAAAAGCTACGCCGTCAGATATAGTAAGCGGTTTGCCAATTAAACGCCCGACGTTAGAACATGATATCATGCATTCCATTCAAGAAAATACAGTTACTGTAATTAAAGCTTCCAGTGGGCAAGGAAAAACCACATTGGCTTTGCAAGTAGCATATACCCTTCACAAAGAATATACTCCGTATCAGTTAATGTGGTGCAACAATATCCAAGAGTTAGGAAATATTGCCCAGTACTTTAAGGCAAGGATTCAACTTGGAGAAAAACCGCTTATCATAATTGATAATTTGGATAGTCATCTGGGAGAATGGAACCATCTTGCGCAGCTTTTGCAAGTTGAATTGCCTTGCCATTATAAATTGCTCATCACATCGAGAGAGATTGATTGGTATAATTACAGCGGTGATTTGAGTAATATCCAATCTTTGAACGTCATTAAACCGGCCCTTGAAGAAAAAGAAGCAATAGAAATATTCAATATATTTAAGAACGCCAAACGTCTTCACTCAAGCATAACAAGCTGGCAAAAGGCTTGGAGCAAGATAGCGGAAAGGCAACTGCTCATAGAGTATGTTTATTTACTTACTCATGGCGAGATGTTATCGGAAAGAATAGCATCCCAGATATCTGAAATCGGCCAATTACCCTCTGGAAAAGCAAAATGTGAAATTTTGCGAAAAGTATGTTTTGCTGATATTTGTGGAATCAGACTTTCTATTGCCAACCTTTTTACGAACCAATCAGAAGATTCCGGTGCAGATTTTGGTGAACTCTTAAAAAGTATGGAGTCTGAATTCCTTGTTCATGTTAATACTGAGGGTGGATATATTGAAGGTTTGCATCCCATCCGCTCGATGCATATTGTTAACAGATTGCACGAATTCCTTCCTATTGATTGTACAGCAATTTCTGTGATTGAAATCGCTCAAAAAGAAGACTATCCAGTATTGTTTTCTCATTTACCGGAGTTTCATCTCAACAAAGGAGAATTCTTCAGTAACGTTGTAGAAAAATTATGGAACAAAAAGGATTTATCAGGCTATGTTTCTGCGATACAAGGCCTTTTTTCTGGAAGTGTAATGCAGTATTATCGTTCAAATCAACCTGCGTTTAATGATGCTGATTCCCATGGCGGTTTATTTATCATATCGACCGAAATGTGCCCTTTTGCAACATTCAGCGAATTTGATGTGTCGATAAATACACTTGGCAAAATGAAAGAAATTCTACCTGAGAATAAAAATATAAAGTATCTTTGCGAATTGCGAGATCGTATTCCTGCTTGTGATTTACATGAAACCTTTATCTATACTTTTTGTGAGTGTTTATACAGAAAATTGCTTCAATTTAGTTTTTCCGAGATAAATGACATTACATCCTATGCTACCCTTTCTGAGTGGATTTACAACATAGATACATCTTTTAATTTATCTGTCAATTTCCCTTTAATTAGCATCTGGAAAGATCCGGAAAGGTTATCATTGGATTGTATTTCGACACTAATGTATATTTCATTCTGCGGTAACAAAGATGTATATGAAAGGTTTGTTCAAAGAAACATTGATTTGATTCTCGGATATCTCAAACGCCAAACAAAATCACACAAAATATATATTGATGCTGAAAAAAAGGCAGTCCATGTTGAATATATACTTCGATTGCGTGATATCAAAAGGGGAAATGAAGAAAGCGTTTCTCGCTTGAAATACATTTGTAAAACCTTGCCTATATTTGATTTGTACTGTTCAGATGCACTGAAGCCAAAATTAAATTTATTATCTGCTTATACCATACCTGATGATGCACACAAGGAAATGCCTATCAGAAATATTGTAATAATGTTTCATCAAGACTTGACATCACTATGGAACAAAACTATTATGAGTAATTATGAATTTGATACGGTGACAGAGTGGTTAGAATACTGGTTTGACATAAGAAAACGTATTTGTTTGCTTGCGGATAAGTGTTGCGCCTGTATTTATAAACTTCTTAGCAAAAAGCCGTTAGGAAGTCTGGCTGGGGAAGTAGATCGACTCCGTGAAGAATTTTCTTTAGTTACTACTGGTGAAAAGCGATATCCTAAAGAAGATCGTCCTTTCGAAGATAAAGCAACAGTGCCTGAGGGGTTAGTAAAGATTAAGAGTAAGTACTTTCAAAGCATCCAGAACTTTATTAATCAGTTTGTAGGATTTTTAACTAAAGATGAGCAAAATCAAAGGTTGGCAATGATCAATCTTACGACGGCTCAAAGTGCTCTCATAACGATGCAGAACTACTTTGCGGATATAGCAATGGATTTTAGCATCCACGAAAGGCATTTTGAGCTTTGTGCAATGGAAACTCAGAGCGTAGGGCGACTCATAATGTACTGTGATTACTATCAAACACATTCGGCAAGTAAGTATTTTAACAAATACGAAATTAAGGATTGGTATGAGGAACGTTGCAGGAATAAAAGAAGGGCGGTGGAAGAAGGGCTGTCTCAATTACAGACCAAGTATTCTATTCATTTTCCAAATGAAATTTATACTATTGATATGCTGAGCTATTATCCCATTATAGTTGATAATTTTGATATGTCGTCAGAGAGCGACTTGAATGAATGGTTTATGGGTTGCATCCCCTTTGCTGATACCCCTTTTGATTATCTGGTAATATTATGTGCAAATGAGACTAGAGAAATTAATCCAGTTGCTTTACAGTTTCCAAAACGAATGCTTATTGATATTAAAAAGGCAATTGAATCAGAGGATGATTCATTGCTTGAAAATTTAGCTCCTCCATATCCTGTGGATGTAACTGCACAAATGCTCGGTTGCTTTATTGAAAAATATGATTTGCCTGAAAAAAGCAATTCCGATATCAATGCGCTTCCTATCGGAGACATCGCAGAAGAATTATGGGTATATTCAACATCTGCAGAATTATTGACTAGCTCAGAGGATGCTAATTATCTTTCAACAGAATTAGAGAGCATTCAGACTAACATAGCGGGAATGCTTCATTTATTGGATGGAAAGCTACCGCCCAAAGATATTAACCGAGTGACTTATACATGTAAAAAGGTTTTTGCAGGGAACAAATTTGATGATGCCTTATTTAACGAATTTATTGAGGGCTTTATCCCGAAGAACTTGCCAAACTAAAAATAAAAACTCTGCATTTGTCAGTCTAAATCAAATGCAGAGTTTTTATTTTTGTCGTGGGCTTGACATACGGGTGGCGAAGGTCGTGGAAACGAATGTGACGCAAATTGTTCTTTTCAAGCAGCTTCGGAAATGATGATGTGAGATAGTGCGGAGAAATCAATGTTCCCATCTCATCTACGCAGATATACTCCAAATACTTTTTGTTGTAGCATCGTCCGCATACCCGCTTGTATTCTTTCTGCTGTTCCTTGAGCTTTAGCAGCTTCTCTTTGAACGCAGGAACAAGGGGCAGCGTTCTCATTTTCCGCATTTTGCAGACCTAACCTCAAATAAGAAAGAAGATGGGCTTTCGGTACTTTGTACGCTCTGCCCACCTTCAAGTGTTCTATTTTGTTTTCACGGAGTAACTGATAACCTGTTTTTGTGCTAACGCCAAGAGCCTTGCTCATTTCATCGACGGTTAAAATGTCTGAGTATTCTTTTAAGACTAACGCATATATATCTCCAAAGTTCATAAGCTCTTCCTTTTTTCAACTCCGATACTGATGAGGAGAGGAAATTCAAGCGATTTCAAATACTGCTCATCAAGGTGTGTGAGATGTTCTTTCAAGCGACTTTTATCAATCGTCCGTAACTGCTCAAAGAGAATGATTGAGTTCGCAGGAAGCCCCTCAATTTGCCCCAAATATAAGTGTGTAGGTAATTTCTTCTTTTTTCGTACACGGCTTGTTATGGCGGCAATAATGACCGTAGGGCTATGCTTGTTTCCTATATCATTGGAGATAACAAGTACAGGTCGTGTTCCTCCTTGCTCCGAGCGACAACAGGGTTTAAGTCTGCGTAGTAGATGTCGCCACGCTTAATTTTTTTATCCATTAGTTTGACCTCCTATCTGGATGCGTCTGGCTCTTTGATGACTGTTATATGTAAATCTTTTGCGTTGATTAGAGTTTCCTTTTTACATTTCGGACAATAAAGAGGATAATTTATCAAGATGGTATCCTCTCTGCATTTATTACGGGTTTTATTGCCGCATATCGGGCATAATATCCATTCCTCTGACATTACAAATCAACCTCCCTCTATGAGAAATCATTTCACTATTTTTTCAAGAACAAGGAAAAGGTGCTGCCTTTTTCATCAGATGCAACCTTAATATATCCGTTCTGCTTATTCACAATATTCTTTAAGATTTTGCAGTCAAAATTAAGCTGCCTTTTTTGCGACCACCACAATCCTGCCGTTCTGCGCCGAGTATTCACAGGTAGAGAGTGTAATAAGCCTGTCGCCGTATTCTGCGTTTACGCCTGTTTCATATTCTCAAAGGCTTCGGTCTGTTCAGCTTCGTCGGCATAATGGTCGTAAATGTGATAGCAGCAAAAAGCCGCCGTACCTAAAAGGCACACGGCGGCAGTAAGGCAGATGATTTTTTTATAATCTTTCATTGGTTTTTCATCCTTTCTTATCTTGAAATTTCCGTCTGCTTTTCGAATGATAAAAGCTGTTTGCATAAAAATAACGCCCACATTTCTGTGAGCGTTATCTTTGTAATATGATTGCGTTTAGATACAAAATGCAGCGTAAAGAGGAACAATCTTTTTATTATCCTCAAAACCAAAGTTTTTCGCAGAGAGCTTGATGGCGTAAGCAGGCTTGTAGGTTTCCATATAAACCTTTAAGCTCTTTGCCCGTGTGTTATCGGCAGACTTGACCTCAATGGGAATAAGCTGACCGTCACGCTGAATGATAAAATCAATCTCAGCTCCACGCTCGGACTCCCAATAGTAGGTCTTATAGCCGTTAATGGCAAGCTGCACATTAACATAATTTTCAGCCATACCACCCTTAAAGTCATTCAGTTCCTCGACCATATAGAGGACATCATTTGCCGCTAAGTCTTTCTTTGCACAGAGTAACCCTAAGTCGGAAACATAAATCTTGAACGCATCAATGTCACGGTAATTTTCCAAAGGCTTCTTGATTTGCTCTACCTTATACACCTGTGAAACAATGCCAGACAGACAGAGCCATTCGATTGCGTTTTCAAACTCGGAAGCCCTGCCGCCTTTTTTAATCAGCTTATATTGGAAACGGGTGTTTTTCTTGGAAAGCTGCACGGTGATGTTGTCATAAGCAAGCCTTGTTTTTTTGATTTTATTCAGATTGTTGTACTTGCTCATATCATTGAGATAGCTTGCCAAAATTGTATCCTGCGTATGGCGCACAAGGATATAATCCTTTGTTTCCACAAACTGCATTACACATTCAGGCATACCGCCGACGATAAGATATTGACGGTAAAGCTGCATTGCCGCATCGTGCAAAGCAGAGGGCAAAGGTGTATCCTCTGCAAAGCAGTTCTTAATTTGCTCCACAAGGGCGCTTTCGCCGCAGGCTACCATAAATTCCTCCATATCCATAGGATAGAGGGTTTTCATATCCACCTTGCCGACAGGGAATGAGAACTTCGCCCTGTTTACCGCAACGCCCAAAAGACTTCCCGCCACAATAATATGATAATCGGGAGCGTCCTCGCAAAAGTATTTCAGAGATGTCAACGCTCTCTCGCAGAGCTGCACCTCATCAAAGACAATCAGCGTCTTTTCCCGCACAATAGTCTGCCCTGCGATATGGGATAAAATCGGTATCAGATAATCGGGGCTGATATTTTCCTCAAAGGTTTCGTTCAGCTTGGGATTGGTTTCAAAATTAAAATACGCCACATTTTCATAGTGTGTGCGCCCGAACTCCAGAATGGAATAGGTTTTGCCGACCTGTCTTGCTCCCTGTAAAATAAGGGGTTTACGGTGTTCGCTGTCTTTCCACGCTTCTAAAAAGCTCATAATTTTTCGATACATAATCAGACCTCCTTCAAGGTGCTAACCATAGTATATCACTTATTCGTGTAAATATCAATGAGTTTCACCTTGAAAATCACATTAAAATACACGAATTATTTTTAAGATTGCATTGAATTTCGACACGAACACCGTATTTTCTCTTTATACCTCTCCGAATTTGGTTGTCATCAGCCTGTAAAGCTCCGTATTGCGTGGGAACTTGTTGACAAACGGCACAAGGGAGCTGCCGACTTTTAATAGTCCCTGACCTGCACCGACATTCGTGATATAACTCATCTGAAGGTCGGAGATATTAAGGAGCCTCCCAAGCTCAATCCTATCGGTTGAACTTTGATTTAACATAATGATAAATTCACTATTGGCAAGCATCGTCCTCGCCGTATGGCTCTGCAAAAGGTCGTCCACATTCTGCGTAATACCCGTACAGTATGGACAGTACTCCTGAAAAACGTCAGAAGTATTTAAGTGTTATAATGAAAAAATGTGATGAGGTTTCAAGACTTACCAATGATTTGTTTTTGCATTCGCTTTCCGATTTGGAAAAGCTTAAAATAAATCCTGAAAGATTTGAACTTTGCGGATTTATAGATACGGCGGTCTGTGAAATTGCGGCGGAGCAGAATGATGTGAGTTTCAAAAAGCCCGAATTTCATGTATCGGTTTGTGCAGACAAGAACAGGCTGGTGCAGATTACGGAAAATCTCATTAATAACTCAAGAAAGTATGCGAAATCTGATATCAATGTGTTTATCACACAGTCGGACGGTAATGTTGAGATCCATTTTCGGGACTACGGTAGTGGAATCCCCGATGAAGATGTGCCATTTATTTTCGATAAATTCTATCGTGGCAAAAACTGCGGAAATGAGCAGGGCTCCGGGCTAGGCTTGTATATAGTAAAATATATTGCTGAGAAAATGGGCGGAAAGGTCATGCTTTACAATCATTCTGACGGACTGGAAGCAATTATCAGCCTGCCAACGATCAATCACATCTCTTAAGGACTTCTTAATATCTTTTCTGGTAGAATGGTATTATTAGATAATGAAAGGAACATGTTTATGAAAAATGCAATTCTATCGGCAAAGGGTCTTTGCAAAAGCTTTGCTCACAATGGCGGACAGATACATATTCTTTCCCATGTTGATTTTGAGCTTTACAAGGGCGATTTTACCGTAATTATGGGCGCAAGCGGTTCGGGAAAATCCACACTGCTCTATGCGCTCAGCGGTATGGACAGAGCTACTGCTGGGCAGGTAATATACAACGGCTCAGACCTTGTGAAAATGCCTGAAAAAGGTCTGGCAAAACTTAGATATACGGATTTCGGATTTATCTTTCAGCAAATGCACCTTGTCAGCAATCTTACACTGTTTGAAAACATCGCAGTGCCGGGTTATCTGAACAAGGAAAAATCCGCCGCCGAGGTAAAAGCAAGAACGGAAAAGCTGCTTGAACAGATGAGTATTTCCCATATAAAAACTCACCTGCCGTCACAGGTTGGAGATCGGCGATGAAGTCACGATCGGCTGGAAGGGTAAAAAAGAGAAGTATCTTATTTCGGGAACTGTTCAGTTTATGAATGATGTGGGACGGTGCTTTTTGATGTCATACGCCGCTGCCGAAAAAATAGGGTATGAATCCTGGCTGTGGAGCGGTTATTCTTTAGAAAATGGAGATAATGAAAAGCTGAACGAAAGTATTGCGGAATCACTAAACAAAAAATTTGGCGATATTATTGAGGCGGAAGTATCCGGCGAGCTTATAGATGATGCCACCGAAACTGCAATATACGCAATGCAAATGATAATATATGCTTTTTCGATACTGTTTTCACTTGTGGTTGTCCATATGGTTTGCTCGAAAGCTTTTATACAGGAGCGGATGGATATAGGAATTTACAAAGCGATTGGCTTTATCTCTAAAAATCTCCGTATTCAGTTTGCATTAAGATTTCTGATAGTTGCGGTTCTCGGTTCGGCTGTGGGTGCAGTACTGAGCGTGCTGTTCTCAGGCAAGCTGCTGAGCATTTTTTTATACAATATTGGTATTACCAATTTTGAATCCCGATTTACGCCGTTTACGCTTATAGCACCGATAATGCTTATCTGTGTTTGTTTCTTTATATTTGCCTATTTTGTTTCAAGAAAGATAAAGACAGTTGCGGTCAGAGAGCTTGTGGTTGAGTGATAATTCAGGCGAATATATCGGCAAAGAACCGCAATATGATTGAAAAGAAAGTGCATGAGGTGTTAGAATTAAGAGATTGATATAAACATCAAATTGGATCAAAGCTGTTGATACGCTTGGTATTGTAATAACCAAAAAGTGTAACTGAAGATTATGGCTTTTAATTATGATAGCGTACTTCCGATTTTCAAGATAAAAAATAACGCCCTTTGAATCACTTCAAAGGGCGTAAACATTATGGTGCGCTGTAAGGGACTCGAACCCCCGACCTACTGGTTCGTAGCCAGTCACTCTATCCAGCTGAGCTAACAACGCAGCTTTTCTCAAAGCTTATTTATTATACCATAATTCGGAGAATATGTCAAGCAATTTTTTTGAAAAAATAGATTTTGTCCGAAAAGTGTTGATCTGCTGGCATAATTTATCCTGTACAGGCATAATTATATTTTGTACAAGAACAGAAACCATATAGAATAATGCATTCTGTATTTTTACAGAATGCATTATTCCTTGAATGATCCGACTTATTCCATGAGGTCGTTCAAACAGTTTTCACATATAGCCTTTTCACGGTATTCAGTAAGATTTTCAGCGCTTCCGCAAAAAACGCATTTCTTCTGAATTTTCCTCAGAATAATTGATTCGTCTTCAACAAAAACCTCAATAGGAGTTTTGTATTCAAGACCTAAGTGAGTTCTGATTTCCTTTGGAAGAACTATACGTCCAAGCTCATCGATCGTTTTGATCATACCGGTATTTTTCATTTTTTTGACTCCTTGTTCCGATAATAGATTTTGTTTTTTATAATTATAATACATTTGTCGAAATTTGTCAAGGAGGCGTCGAATGCTGTCCAAAATATTTTCTGTATTAATAATAGCGTCCGTTTTATTTGCCATTTTAAACGGAAACATTTCCGGCGTTTCAAACGCTCTTCTTGAGGAGGGGAACGGGGCAATAGAGCTTGCTCTTTATCTTATGGGAGGAATGTGCGTATGGGGAGGACTTATGCGTGTGGCAGATAAGGCAGGGATAACTGATCTTATATGTTCAATGTTCAAGCCTTTGGGTAAACGGCTTTTCAGAAGAATTAACACTTCCGGAAAAGCCTTCAAAGCTATGTGTATGAACATATCGGCAAATCTGCTGGGGCTTGGAAATGCGGCAACTCCTTTCGGACTGGAGGCTATGAAGGAGCTTGAAAAGGAGGAGGGGGAAAGCGATACTGCATCGGATAATATGATAATTTTTACCGTACTTAATACGGCGTCGATTACAATTATACCCACGACCGCAGCAATGCTTAGGCTGAAACACGGCTCTGAGAAGCCCATGGAGATATTTCCGGCGGTTATACTCAATTCCGTTATTGCAGTTGTGATTGCAGTTACCCTTGCAAAAATAATAAGCGCAGCGTCACGCAGGAGGAAAAAATGAGATTTGATACATATATACTGCCGATTGTTGTGTTTGCCATAATTCTGACAGCGCTTATAAAAAAGGTTGACGTATTTGAAGAGTTCACTGCCGGAGCATGGGAGAACATGAAGGTTTGTACAGAAATAGCTCCTACCCTTATCGGACTTATGCTTGCAATTGGCGTATTCAGGGCTTCCGGTGCTTTGGAGGCTCTTACCGGGTTTATAGCTCCTTTTGTTTCGGGGCTGGGATTTCCTGCGGAGTGCATTCCGCTTGCGTTGATACGTCCTATTTCCGGAAGCGGAGCGTTGGTTGTGTTTGAAAGTATTCTAAGCGAAAACGGTCCGGACAGCTTTGCCGGAAAGGTCGCATCAGTTTTACAAGGCTCAACTGAAACTACTCTATATACCATAGCGGTATATTTCAGCGTTACCCGAGTGAAAAAGATAAGGCATACTCTTTTGTGTGCTTTGGCAGGAGATATTACGGGATTTATTTGTTCGGCGATTCTTGTAAAAATACTTTTATAAAAAATGAAAAAAGGTATTGACAAATATAAAAAAACGTGATATAATTAATCACGTTGTTGAGATATTAGCTCAGTTGGCAGAGCATACGCCTTTTAAGCGTAGGGTCGAGAGTTCAAATCTCTCATATCTCACCAGAAAGCCGCAATTTTTTAGTTGTGGCTTTTTGTTTTATGAAATGGAGAAAATCATGTTCAAAAAGAAAAAAATTGCTGCATATTTAGGCAGCATTACTGAGTGGAGCATATTTGACAAGCTGCTTTTGCAATATATTTCCGGAGGGTTAAAAGTATATTTTTCCGATATGGGCCTTTCAAAAATAGAAATTCATGTTGACTGGTTTGAAAATATACGCTGTATTAACATTACGGCTATGTATGGTAAATATTTTGTTGACTGGCAGTTTTATAGGGATAACTTTGAATCTGTGATATTTGATGACTGCGAGCCGGAAGAGCCTTGTGAGTATACTTATGACGATTGCCTTGAAATAAATATATTTATGGACAGACTTAAAAATATTTTGAAAAGCAATACATCAAAGGAGGATTGACATGGAGATCATTATGGAAATAATTTTTGAATTTTTCGCAGAGATCATAGGAGCAATTATTGAAAGCAAAAAAGTATCTAAGACTGTCAGAATAATATTGTTAATGGTATTGGGAATCCCTGTTGATGCGCTTATAATATTTGGCTGTGTTTATTGTTTCAGGAATGAAAATGTAGTATGCGGAGTTATTCTTTCGATTAGTGCTGTGATCGTGACCGTAGCGATTCTGTATATTACCGCCGGTATAGTTATGGGAAGAAAGCCTTTTAAAAAGAAATAAAATCCGCCGGATAAAGCAACCGGCGGATTAATTTTATTCTGTTGTAGGTTCAAGCACTGCGTAATCTCCGTCGCTTCTTCTGTAAACAACATTTGCAGAACCTGTGTCAGCGTTGCAGAACATGAAAAAGCTATGTCCAAGCATGTTCATCTGGAGTATTGCCTCGTCAGTGCTCATAGGACGCATTACGAAGGTCTTGTGCTTGATGATATCATAGTCGACCTGTTCATCAACTGTATCCGCATAAGCCTCCTTGAAAGCGGTATCTTTAAGCTTCTTTGCGATTTTGGTTTTGTTTTTACGGATCTGTCTGATGATCTTGTCAACGGCTGCATCAAGGGCATCGTTTTTATCTTCTGCTTTTGTTTCAGCTCTGTATATCATCTGATTGTATTTAACTGTTAATTCAAGAATAATATTTTCCTTGTGTTCAGACAGAGTAACTCTGGCGTCAGCATCATCTCCAAAAAACTTACTGAGTTTTGATTCAAGCTTTTTATCCGCATATTCAGGGAATGACTGCGGAACCTGCATTTTTTTTGCTGTAATTGTTACTTTCACGTTAATTCCTCCTTAGCCGCATTACCGGCATTGATTGTAGCTTTATTATAGCACACAGTGAAGGATATTTCAAGTACATTTGCAACATTTTTCATAAAAATATCATTTTTTAAAATTTATAAGTACTGCAAAATCACTAAATCATAAGCTCTATAACCTTGTCAAGGCTTTCGGCGCATGCGTAAAGCAGCTTTGAGGTTTCTTCGTCAGGCTCTGAAAGGTCAGGTATCATAATTGGGTTCAGACCTGCACGGTACGCTGAAAGAATGCCGTTAGGGGAGTCCTCCAAGGCTATGCATTCATGCGGCGGAAGTTGTAGCTCCTTTGCGGCTTTGAGATATATGTCGGGAGCAGGCTTTCCGTGTTCTACCATTGAAGCACATATTATCTTATCAAAATTATCAAATATATTAAGGCTTTTGAGATAGCGGCTTGTGCGTTCATAGTCCGTAGCTGTTGCAACGGCAATTTTAAAGCCGTTTTCCTTTAGAAATGCAAGAAGCTGGTCAAGACCCTTTTTCTTTTCAATTCCGTTTTTTTCAATATAGCTGTTCATAAGCTCGATTCTTTTAAGGCGTACATCCCTGTAGCAGAAGCTCTCACCAAATATTCCTTTTAGCTTTATCTCGGTGAGATCGCCGGCAAGGCTCCTTATTGAGAGTACGTGCTCCGGCTTCATGTCAAACCCATAGTAGTTCGCCGCCTCTATCCAGAACCGCATAAGCAGCTTTTCGGTGTCGATCATAAGTCCGTCCATATCAAATACTGCGCCTTTAAATTTCATACATATTCCTCCTTTAATGTTCCCTATACTATTCTTCCAATAGACCTTGTATATTGGAAAATCAAAAATCAGTATTATTATACAGTATTACTAAAAAGTTATCAAGTTATCCCTGTTGCGTTTTACTTCCTGATGTGATAAAATAAAACTTGTATATATTTTAGTGTTTTAATGGAGGGCATCATGAAAGATAAAAGCATATTCATGAGGATTGCTGTAATTGTAGTAGCCGTTGCACTTTTTGCAGGCTTTATAATACTTCCGCTTATTAGCTGATACGCTTGCAGATGCAGGCGTCTGTTTGTTGAAAGAAAAAAAGATACGGAGAAATACAAAATGTCAAATAATAAATATGATAAGGACTCTTATGCCAGGGATACTATGGCATATTCAGTCCCTGAAAACGAGCGCAGAAAAAAACGTCCTGCCGGACAGAATCCTCAGAGATCATCCGGTCAGGGAAGACCTCACGGAGTACAGCCGGGGGTGTACGGACCTCCCAATGAATACGGTCAGTATCCTAATGAGTATGGGTATTATCCTGACGCTTATGGAAGATATCCGAATCAGTACGGTCAGTATCCTGACGAATACGGGAATTATCCGCCACCGCCTGCCGGAGCACAAAGAAACGGAGCGGCTTCCCATCAGGGAAATAAGGGCGGATCTTCTCAGAGCCGATCATCTCAGGGTAGACCTCCCCAGAATCGGTCAACTCAGGGCAGACCTCCTCAGAACCGGTCATCTCAGGGCAAATCTTCTCAGAACAGACAATCCCAAGGCAGACCGCCCCAGAGTAGGAGCGGCACACGTTCTTCTGGACAGAGAGGGAATGCTGCCGGAAGACCTGCTCAGGGGACACAGCAGAAAAGGCTTCAGAATCAGAGAGCATATACGGCAGCTGCACCTGTGAAAAAAAGGCATAAGTCCATTGTGTGGAGAATAATACGTCCTGTTGTAATATTACTTCTTGCGATCTTTTTGATCTATTCCATTATAGCCCTTGTGTTCATTAATAAAATGAACATTGTGGACAGGGGAGAAAGGCTTCCTCAGGCATCGGGCGTTATGTCTTCATCAGGTACAAGAAATATATTACTCATAGGTACTGACAGCCGAAGCGACGGGGAAAGGGGAAGATCTGACTCGATGATAATGCTGTCAATGTGCAGCGATACAAACACTATAAATATGGTTTCCTTTATGCGAGATGCTTATGTGGAAATCCCCGGACACGGCTCTTCCAAGCTTAATGCCGCATATTCCTTTGGCGGACCGGAGCTTTTGATGGATACTATCGAGCAGAACTTCAAGGTTGAGATCGACGATTACATCACTGTTAATTTCAACTCCTTTGCGGATATAGTTGACGCTGTTGGGGGAGTTGAGATCGAGGTGAGTGATGAAGAGGCAGCTGCTATCAATGTTATGCTTGACAGTAAGGAGGGTAAGAAGTTTTTTGGCGAGCCGAAGAAATCGGATTACCTTGACGGAGCCGGAACCTATGAAATGAACGGAAAGCAGGCGCTTTTCTATAGCCGTCTGAGAAAGGTCGGAAACGCTGATTTTGAAAGAACAGAACGTCAGAGAAAGGTCTTAAATCAGATAATAGGAAAGGTTTCCAATCCGGCAAGGCTTATGAGTGCGGCAGGCTCGGCGCTTCCGTCAATGACGACCAATATGGGCAAGGGAAGTCTTTATCTGCTGTCCCTTAAAGCTCCGTTTATGCTGGCAGGATACGATACTGCTGAAATACGTATACCGGCTGAAAATACCTATTCGGGAGCTAATGTTGGCGGACAGTCCGTTCTTCAGGTTGATTTTGATGCAAATATAGATATACTCGAGGAGGAACTTTACGGTAAATGATAATACGGAAGAATTGACATATAATAACGACATAAAGGATTAAGGAGAAAAATTATGGTTTATGTATTGCTGATAGCAGGCTTTGTACTGCTCATAAAGGGCGCTGATCTGTTTGTGGACGGAAGCTCCTCAATCGCAAAAAAATTGAGAATACCCGGTATTATTGTTGGACTTACAATAGTGGCAATGGGAACAAGCGCTCCGGAGGCGGCTGTAAGTATTTCCGCAACGCTTAAAGGCTCAAATGAGATAGCGGTGGGAAATGTTGTTGGTTCAAACATTTTAAACCTGCTTCTTGTAGTAGGTATAAGCGCTCTTATAAAGCCTATGAAGGTTGACAAGTCCATATTAAAGGTTGACTTTCCGGTTGAGATGATTTCCGCAGTTGTGCTGATTTTATTATGTATGGGAAGCTCGCTTATTATAAACCGTATTGAGGGAATCATTCTCTTTGTTCTGTTTGTGGCATATATGGTAATTACCGTTAAGAGAGCATTGAAATACAGACAGAATACAGTGGAAAACCCAGATGAGGAAACTATGTCCTGGCTTAAATCCGTTCTGTTTGTTGTCATAGGAGCGGCAGCGGTTATTGCAGGCGGCCAGCTTACTGTAAACAGTGCAAAGACAATTGCGGAAAGCTGGGGAGTAAGCGAAACCCTTATAGGACTTACGGTCGTTGCTCTGGGTACGTCTTTGCCGGAGCTTGTTACCTCCGTTATCGCAGCAAAAAAAGGCGAAAGCGATATGGCTCTTGGAAATGTTATCGGCTCTAATATATTCAATATATTCTTTATACTGGGTATGACCGGAACTATTCATCCGATCAAGGTGGACATGGTTTCGATTTATGATATAGCCGTTCTTATTGTAATAAGCGTGATATCGTTTATATTTGCGGCTACAAGGAAAAAAATTGCCCGGGCCGAGGGCGTTTCCATGCTTGTGATGTATTCAGCATATACGGCATATATAATAGCAAGGTAAAAAATAAGCTGCTGCACAACTACAGAGTGCAGCAGCTTATTTGTAAAGTGGGGTAATTAATCTCTGATAAAATTTTGTAATGGAATACGCCGTCTGAGAGGCATAGGCGCAGGGTTCAATAAGGGACTTGCCCTAAGTTATAATATAAAGCAGATAAGTCCGCTGCATCCCTCGTTGATAACACGCTCCAAGGTTTCCTGAAGCTTCATTCTTGCCTCAACAGGCATTTTGTAAAGCTTGTTATGAAGTCCTTCGTTTACAAGCTCGTTGAGGGACTTGCCAAAAATGTTTGACTCCCATATTTTCTTAGGATTTTCTTCAAAGCCGGACAGAAGATACATTACAAGCTCCTCGCTTTGCTTTTCAGTACCCACGATAGGACTTATGGTTGTAGTGATTCCAGCCTTCATAAGGTGGATAGACGGAGCGGAGGCTTTGAGCTTTACTCCGTACTTTCCGCCCTGCTTTATTATCTGAGGTTCTTCAAGGGTCAGCTCATCGGTGTCAGGCATAACTATTCCATAGCCCGTTGCTTCGACCTCGTCAAGGGCAGGCTTGATTCTGTCATACTGCTTCTTTATTTTATTAAGCTCCATCAGTATCGGGAGCAGATCGCTTTCATTTACGATTTCGATTCCGGTTGCTTCGCCAAGAACCTTATAGAAAAGGCTTGGGTCAAGGCTTACGCTGATCGTAACGCTGCCCTTGCCTAAATCCATATCACATATGTGGGAGCCTGTTACGTGCTCACAGAGTAGGATTTTTTCAGCAGCGCTTTTAGCGTCCCTGACAAAGCGAACGTCCGAGGCGGCTTCTCTTATTGAGGAGAATACAGCTTCCTTTAGCCAGTGACCCTTTTCAAGTCCGGTGATCCACTTTTCCATGCGGATATTGATCTCCTTTACCGGAAAGGCAAAGAGAATACGGGTGATAATGGATTTTATGTCTTCCTCTTCAAGGGAAAGACAATTTACCGGAAGAACATCCGTATTGTACTTTTCCGAAAGATTGCTGCAAAGCTCTCTTGCGGCGTCTGATTCAGGATTTACACAGTTCATTATTACCACAAAAGGCTTGCCTATTTCACGAAGCTCGTTTATAACACGTTCTTCGCATTCCTCGTATTCTTCTCTTGGAATATCGGATATGCTGCCGTCAGTTGTGATTACAAGACCTATGGTGGAGTGCTCTGAGATTACCTTTTGAGTACCTATTTCCGCTGCCATATTGAATGGAACTTCCTCATCGAACCACGGTGTAACGACCATTCTCGGCATTTCGTTTTCGATATAGCCAAGGGAGCTTGGAACAATATAGCCTACGCAGTCTATCATGCGGACATCGAACCTTGCTCCGTCGCTTAAATTTACTGTTACCGCTTCCTCCGGAATGAATTTAGGCTCCGTTGTCATTATGGTTTTTCCTGCGGCGGATTGAGGAAGCTCATCTACGGCACGTTCACGCTTGAAATCGCTCTCTATGTTCGGGATCACAAGGGTTTCCATAAAACGTTTTATAAAGGTGGATTTTCCGGTACGAACCGGACCTACTACTCCGATATATATATCGCCGTCCGTTCTCCTTGCAATGTCGCTGTAAATATCTTTAGTCATTTTTATACCTCCAATCAACATACGATAGGAATCAGCAGCATTCCGCTCTGGGTAAGTCTGTCTGAATCAAGATCGTTTTCCTCCATAATTGCCGAAACGGAGGTACAATATTTTTTTGCAATTTCCCATATGTCCTCGTTTTCAACTCCGTAATAAAGCTTTAAGGCATAGTCTCCGTCACGGGTTATTTTCGTTTCCTCGTCAAAGCCGACTTCTGTTACAGCTTCGCAGCCTGAGGAGGTATAAAGACATCCGGTGATCCTTATGTCGGATTTCAGCGATACGGCATTGGACGATGACAGCGTATAGGAACAGGAAACTGCTTCCACAACCGGCTCTGCATAGGAAAACTGTGAGATTTCGTCGATCTGTATGGTATGCTCAAAGGCTTCGTCCTTTTCAAGCATTGCAGCCATGGCATTTTCGCTTTTTATCATTACGCAGTACTGTATCATTCCGCTTATGACAAGAGCTTTCGTCTCAGGTTCGATCCTTGTGTTGATATTTTTTGCGCTGCACCATGCATCATAGACGCATTCGATAGTTCCTTCAGGATTTTCAATAGTTGCCTTTTCCTGAAAAAGCTCGCTTAGACTTGTTGGGCACTGTTCGATTTTCAAAGGTGAGGACGAAAAATCACATTTGTATGCTGTGGAGTAAACGTCTGTTACAAGCTCCGTTGCCACTACCTTTACGGCAGAGCATTCCAGTAATATGTTCAGCTCGCACTGGAGCTTTCTTGCATCTCCGTCAGCGCCTGCTGTAGGCGTAATATCTAGTGATGCAGTTTGAGCACGGACGCTGCACTGGTATTCCTCGCTTAGACCATCCATATCTACGATCTGGCTGTAAGGCAGAGTGAACTGCATTGTTTCAAGTCCGGCCTCACAGGTATAAAGAACGTTTAAGGCAGCCTCTCCCTTTACGATCAACTTTCCCGAAATGATTTTTTTGTCAGTTGCTGAAAGCACAGCAGAGCTTCTGATCACACTCATAACAGGCGGTTTTGACATGTTCAGCTCCACTTCTTCGGATACGCTGACGGTTCTTGACGCTGTTATTTTTTTAGCGGCATATTCAACAGGCATCTTTTTCATCTGCACGTTCATGCCAAAAATATCGCTTATAACCTCCTGTGAACTTTCTCCGGTTATGCTTATTTTTACGGATATTGCACCCCGCATGTCCAGTCTTCGCTGGTTTACAACACGGCAGTTTACATAGTCGGTCTTAGGACATATGGTCACGGACGGCTTTATGCAGGGCTTACCCATCTGGACTGTTTTGGAGTAATTCATTTTCTGAGAAATGCACTGCATTGTATTGCTTTGCTCCGAGCAGTACAGTATCTTTATATCTGCCGCAAGCTCGTATGATACGCTGTCGCCGTTTACGCTGTAGGAAACGATCATTGGGGTTACGCAGCACTTTACAAGCTTGAAAATATCCGGATAATAGTCCGGCAGAATATAGTCAAGCTCTACGCTCTGCTCCTGTACGCCGTCGTATATTTTTTCGCTGACGGCTATTGTTTCCCGGTTTAATTTTAAATCCATTTATGTACCTCCAATACTATTCAAATCCGGATAATACTATTGCCGAATAAAATACTGCTATATCTGATCCGGCAGAGGAATAAGAACCTGCACCAACGGAACAAGTTCTAAGTCTTCGGACTTGTACTTGCTAAAACATTCTATTCATTCAGATACGGATCTATGACAAAAATTTTGAGGCCATTTCTGATAACTTAGACAGTATGTCTTCAGTTGAATTTATGATAGGATAATAAAATATCCATAGAAATCAGCTCTTTCTTGACTTTGAGGGTGGGCGAGTGATATAATATGTTAAATAAAGCGTAGAGCAGTTGCTCTATAACTTAGAAGTTAGCGAGGTGTTTATATGGTACTTTTAGTCGTTGATACTCAGAAAGCGATTACAAACAGTAAACTATATCAATTTGATTTGTTTGAATCTCATGTTAAGGAACTGATAAATAAAGCTCGTCATAATAATATAGAAGTTATATTTGTAAGGCATGATGATGGTGTTGGCAATGAGCTGACAAAAGGTAACGATGGATTTGAAATATATGAAGGCTTTCAACCTGATGACGATGAGATTATCTTTGATAAAAATGTAAACAGTTCTTTCAAAGGCACTGAATTATTGGAATATTTAAAACAAAAAGAAGAAAATACGATTATAATCATCGGGCTGCAAACAGACTACTGTATTGACGCTACTATTAAAGCAGGTTTTGAGCATGGTTTCAAAATGATAGTTCCTGAAAATACGAACAGTACATTTGATAATCAGTATATGACTGCTGAACAGACTTACCGATATTATAATGAATTTATTTGGAATAGAAGATATGCAGAATGCATTCCTTTTGATAAAGCACTCGAACTAATGACCCGATAACCTTCAGCTTGTAGGAGTAACCACAACCATAAAATCAGTATATCTCCCGAATCAAAAATAGAATCATTAGAAACGCATCCACAGCGGATTGTACAGTAAAGAGCTATAATCATGGCAACAGCACCGTCAATCCTCTCTGTGGATTTTTCTTTGTCAGGCTTAATATTTCCGACAGTGCCTCAGTTGAATTTATAATCGGATAGGAATTGACATTATACACTGTTTGTGTTAAAATAAAAGTATTATATCCTGACTAATAAGGAGCATTAAAATGGCAAAAAAAGAATTTGATTATGTGTGGACGGATAAAAAACGTACAATTTTCGGACTTCCCCTTTCTTTTACAAGATATTTTCTCACTGAGACAAAATTTATTACAAGGACCGGATTTTTAAGTATAACCGAGGATGAGCTTGATCTTTACAAGGTTACGGATAAAAAGCTGGTTTTAAGCCTTGGGCAGAGAATGTTCGGATGCGGAAGTGTGATTATTTATGTAAAGGATACTGACACTCCGGTGAAGGAAGTCAGATCAATAAAAAGTCCGAGAAAGCTTTCCGATCTGATTGATAAATATGTTGATATGCAGAAGGATAAGTATCGCATAAAAGGCCGTGATATGATGGGAAGCTATGCGGAGGAATGCGACGGCGACTGCAACAGCTACGATGAATAAGTTCTGAGATTATAAAAGAGATGTGAGTATCATGCTTGAATTTATAACTGAAAAGGAAAGCTGCTGGGAAAAGCTCAGGCGAGAAAAAAGACCTGTGTATATTTACGGAATGGGCGATGGAGCAATGAAGATCATGTCTGTATTTCGTGAATATGGAATTAAAACCACCGGTATTTTTGCAAGCGATGATTTTGTCAGAGGACATTCATTTCAAGGCTTTAGGGTGATGAAGCTGTCAGAGGTGGAGGAAAAGGAGGACGATTTCGTTGTCGTTCTCGCCTTTGCAGCAGGCTATGAGGAGCTTATTGAAAGAATTAAGGGAATTGCTAAAAAGCATACCCTTTATGTTCCGGATGTTCCAGTGGTGGGAAGTGGTCTTTTCACATATGAGTACTGCCTCGAGCATCGTGAGCAGCTTGAGGAGGTGTATAACCTTCTTGCTGACGATTTTTCACGAAGAGTTTATGCCGGAATAATTAATTTTAAGATCAGCGGCGACATAAAGTGGCTTGAGAATATAACCACTACCAAATTAGATATATACAAAAAAATTATAAGACCGAACTTAAACGAGCATTATGTGGATCTGGGAGCTTATAACGGCGATACTATAAAAGAGCTTATGGAAATTACAAGAAATAAGTATGTAAGGATCTATGCTATGGAGCCGGATAGAAAAAATTTCAAGAAGCTTTGTAGATATGTTGAAAATATGCATCATGTATATGCTGTTAACAGCGCCGCATGGTGTATTAATACGCATTTGCCGTTTGCTTCAAAATCCGGCAGACAGTCATCCCTTGCAAGCGGAGGAAATAAGCTTATTGAAGCAAGATCAGTGGACAGTCTTCTTGAGGGTAAAGAAGCTACGCTTATTAAAATGGATGTTGAAGGAGCTGAAAGAGAGGCTATATGGGGAGCGTCTCAGACTATTGCAAGATATTCACCGAGGCTGATGATAGCGCTTTACCATAGAAACGAGGACATGTTCGAGCTTCCTTTGCTGGTGCATAAGCTTAATCCAAAATATAAGCTGTATATAAGACATCAGCAGTATATTCCGGCATGGGAAACAAATTTATATGCGGTGTTATAGTAATACTTTTTAGTCCGAGGTTAATATGACCAGAAAAAAACTATCGTGGATATTAGCGGCTATTGCAGTTTTGTGTATGGCTGCCATATACAGTTTTTCTTCACAGAACGGCACTGCTACCAATGAGGTAAGCAAGAGCTTTATTGCCGGTATTCTGTCAAACATTTATCAGGGATTTGACAATCTTGACCTTGGCACACAGAACGGTATTATATGGGGATTCAATCTTTTTGTGAGAAAATGCGCTCACTTTTCTCTTTATTGTACAATGAGCTTTATGATATATCTTTTTGTATTTCTGAGAAAGGATAGGCACTTTCAGGCTCTTGGGGCAAGCTTACTGATCGGTGGCGCTTTTGCCGCTTTAGACGAGCTGCATCAGAAATTTGTGCCGGGAAGGACTCCTCTTGTAAAGGATGTTTTTGTGGATATCGCAGGATGCCTTGTAGGAGCTGTTATCTGCTTTATGGCCATTTCATCGGTTTGTATGATAGTACAGCGTCTTAGAAACAGAAAACAATAATGTATGTCATTGGAACAGAAATTTCATAAAAATAAGTGTTTATTTTTTACTTGAGTTATGTTATACTGTTGTCATGTGATCGGGATCGCTAAAAGCTTAGATGTGTTGTGAAAATACCGTGATAGTTTGCGAAAGGAGATGCAATGTTATGGGAGCAACAAAAAAACCGCCTGTAGGAAAGGCATACATAATCAAGAGAACAATTGACATTATTCTTGCCATTGCTCTTGCTGCCGGAGTTTTCTTCGGCTTAAAGCATCTGTTCAGCGACAGGGATAAAATTTCAAATGAGCGTCCGGAAGCTGTACTTTCTGTTGTAGAGGATTCTGTTCCTACCGTATCCAGCGGTGACCAGACGATCTATACAAGCGAGGAGGTCAGCAACAATCAGGTTTACAAAGGCTCTCTTATACTTGTAAGCAATGAGCACGAATGCAAGCTTGGCGATGACGGAGAGCTTGTTAGTATTCTGGCAAAGAAAAGCGAAGAGGATGTTTCCTGCTACTCTGTAAAGGATGGAGATGTAAGCGTAAGAAAGGAAACGATGACCAATCTCAACGCAATGATGACCGCATTTTATGCTGAAACAGATATTGACGATGTTCAGGTTATAAGCGGTTATCGTTCAAAAGAACGTCAACAGGAGCTTTATGAGGCTGAGCTTGAGGAAAACAATTCAGATTCCTCCGACCTTGTTTCAAAGCCTGGATACAGCGAACATCAGACAGGCTACGCCATTGACATAAACATTACAAGGGACGGCGAAAACATTGACTTTGACGGAAGCGGAGACTATAGCTGGCTTGCGAAAAACGGCTATAAATATGGCTTTGTTCAGAGATATGAAAAGGATAAGGCGGACATTACCGGCATCGACAATGAGCCTTGGCATTTCAGATATGTGGGTACTCCTCATGCGTATTATATGCGAAAGAACAAGCTTTGTCTTGAAGAATATATTGACGAAATAAGGAATTATCCTTACGGCGGTTTGCCACTTGAATTTGCTGATTCAAACGGTGAGATTTATCAGATATATTTTGTTGAAATGGATAAGGAAGGGGAGTCGACAATGGTTCCTGTTCCGGAGGGCGAAGATTATACGATCCTTGGTAATAATGTTGACGGCTTTATTGTAACCGTCGATACTGGCAAAAAACAGGAAAAGACTAAGGAAAGTAAAGCTGAAGAAAGCAGCAAATCCGAAAAGAAGAAAGATAGTAAAAAATCTGAAGATGCTTCTTCTGAGGAATAATTTTGTGTTATACTAAACGTCAAAATTATTTTGACGTTTAGTATAAAAAATATTTTAAATGCCTCGCACATTCGCTCACTACGTTCACTTCGTGCGTATCGGCAAATAGTAAACGCCAAATTAATTTGCCGTTTACTATAATATAAAAAGAGCAGTTCGTGTTGAACTGCTCTTTTTATTCAGAAAGCTCGACTATTTCGTCAAAGCATTCGTCTATTTTGTTTTTTAGACTTTCGATCTCCTTGCATTTTTCACTCATTAAATTGAAATTGGAATAGACCTCCTCCTTTGTAATTTCCTCCTGAAGAAGATCAAGCTGGTTTTGCAGTTCATCAATGCTGCTCTCAAGCTCACGGATCCTGTTTTTTATCTGAGCCTCCGCACGGCGCTGCTCCTTGCTTTTATATGCCTTGGCGCTTTTTTCCTTTGCAGCAGAAGCTGCTTTTTCCTGCTTTTCAAGGTCAAGCTGCTGTTGTATTTGAGCTTCACGCTGGCGAGTTATATTCAGATAATAGTCAAAGTTTCCGCTGAACATCTCCGTTCCGTCACTTCGTATTTCAAGGATTTTATCTGCAATTTTATTTATGAGATATCGGTCATGGGATACGAAAATAACCGTTCCGTCATACTCCCTGAGAGCCTTTTCAATGCCCTCCTTGGCATCAAGGTCAAGGTGGTTTGTAGGCTCGTCAAGTATCAGCACATTGCCCTTTTCAAGCATCATGAGAGCAAAGCATACCTTGGCTCGCTCTCCACCGCTTATTACCCCGGTTTCCTTGAAGACATTTTCGCCGGTTATACCGACGCGACCCAGCAGAGAGCGGATGTCAAGATCTGTCAGTATAGGATAATGACGGTGAAGCTCGTCTATAACTGTGTTGTATGGGTCAAGATTTGCGCTTTCCTGTTCAAAGTAGGATATTTTCACATTTGGCGCCCATTTGATCCTGCCCTCATGAGGCAGCTTGTTTTGCAGGATTTTCAGCAGTGTTGATTTACCTATGCCGTTATCGCCGATTATGCCCAGCTTTTCTCCACGCTTGACTTCAAAGGAAAGGTTTTCAGCAAGTACCTTATGTTCCTTTCCGGTGCCTACTGAGATGTCAATATCCTTAACTGTAAGCACATCAAATGGTGGAGTGACTGTATACTCAAAGGAGATGTTTGCCTGATTTGAAGCAGTCACGGGCTTTTCGATAAGCTCGATTTGTTCCAGCGCTTTTTCACGGCTTTTTGCCATGTTTGCAGTGGAAGCACGAACCTTGTTCTTGGCAATATAATCTTTAAGCTTTGCTATTTCCTCCTGCTGGAGCTTGTACTCTTTCTGCTTTCTGTTTACAGATTCTTCTTTGAGTACAGTATATGTGGAGTAGTTTCCCTTGTATCTTGTAAGGCTCCCGAACTCTATTTCACATATGGAGGTGACAATTTTGTCAAGGAAATATCTGTCATGAGAAACTATCAGCAGCGCTCCTTTATATTCTTTCAGATAATCCTCCAGCCAGAGAATTGTTTTAAAATCAAGGTGGTTTGTAGGCTCGTCCAAAATAAGCAGATTAGGTTCTTCAAGTAACAGCTTGGCAATGGCAAGCCTTGTTTTTTCGCCGCCGCTAAAGCCGGATATAACGCGGTTATACTGTTCTTCTGTGAACCCCATACCGTTTAAGACGGTCTTTATCTTAACGTCAATGTTGTAGCCGTCGTTTGATTCAAAGTATGCTGCAAGCCTTGAATATTCTTCGGACACATCTTCAATGCTGCCGCTTTTCATTTGCTTTTCAAGTTCATGCATGCGTTCCTGAGTATCATTGAGCTTTTTGAAAACGCCTTTCATTTCCTCAATAACCGTATTCTCACGGTCAAGTCCTGCGTTTTGTTCGAGATAGCCTATGGAAGTTTTTCCGGCAAGGGAAATAATGCCGTCCTTTTCAGTTGTTCTGTCCGGAAGAAGCTGCCCTGTAAGAATTTTAAGGAGCGTTGACTTCCCGCAGCCGTTAATTCCGATAAGACCTATTCTGTCCTTTTCGTCAATAGTTAGGCTGATATTTTTCAGCAGCTGTCTTCCATTAAAATATTTATTTATATTTATTAAATTTACAAGCATGGTTATCCCTCATATGCTTTTTATATTATTCTTTAATCAACATACAGACAAAGTATATTGGAAGATTATTATTCGGTGATTTTCCTACATTCAATGTAATAGCGCTTATCTGCAGCATGGCCCATTGAAAACGTTTTTCTCGGCAGAGCGCCATCCTTTATGACAGTAGGGAACAGCTCCTCCTTGCCCATATCCGGAAGAATCAGACCTATGGAATTATCTTTAGACGCAAGCTTTTCAATTACATCCGTTCCGTGAATGTAGTCAACCTTGCCTCCGTTTTCTTTAAGATACTTGTCAATGAAATTCTGCACACTTCCTACTGTAAGGTTTGAAGAAGGATTATGAACATAAAACTGTTCCTTTTTTTCTCCGATAACCATTGTAAAGGACTGGGCAGACTTTTCACCGGAAAGAGCAAGCTCTGACTTTATAGCTGATACAAAAGCATTTGTATCAATTCCGGTAACGATCCTGTGGATAGCCTCAAATTGTAAAGCGTCACTATGGAGGTTTACGATTTCAACAAGGGCATACCTTGCAGGATGATTTGACATATCCTTTCCTGGATTACTCTTTTTAAGGTTTTCATAAAATGTCTTTGCTGTTGCAAGGGAATGATTTCCGTCGCCCATTGCATAAAGCAGTACTGGAGTATCCTTCATCCCATATCTCTTGCAGAATGCTTCGCTGCTGCCAAGAGCGGTAAGAGCGCTGTCCACTGCGGCACACTTTTCAGAATCAAGAAGATAGCCGCTGACGCTGCCTCCACCCTGCATAAGCTTAAAGTCATACAGCTTTTCGAGATCGTCCTTGCTTTGGGAAACCGGTTCGATAACCGTTTTATTTTCGTCGTCTATGAGTATCATAATGTGAGGCAGTTCAAGCTCTGCGCCCTCACGGACTTTTATTCTCGGAGGAATACGCTCAATAACAGTAGCTTCCGTTGCTCTTACTGATGATGTGCTGCCCTTATTGAAGTCATACTCATCAAGGTCGATCATTCCTATGATGCCTGCTCTTACTTTTCCATCGCTTTGTATGCGTTCCGTATATATCATTGAGTTTTTGTACTCTCTGAATGTATCATCGGCAAGGTAGCTTTTCATTGTATCATGAATCCTGCTTATACGATCTGAAACGTCTTCTTCCTCAAGGTAAATTTCCGGCAGGATCATGTTGAGAGCGGACTTGGCGTCCTTTGTGATCTCTGCGGTTTCATTCCAGTAATCAGGCTCGCTTGTATACTGGTCGCATGCCACTACTGACCATTTTTCCATTGAAATGCCGTGCTGAGGGAGCAGTATATCAGCCGGTTTGAATGCTGTACTCATGTTATTCCTCCATTGTATTTTATTCGTGTACAAAAAAAGCCCGGTAAAACCGAGCTTAATGGGGTGGGAGATGGGGGTCGAACCCACGACCTCTGGGACCACAATCCAGCGCTCTAACCAACTGAGCTACACCCACCATATATCAATTAAAAACGAGCGTCCCTATAAGGGACGTTCATTGGCGCGCCTTATTGGACTCGAACCAATGGCTTACTGCTTAGAAGGCAGTTACTCTATCCAGCTGAGTTAAAGGCGCATATGGAGCAGGTGATGGGAATCGAACCCACGTAGCCAGCTTGGAAGGCTGGAATTCTACCATTGAACTACACCTGCATAATTTTGATTTGTTCTCAATCAACGATAATAATTATATCATTGTTTTTTATTGTTGTCAATACCTTTTTTGATTTTTTTTGAATTTGTGCATAAATATGTAAAAATAAACTAATTTTATATGGAAAATATGCATTATATACAAAAAACACCCGGATTTTTTTGAAATCCGGGCTTTTGTTACTTAATCATATAGGTCTGATAACCGGCTCCCATCAGAGCGGTTATGGTTTCCTGAAGCTGTTTGTCAGTCATTCCTTCTTTAATGACACATGGAATAAAGTCCTGACCGATTGATGTTTTGAAAATGTCGCATATTTTAAGAATTTTGTCGCTTATCGGCATTCCGGTAAAGTCAACCTGTCCTCCAACATAGCTGAAAACAGAGTAAAATTTTGAAGCGTCAATATCCAGAACCGTTAGTTTGGAATCTAAAATTATCGGCTGATAAACCTCGCTTTTTTCGGTAAAGTAATCGTAAGCTGATATTTCAAGAAGCATTGTGGACTCGTTTTCAGATATTGCGGTGTTCATTAAATTTGCAATTGCCACAAGCTCAAGCCGTCTGTCATTTGAAGATACTTCGCTGCCGATGGCTCTTTCGTCATCTTCGGTAAAATCAGGGTAATTTATTCCTCCTGCGATTATATACTCAAAGCCTGCGGAGGCTATTTCCTCTGAAAGCTCCTGTATATATGTTTTGGCAGTGTCGCTGTATGGAGAGAGCCATGGCTTTCCGTTATTTTCCTCAGTATCATCAAGCCACATTGAGCCGTCAACTTCGTTTGTATAGCCGGCTTCGTTATAGACCTTTGGGTATATATTGTCGTTCAGGACGTCCATACAGGCGGCAGGCTTTTTGCCGGCTTTTTCAATTGCAGAAACTATATAATCAAGGGTCATCCCGGCGTTAAGGATTTCCTTATACCATATAACGCTGTTTTTTGTGGAGTAGTTTAACTTTCCGCCTTTAAGCTTTAAAGGAACTGCTACGGTATTGTACATTTTCAGCTTCTCTGCTGAAAGAGCTGCCTCAAGACTTTTTGTGCTTTTAAGATCATTGTCCGATAGAGTATAGGCATGGACTGATTTCGGAATGTTGGAAACAACAACTTCCTCCTGTGTTTCGGTGGTCTTTTCAGCATCACTTGATTCCACAGCGCTGCTTTCCGCAATTATAGTGTGTCTGTCTTCTTTTAAGAAGTCGGATACGGGCTTTGCAACGCTGTAGCTAAAGACACCGAATCCGGCGCCCAGAAGGCATATCAGCAATATGGAAATAAGAGTTTTAAAGAATTCCGCAGCGCTTTTGCGGTTCTTTGGTGTATATACATTTTTTTGATTTTTCATTTAGTTCAGCTCCCGCAGCAATATCTGCATGTATATTTTACACACCGGAAAGGCTGAAAGTATATAATATATTGGACTGTTTTATTTTATCGTCCGGCAGCTCTGCACGAGTCCTGCTGTATCAGTTTTATATATCTGCAAAAAACGGGAAATATATAACTTGCAGACGTCTTTCGGTTAGCTGTCTGCGTGTCAGCAGCAGAGCTTAAAACTGACTGTCACAATCTTCAGAAAGGGAGCGGATTTATGACAATAGAAAAGCTTAGCGGGCATGCTGTAAAAATATATCTTTCATTGTCCGACCTCAGCCGGTATGATCTGGATTTCGATACAATTAATGACGGCAGTGAGAATACCCGTCGGCTTCTCACTGTGATCATAGACAATATAAGACGTGATTTTGGAATTGACTTTTCAGGTGAAAAGGTTTATATAGAAGTATTTTCACGGCAGGACGGATGTCTTATGTTCCTGTCGTTTTCAGAAAGAGAAACTGTCCGAAAAAAGAAAACCTGCTGCATAGTATGCCAGTTCAATAATTTTGAATCCATGAAAAGATTCTGCATGGGAATACATGGCAGCTACGGTAAAAATATAAAGTCGGGAAGACTTTATTATAATTCTGACGGACTGCGCCTTGTTATAAAGCTCTCGTCGGAAGCTCTGGTGCGTATAATCGGGATCGTTCAGGAGTACGGCATGGTCATAGGCTGCACAGATATAGATATAGGAGCTACCGAGGAATATTACACCCGTTTCAGATGCAGAAACATTATAGAAAAGCTTGCTCAGTCAGCTGATAAGTGATTTTACAGCTGTAGTCATGTTGTCTGCTTTGAACAGGTAATTTCCTGCAACGAGAATGTTCGCTCCGGCTTTTCTTGCGATTTTTGAAGTATCGCAGTTTATTCCGCCGTCTACCTGAATATCAGTAGAAAGCTTATTATGATTTATATATTCACGGAGCGCTTTTATTTTTTCCACCGTGTGCATTATAAACTTTTGTCCGCCGAATCCCGGCTCAACCGTCATGACAAGTATCATGTCGGCTATTTCGGCATATTCGATTACCGCTTCGACAGGAGTTGAGGGTTTGATCGCAATTCCGGCTTTTGCTCCGCAGGATTTTATTCCGTTTATTACCGATTCTATATTATCGCAGCTTTCGGCGTGGAATGTAACCATGTCTGCGCCAAGCTTTGCAAATTTAATGGCATACTCTGCCGGATTTGTTATCATAAGATGAACGTCAAGAAAAAGGTCGGTGGATTTGCTTACGGCTTCAAAAACCGGAAATCCAAAGGAGATGTTTTTTACAAATACTCCATCCATAACGTCAAAGTGAAGCCATCTGGCTCCGCTTTTTTCTATATTATATATTGATTCACTGAGATTAAGCATATCAGCGCTCAAAATTGAGGCAGAAACTATATTATTCAAAATTTTCCTCCAGAAATAAACTTATATATGTATTTATAGGTCGGTTAACTCTGGATTTGTGCCAAGCTGGCATCAATACCGATAATTTAACCGCCTTATAAATAATTATATATTATTCTTTAAAACTCGTCAATAATAAAATTGATTTTTGCAGAATTTTTTAATGTACAAACCGTAATTAAAAGAGAGCTTTTCTAATATGATGTAAATGGGCAGTACAGATCGGGGTTGTACAGTATTGTCTAAGTACTGATTTAATGCGGAGGACTTGTCAATGAACAGAAATAAAATAGCAAGGGATACTGTCTTCATGACGGCGGTTCAACTGGGTTTACAGGGTATGTCGCTGCTGCTGAATATATTTATAACAAGAAAGCTGGGTTCTGCGGCTGTAGGAACGGCTTCTCTTATATATACCTTTTTCGGATTTGCCACCATAATATCAAACGGAAATATCTATCTTATTTCAAGCAGATTTATTTCTGAGGAGATAGGCTGCGGCGGAAATCCAAACAGAGTTTTCAAATATGCAGTTATGTTTTCAGCCTGCATGAGTCTTATTGCCGGTACGGGTATTTTTATAGCCGGAGATTTTATAGGAAATATACTACTCAAAAATGCGGGTACAGTGCTGCCCATAAGGATCATGGCGCTCAGTCTTCCTATGACGGCTTTCTGTTCATGTCTGAAAGGATATTTCAATGCAATAAGAAGGATAGTTATATCTGCCTCCTCCGATGCGGTTGAGTTCGTTGTGCGGGCAGCAGTTATTGCATTCCTGACTGAGTTTCTTATTTCAGCCGGCAGGATGTCCATATTTATGGGTATTGCAATAAGCATCGTTATAGGTGAAGCGACTGGACTTCTTATGCTAATGGTAGCTGCTGTTAAATACAGAGGGAAGTACAGTGGAAGTGCAGGCATTTCTTTCAGGCATTTTGCTTTCGGAGCAGTACCGATAATACTCAACAGCATTCTTACTTCTGTATTGAGTAGTGCAAATGACGCTCTTGTTCCCCTTACATTGAAGCAGTACGGAAATACCACAAAGGCTGCTTTGAGCCAGTTCGGCATATTTGAGGCGATAATTATACCGACCCTGTTTTTTCCGTCGGTAATTTTATGCAGCCTGTCTAACATTCTCGTTCCTGAGCTTTCAAGGGAAAGGGGAGCGGATAATGCCAATAATGTTAAGAGCATTACTGAAAAGGTGTTTCAGCGAACCTTTGTATTTTCAATGTTTGCCTCGGCGGTTTTTCTGTGCTTTGGAAACGATATAGGAATACTTGTAGGGGGAGATGCTTTTGCCGGAAAAATTATAAGGATACTTTCGCCGGCTGTTCCTTTTATATATCTGGAAATCGTTCTTGAGGGCATTTTAAGAGGAATGGGCAAACACAGCTTCTCATCTGTAAACTACCTTGCAGAATATACGATAAGAATATCGGTACTTTTAATATGCGTACCCCTGTTCGGATTTTATGGTATAGTGGCTTCCTACCTTGCAAGTAATATAATTTGCAATATTTCAAGAATAATAATGATAATTAAAGTTACAGGAGCAAAATTCAGATTCAGGAATATAATATTAAAGCCCCTGTTCTCTCTTGTTTTTTCAATGCAGTTTACTATGCTTGCAGAAAAGCTGCTGAAAATAGATAGAGTGAGCAAGTCCGTAAATGCATTGGTGTTCGTAGCGGTTTCAGGAATACTTTACATATTTGTGTATAAGGTCGTAGTACAGCTGGAATACAGGGAAAAAGAGCGAGGAAGAAGGTTAAATGAGCTTTATCAGGAATGAAATTAGCCATATTTTGTGTGAAACAGCCTAAAATCATCAAAAAATATATGCAACCTGCCGAAAGTGGGGAGAAGGAGTTGACAAAAGGGGAGGTAGGTGATATAATAATAAAGCTGTCGAACGAGAGAGGCGGAAGAGAGCGGGTCAAGAAATTTTTTAGAAAAAGGACTTGACAAAGCTCAGGGTCTATGATATAATAGATAAGCTTTCTC
>CANPXN010000014.1 GCA_947586185.1 uncultured Clostridia bacterium
ATATCAACGATATGTGTAAGAATTACCAGCTAACACGTGTCTCATTAGATGAATTATTGGATATGATTATTGAAAATGCTCAGCCCGTACTTCTGATTCAGAGTTTCAATTAGCTTTTCATCATCATTTTCCTGAAAACAAACACAGTAATCTGCAAAGAAATTCCCGTCCTGCAGAACACCGTCAAAGTACGTGAAATAAATCATCTGTGCCTTGACGATTTGTGTTTTAAGACCGAGTTTTGTCAGCTCATTGGCGATTGCATTTCCGTCAGATTCCATATGTGAAAGCTGCGACTGCTGCTCGGCAGAAAGATTCTGCACATCAATGCACTTGCATTCGGAATGAACTGCGACTTTCGGGCATAGTGTGAAAACTGTCCTCGCCGGGGATCATTCCCAAACTTCTTCCATTGTCAAATTTGCAGAAAACAGTTCCGCAGTCGTCAACAAATTCAACCGTTCCTTTTGTTCCCGATGGAATCGGATGGGGATCATTTTCCATTTTGTCAAGGCAGATCCTTGTGCCTTCGGGGTATCTTGCCTTCATCATTTCGATTCTTCTTCTGTTGTTCATAAAATTTCACCTCATCACATAGTCATGCCAATTTGAGGTTCTTCCGACAATTCATCGCTGTTTTCTTCTTCGACTTCAACCGAAATATCAGGTTGAAACGGAATATCGAGGTCGTTTACCTTGACTGATAATGCATTGTTTCTACCGTTCAGTATTTCCGCTGCCGACTCAACAAGCATTTTTTTCACTTCATCGAAATCACAGCCAAGATCCTGCAGAACATCGTCAAACGAAAATTCTGAATAGCTAAGACGTGAAAAAACCTCTATTCTTTCTGCCGTTTCGCTTAACAGCTTATGAAGATTCCTTTCGCCTTTTGTCAACGATATTTCGGAATTCTGATGCCCTTCTACAAGTTCTTTTGCTCCTGAAATATACTGAGCGTATCGTGCATAGGATGCGCCCTCTGACTCGATTAAAAGACCGTCGCCGTCCTGACTGTCATATACAAGCAGGCAGTGATAATTGCCGTCTTTGTCACAGTACATCAGATCGACATTTTCAGCTATCAGCGCATTGTCACGCAGCGGATGTCTTTTTAACTCATCAAACTTGGCGTGAGAGACTGCTGCTGCTTTCTCTACTATGCATTTTTGGGTTCTGAACTCCGACTCCTTTCGAAGTAAATTCGCATTGATCATCAATTTTTTATTCATTGACTTTTCCTCCTATTTTTGCGGCCTTTTTGTTTCTGTCATTTCACCCCCCTCAGAAAACAAAAAAAGCCGCTTTGTTTAACATCAGTGCGTGACCGCACGGGACACTTCGCGCAGTACATTTTCCTGAAACGCAGGAAAATACTCGCGCTGATGATTTATCCCATTCGCTCACATTTCGTGATATTAGACAAAACGGCTTTTAAAATTTTGTACACTATTTTATATATCAAAAAAGGCAGATTTAAGATTGTTCTTCTCAAATCTGCCTTAAACTTTCCTAAATAAATCCAGTGGAACGGTTCGAATCCCTCTTGTTCGTAAAATGAGGCAAAAAGCATCCATGGTTTTGACCTTAAAATTTTCGCCCCTAAAACGCCAAAAAAGCCCGTATCTATGCGGCACAGATAGGGAACGATGTAGCTTATGTATAAGGTCGAGTAAATGCTCGACCTTTTCTTTTTGCTATTTCACAGTACCGATATGTGTAAAGTAAATATCGACTTCCTGTGAAACATTGCCGTTATCATCCTCCTGCTTTTCATGAACTTCGATCCTCGACACAAACGTGTGCAGTATTTCCTGAGTAAGCTCTGCGATATCAGTGTACTTTTTGGCAAGCGATGTGAACTTTGACGTATTATTCGTCTGACTTTTCAATTCAGAAATTGAATTATTCAACTCCGTAATTTCAGCCTTAAGCTTATTCTGTTCTTCGGTATACCCCTGCGACAGCATTCTGAACTGCTCGTCATCAAGCGTTCCAAGCACATGATCCTCATAAAGCTTTCTGAAGATCACGCCTACCTCGGCGAGTCTTTTTTCACACTTTTTCAGCTTTTTATCAGCATTGGCAAGTTCCTTTTTAACGGAACTATTCGATTTCCTACTGATAAACTCGGCAAATTCATCAGTGCGTTCTCTTGCAAACTCGGTCACATTTCTGATCTCGGAAAGTACAATTTCTTTCAGATGACTCTCCTTGATGCCATGCATAGTGCATTGCTCCCTGCTATTTTTGCGGTACATGGAGCAGACAAACTTCCAGTTTTCAGGCTTCTCGCTCGAGTGTCGGTGAAAATACAATTTATGCTTACAGTCCGCACAGAAGGTGATTCCAGCGAAAATACTTTTGTCGCCAAGACTTGTTTTCCTGCGCTTGCTCTGTCTGAGCCGCTGAACGATCTCCCAGGTATTGGTATCAATTAACGGTTCATGAGTGTTTTCGATTAGTCTGTGTTCGCTTTCAGGCAGTCTCAATTTCCGATGATCCTTGTAGGAGGCTCTGCCAAATCTGAAATTACAAGTGTGTCCGATGTAGCTTACGTCCTTGAGAATATTTGTCACCCCAGTGGGATTCCAACGATATGGATAGCTGGTGTCAAAGTTGGAAATAACAGTTCCAGTCTTGCTGTACTCGTACATCGCCGGAGTGTAAACCTGTTCTTCTTCAAGCCTGTTTGCAATCTGAGCCGGTCCCAGACCGCCTGCGCACAGCTGAAAAATATATTTTACAACCGGCGCTGTTTCGGGATTCGGGAGGATTTTATTGTGATCCTCCTGCGATTTCATGTAGCCGTAAGGTGGTCTTGAAGCCACTCGCTGCCCTCTTTCAGATTTAATCACACAGCTTGCCTTAATCTTTTTGCTTGTGTCTCTGACATGAAATTCGTTAAAAATGTTGAAGAACATCGCCATATCCATCCCTGACGAGTTTGAATTTGCAGTGTCCACATTGTCGTTTATGGCGATATATCGAACGTTGTTTTTCGGAAAATATTCCTCTGTGTATAATCCTACGTACAGATGATTCCTTCCGAATCGGGATAGATCCTTTGTGATTACCGTTTCAATTTTCCCGTTTCCAACGTCCTCAAGCATACGCTTAAAGGCTGGTCTTTCAAAATCCACGCCTGAAAAGCCGTCGTCAATATAGAATTCTGTATTGAAAAATCCATGCTCATCAGCGTATCTACGCAGTATATCCTTTTGGTTTGAAATGCTGTTGCTCTCTCCGGCAAGCTCGTCCTCATGACTGAGCCTGCAGTACAAAGCCGTTATCTTATTCGTGTCTGACATGATAAACCTCTCTTTCCGTCCGTTCATGGACTCTGTCAAACCGATTGAGATATTACAAATAGTATATCACAATCAGTTCTGAAAGTCCAGCATAATTTTTACCTAAAACGACATTTTTTCCGCCGCATTTTTGAGAAGAAATTTCAGTTTATCCTCCGCTGTGGTCTTTGATGTCATGTCAAACACCGAATTGATATTGTAAACGATTCCATCAATGACAGTTTCACTGTGCATATAATTATGACGGCGGCGATACTGACTTGAGCCTGTATCTTCCAGTGTTTCTTTGTAAACATTTTGCATATATAACCCTCCCTGATGTCTTTACATTAGTTCTCCTTGTGAATATTAAATTGAGCATTTTAATACTTTCCTTTCATTATTTTTTAGTCTTGCTGATATGAAACAGCGTCCTCATAATTGATAATGCCGTTGATTTTTCTGACTTCTGTAACGCACATAGCATGCAGACTTTTCAAAGTTTCATCGTCCACATCGTTGAGTGCGGCGGTCATATGCGACAGCTTTCCAAGCTCGACAGCCACTTTGAAAATCAATCTTGCAAGCCGCTGTTCCGTACCTTTTATCTGAGCTTTTACTGTTTCCGTTATCATTGGGGAGAGATAATTTACCTCCTCCTGCTGACGAAGATAGCCGATATAGAACTTTACGGCTTTCTCGATAAATTCTGTTTTCGATGCACAGTTGTCCTCACGATATTCCTGTTCGAGCTTTTTAATTGTTTCCGGCTGAAAATATACAGCCATTTTTTGTTTTGCCATAAATACACTCTTTTTTCTCTTACGACCCCTAAAAATGTGCCGTACCTACGCTGTTTTCTTTAGTTACGACCCCTAAATCTGCAAAAGTTCCATTTCACGACCCCATTGTAAAATCTCTGCAAACGCCGTAGAATGGCGGTCGGCTTTGCCGTCCGCTGTGACTGCGACTCCGTCGCTTTAACTAGCAAGTGCGTGACCGCACCGGACAAATCGTTTTTCATTTTACAGAATCCGTTTTTTCATGGCACGACCGGATAATATTTTGTAATCTGTCCAGTCGGGTCACCGACTGTTCCACGCTCGCTCGTGTGCCGCTTTTATACTCTCTGTCGATAACTTGTCCGATTGAAAATACTAGGGCACAAATCGGCTGACGTTCGCTCAACGTTCTGGATAGAATTTCTTTTTATCCAGCATGATTACATTAATGACCGTATTGGAATTATCACGAATAGAAATTGTATTTCTGCTTGTTCTTGAAATGAGAATACCATCTTTACGAAGCTGCCGAAGTAACTCATTCTTGCTGATACTGAAATGCTCACCCTGTTCTGCACACAGCTTTCGCACCTCCGAATGTGCAGCGTCTGCAAAGAGATAGTAGTAATCATCATCCTGCAATCCCAAGCAATTTTTTTGACGAGGACTACTCTCTGCACCTTTTATTTCAATATAGCATCGACCACTGTCACGCAGACTGCAAAGCTTTTCACAGAACTTTGTCGTAGGATTTTCAAGCTCAATAATTTCCGTATTAGACGAAATCAATTTCAGAATTATTTCATCGAATATTTTTTCAAATTTATCAAACTCTGATTTTGTGATCTGCTCACTCATATTTAAGAACATAAGCAGAAATGAAAATCCGATTTTCAGATGTGCAATCATATCGGGAGTTCGGTTATGGAATTTTATTTTTGATTTGCATAACACATTTATAAAATCAGAACGATACTTCAAAAACATATCTTCAAGCATTTTTACATATAAATTTTCATCAACAAGGTACACATCTTTTATCCAGTCAATGTACAGTCGCATAATTCCATTAAGTGTACCGCTGCCTGCAAGCTGCTGATACTCCGACAGTTCATCAAGATTAACATCATTCTCATTCAACTCAATGTTAAAGTACCTTGCTGAACCTGAAACAGAAATCTCAGGAGCATACTCCGCTGTGATGATTGCATTGCCTGTCGGCGGACGGCTTGACTGTAACTCGGATTTGCTGTTAAGTCTTGCACGACCAATTCTATCGCCATAGTATCTTGAAATATTTTGAGCGATACTTTTCATCTCCTGTTCGTGAAACATTCCGCTTGGGTGAAAGTCATCGATGCAGGTCATCACGTCTTTCAAGTAATATATATTTGAAAGAATGCTGTTGGCTGTATCGTGAAAGGACATGGGCAAATCGCTTGCTGAAAATTTTCCAAAGAAAGAAAGGAACAACGCCGCAAGCGTTGACTTTCTTGAACCTGTCTTACCAATAATAGCAGTTACAAATTTTGGCTCATATCCTGCGATTTTCAGGAAATGATTCAGCGGACACAGAAATGTCACGGCAAGCAGCGGCAGCATAACATTCTGCGCAGCAAAGCTGTTTTCAAGCATAGCAGACAAGTAAATCAAGTCATCCTGCGAACATTTATTGCTCAAAGAATAGTTTTTCAGTTTACCTTGTAACTCAACGCTAATTTGTCGCTGAGTATTCGGCATCAGAAATACGTACTCGCCGTTGATTTTTTTCCAGCCGGTCTGCAAGTAAACAGTTCTGAACTCGACTAACGTTTTGGTACTCAGTATAGCATGACAAATTTTATTCAGGACATTTTGTTTCGGCTGTGCTGCTCCGTATGTTCCCCAACGATTCAGCAGCCATTTCATCGACTGCATTTCTTCTGCTGAAACAGTTACCTCAGGTAAAGTAATTCCTGATTTGTGAACTGCACTGACCTTAAACATTTTTGTTTGCTCTGTACCGTCGTCACGAGTTATTTCGGCAACAAGCACAGGTACGAAGTCCGCAAGTTTTACCGGAATAACCTGATCCTTAACATTCACCATTTCATACAGACAGCCGCTTTTTACCACATAAGGAGGCTCATAAATTGATTCGTCAATCGAATCTTCAATTTTTTCTTCTGCCATTCATATCACACTCCAATCTTTTGGTGTGATTTTAAGTCTAACACAGATTTAGTCGATTGAAAATACGTCATTATTAATTTATTTTTTAAAGATTAACGATGACGGACAAAAATAATTGCAGAAATTATACAAATGTGATATAATGTTAAAAATGATATTCTGGAAAGGACAGAAAAATGCAGCAAAATAATAACGGACTTTACATATATCTTGAAGGAAACACAATTCACCGATACATTCTTAACGAGTCGGTTCTTGAACAGATAGAAGATACCACAATAGAAGATGAACTGATTTCCACACTTGAAATCATAGCTTCAACATACGAAATGATGGTTGAGTACGTTGAAGATTTAACGGAATTGCCTGATGGCGAACAATACGGCGAGATCTATAAAGATCAGGTTGAAGCTGTTGTAAATAAGGCTCTCGAAACTGCTGAAGAAATCAAGGTAAACGATATTATTATGGGACAGCTGCTGAAAGCGTCGGTACTCAATGCGGCTTTTGAACCGGACAACGGAACGGCTATGAATTGGTTAAATCTTATGAACAATGTTGTTTATGCTATGAAAGAACCGCTGTATTTTCGTGCTGAAATGTACCGTTTTCTGAAAGAAAATTCAGAATATGATAATCTTGACAAATGGTTTGAGGAGTGTGTTTTTACAGATGACGAGTTATTTTCAAGGTCGTATGAACTAAAATATGCTAAAAAAGATTTAAAAGGTTTGAAGCCTGAATTGATAAAAATGTACTTCTTTCAGTCATATGCAGCTTATTATTCATTTCTGCTTATTAATTTTGCACAAATGAAGAAAAAAGTTAGGTTTTGTCAATGCTGCGGAAAATTCTTTATTCCAAAAACAAAAAGGATCACCCTATATTGTGACAGAGTGATCACTGCAAATGGTAATACTTGTAAACAAGTTGCTCCCAAACTAATGCAGAAATACTTGAAAAGCAAGGACGTTATTCTTGATGATTATGAGCGTGCGAAGAATAGAAATTATAAGCGTGTGGAACGCTTTGAGAATAAATTATCAAGTAAGCCTGCCGGCAAGGACTTGACCTTCTCGCAGTATAATTCATGGATGCACAAAATGAGTTCTGCTAAGACTATGTATTTACAGGGAAAACTTAATTCGGAAGACTTTTCAGCGCTTATCCATGAGCTTGATTAAATTGGCAGCAGTTCTGTAAAATTGGTATTACAGTATTACAAACTGCATTTTTTCAGTGTTATCAAGGAATTGTAAGGCTTTTGAGGATATTACTAAAAGCATACATTCATACTACGTTACTCAAATTGTAGTACGGCTGTATGCTCTTTTTTATGAATGGTATTACTTGTAACCGGCGTATTTGCACGGTTTGTGAACCTGTATGCGCTGTAATACAATTTTTTGTAATCATATCTTGATTTTTGTCATTATGTATGGTATGATTTTTATAGGATAAAATCTTATTAAGGATGTGATTTAAATGAATATAGTAATATGTGACGACAGCAAATCTGATGCGTTAGCTGCCAAAGAAGTCATAAAGCAAGCCTTAAATGAATTACATATAAAAACCGAATTTGATTATTATTCAAATGCCACAGACATTGAGCGAAAACTGATTATCAAAAAAGAACCGCTTGACATTTTGATTTTGGATATCGATATGCCGGAGATTTCAGGACTTGAACTTGCAGAGAAGCTGAGAGCGGAAAATCTTAATTTAATAATAATTTTTCTTTCTGCTCACGAAGAATTTGTATATAAGGCTATTGAATTTCAGCCGTTTCGATACATAAGAAAAATTAAGCTTGAGTTGGAAATGCCTGTAGCGATTCGCTCGGCGATAAGGGTTCTTAAAGCAAACAGCGACAAACAAATAGCTCTGCATACCGATGATGGTGAAATAAGGGTTATGATTACTGATATTATGTATTTTGAAACGGAGAAACGTAAGGCTGCAATACATTTGAAAAATGGCAGCAAGCTTTTTGTAAATAAGACTATTTCACAAATTCAGGAATTGATAAGCAGGGAAAGTTTTATAATGATTCATCGAAGCTGTGTGGTTAACGCAGATTATGTGAAAAAAATTTCAAATAGTATTATTATGCTTGATAACAAAGAAAAACTTCTGGTCAGCCGAACACGATATAAATCTGTAAAACAGCAGCTTTTAAACGTTTGGGGTGAAATATAGACATGATATATTGGCTAATTGAATACGGTGCGACATTTTCGGAATGGTTTCTTTGTTCAATATTTTGCGGAACCTTTATCAAGGATACAGATTTAAAAGCAAACCTTTTTAAAAGACTTGCTATATCTGCTGTATTTGCGGTAGCAATGTTATTTGTCAACCGCTTTGAACTTTATTCACCTATTTCAGTCAGTCTTTGTTTTATAATAACAATATCAGCACAGTTTGTTATATACTGCAAAAATTTATTAAAGCTAAGTATTTTATCTACAATTTTTTTATTGATAATGGCAATATGCGATAACATTGTCGTCAGCATAGTATCTTATTTTTTACAAATACCAACACTTGAAATTTATGAAGAAATGTCGTTGTACAGAGTAATTTCCATAATAGGCTCAAAAGCTCTGTTAATGTTCATAACTGTAATTATAAATAAACTTTTATCAAAGCAAAGAGTTTTGCAAATAAAGTATCTTATTCTTTTTTTTGTCATTTCGGTATTTATGCTAAGTCTAACTTTTATTATAACATTTCTTGATTTAAAAAACAAAGCGGTAAATTCCTATGTTTCAATTTTATTTTTCCTGATAATGCTTATATTATTAATAATTATTTTCTTTGGAACATTTAAGCTGACCGAATACTATGACAGTCAGCAAAAATTTAAACTAACGCTTTTGAAAAATCAAATGCTTGAACAGTCTATGAATGAAACTGAGAAAACTTTTATGCTTTGGAAAGAAAGTCTGCATAACTATAAGCACAACATCATGCATCTAACGGCTTTGGCTAAAAACAGCGATTTAGAAGGTATAAAAAATTATCTTGAAAAGGAAAACGACTTGCTTGGAAAAACATTATTTTATTATAAGACCGGTAACGATACCGTTGATATAATTCTGAATTTAAAGCAAAAATATGCGGAATCCGAAGGTATCACGTTTATGATAAACGCCGAAGTACCGGAAAACTGCAAAATATCATCGGCAGATTTTTCTTCTATGCTTGGCAATCTGATCGATAATGCTATCGAAGCGTCTGAAAAGGAAACGAATCCATTTATCGAGGTGAAAATAAAGCCTGTAAAAGAATTTATTATCATTTGCATTTCAAATAAATATACCGGGTGCGATATGTCGTTGAAAACAACAAAATGTAATAATAAACAGCTGCATGGTATAGGTCTGCACTCTGTAAGGCAGACAGTAAAAAAATATAACGGTGAATTTAAAGTAGAAAAAAACGACGATATTTTTAATGCTAAATTAATGATACCTATGTGAAAAAATCCGACTTGAAATTTTTCAGGTCGGATTTTAATGTTATCATATTTAAAAATATACAATTCAAACATAAAAAACGACAATTCAAACAAAAAATCACACAAATGATTTTTAGTATGGTAATATATATTTGCAAGGTTAAGCGTGAAGGGAGTGAAAAAAGATGAAAAAGAGACTTTTGACTATTGTTTCTAATATGATTAAAGGAGCTGCTTCTATTTCATCTGAAACGACATCTGGACTTGGACTCTATCAGCCCAAAACTCCTCAGGCTCTTATCAAATCCGGTAAGAAGGCGAAATAATTGTTCCGTAATCTTGCGGAAGATATTGCTTTTTTGCTGATAAAACATAAAATATTAGATATCGAGCAGCGTGATATTTATATTTATGGGCTTGAAGTAATTTTATTAAATGGCGGGCTTATATTAATGTTCTTGACGATAAGCTTACTCTTTGGCGTAATGATAAACTTTTGGGCATATCTGATATTTTTTCTGCCGATTAGAATTTTTTCAGGTGGATATCATGCAAAAACAAGCGAACGTTGTTTTGTTTTATCGACAATAATGTATGGATTGTCGCTTATATTAACAAAATATATTCCGCTGTTGTATACATTATGGACGTGGAGGATTGCCGGGATAGTTTCCCTGTTCGTTATATTGGTAATGGCGCCGCTGATTAATGAAAACAATCCTTTAAGTAAAACACAGCGGAAACGAAACAGGATAATAGTTTATATATTATTAGTTCTTGACCTTGCGTTTTTTATCCTTAGCTGTAATTATGCATGGATAATCGCTGCAAACGAACTTGTTTTCATTATTCTTGATGCTTTTCTGCTTTTTACAGGAAAGATATCTCTTTATATCGCTAAAGATCAAGAGATCTGAAATTATAATCAAAACAATAGCTTCGTATTATTTACATTAATTTTAATTTTGAGTCTCTTATAAAGGATTCAAAGGAAAGGACAAAATTATGAAAAAAACTTTTAAGAAAATCGCATCTTCTGTTATGGCGGCAGCAACTCTGGCAGTTGGAATGACAGGTATGACGGCAAGCGCTTATGCTCCAACAATAAGTAAGAATTTTGGTGTTGGTTCATATTCTGCAACTGCAAGCTTATATAGAGACAGTAGTCAGGCTGTTGCTAAAGTGACTCTTTCAGGAGCATCTAGTTTAAGTGTAAGTGTGTCAGTTACAGGCACTGTATCTGAAACAACAACTTCGGGTTCAGTAGCTTCAGGATATAAGAGAATTGCAAAGACAGGTCGTAACATAACATCTGCAAGAGGCTCTTATTCGGCAAGTAAAGGCGGATCAAAAGGAAGTACTTCAATAAACGCTTAATCAAACTATAACGAAAAAGAGACTGTAAATTTCATTTTATTTTGAGGTTTACAGTTTCTTTTCAGAAAAAGTATTATTGACAAATTCATATCAGGTGTGTATAATATGAACAAACAATAACTTTTATATTATGCTGAAAGGACAGGTATAATAAAATGAAAAAAATATTTGCAGTTTTAATTTGTACTTGTTTATGTATATCACTTTGCAGCTGCGATTCAAAATCCGATACTCCAAACAGCGATATATATATAAATGCAGAAACATTTACACAAAACGGCTGTATTTATTCTGACGACGGCGTAGTGACATTATACTTAAATCAAGAAAATTTAGAAACATTACCCTATTGCAGTTATGCAAACTGTATCCATAATGACGCTTCGTGCCAGGCAAGACTTTATGACGGTACTGAGCGCGGTCCAATACCCTATGGCAATTGCATTTACTATTTTGCAAAGTCCGAAGAAGAATGGTTTGATAATGACAAAGACGGAAGAGAAGAAACATATGTAATAAAAGATTCCCTGCTGCGTTATAATTTGGATGATAATAAAACAGAATCTGTGGCGTCATGGGAAGGTACGGCGGGCTGCTGTTATAACGGCGCCTGCATTTTAGATAATACGCTTTATTTTATTGGTGTGAGAGGTTATACGGAATTTTCAGAATTACCGGGACTTAAAACGCCTAATATTATACCAATGGAATGCCGCTTATACAGTTTCGATTTGAAATCACAAAAATTAAAAGAGTACGGCTCAATTTATGATGAAGATTTAGAGTATTCGGGAGCCGCCTCAACTCGTTCGTTAATTTTGCGCGGAGTATCAGATGGCTGTATATATTTTATGTATTCATATCTTGAAGATATTTCACAGGAAGATACAATGGAAAACGAAACGCATATATGTATTAAACTGGATACGTCAAACGATAAAATAACAATCGAGAACGAAATTGCTCCGGAGCTTGTTTGCAATGAATACCGCTGTCATACGGAAGGCGATAAGGCTGTTGTAAAAAAAGGAGATAAAACATGGGAGTTTCCGGCTGTAGCGGAAGGTTTTCTAAGTCATACCCTTACTGTTGCGAATGATAAGGTCTGGTATATAGATGAGAACCAATCATGGTATTATGATTTGCAGGAGGAAAACAAGGTTGAATTTTCAGCTTCTGAAATACTCGGAGAATCTCCCTGCGTTATATATGCGGATAACAATTCATGCATTATAAGATATAAACAGGATGACGTTTATTTATTCAGGAGGATTTCATTATGAAAAAAGAGCATACGCTTGAAATATGCCATGTTACAAAGCATTATGGAAAAAAACGCGCCTTATCGGATTTTTCTTACACATTTAAACCGGGTATATACGGTTTACTCGGACCAAACGGCGCAGGCAAATCTACGCTTATGAATCTGATTACAGATAATCTTATACCTGATAAAAACAACGGCGTTATTAAGTGGGACAATGAAGATATTCAGAAGCTCGGTAAAAAGTATCGCTCTCATCTTGGATTTATGCCTCAGCAGCAAAATCTGTATCCAACAATGACGGCTCGTCAATTTATGGGATATATCAGTTCTTTGAAAAATATTGACAGAAAGTCAGCTGTTACTGAAATTGAATCGCTTTTAGAAACGGTTGAGCTTAAAGAAGTTGCAGATAAGAAAACAGGCGGATTTTCAGGCGGAATGAAGCAAAGACTTTTATTTGCCTCTTGTTTGCTTGGAAATCCTTCTCTTATAATTTTAGATGAACCAACAGCAGGATTAGATCCACGTCAGAGAGTCATTCTGCGTGAAAAAATCGAAAATTATGGAAAAGATAAAATAATAATAATTGCCACTCATATTACATCGGATATTGAAACAATTGCCGATTGTATCATAATGATGAAAGACGGAAGAATAATCGATAACGGTTCGGTAGAAGAATTAGTAAAAAAAGTGCATTGCGGTTCTGAAACTCTTGAAAATCTTTATATGCAGTATTATGACGAGGAGGAAAAAAAGAATGTTCTTGGCTGAATGTCGAAAACTGTTTTCATGGAAACCGTTGTTTATTATTCTTGCATTACTGCTTTCCGTAAATGCGTTTCTTCTTTTTAATCAGGAACAGAGTAAAAAAGTTTCACCTTCATTTTATCATGTGCTTTGGGAAGAAATTGAAGATAAAACAGACGCAGAAAAACTGGATTATCTTAAGCAAGAACTGAAAAACGAATCGTTTTATAACGAAGACGGTACCGTTGATTATGACAGATATATTCTTACAGACAGATTCAGAGAGCAGCTTGAATCCATTTTATCTTATGATGAATATATACAATCCATTGAAAATAAAACATCTTCTTTTGCAAGCGGAATGTTTAATATTGATAAAAACTCATTTGCATACCGAAAAAATACACGCCTTCCTGAAGTTTATAAAGATGTAAAAGATACTATTCCTGTTTTTGATATTTCAGATGGAATTATAAAGCTTACAGAAAACCGCTATTCAGATTTATTTTGCGGTATATTTCTGTTTATTGCAGCAATTTTAATGATTATCTGCGACCGTGAACAAAATACAATATTTTTGCTTAGAAGCACTAAAAACGGACGGCAGTCATTACTGCTGAACAGGTTTTTTATAATGTTTATGATATCTGTAACTGTAACTTTGATTTTCTTTACAGAAAGTCTTATAATTTGCAGATACTTTTACAGATTTGGAGTTCTTTCGCGTCCTGTTCAGTCTTTGGATGGATTTATAGGGTGCGCTTTGCCTGTTTCTGTTTTGGAATACATTTTAATTTGTTTTTTTACAAAATGTATTTTTATGTTCTTACTTGGCTCTGCTTTTATTTTTATTTGTCAGACTGCAAAATCAAACCTTCATATTTATATTACTACTGCAATCCTTTTAGGAGCAGAATATGTTCTTTACAAAAAAACTTCGGGATTATTTTCTCAGCTTAACATCTTTTGCATTTCTGATATAAATCAAATGACGAAAACATATCAGGATATAAATTTATTCGGATATCCGTTTTCTCGTTTAAATATAAGCTTTATCACTATGCTGACAATAATTGCTTTTTTTATTGTTCTCTCTATATATTTTGATAAAAAACATATATCGTCATACAGAAATTATTCATTTGCTTTAAAAAAGAAAAATACAAAAAGAGTGTTGTCGCCCATCGGATATGTATTTTATCATTCGCTGATTGTACAAAAAGCCATTTATGTGTGTGCCGCACTTGTAATTATTTCTGCATTTCAGTTTTTTTCATTTAATAAGCCTTATGATATCAACGATACCTATTATCACGCATATGTTGAGCAAACAGAAGGTTCTTTTACAGACGCTGTAAATAAGTTTTTTGATGAAGAAAATATACGTTTTAATTCGATTGAAGAACAATACGATAAATTATCAGAATCAGGCAAAAACACTGCGCAATTATATTCATTGGAGAAACAGCTTGAACCCAGACAGGCTATGCAGGAATTGGAAAACCATATTCAGAAAACAAATGAATCAATAAAAAATGAGACTTGTGTATTTTACGACAGCGGATATATAAGATTATTTTCTTTTTTATCCGATGAAAAAGTAACAATTATTCTTATTGCAATGATATATCTTGTCTTTATAGTATCTCCATTTATTGCATCAGATTTTGAAAACGGTATGATTAATATAATCAGATCAACAACCTGCGGAAAAAGAAGCTATTATAAAGGAAAAATATTAACCGCATTAATATATGCAGCTTTTGCCAATATTATATTATGGATTCCATATCTTATTTTGATAATAAAAAAATATACATTACCATATTGTTCTTCATTAGTCCAGAATATTCGTGGATTTGAACAGTTCCCATTTCATATTTCTATCTTAACTTTTGGAGCAGCGTACTTTTTAATTATTTTTATAGCGATAATATTTTCATCAATGATAATGCTGCTAATTTCACGCTGCGCAAAAAGCCGAATGTCAGCAATTATTCTTAACAGCTGCATTTTTATACTTCCACCGGTATTGAAGCTGATAGGTGTATTTTAGAGACGGTTCGCATAAAATTAATATGCGGAGTTTCGAGCATAATTTTGGTGATAATAGGCGACCGAAGGAAGTGCCCTTGTGGCACAAGATTTCGTGGTAATACGTAGCGTTAGTAAGAAATTCCAACGCAATTATCATCAAAATTTGCTGAAAAGATATGTGCATTTCCTATTAATACAGATTCTTATTATAGTTACGTTATCCGCTGACAAATTTGATTATATTCAAAATTTGCGCTTTTTATTTTTATCCTATCCGGTTTGTTTATAAAACTAAAAAAATCCGCCAGCCATGACTGCTGACGTATTCCTTTCTCAATCGGTTGTTTTTCTTGTGTTCCTTATTGCAGTCCCGTATCTACGGGCTTTAAGGGGTGGACATCTATTTTGTTCCACAAGTATGTAACTCTGGAACAAAATAGATGACATTGATTTTTAACGTATTTATGCCGCTTATGAAGAACTTTTATTTTTTGATTTTCTCAATCCTGCAAGTATGGCATTTGCAGTCCTTATCATAGTTGATTCCGACAAGCAAAATTTCACCGGAGTAACCCTTCAGACAATCGACATATTGTTTTTGCTTGATTTGCTCCAATGCGCCATCGGCAGATTTATCATATTTAAGTTCAACGATCATTGCAGGATTACTGTTATTCTTTCTTGGTCTGAAAATCAAATCAGCAAATCCTTTTCCGGCAGGAAGTTCCCGTTCAATCGTGTAGGTTTTGCGTGCGGAATAGTATGCAAGCGAAATCACACAGGAAAGGGAATTTTCATCGTTATATTTCAGAATTGAAGTATTATCACTGTGCGCTTTGTCTATCAGCTCCGCAACCTTTTTTTCATTGCAGTTCAGCGTTGCTTTCAAAAGTTCATCCGAAACTTTTATTGCTTTCATGACTTCTTCCCAACCGCCATCCTCAATTGAATTTATGAATTCCTGAGCGACTTCGCTGTTGGGTATCCACACTTCTTTGGTATAAAAATCAAAGGTCAGATATCCGAGATGAACCAGCAGAGTGAAAATGTCATCCGCACTTCTAAGTGTTGTCATATCGTTCTGAAATTTTCCGGGATTTATTTCAATTTTTTCGCCTGATATTAACTTTGTAACCTTGTCCTTCAAGCCGTCAAAATTCATCTCGATATAGACTTTCAGTGCCTCATAGGTTTCCGTTGAAGTCCAATAATTATCATAATCATGTCCTGTCATAGACATCACGACCGAACGTGGATTGTAGATTGAAATTCCTTTTAAATTATATCCGTCATACCAGCGTTTCGTTTCGTCAAACGGCATATTATATTCTTCACAAAGTGATTTCACTTCATTTTCTGTAAATCCGGTAAATTCCGCAAGTTCACGAGGATTTGTCATGGAAATTTCCGTAAACATATTAATCGCCGAATGCTCGCCGTATTTCTTTATCGGCAGAATTCCGGTCATGTAAGCAAGGGCAACATAGCTCTGGTCTTTCAGAAAATTCCGCAGAAAATTCAAGTATTTTGTCTGTGCGTCGCTATCGCTTTTATGCATACGGAATACGCAGTCCCACTCATCGATTATAAAAATAAAAGGTGTATTTGTCTGTGAAAAAATTGCAGCAATAACTTTTATTAGATTTTCACGTTTTGGATAATGAATATTTTGATATTCATTTTTGAGTTCATCTATCAAATCTTCTTCAATAAATCCAATCATTTCTTCTATATTCTGTGATTCACCCAAGAAGTTCACCATATTGATATGGATCACATTATATTTATTCAGATGCTTTTCAAAGGTTTCGGATTCTGAAATTTTCAGCCCGTAAAACATTTCTCTCGAATCGCAGCCACGGCTGTAATATGCAGTAAGCATTTCAGCCGCCATTGATTTTCCGAATCTACGAGGTCTGCTGACGCAAATGTATTTTTGTTTGGTTTGCAAAACCTTATTAGTATATTTTATAAGTTCACTTTTATCAACATATATCTCCGAATTTAGAGCTTCTTGGAAATCTGCTCCATTAGGATTCAGATAAATACCCATGCCCACACCTCCAATCGTTAATATAAGTATATCATTTTTTACACACAAAATCAAGCCGTTTACACAAACATTAAAGCAAAAAGACTTGAAAAATAAATTCAGCGGTACATTTCATACCGCTGAATACAAAAATCAATTTTCATTAAATTCATCAAGCATTCTCTGATACTCCTTTTCCTCGCAGTCGATATAGTCTTTGGCAAACTGCTCCACTTCTGCAAGGCTGTTTTTCACCAGTTCAAAATCAACTGCTGCTGAGAATACATCAATCTCAATCTTTTCGGATTCGTCCGAAAAAACCTCTATCTTGAATCCTTCGCAGGCAACAAATTCACCATCCTCATTTTCTCTTGGCAAGTAATTATCCTGTGTTATCTTCACAAAAAATCCTTTATACTTCATTACGCTTCCTCCTACTAAAAATCCATTTCAAAATCATCGTCAAAGTCAATATTTTCAAACTCGTCCACATCAAAATCCTCATTGAATTCTTCCTCTGCCAACTCCATTTGAAGCGAATCTTCCAGAGCTTTTTGCAGATAAGATTCGTCAAGACCGTTTTCTCTGTATCCCTGCAAAATCGTATTGTAATACTGCTGACTCGGCGGTGAAATCTCCCCACGGTTCATCAGATACGCCATGCCGTCATAAGATTTTCCGTTCAGTTCAAAAGGCATTTTTTCTTGCCTATAAAGTCGTGGCCAGCCTTCATATCTGTTAAGGTTTTGCAAATCCCTTTCGTCCAGTTCCCATATCAGAACCGGAACGCTTGCGTTTTCCTTTGGCACGATGGTGGCAACGCCCCTGAATTCCAATTCAAAATCCTTGATCTCAGATGTTCCCACAACTTTTGAATGCGGACACCTGAACGCCATTTGCTCCAGATTAATGTTACTGCCATAGGCAATGTATAATTGCTTGTTTTTCATAAATCCTCCATCACATATTTAATTCAAACGTTTCTTCTTCCTCGAAATCCTCGTACTCCACAACCTCATCACATTCGCTTACTGTCGGCTCTGAAATTTCATCGGGTACATTTTCGATTTCTTGCCTATCCTCTGCTGTAGGCTCAACACGCTGGTCGGTGACCCGACTGGACATATTACGTGCGGCGATTCTCTCAGCTTTAAGACGTTCCCTCTGCTTGATTGCATCTTCGGGGTGAAGCCACGCTATATTGCCCTCAAGATGAGAAAGCAGATGCTTACGGCAATTTTTAAACTCCGGTCCGTTCAAACCAATTCGGATCAGCCAACAGCGAAATGTATAACGTGGATTTTCGCTCTGAGTTACACGGGGACTTGCAGATTTCTGAGTCAGAGCTTGATTGCTTACCGCCAGTACCAGCGAGATATATGCTCTCAACACGCCGGCATTCAAGCTGCTATTGAAGGCTCTCACTTCGATGTTGTTGTCGGTGAATACCGGGTGTAAATTGAGGCATCTATATCTGGATAAATCGTAATGTGAGTGATAGTCAGAATTATCTCCGTACCACAGCCGTTTTATCGTCTGTAAATCCTTTGGTTTTTTCTTGTTTAGTTCTTCCAAAAATCGCTTATCAACCTTTTTACAATAGGTATTTTCACGATTTGAATTGACCTGCAAAGCCTGATACAGCATATCTTCTTTACTGGCAAAAATGTTCACCAAATTTCGCAGCGTTCGTGCGTCATAAGGATCAAAATCAATATGAATGTGGATTCCGGTCGATTCGTTGCAGACTCCGCCGCTTCTCCTGATAGAACGTACAACCTCCTGTAAAAGAGCCATATCATTGTATTCCAGAATCGGAGTCACAAGCTCTACAGAATATTTTTTCGTTTCAGGATTCCCGTTTTTGTTTGTGCAGCGGATACTTGCGTCCGACATTATTTTCCAAAGCCTGTCCTGATTATCATACACATCATATCGGTCGTAACTGCCGCCAAAATGCCTTGGTACGCTGCCCAGAACCTTGCTTATCGCCTTTGCAGCATCCTCCCTTGTCAAGCCTGTACACTCCACTTCCACGCCGTACCGCTGCGTTTTTATCCCTTCAAAATTTCCTGACAAATAATCATCTCCCCTCAATAAAAAACAGCCTGCAAAATCCAATTTGCAAGCTGCATTTTTTATTATTCAATATCAGTTTTCACTTCATATCCGCCTTTGAAAATCACCAGTATTTCGGTCTTACTAAGAACTTTCACGCACTCTATCAATTTACGGATAAGAACATTATCGAAGGTTTCCAACTCGAACTTTTCATGCTCTATCATATCCATGATCTTATCAAGCTTTGCCTGAGTTTGGGCGGAAGTTTTATTCTGAGATTTTAATATTTCCAACCGCTCGGTTAGCTGCTGTTCTTCTTGATACAGCCTTGAAAACTCGCTGTCAAGCTTGTCCTCGTCGCAGCCGCCCGAAGCGATTAAGCTGACTAAGTCAGTTCTTGCTTGGTCTATTTCCTTTAGCCGATTTTCGATGCTGATAATTTCCTCCTGTCCCTGACATTCCAGAACCGTTCCGATATTCGCTTTCAGAATCCTCGCAATGTCGTCACGGCAGCAGTAGTAATTATTTATCGCTAGAATAATTCCTTTGTGAAGGTTTTCTTCTTTGATCGTAGGCGAATCGGGACAATATTTTTTGCCATGCTCCAGACGGCTGATACATCGCCAGACGACCTGTTTTTTCCCTCTCGCCGACCATGTGGTTCTGCGGTATGGAGTACCGCAGTGACCGCAGATAAGCAGTTCGGTAAGTGCGTATTTACTGGAGTATTTGCCTTGCTCAGTAACGGTTTTGTCGCTGATTTTACGCTTACTGGAACGCCTTGCAAGCTCTTGTTGAACCCGATTAAAAGTATCTCTGTCGACTATCGGATCGTGGTGATCCGTCACCAGATACATGGGACGTTCTCCATGATTTTTCACGATTTTATGGGTTATGCAGTCAACTGTAAACGATTTTTGGAGCAGTGCATCGCCAACGTATTTTTCGTTTTGGAGAATCCTTGAAATCGTGTTTGAACGCCACTCGATTTCGCCGTATTTATTAAGTTTGCCAAGACTTTTCAGCGTAACTGCAATCTCTTTCATGGAGAAGCCGTCAAGGAATAATTTGAAAATCATCCGCACCGTTTCCGCTTCTTCGGGAACGATTTCCGGCTGTCCGTTATCGCCTCTTTTGTAGCCGAGGAGGTGCTTGTATTGGAACTGCACTTTACCTTCACGATAGGCTTTTTCCTTGCCCCAGCTAACATTTTTGCTGATTGATTCCGATTCTGCCTGAGCGAAACTGCCGTATAACGCTATCATAAATTCGCTTGTCATGGTCAAGGTATTGATATTTTCTTTTTCAAAAATCACTCCGATTCCAAGGTCTTTAAGCTGCCTTACATATTCAAGGCAATCAACGGTATTTCGAGCGAATCTTGATATGGACTTGGTAATTACCATATCGATTTTTTTGTTCTTGCACATACGGATCATGCGATTAAACTCTGTCCTTTTCTTGGTTTGCGTACCGCTGATTCCTTCGTCAGCAAAAATTCCGGCAAGAGTCCATTCCTTTTTTCTATTGATCAAGTCGGTGTAATAAGCGATCTGAACTTGATATGAATTCTGTTGTTCCTCTTGTTCTGTGCTTACTCGGCAATAAGCAGCAACTCTTAGTTGGTGGTATTTATCACGGTTTATTTCCGTCTGTGCTTTCGCCGGAATTATTGTTACATTCGATGCTGTGGGCATTTTTATCCTTCCTCTCTGTAATATTTTTGATATGTACTCCGTTGATAAATTCAACCTCTATAGTACAAAAATGGCTTATCCAAATTCGTGAAATACACGCTTTGAACAAGCCAATATCTAACGTATTTAATTGTTCATGATTTTCAAGCAAACTGCGTATCTGCGCTGTTTTCTGCGGACTATCATTATAAGTGCAGCAGTCGTATTTCATTTCGGCAAGCCTAAAAATTTCAGATTTAATTCTATCGAAATCTACCTGTGACGAATCGGTCATCTGACTGATTTCATTTTGCTGACGGATCACATCAGCAGTAGGATAATATGTGCTTACCTCACCTCTTGATTCTATCAAATTTGAATTTGCAATCGCCGTATTTAAAACAGTCATAACTGCTCCGATAATCATCTGATCTGTAAGCTGATATTCAAGTTTGTAACATTCAGGATTTCTGCAATCCCATTTTGCAGAACGGCTATTACCGCCTATTCTCGACAGTCTGTGACCGCATTCCAAGCAGTATGTACGGCTTCTGATCCCCTGCAGATCCTCCGGAATCATGCACATGGAAGTTGCTTTTGAGACACGTTTTTCATTTGCCTGATCAAAAAACTTTTCGCTGATTATCTGCGGATATTTGTCAGTACCCAAATACCTTTCATTTTCGATTATCCGCTTGACCATGTTCTTGTTCCAACGTTCTGAATCCTCGGAATATCGGATTTTTTCTGACTCCATCAGCTTTGCGATTTGCATTAGGCTGCTGCCGTTTAGGTATTCTTCAAATATTTTGATGACCGCTTTTGATTCCTTAAAATCCACTGTAATTTCGCCGTTTTTCATGCAATAACCGAAGGGTATTGTGCGGTTTTTAGACATTATATCAGCTCCTTAAATTTTAATCCGCCTATGACATAAAACTCCAACTCATTTTGGTTTATCACAACAATTTTCTTCACGATATTTTCAAACGCCGACTCGTCAAATTCACTTATTGGAACATCTTGCTTTTCAAAGTAATCTGTCAGCATTTCGATTTGTTCAAGAGTTTTATCTTCATCGTCAATATGCGTGATTTTCTTTAGCTCCGACTGCAGTTTATTAACCTTTGCATTAAGCTCTGCAGTCTGCTCAAGGTACTTTGCATTGTCAAGAAATCCCTTTGTTTTCAGTCGAGCAAGTACATGAGTCTGTTCCTTGAGTTTGGCGATTTCTTTATGAATGTCCATTACATTGGAGTTACCGTTAAATTTGCGAAGTTTTAAATCATGCAATGCTGTTTGCAAAGGGATAAGAATCTGCTTATAATTGTACCATAGCTTGTTGTGGAGCACTATAAATGCACCGTAAATTTTACTTTCCAGAATCCTGCCGTTTTCGCACAAATCTGATTTTATATCATGTGTACGGCAAGTCCAGTAATATTTTTCTCCGCATTTTTTGAACTTATATGTCGCTCCGCATTTGGAACAAATTATTTTTCCCGACATCATATGCCCGTCATTTGAATACGGCTTATGACGCTCCTTCAAAAGCCTCTGAACTGTTTCAAAAACTCTTTTTTCAACAATTTGCGGATTGGTATCTGTCACATAATATTTAGGCTTTTCGCCGTAGTTACGCAATTTCAAATACGGCAAGGTTTCTGTTACATAATTTTTTTGGAACACTGCATCACCGATATACCGTTCATTTGTCAGAATATATTTTACAACATCGGCTGTCCATTTTCCCTGTAGCTGATTACTCGGAATATTATTTTCATTTAAAATATCTGCTATTTTCAGCAAGCCGCAGCCGCTGATATACCAATTAAAAATTTGATTTACGATCTTTGCCTGAGTTTCATTCACTTCCAGTTCTCCATTTATAATATTGAACCCAAACGGCGGACGGGCAATTTTATATGTGCCATTCTGCATTCTTTTCTGAACGCTCCAACGCATATTTTGCGACAAGGAAGTCGATTCCTCCTGCGCCAGACCGCCCATGATCGTTATCATCATTTCATCGGTCATATTAGCTGTATCTATGTTCTCCTTCTCAAAAAATATTGTGATCCCAAGGGATTTCAACTCTCTAACATTATTCAGACAATCCCTTGTATTTCGAGCAAATCGGCTGATTGATTTTGTATAAATCCTGTCGATCTTACCTTTTCTGCAATCCCTCATCATTCTTTGAAACTCGTCACGCTTGTCCTCACGAGTACCTGTCACACCTTCATCGGCATAAATATCGATTAGTTTTTCCGTTTCCGAATACTCAAAAATCTGACCGTAATATCTTGTTTGAGCCATGAAAGAATTAAGCTGATCTTCACTGTCGGAACTTACTCTGCAATATGCGGCGCAGCGAATCATCGTACTTTTTTCTTCTGTTATTGTAGGCTGTATTACTGTTACTGTCGGCATTTCTGTCACCTCCGTTTCACCAACAAGGATACCATAATTTTTGCCGAAATGGTATCACCAAACCTGACAAAATTAATCCTTAAAATCTGTCTGATTCATACATCTGTCTGTGTCTGACGCAGCCTTGCACAGACACATTGCAAACACTCCGGCAGTACCGCCGATTACCAATCCAATTAAAAATCCAAACACGTTAATTCCTCCCTTATGCAGCGTCCTGTGAGGACGGAAACTTTCTATAAATATCTTCTGTATTTTTAATGTTAAAATTCTGTTTTTCAGCTGATTCAAGAATTTTATCAAGTTTATCTGAAAATATTCTTGCCATAAAATCAATGTATTCAGCTTGTCCGAATTTAGTCATTACTACCAACTCCTATACTTATTTTTACTGCCATATCAACCCTTTCCATAACTTCCAAACCAACAGAACCCACATATCTCAGCAGTCGGTTACGATCAATAGTGCGTATCTGCTCAGCAAGCACAATTGAGTTCTTGGGCAGCAACTTTGAACCCCTGATATGAATATGCGTTGGCATATCAGGTTTTTTCGCCGCTGACAGCGGAAGAACCACAAGAGTTGGACTATACTTGTTTCCAACGTTATTCTGCACCACCAGAACAGGTCTGATACCGCCTTGTTCCGAGCCGATAATTGGATCAAGATTGGCATAAAAAATATCTCCACGTTTTACAACCATTTTGATTCTCCTTTCATTTTTATATATTTTAAAATTACATACTTTTTCTCCGGTCGAGCCTTATAAAAAATCCGCTCTAAAAGTAAGAATCGAATTGTCCTGCCGGGTCACCGGCATATGTAAAACTGCGGTCTGCCAAACGCAAACCGCAGTAATAACTCGTTTTGCCTTCGTCTGATTATTCAGACAATTTCCCATGATATTTATCCAAGATACCCGTCATGGCGGAACATCGTGAACGATCGGCAGCTTCCCGATCTCATGGAAATCTCATCCCTCTATGGTTCTCATAGAGCCGCCCTCATTGCCTGATTCCCCAACCAAGGGGTGCTGTGACTGGACGGAAGTACCATTATCCTCCTGCGTTTCGTTGCCAACTTTAGAAGCTATCCAAAGGTCTGTGAACTGTTTTTATCGCTCTCTTTTTCAAGGTCGTGGCGAACATCACACTTGGCTGACGATTTTTAGACCGCCCGCAGGATTAACGTATTCCCGATGCTGTATATTCAATTTTCAAGTTTCTTGAAAAGGGAGCATTCCCCTTACGCTTGTATAGGGGAAGATATCGAACTTCTGATACCCCTTTTTTTATTTTTTTAAAAGTTTGTACATCTTGTATAAAATTCTCTTTTTCTTTTTGTTTATATTTTTCTGACTTATGCCATAAAATTCTGCGCATTCACGTTCTGTTTTGTTATCAAAATAAATCATTTCGATTAATTCACGATCTGTGTCAGACAAAATTTCAAGACTTTTATACAAATGTTCAACAAGTACTTTTTTCTCAACTTCTTTTTCAAGATCGTATCTGCTGATAAATTCGTGAAAATTTTCAAAAGAATTATCAAACGAACCTTTTAAAGTTGAAAACTGAATTTCATGCTTATAGAACGACTCATTATTATCGTCAATGTTCCAGCCGGTTCTGTTGTAATATGTACCGACTTCATCAGTAACTTCAATCTCAACAAACTTTTTTGAGATTGTATCGTAAACTTTAATTTTCTTCATTTTTTCACCTCCGTTCGATTTAAAATCAAACGAAGGCTATGGATATTTATCTGTTATGTACAGCCATTTTGCTGTCAAAAACATGATTTTCCTTTCCATTTAACGTTGTCATGGCATAAAAAAAGAGCCTGCGTATGAAAAATACGCAGGCTCACGATTAACCTTAGATAATATTAAATTTTAATAAAAAAATCTCCGTTCCACTTAATGTAGAACGGGGAGAAAGCAGTAAGGTAAGCTTCTAAAAGCAAGTTTTATTCCGTTAATTAAACATCCACTTTATTATTTTTCAAGTTTATTGTAACACATCAATTATTATTGACCTTAAAATATCACATTCAGTTGTGATATTATATGATTAAATAGTGAATTTGGTAAACCTTTAAGAAATTTTACAGTACTATTAAGCCTATTTCACCAGTTTTTGATTTTTTTATTTAAACAGATTATTCCAACTGCTATGACAATTGGCATTACAATCTGCACCACTGAAAAGCAATTGAGCATCACATTTACACTCAGCAGCGGAGAAAATCCCACATTCACCATAATTTTTGCGCCGAGCAAATAAACGATAATCGGAAGTGCAAAAACAGCAAAGTTTATGAGTATAGCAGATGTTGTGTTTCGGCATTTTGACGAAATCCACAGCATTGTCAATGATGAAAAAATAACGGCAATTATTCGGAGCAAACATATTATAAGAATGTACTGCCAAAGGGTTAAGTTCAGCGAAAAATCAATAAGGTCCGTAATGCTTCTGACAGAACCGCTAAGGCCGTCATGACCGTAATAACTTGATATAGTGACAGCATACGGAATTATCCAAAGCAAAGCTGAAATAAGTCCGTAAATACAAGCTATGAGGATATTTCTGCGGATATAACTTTTATTCCCCGAAGCGGTGGAATTGATTACCGACTTCATTCTGTATTTGTTGTCATTTGCAATCAGCGGAGAAACGAGGAAAATACAAAGCAGCATTGCCGTAAGAGCGTACTTCATATCATCGTCATAGCCTGTAATTCCAAGTGCTCTTTTATATCCGGTATCGTAGAAAATACGGGCATTGGAAATATTTTTTATCTGCTCGTAACGCTCCTGCAAAAGATAAAATCCTGCGCTTGGAGCAAGTTGTTTTTGTATATCGTTCAGTTCGGCAGAAAAAACGTCTGAAGTCTGCATAAGTTCTTCAGCCTGTGCATTTAAGGATTCAAAACGCTGTGCTTCTGACATCATAAACGTTTCTGTTTCATCATCTATTTCACCCTCGAGCTGCTCAGTATAGTACCGATAGTACACGTCAACATAATCATATTTTTTGATAAAGCTTTCGTTCACAAAGGCAAATATTACAATAAATGCGGCGATGACAAAAATTCCTCTCTGTAAAATAAGCGATTTGTACAGCGTATAATATAAACGGGAATGCATTCTGTTTCTCTTGCCGATTTTAAATTTAAACCCAATTTTTCGGAATTCCAGATTACGCTTTTTAGCATACAGAAATGCCGATAAGGTGGCGCATACAAGCATGATTATCAGCAAGGTGCCGATGGAAGTCGGGATCAGCGGAATGGGGTACTCCCAAAAATTTATATTCTTGTAATTGCAGAAAATCTCGTTTACTTTTGTAAACGAAATAAGATTGATATATCGAAAAATACTGTAAACTGAAAGCGGATGAATCACTGTATACAGCACTCCTTCTGAAATCAAAATAATTGCCGATATACCGTAAAATGATACAGTATTTTTCGTGTTGACAGCAATCAGCGACAGAACTACTCCTATCGCAAAAACGGCAAAAAACTTGAAAAATACATATATAATCAGATATTGAAAAACACTTATTTTCAAGTTGCAGCCGATAAACCCGTTAAGAGATTGTATCGGTCGGCTGAGATCTCCAAGTCCGTAAATTCCGCCTGCAATGATAAAATTTTCAGCATAAATCAGTAAAACTGACGCAAAAGCCGTTATTGCCAATGCAATCAGCTTTGTAAACAACAGATAGCTCCGCCCACGCTTCAATGAAAAAAGCAGGCACGACATTCCCTGTTCTCTGTCGGAAATCATAACAGACAAAACAGCAAACAACAGAATGAATCCAATTAAAATATCAGAATAGCTGTTATCAGTTGCAAGTATAATTCCTTGTGATACATCAAATACGGGCTGAACTTCCTGCACGCTTTGGTAAGCAGAAGGGGTTTTGACGATGTTTCGGTAATTAAATGTGTCAGGATTTGCAAAGATTGAAATACTTTGCATTGATTCTGCTTGTGTTTCAATATTTTCCAGATATGACTTATAATTGACAATATCATAGCACTCATTTGCCAACTCGTAGTACAATTCCCAGTTGTAGTCATATAATCCTTGCGTTGAATTGTTGATTCTCTCATCAAACACTGCCAGTTTCTCTGAATCAGTAAGACCTTCCAGTTCAGAATAGATATACTTATAGTCAGATGGTTTTGCATCACCTGAATTTGCTGTCCTGAATATAAGATAGCCATTCAGAACAAAAACGGCGGCAATTATCAGCAAAAAAATTTTATTGCTGAAAAGCTTTTTCAGTTCCGTTGCTAAAGCCCTCATTTTTGCACCTCGCCGTAATACTGCATATACAAGTTTTCCAACGATTTTTCGGCGTTTTCTACCTTTTCAACAAGTGTTGGAATAGTTCCGCTGTCTATCAGATGTCCTTCTTTGATGAAAAGAATCTCCTTTGCAATAGTTTCAATGTCCGAGACAATATGAGTTGAGATGATAATGATTTTGTCCTTTCCAAGATCAGAAACCATGTTGCGGATTATCACTCTCTGCTTCGGATCAAGTCCTGCCGTAGGCTCGTCGAGGATTATGAGATCCGGATCACCGAGAAGAGCTGTGGCAATTAGTACACGCTGCTTCATGCCGCCGGAGAAACCGCCCATTTTCTTATCAATGCTGTCGGACAGCTCAACACGTTCAACAATTGCAGGAATCTCCCTTTCCGCGTATGTCCTGTCAAGACATTTCAGCGCAGCAATATAGTTCAAAAAGCTGTGTGCTGACATACTTTCATAGAGATTCTGCTGCTGAGGCATAAAACCTAAACGACTGCGGAATTTATCTTTGAGCAGTCTCGTTTCCTCGCTGTTCCAGAGAATTTTTCCGCCGTCTTTATCGGGGAGAAGATTATCTGTAATGATGTTCATAAGCGTGGATTTTCCCGCCCCGTTCGGTCCGAGAAGTCCGTATATACCGTTTGTGAATTCATATGTAAAATTACAAAGGGCGTGCTTGTATTTTCCATAATGCTTATTGATGTTTTGGAGCTTCAGCGTGTTACTACTCATAATCCAAGCAACTCCTCTTCGGATAACTTGACAGTTTTGGCACCGTTTACTAAAATATAGCTTCCATCATAATATGCCACTGCGTCGTATTCGTCATACTCGCCCATACTATGTTCTGACATATCAGTTAAATCATACCATATGCCTATAGATGGGAAAAACAACTTGCCGTTAAATTCGCTGCATCGTGAGTCTAAATAATCCATTGCAGTAAATCCAAGTTCAAATTCATATTCGTTTTCCTGATAAATAGCTTTCACATTTTTATCATCATAGTCATAATAAATGTAGCAATCTTCATTCATATAACGTGACGGAGGCAGTTCAGATTCCACCCATGTCTTAGTTTCAAAATCAAATTCAAAATTTACAAACGTCCAGTATTCATCGGAATCAGGAGATACACTTTGATCTTTTACAAACGCATGAGATATATACATTTTGCCGTTATAAATTCCGTATATATTGGAAGACCTAGAATATTCAGAGCCTTCATATTCCTTGTCTTTTTCATAGATACTGCCGTAATTTTTATATTCTTTTGTATCAAGATTGATACTGCATAAGAAAAAATTTCCTCCTGAGTTTCCCCAATCAAAATTGCCGAAATCATCAAGATTTGCGCCTCTGTCATCAGCAACAAAGAATAGTTCATCGTTATACAGCACATATCCTCCATTTTCTTTCGGAACAGCATCATGAAACTCGCATACCGTTTCCGTTTCGGAGGAATCCAGCGAAGCTCTCATAAGACTTGAATCAATATAAAACTCCGGTCCGTCAGATGTTTCTTTGACAGCTCCGCCATTTGAGGCGAAATAGTAAACATAACCATCGTAAAACACCGGCATATAGAATTTTCCAATATTTTTTGACAGACAACTCGATGTGTTATGTGTACAGTTAGGTACTGCACAAAGCGGTGCTCTTTCCATGGAATCAAAATCCAGAAATACTTTGGTGTAATCTGAAGAGCTTCCAATAGTATAAGCTGCTCCATTATTGTAGTAACTGTAATCACTGATAAATTGTACGTTGTTATCTGCCATGTCTTTTATATTACTTTCTAAATTGTTAGACGTATCGTCGTTATATTGGGTACTATTTTCCCCTATGCCTTCACCATTACTTCCTGAATTTATAGAGTTATCATTACATCCTGTCAAGCATCCTATTAATAATACAGATAATATACTAACAATCAATCTTTTTTTGTTCATGATAATTTCCCCTTTTGCAAAACAACAAATCATTATTATTGAATTTTAATATTTGTTTTTCACTATCCATAACTTAAGGAAATTGATAAATTTAGACTTTCCCAGTGCTGTCAAAGCAAATTTCAGCTTACTTGAAATGCTATATTTTAGCAGACTTTTTAATAACTGAAATTGCAAAAAATAGCGTAGAATAGGCTTATATATGCAGATTTCTTAAGTTGTGGATAGTGATTTGTTTTTATATGAATAAATAACATAATTTTATTCTAGCAAATCTAATGTTATACCAGTGGTGTTTATCATACCAAATATTTCAAAATTCTTACTTTAATAAATCAAAAATTCAGCCGGAGATTTTATCCCCGACTGAATCATGAGATATTCATCTCCCTCAAAATGGGGACATCATTTGCATGTAATACTATTACTTAACGAGAAGTATTTACACTGTAGGAGCCAGCTACATGATAGCCTCTTGCTGATGTTATACCGGTACCCGAATAACTATGCGAAACATACCCGTCTGTATCATCGTATGTAGTTCCCGATTTTTCAGAAAGAGTTGTATATGCTGCTGAAGAAAGTTTCACAGATACATAACTGCTATTTCCACCGTCCGTACTAAGAGAAATCTGAGTTGAATCACGGTAAATACCAGCTTGAGCCCCATTGCCAAAAGAAACATATCCTGTAGGTCCGCTATAACAAGGTGAAACATCGGAAGCACTTGCCGTAATACCAACAGAGCCAACAGCCAAAGTTGTCACTGCCATAACCGCAGCAGTAATTTTCTTAAAAGTCTTTCTCATTTTTTAGTCTTTTCCGATCAACAAATCAAGTTGATCTATAAATTTGTTTTTTTATAATACGAACAATTTATGTATAGTAAATAAATACAACAAGTTCAAAGCGTTCATATTATAATCTTGTTTTAATTTGGCATTTAGCCTTACTTCTTGAATTTTTTCAAGGCTTCGGGTTCTTTTGGCTGATAAGAGCCATAACCTGAAGCAGTGCCACTTGCTTTGATGGCAGCCTTACGACCGAAAGCGGCAATAAGCTTGTAAATCTTATTCTTGCTCATTGATTTTCCCTCCTTTTCCGTACTCTCCTATAATCATAAGCAGCGTTATAAAAAAAGCTGTTACAGTTATAGTAGTGCAAATTTTTATAGCAAAGAAATACGAGAACACAGCAACAATACTCCAAAACATCGACATCGCTATGCTAATTCTTCGATATTTCGTTTGTTCTTCGCTCGTTAAAGGCTTATTATAATTTTCTATTGGTGCAAGAAAAAAACTTGTAATTAAATAAAGCAACATTATAAGAATATGTAAATAGTATGGAAATTTGAATTCCGATAAAAAGGCTAAAGATATGCAAATCGAAATAAAAACCATTTTACACTTCAAAACCGTATTGGCATGATAACCGCCGGTATATAACCTTACTGAAATAAACATTGCAAAGAAAATTATCATAGTAATGAATTTATTAAATATAAATCCTACAGCAAGGACAATAAAAAAGTCTACAATTCCTAATATAACAGTTTCATATCCATAAATATAAATATCAATTTCCGTTTCAGGAATAACATTTTTATGTAATAAAAAATCGGCAATCATTTTGCTTAATCGGTGAACCATAAGCGTCACCTTCCTTAAGTAAAATAATAACCGATTCATTAATCAATGTCAATCGATTTTCCTAATTTGCACGTTTTCTTCCTAATTTGCAACTTTTCACTCAAAATTTTTGCATGAAACCCAAATATCCGCAATAAAAAAGCCATCCTGTTCGAATAACTCCATCATACCGTTATACTTTTTAACTATATCTTTTATTGATTTTATTCCATAGCCATGAATATCCTTATGCTTTTTTGTTGTTTTTAACTCTGGATTGTTTTTTAATACAGAATCCTGAACGGAATTTTTCATTATGATATTTATATATCCTTTTTTCTGATTTATTTCAAAATGTATCTCCTTGTTTTTGTCAACTTTCCGGCAGGCTTCTATTGCATTATCAAAAATATTTCCAAGCAGAGAACACATATCAATATCGTCAATCGATGTTTCGATTGAACCGGCATTGACAATAGTTAATATATTTTCACTTTTACACTGCGTTAATTTTGCATTTGAAATAGCGTCCACAACTCTGTTGCCTGTGTTTATTTGTTTAATTTCAAAGTTAAGCTTATTTTTTATCATATCTGCAATATAACTGTTTGCTTTTTCATATTCCTTATCATCAAGTAAAGAGGAAATACATTGCAGATGATTTTTCATATCATGACGTATCTTATTCATTTCATCATACTTTTTTTCCGCTTCTTCATATTGAGTACGATATAATTCATTCTGCATTTTATCAATGATCAATTCCGTTTTTTCTATATTTTTCTCACTTATCCTTTTCATTAGGAAATATGTCAATACGTTAATTGCAACAAGATCTATACCAATCCAGATTGTCATAGGGGTTTCAGATGATATTCCCGCTTTTATATCCATTTGAAAGATTCCTAATCCGATCAGCATGGTTATAACAAAAATAATACTTATTGCCGTACATTCGGTAAAGGAAAAGCTATATCTGTTGACGCCCTTTAATTTAAGCATTGCTCTTGTTATGACAAACAATAATGCTTTCGTAATAAAAAGATTAAGGATTCTTATTAGTCCTCTGTTTTCGATCATTTCCTCTATGGTTTCGTTAAATATCCATCCTAGTGATTTTAACGTCATAAAACTTATTAGCAAAGCGCAAATATCCAAACTTAACGGTACGAATATTTTCTCAAAAAGCGATCCTTTAAGCAAAAACAGCGCTAATAAAAAATTGATAAATATTCTTAATCCTCCCAATATTCCCTCGTAACTTATAAAATGATTGAAAGTTAACGTCAACGCTGTGTTGATACCTAAAATTATCAAATAGCATAGTAAAGTTATTTGTTTTTTCTTAGGCTTTAAAAATTTTAACATGAAATCGGCATATATCATATATTCAACAAATGTTGCCGCATATTCAAAAAAATTCCATATCATTTCCAATCCTCCCTTGAAAGCCTCATATATTCAAATTTAGTCTTTTCATATCGGCTTCTGCTTAATGGCAACACTGTACCGTTATCAAGTATAACCTCATTACGCTTAATATAATTAATAAATCTGAAATTCACAATAAAACTTTGATGAATTTTTATAAATCCGTAAGTGCAAAAAACTTCTTCAATATCTTTTAAATTACCGTTTGTTATAAAAGATTCATTCAGCAAATGTATGCTTAATTTGTGGCTCGATACCTCGATATACCTAATCCGCACAGGTTGAACCGCCTTTTTCCCATTCGATGTGGAAAATATATATAAAGATTTGCTTCTATGCAATTTATCAATAAAATTATGTAATGCTTCTGGAATTTCTTCATCAAATCTTGATTTACGAATAAAACGAAATGGGGCAAATTTTATAGCGTCATACACAAGTTCATCCTTATTGGTAATAAAAACAATGTCAATGTTTTCTTCTTGCATTCTAATTATTTTAGCAATCTCCATTCCGGAAACTTCCGGCATATCAATATCTAAAAAAATAATGTCAAATTCTTTTTCTGTTATTTCTTTTAAGGCAATTTTACCAATTGTAAAATCTTGAATTTCAAATTCAACATTTAAATCATATAAAATCTTCTCAATTTTCTTATGAATCGAATTTAATATTATTTTCTCATCATCTACTATTGCAATCCTAATCATTTCATCACCCCTGTATTCCATAATATCACACATTTACATATATTTCAAGAAATTTTCCGGAAAGCCTGTGATATAATAGAACTTAAGGGAGTAGTTTTGACTTTCGTCAATTCCGCTAATTAGTAAAATAAAAGTTGTAAACAGCGCAGAATAGGCAATTATCAAGTATCAAATTACAAAAAACTGACGGCTGAAAGCTTAAGCAGTAAGCTTCAGACGGCTTACATAATTTTTCTTCATCTGCATTGAAGAATGAACATAACGGTTTAGAGTAATGCTTGCGTCTGCATGACCGAGCAGTTCGCTTAAGGTTTTGGGATCAAATCCATTTTCAATGCAGACAGTTGCATAGGTATGGCGAAGCAAATGGAAGTTCACGTTTCTGATATCACAGATTTTTAGGATAGACTTAAAACGGTTCTGCATGGTTCTCGGTTCGGTAGGCTTGCAGATTCCGGTGATGATGTAAAAGTTATCGCCTTTTCTTTTTGATTTTAAAATTGAAAGCAAAAATTCAGGAATCGGAATGGTGCGGATTGAGCTTTTGCTTTTTGGAGACCCTATAGCAACCTCTGATTTCCCATGCTTGTTGATTCGCTGAACTGTTCTTTGTATAGAAATAGTTCCGTTTTCAAAATCAATATCGCTCCACTTTAAACCGCAAAGTTCTCCCACACGAAGTCCGGTAAAAAGGCACAGCAGTACGGAAATATTAGTATTATTTTGATTGTGGATCAAATAATTTTCAAGTCTTTTTCTCTCAAAAGCGTTCAGCACATCGGTCTGCTTTTTTTCTATTTTAGGCATGGTAAAATGTGTTTCTCGAACCCCATACTCTCTTGCCGCATAAGTTTCAATACTGCGGTAAACGGTCATAATATCACGAACAGACTTTGCAGAAAGACCGCCCTTGCCATTGAGTCTGCCGTGATTTAACTTGATATGAATAAAATCATTAAGCTTGCCTGTGGTCAGATTCTGCATATACTCACCGCCTAAAATCGGCAGAATATGCTTTGAAATAATGTTTTCATAGTTAGCATAGCTTGATTCCTTGACACGCAATTTTGCTGAAGGAAGCCACTGCTCTGCAGCATCACGAACAGTCAGTTTTATTGCTGAAACGTTGTGATTTTGTTTGATAGAATACACTTCCGACATCTTTTCCTTGACCTCGGAAAGTGTTCTTGCGTATACAGATTTATACTTGATTTTTCCGTTATCTTGATAACCAACAGGAACACGTCCTTCGAACCTACCGTCCTTGCGCTTGTATATATTGCTCCCTCTTTTAGCCATAAAAATTCCTCCCGTGCGACTGAAATATGACGGTTTAAAAGCTTGAAAATCCGCTTTTCGACCTACTTTTCAGCTTTAATTTTTTTTAAAACACTTTACATTTACAAAATTTATGATATAATAATCATATATTATCGTTAAATTCACTCGAAAATTGTCAAAAACCGCCTTCATCAATTAGCGGAATTGACGAAAAAAGGCGTACTGAATTATTCAAATCCGATACGCTGATTTTTTAATATTCCTGTACTTGACCATGCTCCTGCTTAATACCAAGAGACTGTTTCTTCTCCTGAATTACTCTTTGCAGCTTGCTGTCAATCATTTTTCTGCCAGATTGAAAATTTCGGTGATAGTCGTCCTCAATACATCTGCTGAGATTTACAAATAAGCTGAAAACAGTATTGTCAAGCATTTCGCTTTCAAACTTTTCAGTGTTGTCAATGATATACTGAGCGTACTCATTTCCTTGCTCTGCCGATTGATTCAAGAAGTGCATAGCTTTTTCTTGATCCTTTTCCAGACCGTCAGTGCCGAAAAGATAAAGCCTGCCAAGCTGATAGCTTGACCACATATTCTTATCGGCTGATTTTTCAAGGTATGAAACTGCTTTTTGAATATCATATTTTTCTTTTTGCAAATAAAGAGCACCAAGTGCATACTGCGTGTATTCGTTATTTTCGGCAGACAGCAGATACCTTTCTGCCTTATCCAAATCCCGCTTAACTACTTTACCTTTTAAATACAAATTCCCCAATTTATAACAAGCAAAAGCTTTGCCGCTGTCAGCAAATTCAGTTAATAACGGAATGCCTTTTTCAATATTTTGCGTAAAGTTTTTACCGCTGATATATTCAAATGCAAGCAGCCGTTTTGCGTATTGGTTTCCAAGTTCAGCAGACTTTTCAAAATATTCAACAGCTTTCTTATTATCAATCGGAGTACCCAATCCTTTAAGGTACATCATGCCTATCTGATACTGCAAGTAAGGTTTTATTTTCTTTGCTTTAGACTCGATTTGTAATAATCCCTTCAATGCTTTTTCATAAAACTTACACGATTTTTCATTGTCTTTTAAACCTGATTCTTCCATAGAATAGAGCTTTCCCAGATCGTGGAGAGCAAGAACATTATTTGATTCTGACATTAATATTTTCTCAGCTTTTTGGTAATCATCAAGTATTGATTCCTTACTTAAAATCAATTTGTGAGCTTCTTTGTAAGAATCGCTCCACTTGATATACAATCGGTTCTGCGGAGAATCTTCAACGCTATCAATTAATGCTTCATCAATTTGCGAAGTAGTATCCCAGTTTATTTCTGCAGGCTCAGGAATTTCTATTTCCATATCAAACGTAGGAAAATCCATTTCTAATACAGTCTGAACGATCATATTTTTAACCGACCTGAATTCCTTGTTATCAACGAGCGATGGAAAATTAACTTTAACAGATGAGTATACATCATGCTTCTGCTGCTCCATTTCGCACCACAGATCGTACATCTTCTTGACCGAATCGTTATCCGCAAGCCTTGAAAAGATTTCATCAACGGTTTTCTTAACGTCAAGCTTGAGATAACCATACACTTTCTTGCCTTTTGATTCTGCAAGCTGAGTACGCAGCTTTGCAACAAGATTTATAAGTTCCATATCAAAATTATTATTCTGAGAAATTTTTTCAACAAGACTTTTCATAAGCTGCTCCGACTCTTTTTTAAGTAGATTGCGCAAGTCTGTCTGCTGCTCGTAGAGGTGGTGAAGTTCATCATAGTAGATATCGTTTGCAAATCCGCTGCGGATTTTTTCTATACCATGATTCGTAAGAAAACCCTCACGTTCATTTTCTGAATAGACAATAATATGAACGTGGGGATTTGTTTCCTTATCATGAAAAGCAGCGTACCAGCGAAGATTTTTCAAATCAATTTTTTGATTCTTCGCTATATTCGGAATCTGTCTGATAACCAGATCACGCCAAGCATTCAGATTATCGTAACCCATTTTCTGAGCGTCATCTCTGCGAAGAGAAACCACATGAGTATAAACATTTCCGCTGTGATTGGCAACTTCTTTTGCAACCTTTTCAAGATTTATCGGATCATCTTTTTCATTAAAAAGTCCGTGGGAATTCGGACGGTTAGCAAGATAACCAACATAATTTTCACGCTCGCTGACCGTCGGAACAGAACCCTCACGGGTAGCAATGTATTTCACATAATTTTTCAGTTTCTTTTTTGAGCCGCTTTTTAAGTAGCGGCTCGTGACAATAATTTTCGGCATTTAATCACTCTTTCTGATACTCCACAGCGTCCTCGTAGTCGATGATGCCGTTGATTTTTCTGACCTCTGTAACACACATCGCATGAAGATTTTTCAGCGTTTCATCGTCCACATCATTCATCGCAGCTGTCATATGCGATAGCTTTCCCAGTTCCACAGCCACTTTAAAAATCAACCGTGCAAGCCGCTGCTCCGTACCTTTTATTTGCGCCTTGACCGTTTCGGTTATCATAGGAGAAATATAATTCACGTTTTTTTCCTCGTCAAGATATCCTACATAAAATTTTATCGCCTTTTCAATGAACTCACTCTGTGACTTGCAGTTGTCATTTTTGTAGTGAACCTCCACATCTTTCAGCGTTTCGGGATATGCCCACAGCGGAAATTTCACTTTGTTCTGAAAACTCATTTTTATACCTCCAACTCCTTTATAAACGCCGTATTTACGTTATTTTCTGCGGTTACAACTCCTAAATTTGAAAAAGGCTGAATTTACAACCCCTTTGCTTAAAATTTCATAAACCTCGCAGAATGGCGGTCGGCTTTGCCGTCCGCTGTAACTGTATCGGGGTTGCAACCCCGATACTTTAACTTGCAATATATTCTCTCTGCCCATTTTCCCCTCAAACCCTCCCGAATTCCATTGCCCCCCTATTTTCAAACTCTGCGACAAACGCCTGTATTTGCCCTTGAACGCTCTCGGAGGATAGTTATCCCACTATCCCTCCGAAAACGCCACACGAGGGCACACGGTGCGAACCGTGGCGAGTTACTGCTCTGATTGATTTTCTGATTCGATAGGAGGAGCAGTCTTTGTTTTGCGTGGAGGCTTTTTAGCCGCCGTCAATTCGATAAATTCTCGGACGTTGGACGGTACATACTTTTGATAGAGCTGCTCTGAAAACTTTTCAAGTTCCTCCGGCAGCTTCATATTTTTCTGCCCCAGATACATCTCCAGAGCCGCTAACTTTTCCGCTTCTACGCTCACTGCAACCGACTTTTTCACAGGTTCATACCTCCCATTTCCATTTCAAAATCTTCTTCTATATCTTCTTCAAAGTCCTCATCAAGCTGCTGCTCAGGCTGAACAGTCAGCGCGGAATACAGCTCATGACCTCTGCCGGAAATCGCTCCGTATGACGTAACCTCGCCGCCTGTTTGTGCTAAAATCTTCATGCTGAAGTCGTACAGATTCATATTATTAAGCGCTGAAACATCAAAATTTGTGGGCAGATTTCTCGACAGATACGCCCTGCCAAACTCGTTATAATCCTGAACAGATTGGTCAAATTCATACTCCGACAGCCTGTCAAGGGCGGCTGCCGCATCGGAAACATCATTGATATTTTCAGTTTCCATAACCGCTTTTAACTTCACAAAATCATTGTGAGACAGCTCCGAAAGCGACTTTGCAAGCTGATTCAATATGCTGATTTTTATTTCGGAATTAAAGGATTTTTTTGTGATGCCGGGCAGTGCCGACTGAAATTCAAGACACTTCATTTCGCTCAGATACAAATGTGTTTCTTCGTCAAAAGGCATCGTTACCCAATGCGCTTGTTCCCTTTTTTCAGAATTTGGAGCGACCAAAAGTCTGAAGAAACAAGGTTCGGGTCTGCCGATTTCGATATTGATATCCGGCGGCTCATAGCCCGACGTTACGCAGTAACAGCCGTCGATAAACTTGCCGCCGTCACGTTCTTGAAATATGCTGCCGATCTTATCACGGTCAAGAAGCTCCAGAATTTCATCGGAACAGCTTTCAAGTTCCGGCATCATTTCGTTTTCAATGACCGTTTCACCGAGTTCATAGCAGCTTTGACAAGGATAAACCATTACGGAATCCAGTCCGTAAGTCATCAGCAGCATATCCTCAAAACCACTTTCGGGATTGGAAACCAACAGACTTTTAAACGCTGTCATCTCCATAAATTCAAGCTTTTCAAGCCTTTCTGCGAACAGGTTAAGTCTGTAAATATCCGCCGAAAATTCCTTATCGCATATGCCCATCGGCAGTTCCATATTGTCATATTTTGAAATCTCAAAGCGCACAACCGACTCCCTTTGCTTAAGCTTATCAAGAGCATCTTCCATTTCAAACGCTGTCATCGGAAACTTTACCGACAGTCCATAACCGTTATTTTTTAAATAAATTCTCATTAAAACCCTCCTAAAAAAGCGGACTCTTTCGAATCCGCTTACCACATTTTTTTATAATTCTTTCAAATTAAGATTTTCACCCACAAACACGTCAATTATCATGCCTGCGCCATCACGGAATCCTGCTGAATAATTTTCTTCCGATACGATCATCGACAGCGAATCCTGAATTGAAATCAGTTCATTAAGCAGTTTCCGCTGTTCCTCGGAAAGCTGTTCACTCAGCGTTTTCTGCACATTCAAGGACTTGTTTGCCAGCTTTTCATATTGCGAACCCTTTACCGTAACAGCCACCGATGGATTGATATTTCCGTTGAACAGTCGTTTTATAAACTCCATTTTCCTCGCCTCCACCAACAATATATCACAATTTTAATCGGAAAGCTATCACCAAAGCCGACAAGATTTCGGCTGCAAAATTACGGTTTCTGTACATAACTGATGTAAGGGATTTGAAGCCAGTGCGTCCATTCCCGCCCTGCAAGCTGCGTTCTTGTCACGCCTCTGAGAGTATTCATGGCTTCAATTACCTCGCCGTTACCGATATAAATCCCGATGTGACCGTCCACCCAAACAGCAAGTCCGGGGACTTCCGGAATGGTATCTATCGTGCCTTTTACGGTTGCATTGGCGAACATCGCATTCGCTCCAACATCCATCATGCCGTTTGAACCTACCCTTATCTCGCCGCTTGCGCTGTCGTACCAACCATATCCTTTAATCAAGCCAACGCAGTCGGCACAGCGCTTTCCCATCCAATTCTGACGGATGAAATCCATATAATCCGTGACCTCGCCGCCGAAAACAGCGGCTCTGTCCTGAAGCAGACCCTCTGTCAGAACATTGCCGTAAGTGCCGTAAATATACCCCCAACCTGAGTTGTGAGCTTGAATTGCCCACTGCACCAGTCCAAGATTATTTTTCTTCTTTTCGTCATATTCCTCAAAAGAAATGTTAGTATTGTACGCTGCTCCGCTGATTGAAGTCCATGAATTCCATGCACCATTGGCAACCTTATCCTTAGTCACATACCCCAAATTTTTCGAGGCGAAAACGACCTCTCCATCGCCGATATACACTCCATAATTAGTGCCGTCGGACAAAATATTTCCTGCCTCATCCGGCATTTTATCAAGACCGCCTTTGGAAGTGAAATGCAGACTGCTCGGCTCGCTGTTAAACACTTTTTGCTCCGGATCGTACCTGAGATAGCCAAGTATCAAGCCTGCGCTGTCGGCATATCGGATTCGATCGGATTCATCTCTTTCGCCGAAAGAACCGTCCTTGTATCCCCAACCGGAGAAGTACGCATTCTCTGCCCAAGCCGCAAGATCGGCTGCATTTTTGCTTTTGGAATCCCCAAACATATACTGATTCATAGTTGCGTTCATGACCCAAGTGTAGCTTTTCATAAACTCATTGTAGTCTATTTTCAGACCGTAAGCAGAGTTTAAAGCGTCTATCAAAGCCTTATCATCAGTGGATTTTTTAAACAGATCAGCATAAGACTGCGCATTGAAATCTTGCACATTTTCCAAAAAAGACAAATATATGAGCTGCGCTTTTATTGTCTGATCTTTGCAATCAACATCCGTCATAGCATCCTCGATTGCCTGTCCCTGATTCTGCAAATTTACAAGCTGCGCCTGCTTATCGCTGTCCAGACTTTGCATAAAAGCTGCCTCGTTAAACAGACTTTTGTCTATTTCAGGCGGCTCTATTTCCATATTTCCGAGGCTTGCTATCACCACAACCGGAATACAAAGCAGTCCCAGAAAACCACAGATTATGCTCCCGATCACCACAAACAGCTTGCCTCTCAACTCCTTGTCGCTGAGAATAAATGCGGCTATTTTTTTCAAAGCCGCCGCAACTGCTGCTGACATCTTATCTACCTCCCGCCTTTCCGAAGAGCTTCACCTTGTAATCGGGCGCATGAACCTGTAAAAGATATCGTTCATTTCCACAGCGGTACAGGCAAGTTCCACGTTCGGGATACTTTATCAAGCCGTATTCCGACTGCTCCACCTGAAGCGTATCCATGAAATCTGTTGGAGAAATATTACCCGGATTAAACAAAAAATGATGTGCCGGAATGGAGAACAACGGCTTGGTAAACTCCTTGATTTCCGGCAGCAGGAAGTCCTCAATATTTTGTGACGAAAGTATAAACGAGGACTCCTTTTTACGCACACGCTTCATACCGTTTCGGATATATTCTATCGCCGTCATATTGGTTAAAAATAAATACATTTCATCTATAGCCGCAACAGTATTTCCACGTCCCAGAAGCTGATTGCTCATGTAACTCAAAATGTTGAAAAGCAGCGTATCTTTCAGCCTTTTGTTGGTATCCATCAAGCCTTTCACTCCGAAACAGATAAACTCTCCGTCATGGATATTGGTACGTCCGTTGAAATATTTCGCCTCAGCGCCCTTGCACATTGAGTGCAGTCCGAGACAGATATTCTGCAAAATTTCCTCTGTGTAAAGATGCTTTTTACTGCTATCAAAGGACAAGAATTCATTTTCTACAAATTCATAAAGGTCGCTCATGATCGGATATTTTTCAGATTTCAAATCGTCAAAATCGGTAGAATCATCAATGTCAAATCTTGAGTACAGCTTCATCAGCATGATCTCTATGGTGTCGATCTCTGCGTCGGTGAAGTCCTTGTAGGCTCTGAAAAAATCCTTTAAATAGCTGATATGCTGCGATAATCTTGTTACCTTTCTGAACGTTTCGGGCGAATCGGCGTCACTTGTTTCATCATTAGATGACCATGCTTTCGGCTCTAACGGATTTATCATAAATTCACCAGACATCATGTCAATATATGTGCCGCCGAGGTTGGAACACAGGTCATGGTACTCGCTCTCAGGATCAAGGCACAGGATTGATTTCCCTGCCTCACGCTGATTGCACAGCAGCAGTTTCATGAGGTGCGACTTGCCCTGACCGCTGTTTCCAAGTATCAGGACATTACTGTTGGTCTTGTCCTCGGTACGCCTGTCGAAGTCCACAAGCACGTTGCTGCCATACTTATCTCTGCCAAGATAGAAGCCGTTTTCATCGGTCTTTCCGCTGTAATTCAAGGGGTACATATTCGCCACAGAGCTCGCCGGCAAGACACGTTCAAACTGACTTCCGAACATATTATTTCCCGTCGGAAGCACAGACAAAAATCCCTCTTTCTGGCGAAGCAAAAGCCTGTCAACGCTAATTTTGGAACGGGTAAGCTCCATCTGAATATCCGCCTGAAGTTCTTTTAATTTATCCTCGGTTGCCGCTTTCAGTTCGATAAAAACAGCTGTGTGCAGCAGATTTTCTTTGTTGCGTCTGAGTTCCGACAACAACTCAACCACGTCATTTATGTTATCTTGAGCCTTGATGCTCTCGTTGACATCGTTTGTGGTGGTCATCATATGATTCTTGCGCATTGCCTGCTGAACAATTTTACGCTGTTCCATGCTTGTAACAAGGCGGTTGTAAATGCGTAAGGTTACTCCGTTTCTGTCCGCTAAATGCGCTAAAATGGCGGTTTCTTCGGTATTCGGAGGGTACTCCGTTATCGCCCAGACCGATTTGTAAAAGTTGCCGCAAATGTAGTGGTCGGTATAAAATCTGATCATCCCCGGCACTATTCTGTCAAAAAAATCCTTTGTTTCCACAGTTTCAATTTGTGCTGCTGACAGTTCCTTTTTCTTTCTTTTAAACATCTTCAGATACCCCCAAATCAAAGTTTTCCGAACCTTCTATATCCGATATTTCCTCGCCTGAAATACTTGTGCCGAAGTACAGCGCAAGCATTCGCTTTATCTCAGGTTTTGTCATTCTTCTCGCTGCAAATCCATGCTCTGAAATAGCCTTATCAACACGATTCACAACATTAAAAATCTGTTCTTCCTTTTCTCTGCGGAATCTTATCGAGAACATAAACTGTCTTGCCGATGACATCTCCGCCTGAATCTCGTCAAGGAAGGAATAGTCAGCCTGCAACAGCTTTCTGACTCCTTCGTTATGCTCAGTCTGCAGGCGTTCTTTTACATAAATTTTGTTGCTGTCAAAGCATTCGCAGGAGTCCAGAGCGATGATTTCAAGGTCGGGAATCGTGCTTAAAAGCATCATAAGATGATGGATTTTGGTATCTATATTTGCCGCCGACAGCACTGAAATATTTGTCGGTTCTACGCTGAAAAATGCTATTTCAGCCTTGTCTGTTTTTACTCCAAAACGAGTAAAGCGTTCAAAGCCTATCAAGCCCTGAACGCTGTTCTTTTTCTTTGCCATATTAAAACTTCCTCCATGAATAAGTTTGCTGCGAAGTCACAAAAAACTTCACAGCGTTAAAAATGTAGTCCATAATTGCGGTATCGTCAACCCTCAGACTTAAAAATCCATAGCAGACCGTTGCCGCAATGGGCAGCACATTCCACAGGTTTACAAACACTATCACCGACAGAATTATTCCGACGCAGATTATAATAAAATCCCGAACATTCCAGAACCACAGCTTCACTGTCGCCCTCAGATTTTCGGGGTAGATGTAAGTTTTCATTTTTATCACACTCCATTTTATACAAAAAACAGCCAAGCTTTTGGCTTGACTGAAAATAAAATTTTTTAAACAGGATTATCATGTATGAGTATATTATTATTTCTGCACCATTGAATATAGGCTTCTCTCCCAAGAAATAAATCAGCATCTCCACACAGATGAAATCTATCTTCTTGAGGCTGCCATAATAATGGTTCATCATATACCATTTGGGGATTTACTTTCCCTATAATAGGCAAATTAACTTTATTTCGTGTTGTATAAATGTGTATCAACAGTTCTTTTCTGTATGGAACAACCAATTTCTCATTCATTTGATAATATCTTTGAAAAATATGTGGTTTTAATAATGGCAGATCAATATCATTCATAGTAATTTCTTTTTGAAATAACAAGGGCGTTATTGCTATATGACACATTGGTAAAAAATCTTCTGTTTTCTCTCTTGTGTCAAGAACTACAGCTATATCATAGAAACCGGGTTCTGGATTAGTTAAAATAACATCGCCCTCGCTAAATAATCCATACTTCTTGCCTATACAATCACATCCGATTTTCAATTAATTTCTTTATATATTGTATCACATGATTAATGTAAAATCAAGCCTTTCCCTTAATCATTCCCACAGCCTTAGCCCCCATAGAAACAGTATGACTAACACTCATCATATTCACCTTAACGCTTGTATCCAGACCGAACATCTGCGCTATTCTCGGAACTTCCGTCGCCGACAGGCATATTCCCACAGCCAACAACGGATGCTGTGTAAAACTTAAAAGTCCGAGATATAGGATTGTTGTCTGCAAAAATGCTGTCAGACAGGTGGCTATAACTTGCTTACACCAACCATAAAATCCGTCGGTGTAACCTCTCGGAACTCCAAACAAATACAGACTTCCAACAGCAATCTGACAGAGCATTATTCCGCCTCTTTTAATGTTTGCAAACACGACTTTTATTGTGCAGTATCCGAATAAAATTATAAAAAACAGGCTGAACAGCGACACATCAGAGGCAAGGGCGATTATAACTTTAAGTCCCGAATCTGCCACAGTATCGCTTACATCACCTATGAAATTTCCCAATAAATCATGGGCAAACGAACCCTGCATGGCTACACAAAAGGAGTACAGCCGCTGCGGTACGACCGTCACCAAACTTGCCGCCATAAAGCCTTTCAGCACGTTCAGACAAGTATTTTTTATGTTCGCCTGCCCTGATTCATAAGCTATCGCCGTATCGAAAACCGCCACTATAAGTCCGCAGACAAACAGCATCCAAGCGAGACTGTGGAACAGACTTACAAACGCCTGAACCCATGACATTTCAAAAACATCACTTGTGGTGGAGTTTATAAACTCAAACAGATCCGCAATTGCTCCGTAAATCAAATTAAACAACCACTCAAACATGGCCTCCCATATCCAGTCGCCAATAGCATCGGTAACATTGCCGATTGTGTTGTCCCAAAGGCTTGAAATCCCGTCGCCGATCCAGTCGATGGCGTCTCCAATCCAATCAAACATTTTTCTTCACTCCGATCTCTCCTTTGATTTTATACAGCGAACTTCGCTGACCGCCCAGAACATGATAGCGTGGATTTCTTTCCAGCAGATCATGTTCTTCCAGTTCCTTAAACGCCCTGTATACCGTTGTTTTCGAGAACTTCAAGTCCTCAGCGATCCGCCTTACAGCCGGAAAACATTCGCCTTTTTCATCTGCACGGTTTGCCAGATAACAGTACACCGAGACTGCCTTGTGAGACAGTCCCAGATCGTAAATTCTTCTTGGAAATATCAATTTTCATCAGCTCCTGACAGTTTTAATATTTTTCTTTTTTGGAGGACTTTCTTCAAAATCCTCGTCATCTTCGTCAAATTCCACCGGAGTAGAATCTTTTTTCTTCTGTGGATATTTGACTTCCACATCACGAATCAGTTCGTCACGTTCCTTGCATGAAACCCTTCTTGCGGTCTTGTCGGAAAGGCGGTATTCTTCCTCGAATTTTATGCCCCATTTGAAGTACAATTTTAGCTTGCTTATCATCGGATGGACTCCTGTTTTCATCACAATAAACTGTCCTTTGGGCATGGATTTCAACTCATCCACCGTGAGAAGCGGTCTGCCAATCATCTGCAATGACTGCGATTTTTCCCTGCCCGTAGTGACATATCCTGACAAAACAGTTTGCTCTCCCAAGGACTTTGACAGCACTTCCGCAGACTGAGAATTGGGCGCAAAGCCGCCAAATACCGTTAATTGAGTGTTGTCGGTAATGATCTCCATGCCCTGCTTTCCGTAATTTTTTTCAAGCTGCGCAAAGGACTGAATTATCGCAATTATGCTGATTTTTCTTGAACGTCCTGCAGAAAACATCGCCTCCATACCGTCAATTTTCGGAAAAGTGCCGAACTCATCCATATAAAACATCACCCTATTTTTCAGCTTGCCGCCGTTCTCATCGGCAATGACCAAAATCTCACGATAAAGCTGTTGGATAAGCAATGAAACCATGAAATATTTACTGGAATCTTCCTCCGGAAGCACAATAAAAATTGCCGATTTTTCATTGCAGAACTTCTCCGCATCTATCGCTGTACCAAAGCACAACATCTGCTCCATTTCCGTGTCGAGAAAGCTGTTCAAGCGAGACAACGCCGTTGACATTACCGACAGCATGGTCTGATCCGAAGTATTCAAGGCAGCTCCTGCAAGCCATTTGGCTTTGTGATCCGGCGGCAGCTTTTCCATTAGCTTTGAAAAATACATCTTCGGCTTGGCTTTCGGTGCAGACTGATACTTTGCCAGCAAGTCCTGAATCAGCTTGAAAACCGACACAATGTGCCGTTCGTTTTTGTCGCCGAACTCTGCAAGCAACAGTATCGTTGATGCAAGAAGTCCCTCCGCAGCGTCGTAAAAGTATGCATTTGCACCGCTTGATTCTGAGCCGCCGCCAATGTCGATTATGGTTTTCGCCGTGATTTTGGCGTACTTCTCAGCCTTTGCTTTCGCCGAAATATTGCTCTTGTCGGACAAATAAATATCCATGTATTTGTTGACAAGATGCAGAATATTGTTCTCATCGCTCCTTGTTGGATTACGCAAATCAAGCACGGAAACGTTATAGCCGTAGTACTTTTTTGCGATAGTTCCGTAATTCCGAACAACGTCCGCTTTCGTGTCTGTGCTGACAAAAGACATACCGCTTGCACAAGCCAGTTCGAGATTTGGGTACAAGAAAAAGGAAGTCTTTCCACACCCTGCAGCGCCCACCATAAGGGTATGAACATCGCCTTCATCAACAAGAGCAAAGGTCTTTTTTCCTGAGCTTCTGCACCCAACAACAGTCCCTTGAACAGTCGGCAGATCCACGCCCTTACGCCATTTATCAGGCTCGAATGGCAGAGAAACAAAAGTCTTTTTTATCTCCGATTTGCTTGCCCAACGCGCCGTGCCATGCTGACCATGTCCAACGGGTTTACGTTTAATTCCATTCAGCGATTTATTGTCAAGCAGATTTACAATCACCAAAAAGGCGACAAAAATTACCGCCAACACGCCGATCAGAATCATCTTTTTTTCACTCAATTTACCACTTCCAATCAATATTTTTCTTTCTGTATTGACAGAATTATTCGTTTATTATCTTCAAGGTATTGCGCTGTGAAACCGGGGGTATAGCAGCCTAAAAATTTATACACGGTTCGGGTTCATGAACGATTTCAATATCCTCGCACTGCTCCCGGATCGGCTGTGACAGTACAGAATCCACCTCCAATCTGACTGCGTTATCCGCAAGCCGGAACAGCAGTTTTGCCGTATTTATCGATTGCTCACGGGTACGGGCAGTCTGCTTCAAATCCTGCATTACACCCTGCACACAATCGCTCAGATTCCGATGTTTCTGCGCCGTTCTGCCCTTATCCGTATACGCCTTGTAATCGTCCTTAAGCTTGCTTTGAAGCCTTAAAAACGCCCTGTTTTCATCGTTTAACCGCTGTGTTTTGGGTAAGAAAAAAGCCGAGCCTGCCAACGCATACTCAGCCAAATATCTGTATTGATTATTTTTAAAAGTCGCATAAATCTGCGACTTCAGCTTTTCGGGACGGCATTTAAGATACTCCAAATTCTCAGCCTGACGATGGTATTCTTCCTTGATTTTATGGGGAACGGCAGGCAGAAAATCAGCTCCGTTAAGCTGCTTTAAATCTTCATTCCAATCCTTATTGCTCGGAAGAATTCTCGAAATATTTTTATAATTATTTTCATTAAGAACATCCCTCAGCCTGTCCGCAGCGTCAATACCGCCGATATCGTTGTCGGTGCAAATCAAAATTTCAGACAGATTTGAACGCCATTTTAACGCCGTTAAAACAGCGTTTTCATACACACCATTCATAGCGATATATGAATGCTCCTGCCAGTTTTCGGGGTGCAAAGTAAGATAAGAAAGCATATCGATTGGAGCTTCAAATACGAACAGCTTCTCGGATTTTCCAAAGTGAGAGAAGCTATATTTTGTGTCAGAACCCTCCACAGTCTGCCGAAAAGACTTTCCAAAAGTCGCCGTTCCTCGCTTGTGAGCCTGTTTTGGGACTCCGTCCTCATCAACGCCCACAAACACCGCATTATGATGATTTTTATCTTCATACAGCGTGTGATTCTTCGCAAAAAAGCTGATGATATCAGGAGCAATAAAACGCTGTTTTATGAGGTACGCAAACACTCTGTGCATATTTTCATTTGCTTCCGGCAACTTGAATTCCCTTGGTTTTTCTTCTTGAACAGCCGTCCTCTGATGAGTAGGGGACAGAGGAGTGATCCTCTGTCCCAGAAGTTCCTGCACTGCTGTCGGAAAGTTCATTCCATAATGATACTGCATAAATTTTATTGCACCGCCGCCAACCTGATTCTTGTGATCGAACCAAGTAGATCCACGGATGGTTATGCTGTCGTGACTGCCTGAACCGTCGCTGTAGATTAGCTTGTATTCACGTCCGGCACGTTCTAATTTCTCGCCTCTCAATCGCAGAAAATCTGTCAAATCTACGCTGTTTGCGGTCGCTTTTTGTTCTTCTGTAAATGGAATATACGGCAATTTTTTTCACCGCCTTAATACTTTATATTCTCCGCAAATTTTGCCATAAGCTGAATAAAATTCTGCCTGTCCATCATATCAGAACTTAGAAACGCCCCTGACACAACAGTCAATTTGCCCTCGGCAAGTACGGCATAGGTTTCGGTATAACCGAACTGAGCAGCCATACCGTCAGTTTTCTGAACAGAGCCGTAACGCTGATATTTTCCCTTTGACATCACGCTGTTTACCATGCGGTAATTGGACACAAAATCGTCCTCAGTGATGCCGTTCATCTGAGATGCGGTTAGTCCGAAGTAGTAATTCCCGAAGTTTTCAAGGATATATTCAAGGTCGTAACTCAGGCTGCTTTGGCTCATATCGATACACATCACATTCACAATACCGCCGCCGTTAGAGCTTTTCAGAGATATCTTTTGAATACCGTTTGACGATTCTGTTTGGTTCTCAAATGTGCAGTTTTTCATAGATTCCTTTACCAGATTCTGTACATCAGTAAATAGTATGCCGGAATCGAAAAACTCTGCAATAAAAGCATTTGACTTTATCTGTTCTTCCTCTGAACTGTCGACTGCTTCTGTAGAGGCAGTCGGTTCTGTAACAGATTCTGTCGCTTCTGTAACCGCCACTTCGGGCTGCGTTTGAACAGGCGGAGAGATAGTTCCGCAAGCTGTCAAAATCATCGCAATTGCCGCTGAAAATGCCGCTAAATATACTTTTTTCATACACAGATCCTCCCGTTAAATGATTGACCAGATATACATCGGAGCGGTCAGAGTGAAGATCAGACAGCCGAACAAAATCGCCGGTGCAGTCCATTCAAGCTGCCCATGTTTTCTATAGTCAAGGTACATTGTTCCTAATTTCACAAACAGCAAAATCGCCAGAATGACGTCGATTACGGGGAATATAACGTTATCCACAACCGACACGATCTGCGTTTTCGCCGTACTCCAAGTACCCTCCACAGCTCCTGCAACATCGCCGCTTGCATATGCCGTCAGACTGCTAAAAGCGCTCATCACAGCAACGGTAATTAAAGTTATAAATGTTTTCTTTTTCATACAAAAACTCCTTTCATATTTCGACTAACTTTCCGGTCATAACAGTCCTTGAGTTGCCCTCAGAACCGGTACAGGTGGACAGCGAAATAAATTGATCTTTTTCAGAAACGCCAATATCTCTCCAAATAAAAGAGTTGGCTCTCAGACTGTCAAGCCAAGTATTTATATCTGTCGACACATCATAAAAATCATCATAGTTTTCCGGCTGAGAAAGCGAGAAAAAGTCAATTTTGTACACAGTATTTTCTGTGGACAGCCACCCATAATTGTGACTGTCAAAATAGTCCGTATCAATGAATTTTACAACATCCGCAAACATACTTCCGTCGCTCATATTGTGACCATACAGAATGTTGATTTTTCCCGTAAAATCGGAATTACAGCGGTAATCGAGGAAGATTGAACCCACTCTCAGATAACTGCCGTCAACAGCTCTGTGGAGATAAAAATCATTGTCGCCGGAGTACATAACAGGGAAGTCTATTTTCGTTTCGGGGACGTTTATCCAGCCGATAGAATTATCAAAATTATTGCATAATTCCTGAGTCTGCTCTTTCAGCTTTTTCTCTGCTTCTACAGTAATTTCCTCTGCATTTTCTTCTTCTGAATTACTATCCTCTGGCAGTTCCAGAAGAGTAAAATCAGGCACATACGGCTTGATTTTTTCCTGCTGAATCATCTCGCCAACATCGTCACGAAGTAACAGAAAGAGTCCTCCAAAAAGGAGGACGGCTGCAATCACAGCCGCCGATATTTTGATTATTTTATTCTTCATTTTTACCGCCCTTTTTCTTTCTGCGAATGAATAAAACCGAACCAATCGCAAGGGAAAGACCTACCATGATCCACGCTAAAAGGTCACTGCAGTTATCGCCCGTATACGGCGTAGGCTGATGCGGAATCTTGGTGTTTGTCATACTGCATTTCACGATCTCACCGTTCTCTTTGATGGTGAACGGATATGAATTTTCATCAAGAATATATCCATCGGGAGCGTCAAACTCACGATAGAAATAATCGCCCACACGAAGCATATCAAACGTTACAACGCCGTTCTCATCTGTCCTTCCCTGAACGACAACATTGCCGTCCTTATCGAGAATCTCAATGCCGCAATTTGGAATAAGTTCGCCTGTAGAAATATCAGTCTTTGTGATTTCCACACTGCCTTTTTCCGGCTTGTTAACGAAGCCTTTTCCAACCTCAGTATTTGAAATTTCTACGGTTTCTCCATCATTTTCAATGTCGAACGGATACACATTTTCATCAATAATAAAGCCGTCGGGAGCGACAGTTTCCTTCAAGAAATACTTACCGTATTCAAGATTTTCAAGGAGGTAAACTCCCTTTTGAGTTTCTAATAATTTGCCGACTTCAACCTCGCATTTTTCATCTGAATAAACTGTAAACTCTGCTCCGGAAAGCCTGTTGTCAGGGTATTCTTCGTCAATTTTTGTAACAATGACATTACCCCTGATTTCCTCGTTAACTGTACGAATATTGATAGTTTCGCCGTCCTCTGACACCGTTACCGGATAGCTTTCATCGCTTAAAACATAGCCTGTGGGAGCTGCAATTTCACGGACGATATAGCTGCCGTAAGGTACTTCTTCAAAGCCGAATTCGCCCTTAGAATCAGATTCGGAAGTCATGATAGCGTTGTCTGTTGTGAACTCTGTGCAGTCTGTGTTAAATAATCCAAAGAGTGCATTTTCCAACGGTTCATCGGCTTCATTTACCTTGATTCCCTTGACTGTTCCACGTTTAAGGAAATTCTTAAACTGTCCGCAGTCCACGTACACAGTGGTCATTTCCTGACCCTGATATTCAAAGCTTACAAGGTACTTCTCACCGTTTAAAATATAGTGTTCATCGGTTGCGATTTCCTGAACGTAATATTTAGCGAATGGCACTTTTTCAGCTATCACAGCCTTCATATTTTCATCGAGGGAGACCTCTGCAATAAGTCCATCTTCGGGAATCGAGCTGCCGTCAGCGGCTGTAATTTCTTCCGCTGCAAACAGTCCGAAACGAACATTTTTATACTCGGAATTCATGCCAATTCCGAAGGTTTCATCCTGTTCCATAATCTTTTCAAGGCTTATTTCAACACCCTGATAATTGTTGACAAAAGCCGTATTTACGGTATCTCTCACGGTGACCTCCTGTCCTGCATAGGCGAGTTCCACAAGCTGCGGCTCGCTGTTTAAAACGTAGCCGTAAGGCGCTTGAATTTCCTTGACTTCGTACTTTCCGAGGTACAATAAATCAGTTTCAGCATAGCCATTTTCATCGGTTGTAAGCTCGGCAACAACGTCGCCTGCATTGGCTCTTACAGTGCCGTCGGCAGTCACGATATCCTCGCTTGCAATAACCTGATATAATGCGTTTGCAAGTCCTTTTTCCTCAAACACAGGGGTATAGGCTGTCTGTCCGCTTTCGTGTGTTTCACCGTTTTCGTCAACAGAAATAGCGCTGCCGAAGGCAGTTACAGAACTGAAAATATCTCCGGATTTCTGCACAGAGATTTTTCCCTTCTGAGCAATATCAGACTTGTGAACCTTAACAATATTTACTGCATTTTCTATCTCAGAATTTGCCGCAGTCACGCTGAATGCAACCGGTTCGCTGTCCAGAACGTAACCCATAGGAGCCTGTACTTCAACCAGTGTATAATCGCCGTAATGGAGCATTTCGGGAGTAATCAGATAACCCTCAGAGTTGGTGTAAAAAACGTCGATCGTTTCTACATTCGGATAGGCGAAGGACATGAAAATTTTCTCGCCGTTTGCATTATAAATCTCAAATCCCGCGCCCTCGTAGGGAATCGTATTGCCCGTTTCCGAGTCGACCTTTACGATCTTGACGTAACTTTCAAATTCAGCGTTGTTGATGAGATATCTGTAGGTCTGTCCGTTCTCGCTGATATATACATCAAAATCAGTAACGAACTCAGTTCCGTCCCAGCCCTTTGTCTGATGCACAGTGTAAATTCCATAGGGCATATCCTTTGTCTGCGAATAGCCGTTTTCATCGCACACAAGGTAGTCCTTTTCGGAATCCTTTGCATTTGCATAAGAACCGGAACTCTTGAGGTAAACCTCAAATTCCGCACCGACTTCGGGAGTTTCAATCTGTGTGCTGCCATCATCGGAATGCTTGATAATTGCAATATTTCCCTTAACTGCATCTTCGGTAACCGTCATTGAAACAGAGTTGTTTTCAATAGTATAATTCTTCGGCTCAGCGCCAACCAAGTAAACACTTTTATTGAGGAGATATCCCTCAGACGGACTAATTTCCTGAATCGTGTAATTGCCGCAGACATATTCTTTTGTCTTGAAATATCCGTTTTCATCTGTGGTGTAAGTGTCTACCAGATTGCCGTCAAGATAGAGACCGTAAACTGCTCCGGCAAGGGTTGCATCGCCTTGTGCTGAACCCATTTCGGAGTCCTTTTTTACAATCTCCGCAGTAAACTTTTTAAGTTCATTTTTGAAAGTGACACTTGTAGTTGCGTCGGCTGTCAAAGTGATTTTCTGATCGGCAGGAATCACGTACTTTAAGGGTACATTTTTCTCGCTGATAGTGTAGGTGATTTTCTTGTTGCTGCTGTCGAAAACCGGAATTCCGGACAATATTGCGATACCGTCAGAACCTGTTTTTATATTATAGGTCTTGCCGCCGCCTGTGATGGTAAACTCACGGCCGCCGTTTTGGTTATCCTCTGACTGCTTATTGATTTTGATATTGCCCTTCACAAGATCATTGACAAAATTTACGTTTACTGTCAAGTCCGCATTGCCGCCTGTAAGGGTAACATTTTTCGCCTTTGGTGTTTCATAACGTGTTGCCACATTGATTTCCGAAACGGTATATTTGATTGCTTTACCTGTTTTCATATCGTAAACCTTGAGTCCAGAAAACTCCGCAACGCCCTTAGAATCAGTCTTTTTCGTGTATGAGCTGCCATCAGACCCCTTTAATTTAAACTCGATATCCTTGACGATTTTGTCCTCGGAGGTCTTGTTTATCTTGATTTTTCCGGTCTGAAAATCCTCATAGACAGTGACCGTCTGATTGGGTTTCAATTCATAAACTTTAGTTGACAATGCATATCCCTTTGGAGCAGAAATCTCTTTGACATAGTAAGTTCCACTTTTCAGCTTGATAGAACCAGTTCCTTTTTCACCAATTTTTATCTCGCCGATTTTGGTTTTGCAAGCTTTGTCGCTGTAAACTCCATACTTTGCAAAACTGCCGTCAACCGTTGATTTTCCGACTATCTGAGACGTTCCGTCGAGACACTTTTTGATGCTAAAAGTTGCGTCACGAGAGGTCACCTTGTATGCAAGATAGCTTGCAAAAAGCGCCTTACCGTCAACATTATTATTAATAACGCAGCCTTGAGAGCCGTTGCATTCGATTCGCCAGTGCTTGCCGCCTTTACCGTTTCCGCTGCCAACATATTTGGACACGGAATCACGCTTGTATCCCAGTTTTACGAGGTAATCAAGGACGGCGTCTCTGCTGCTGAACTGTCCCATATATATCCACATATGTCCGATTCCATTGTTCTTGGCAACGCCTGAAATCACTGTTCCGGGGATAAGCTTATCACTCTCATAATACTGATGTTCATCAGCATCCAACTTTTCATAAATTACCTCAAGAGGCGATGTCACGCCCTTGTAGGTCATGGTGCAGTTCTTGTATGCTGAACCGTCCGCATACTCCCAGTAGTTCTGCGGAACAGGATTATTTGAGGGAAATCCGCTTGTTCTAACACCTAAATCCGTCAATGTTGCATACACCAATCCTGAACAATCCAAGCCTTTTTTTCGAACAGTTTCCATTGACTGCTTTTTGGGACTTGAGGACGAATAAACGCCGTCATAGCCCTTGCAGTCCCAGCCGTAAGGAACGCCCAAATACTTGGCTGCCTGCTTGATGACCTCGTCACCTGAGAGCAGCGGTTCTTTTGCCGTTGTTGCTGCGGAGGTCTTTAAACCGCCGATATTCGTTCCGATCAAAGTAAAAGCGCAGAGTCCCGCCATGAGCCCTGCGCCGATTTTTTTCAGTATTCTATTTTTAAACATATATTTTTCCTTTCCAATAAAAAATGACTCGCAGATGCGAGCCTTTCATGATTTTTTATTCGTATCTTACGCTGCTGATGATGTCAGCGTTTGCGATATAGCTTTCATTTGCGTCAACTATCTCTGTGAATCCGCACATATTTTCTGTCAGGAAGCAGCCAGCCTGCGTATCCAAAACATACCACACGCCGTCGATTCTGACCACATTTGCAACGTGTCCGTAAAGCTGATTTTCAGTCCATGCGAAGTAACATTCAAGTCCGTATTGACAGCACATTTCATAGGTCTGCCATGAGTATTGTACGCAAGTCCCTGATCCGTTTGCCGTCATATAATCGTAAATTTCGGCAGCCTTTTCATAGTCTGACAAGCAGCATTCCGGAGGCTTGGTTTCTTCTTCGTATTCCTCCGGTTCGGTGACCGTAACCTCTGTATTTTCTGTACTTTGCGGCGGTTCTGTTTGTACCGGAATATCGGATTTTTCCGTTGTATTTTCAGTATCCGATTTCGTATGATCCGTGGGGATTTTAGCTGCTTTTTCCTGCTGAGACTCCGTTGGATCATATTGACCTTTTTCTTTCTGTACATCAGTTGTGCTTGTCGTTGTGCAGACTGTTTCAGACTGGATTTCTGCTGTAGTTACAGTCGTTTCTGTGGTTGAAATTTCGCACTCAGTTGACGGCTGAGTTTCAATTTCAGCGCATGATTCCGACTCAGAATCATAATATTCTGACGTTTCAGAAAACAGCGCGGAATTTAGTGACGATTCACAGTTTTCTTCGACGCGGCATGGGTCCAGCGTCACGCTGGCGCAAGCTGTAAGAAGTCCTGCTAAGATAAGGATATGTATTGATTTTTTCATATGGATTCAACTCCTTTTGCATTATTTTTTCTAATGCAAGCATATCATAAAATCAATGCAATATCCAGACCTTTTGCGCAAGTTCTACATTATAAATAAGTTGGTGACCTAATTTTTAAGCATAACCAATCAATCATTAATTTGTTTCTCCCTCATCATCGCAGTCGCCCTGAAAAACGCAGCTTTCACAGCCGTCAGCGCTGTTGCAGATCTCCATTAATTCAATATCTGTAAGCTTTCTGCGTACCGCCGTCAACACAACTCCGTTGTCATCTACTTCCAAAACGATCTTTACGGGCAGACCGTTTTTATCGTAAACTCCGGAAAATTCAGCCGTTCCGTTATCTGTCATAACCTGTGAAAATATAACTTTTTTCATATAACCTCTCCTTCGTTTTCCTCGCAAGAATTTACTTGCATTTTCGTGAATTTTAAATGTGCGATATGGATCCAGCGTCACGCTGGAAATAAAGAGAGTTGGTCAATCGTACCAACTCTCTGCGTAGTATCGTAATTTGATATCAACAATTCTGCGTACTGGCAGCCGCCCTCGTACCTCTGCGCCAGATTATTCAGTCTGCTGATCTCCTCAATATAAATGTCGGGATTTTCCCACAGTTCCCGAATTTCCGGGCAGTCATTGTAGGACACTAAAAATTTACCCTTGATTCCCATAAGCGTATCTCTCAGCCGCAAGTGATCCTTTGCCGTAAAACCTACGTCCTTGTAGTAATTTTCAGTAGCAAAATACGGCGGATCGCAATAGAAAAAACTGCCCGTACTGTCATATTGCTTAATTAATTTTTCAAAATCCCGATTCTCAATCAGCACCTTTTGCAATCTCATCGAAGCCATATCTATCTGCGGAAAATCTGCCCACATAGAGTGCGGTTGACAGCCAAAGCTGTCCAGACCTGATGCGTAGCTATAGCGTATAAGCTGAAAAAACTTAGCAGCTCTGTCAACGTCACGCAGTCTTGGGAACAACTTTTTCTTGTGCAGCGCAGCGATCCAATCGAAGTCCTCACGGGAGTTCAAAACGTACCGCAGCTTGTATTTCAGCTTATTTGGCTTTTCACGAACACATCGGAAAAGGTTTACAAGATTGCTGTTAAAATCGTTGTACACCTCCATTTCTCTGCCTTGCGGCTTTCGGAACAACACCCAGCCAGCGCCGCCGAAAACTTCGATATATTTGTCATATTCGGGCGGCAAACGTGCGAGAATTTCATCTCTCAGCAGCTTTTTGCCGCCTATCCATGATATGAAACTATTCATTAAACTCCTTTCCGCCGCTGCCAACAGCAGAAAAGAAAAAGCCGCTTTGCAGGCAGCAAAAACTTTCTGCTGTCGGCAAAACGACCTTGATTTTTTAGATGATTACTCGATGAATTCTTTTTTCAGCTTGCTGATTATAAACTGCTGACCTTTTCCCGTGACATAGGTCTGCTGATAGGTTTTTGTCATTGAACCGGTTTCAAAAACCGATTCTTTCACCGCAAAATATCCACGGTCAATATATTTTTGATAGGGCAGATTACCCGACATCAGAATCTCGTTTTCACGCAGCCAGCGGAACAGTCTGTTCCTGCCAATAGGAATATTTTCTTCAATAGCAAGCTTTGCCATAGCGTTCATATCAATGAGATTTTCAGTATTTGATACCTGATTTGCAAACTCCACCAGCGGCTGATCGTGCCTGATACGCTCGTTAAGCTTGTTGATTGCTGTCATCTGCAGACGGAAAAGATTCTGATACGGCTCATCAAGAAATGGGAGATAGTTCTCTACAAACATATCCTCGTTGGCAACGTAACCTCCGGTACGCCTGATCGTCGGAAGTACGTTGGATGTCACCCATCTACGAAACTCTTTGGCTTTGGGCATTTTACTTGAAAGAACAAGGCTGTACATCCCACTTTCATTAATAATAGTTATTTTCTGCTTTCCTCCGGGGGTGTCCAAAATGGACACCCCTTTGTCCTCTGCATCAACGTGCGTTCTTATGGCTTTTGCAGTGTCCTTATATTCAAGAATTTCGGCAACGTCTTTGCCCACAAGCCACGGTTCTCCGTCCTTAACAACCGTCCTTACTTTGCCAAATTCCTCATTTTCAAAAATCTTGATTTCATTTTCCATATTTAAAAATTCCTCCTTTCGGCGCTCAAAATCCATTGACTTTAAGTGCTTAAAGTGATATAATATTTGTAAAAATTTTAGATCGAAAATCACTTATCATTTTCTCTTTCGACCTGTAAAATAAACCTTGCGACAGCCTCAACTACCGTCGTAGTTACGGCGTTTCCGGCTTGTTTGTAGAGCTGTGCGTCCGACATTCCTGTTGCCGCAACCTTATTGAACTGTTCGTCCGTAAAGCCTTGCAAACGCCACGCTTCCAGAGGCATCAGCTTGCGGATATATCCATAATATACCACTCCGTGCCTGTCGGTCACGGTTATAGTGAACATCGGCTCATTCGGCTGCTTGAAACGTCTGCCTTGCTGACGGACGTTAGCCTTTTCGGGAGTCATCACAGCTATCGGCTCGGTTATCAGCATAACGCCTGAATGCTCGCCTTTATGCTTACTTATCCCGCTGTCCTGACGGGTGGTTATGCGCCCCGAAGGAAGTGCCCTTGGGGTGCATCTTGCAAGTTCTGTGATTTTTGGATCGGGATTCATGTCGATAAACATGGCATAATACCCTTGATTGCAGCTTGTCGTAAGGGTATTGGCAATTTCATTTCCCACCCGACCTCGTCTTGAATTAAGATTTGGATAAGCAAGATCAATACTATCTCCGGGCAAAGCTATCTGATAACCTGACTTTGTCTTGACCTTTATAGGCAATCCTAAGATTTCGTAAAGACCGGTTTTACCGCCAAAACCGCCTGCCTGACTCGTCAGGGTTATGCTCAGTCCTTTTGGGGAGTAGACTCTGTTTTCCTCTTTTCCGGGAATGCGCTGTATAAGAGCTTTTGGGTTTGCGTCTGTGAAAGACAGTACTCTGCCGGCGCATCTTTCTCTAAGAAATCCGACAATATACACTCTCTTTCGGGATTGGGCGACATAATGATCTGCGCTGTTAAGCACCTGCCATGTGACATCGTACCCCAATTCATCCAATGCACCGAGGATGGCCGCAAACGTCCTGCCTGAGTCATGCGACAAGATTCCGGGAACGTTTTCAAGCAGCAGATATTTAGGTTTTTTAACGGCGGCAATTCGGGCAATTTCAAAGAACAGAGTTCCTCTTGCGTCGTCAAAGCCGCCCCTTTTTCCAGCGATTGAAAAGCTCTGACAAGGAAACCCGCCGCATATAAGGTCGAAATCAGGCAACTTGTTTGGGTCGATTTTTCTTGCGTCATCGTAGAACACCTCGCTTTCTGTATCGTAAAGCGTTTCGTATGCCAATTTTGCATACTTGTTTATTTCGCACCAACCGACGCATTTAAAGCCTCCGGCTTTTTCGAGTCCGGAGCGAAAACCGCCGATCCCTGCGAAAATATCAAAATATCTTATCATTTTACCCCCTTTCCACAGGCGGATCAACCGCCTGTGACTTTAGGTTTTGTTCGGTTTAGAATCAAGGGAATATCCAGCCAAACACTGTGTATCTTCTTATAATGTTGTATATAAACATGAATCTTACCCCCTTTCCGGCAGGCAGATTTACTGCCTGTGATGTTAGGTTTCATTCAGCTTTGGAATTAAAGAAATATCCAGCCAAACACTGTGTATCTTCTTATAATGTTGTATACAAAGTATGACATGGCCTCACCCCCTTTGTTTTCATTTGGATACAAAAAAAGCGGCTAAGTTTTAAAAACCTAACCGTTTACATTGTCATTTCAAATTCGGGTTCTTCCGACAGTTCCTCGGATTCTTCCATTTCCTCCGTCAGTTCTTCTTCCTGAATAGTGTGGAAGCTGTCCTCGCCGGGTATCATTCCCAAACTTCTTCCATTATCAAATTTGCAGAAAACAGTACCCATATCATCCACAAACTCGACTGTTCCTTTAGTACCCGATGGAATCGGATTAGGATCGTTTTCCATTCTGTCAAGGCAGATTCTTGTGCCTTCGGGTTATCTCTGTTTCATCATCTCAATTCTCTTTTCATTAAATACCATACCAAACCTCGCTTACATCGTCATGTCAATTTGGGGTTCTTCAGATAAATCCTCTGTCTGCTCAAAACTCATTTCTTCTGCTGTTTGCAATGCCCAACTGTCCTCTGAATTCCAGAAGCTGACATAAATCTCTCCGTAATCAGCGGTTTTGATCGGATGCTGCTCCATACCCTCAAAAAAGCCGTCTGAACATTGACCGGTCAGATGACAGCGCAGATCTTCCAGTTCATTATCGGTCAATTCATCGGTAATCTGACATTCAAATACGCCCATAAGCTCACCATCAATTTCCCTGACCGATGGAATTGCCGAGAAAACTTTTTCGTTGACGGCAGGATTATCATCAAAATACACCATAAGTCCACGATGTTCTTCTTCAGGCTCTGAATAATCCTGAATGAATTTGTTAATCTCGTCTGCACAGTCCACTGCGTACTTTGATGGAATTACCTCTTGCTCATCCATGACTTCTTCGTCCCAATCATAGTCAGATTCGTCATATTCTCTGACGATATGCAGAGGACAATAAAATGTCAGCTCCTGAATAGGCTTGGCTTCGACCGTGATATCCGGCTGAAAATCCACATCAATCGAGTGACTCTCAGCCATTTGGATATCTTCTCGTTCCTGCAGCATGGTTACCACAGAATCATGAAGCAGCGATTTCAAATCCAGATCGGATTTATCAAGCAGTTCCTCGAAGTCAAAGTTTTTCTCACCGCAATGGGCAAGTTCTGCGATCTTATCGGAAATCCGCTTCAATTCATTATGCAGTTCCCGTTCTGAAGACGTAAGCTCGTTGCTTTCAACCAATGCTCTTGCATTTGGAATAAACTGTGACTTTCGCGCGTAATTGCTGCCCTCGGATTCCACCAGAATACCATCGCCGCTGTCGTAGTCAACCAAAAGCAGACAGTGGGCAATGTCATCGCTGTCGATATACATCAGGTCACGATTTTCAGCAATATACGGATTATCACGCATAGGGTGATCTTTCAGTTCTGAAAAACTTCTGCCATAAACTGTGACCACCTTTTCAACGATGACCTCATGGGTTTTGTAGTCGCTTTGCTTGTGGTTCAGCGTACTGTTAAATTTTAACTTTTTCATTATGACCTCCTGTATTTTTTGCGACTTTCTTGTTTCTGCCATACACCTCCTCCAGAAAACAAAAAAGCCGCTTTGTTTAACATCACTTTAATTCGTGATATTAGACAAAACGGCTCTTAAAATTTTGGATACTATTTTATATATCAAAAAAGGCATATCTGAGATTATCTTTCTCAAATATGCCTTGAATTTTTCTGAAATTTTCCGGTGAAACGGTTCAAATCCTTCTCCCTTGCAAAAATGCCTGAAAAGCATCTACGGTTTTGACCTTAAAATTTTCGCTCCTAAAATGCCAAAAAAACCCGTAACTACGGGCTTTGAAGGGTGGACATCTATTTTGTTCCACAAGTATGGCAGGGGCAGAAGGACTTGAACCCTCGGCACGCGGTTTTGGAGACCGCTGCTCTACCAACTGAGCTATACCCCTATATGGTGGGCCATTAGGGACTCGAACCCCAGACCAACCGGTTATGAGCCGGTTGCTCTAACCAACTGAGCTAATGGCCCAATAAAGAAAAAAGCCGGCATTGATTTATCTTTCCAGGTCGTCACCAACCAAGTATTTTCAACGCAGATGAGCTTAACTTCCGTGTTCGG
>CANPXN010000015.1 GCA_947586185.1 uncultured Clostridia bacterium
ATTAAACAGCAGCCGAGTATACTCAACTGCTGTTAATTTTAGCTATATATAATTCTTCTTTTCAGAATAATAACATCAAAAACATTAACTGTTCTATCGCTGTTCATGTCGGCACGTTTCCATTGTTCTTTGGTAAGTTTTTCTGCATTAACAAGAAATTTCTGCATTAAAACTATATCAGAAACAGCAATTTTATTATCGCCGTTTAAATCGCCTGAATCTTTAGTTATAACACTTTGTGTGGTAGTAGGCGTTGTAACCGGCATTGTCGTGGTTGTAGTTGTGGTTGTTGTAACCGGCTTTATTGTGGTTGTAGTGATAGTCGTTGTGATTGGTCTTGTCTTAGTTGTAGTAGTTGTCGTTGTTACAGGTTTAGTCGTAGTTGTAGTGGTGGTGGTCGTAACCGGCTTTGTTGTGATTGTAGTGGTAGTCGTTGTGACCGGCTTTGTCGTGGTTGTAGTGATAGTCGTTGTGATTGGTCTTGTCGTAGTTGCAGTAGTTGTCGTTGTTACAGGTTTAGTCGTAGTTGTAGTGGTGGTGGTCGTAACCGGCTTTGTTGTGGTTGTAGTGGTAGTCGTTGTGACCGGCTTTGTCGTGGTTGTAGTAGTCGTTGTTGTGACTGGTTTTATCGTGGTTGTGGTAGCTTTTGTTGTAATCAATTTTATTGTAGTTGTAATGGTAGTTGTTGTAACAGGCTTTGTTGTGGTTGTAGTAGTCGTCGTTGTAACCTGCTTTGTTGTAGTTGTAGTAGTGGTTGTTGTAATCGGCTTTGTCGTGGTTGTGGTTGTAATCGTTGTAACCAGTTTTGTCGTAGTTGTAGTAGTGGTTGTTGTGATCGGTTTTGTTGTGGTTGTCGTAGTGGTGGTGGTCGTAACCGGCTTTGTTGTGGTTGTAGTGGTAGTCGTTGTGACCGGCTTTGTCGTAGTTGTAGTAGTTATTGTAACAAGTTTAGTCGTCGTTGTAGTTGCCTTTGTTGTAACTGGTTTAGTTGTGGTTGTGGTAAATTTCGTTGTAACAGGCTTTGTTGTGGTTGTAGTAGTCGTCGTTGTAACCTGCTTTGTTGTAGTTGTAGTAGTGGTTGTTGTAATCGGCTTTGTCGCAGTCGTTGTAACCGGTGTAGTAACAACAGGTCTGCTGAGCAATGAATATTTAATATTATTATTTATAGCATATTTATGTGCATAGGAATTTTCATAGCAGTAAAACATTATACTACCACCACCAGCGGTCATTAATGGGGAAACACTAATTCCGGATATTGATATTACACTATCAGGAATGGTTAACGATATATGTATTCCTTTGTTATACATATCTCTGCCATTAAAAGCTGAACTATTTATTGATTTTACAGGCATATCATTAATTTCGCTTGGAATGGGTATACTTATTGCATGATTATTTACTGAAAACAGTGACTTATTATAACCTGTAATTTGAATATAATCACTTACACCATCATTATCTGTATCAACTCCCGTATAATATAAATAGTCTTCATATACAGCCGCTTCAACCTTATTAAGTGGATCAACGCTTACTGCTCCCGTACAAAAAGCAACTGCACAAACCACAGACGAAATCAAACCTATAAGCTTGCTAATTACATTTCGTGTTTTCATAATCCTTTCCTCCGTATTAATACTGTGAATTGTCAACATCAGCCGAGCCAAACGCTCGACTGATGTCATTTCACAATTATTATTCATCATTGCGAGTATTATAGCGGTTTTTTATTTCATAAATTTTTGATTTTCCTTTTGACTTTACTTTTTCTATAAGCTCAGCTACTATAGGATTTTCATTATAATTCTTATTATAAAGCTTATTATTCTTGATATTGTTAGTGTGATTATTATTGCAGCAATTACCCAACTTATCACATTTGCCACATTGATTTTTTTTTTAACGTCATTGGTGTATAATTTACCGCCGATATTATACAAGGTAACACCAAACAGCTCGGACACCTTATCGGTATAATCACTGTCGTCAAATTTAAGCTTTACATAAAAAAACTTTTTTTCATCATTTATAACATCATTTTCGAGCACCCGAATATTCCTGATAAAATCAGCAAAAGCTGATGCATTAATTTTCATTGCATAATCAGGGATATCTACGTCGGGTATCAAAAATTTGTCCAAAAGCTCTGCAAGCCTTGATTTATCCGCATTTTTCAAGCCGCTGTAGGCTGAATACTCGTCAAAGCTGTCAAACTCAAAAGCGAACGTACCATATTTTATCGAACCGAAGTCTTCGGAATTGGGCTTTACATACCGTATATTCTTGATAAGCATTATGTATGAATTGCTATTCCAAAGTTTACCATAAACATTCTCTACGAGACCGCTTTCCAATGCCTTTCGGACTATCGGATCAACATCCTTTTTTTCAGGCACATAAAAGCCGGTTTTGTTTTCATCATAAACGAAAGTACCTATCTCGTACCCTGTCGGCGAACCTTTATACGAGCAATATGCATAAACCTTCATCAGAACATCCCTACCTTTGTTTTGCACAATTTCAACGGATCTTTCACCATTTCAAAAGAGTTTTTCTTTTCCGCAAGCATAGCCTTCAGTTTTTCAGATTCCATCATAAAGTCCTTAGCAGATGGCATTTTAAAGAAGTTTTCAAACAACGTTCTGAACAGTTTCTCCCATATCGAACCGCCTTTATTCTTGGACTCCTTTGCCGCCTCGAGAAGATAAAGCAAAATAAGTATTGCAGGCAGCTCACAGTTTTGAGGCTGTGGTGCTTTGGGCATATTGCCCTCCTTAGAAACAAAATTATATATCGGGGTCATTGCACTGACTGCATTTTTCTCAAAACGCTTAAATTCAAGGTTACCCATTGTTTCAATAGGCGTGATAACAATTTCAAACTTTGCGTGATTATACTCGCTTTTAATGCGATCCAAAAGACTTTTGTATGTCTCTTTTACTTTTTCAATCACCTTGCCAAATTCATTCTGATGAATATAACGCTCGCATTTCAACGGCACAAATATGAACATACCGTTTTTCTTATTCTCGTCAAATTCATTCTTTACCATATCTGTTATTCGGTTGCAGTAGTTCATATCTTCCCCGGCTGGATTTTCCATTAAAAAAGGGGTATCAATAGCAACTATAAATACGCTGCTCTTTTTTATCAAAGTCGCCATTTCATCATAGTGTTCTTCAAACTTTTCCTTTCTGAGCCATTCGCCCGGAAAATCATAAAAATGCATATTAATTTTTCCATTAGGTTTACTTTGGAGTTTAAACGTCAAATCATACTCCATAATTTCCAAAGTCGGAGTGTCATCAGGCGTATAACCTTTGTTTAATCTTCCCATCTTATAAATATCCGTCATTTCCTGCCTTTTTTCATCAAGAGCACAGATAGTTTGTGCCCCTGAAGGCTGTATGGAAAGATCTCCGCTTTCAAGCTTACTGTCCAGCTGCTCCTCAATGCTTGCGAGAACGCTTGTCTTTCCGCAGCGTCTTCCTCCAAGCATCATAATGTTGATATCTATACCTTTAGCCATTTTCTTTACCTCTCCTGAAATTTTATTTTGAAATTATCTTCTGAACAGCATTCCTTGATTCCCTGAACCAGTTCAGACCATTCACGTGAAACTTCTCGCGTCATAATTTTTTCGTTGTACTCTTCTGGCCATATCTTTGAGATATTATCTTCATACAAATAACGCCACTCAACTTCGGTCTGACCTTCTTCACTCAATCTGTCGTGCAGATCGTAGATAGCAGCGTACATGGATTTGTTTGGTATCATATACAGCTTTTCAACGTCTTTTCTGATATCTTTGGAGATATCATACAGAGCGTTTTTGAAAATCTCAATTATCTCTTCAGCTCTGCCTTCAAGATTACTTTCTTCGCTCTGCAACCCCTTCAACTGATTTTGCTGCTGCTCATCTATTTCAAAGAGTTTAGCACGTACAATATATCCAGAATTGGCATAAGAAGATGCGTTTCAACGTCATCTTTTGAAGAGCAGTTCGCTTTTATCACATCTGATACGGCAAACTTGTTTTTGTCTATCTTGTTTATGTAAGCCTTGCATTGATCGTCATTTATGCCAGGCTTATTATTTACTACCCAGAAAAGCATTTCTCTTGCATATCCGGGCGAAACTTTCTTGGCGATATCGCTGATAACGGTAACATCAGGACGGTCAACATCTGCGCCTGTTTCGGCTGGCAGACGCATATATATTATGGCGTCGCTGTCATTTTTTATGGTATTAAACATATCCTCGTCAACGTTCAGAAGATTGTCTTCCAATCCGATAGTATCAAGCAGTTTTATTTTTCCCGCATCTTCAAATGGAAAATGACAATGTATATCCGCCGTTTTTACGCTGAGAAAATTGTAGTACTTTTCATCTCGGTTTTTGTGGCTGTACTGTGCCACATATTTTTCGATATCCTCTTTCGGCACAGTGATTCTGCCTTTTTTGCAGTTTTCAATTATTTCATCTGAATGAACATAATAATTTCTCAGCTTTTCAAACAAAATAGATTCATCGGCATACCCATCAGGGATATTTTCCTTTATCTTATCTATAGGTATGTCACGGAGCTGTGACAACAAGGAAATGCAGTATTCACTGCTGTGGCATATATTCCGCAGATAATCATTGATTATATTTATCATTTCGGTTTCGCTGTAAAACGTTATCTCGGCGTCAACCTTATCTGTACCCGAGTTGGTTATCAGCGATTTCGCACCCGTACAGGCAGTACCGTTTGATGAGGGTATGACGTCTGCATCTAGTCCGCTTATCGTCTGTATCAGTGTACTTTTTCCCTGACGCATTCTTCCAACAAAGCTGATGTGAAGCTGCTCACGGCCAAATCTTTTTTTCAGCCTGTTAAGTTCATCGGCATACTCTATTGACAGTTCATCAAATCTTTTCAGGGAAATACTGCCTACCTTTGCCACTATTTCAGGGTCTTTGAACAAAGAAGCAAATCTTCCGTTTCCCGAATTGATATCGCTTTGTATACATCTGAGCCTGTCAATGCCCCTGCTGCATTTTTTCAGCTTCTCCGAGGCTTCGTCAATTTGTTTTACTTTGCTTTTCCTCTTTTCAATAATCGCATCGATCTGTTCTGCAATTAAACTCATAATACTCTCCATTCTGCCGCCTTTATAAATATAAATACGAAAATCCAAAGACGACAATTAGATGTTTCGTTGTTTCTACGATTGTCAATTCAATGACAAACAAAATAAATGTTTAAAAGTACTACTTTTTATGTATTGATTACAACAAATCATTACATAATATAATTAAAATAATAATTAAAGCGATATTTTTTCCCAGAGTATCTCCATACGAGAAAAATCAATAACAAACCTCCCATTTACGTCGTTTAAGATGAAATTTGACCAAAATTTTGACGGTGAATAGCTAGAGAATACAAGCAAGCTTTTCCATATTTTGTCGTTTCAGTTCCATTGAAGAGTGAACATATCGGTCAAGGGTTATCTTAACGCTTGAATGCCCTAATATTTCGCTGAGCGTTTTGATTTCAAAGCCGGATTCAACGCACCTTGTAGCGAAAGTATGACGAAGGGCATGAAAATTCACATCATGTAAACCGCATATTTTCATATACTTTTCAAAAGTATATCTCATCATTCTTGGCTCAACAAAATGCTCTGAGCTGCCGGAAAGCAGGAAGCTATTTTCGGCAGTTTTAAACTTCCTTAATGTATCACATAAAAATTTCGGCAGCGGAATATCTCTTTCTGAACACCTGCTTTTTGGCGGAGTAATTATTATTTTCGTTTTCACTTCCTCGTCATATACCTGAATCCTCTGCATAGTTTTTTCGATATGGAGTATCTGATTCTTGAGCTTGACATTCTTCCATTTAAGCGCACAAAGCTCGCCGATCCTGATACCGGTAAACAGGCTCAGATACACGCCAAGCTTGTTTAGATCCATATCGTCCGTAAGAAATTCTGTAAGCTTTTTCTGTTCCTCAATTGAAAGCACCCTCATTTGCTTTTGTTCTTGACGTACGCAAATATTATTGAAATTGCAGTTTGTTTTCACATTCTGACTTTCAATATAAGAAAAAACAAGCTTCAGAACACACAAAATATCATTCACTGTTTTAGATGAAAGATTTTCATTGTTAAGCTTCAAAGACAGGAAGTTTTCAACCTGTTTACCGGAAATCAATGCAGCGTCATATCCGCCAAGTTCAGGTATGATATGATTTTTGCATATGTTTCTGTACTTTCCGTATGTCGATTCTTTATGCTTGAATTTCACTGTTTCAAGCCAGTCAGTGCAATATCTTGCTAACCTCAAGCTCTTATAAATATTTGGCTGGATACATTGTTTCTTATGAAAACCAAGCTTTTCCTTAACCTCTGTGTAGCTTTTGGCATAAACAGAATGATACTTTGGCTTGCCATACTGGTCGTATGAATCAAGAAACCGGCCTTCCCACCTTCCATCCTTACGTTTGTAAATATTTTCTCCTCTTCGTGACATTTAAACTCCTCCGAATTTTATTATGCCGAGGCTCTCGGCTGACCAAGTTTTTGACGGCAAATAGTAGAAAAAGCATTAAAGGAATTAGTGAAATGACACAAAACAACAGATAATATTATAGAAATTATTGACATTTTGTGCCGTATGTAGTATAATTATAAGTGAAAAATTGTCATATAGGTATCCCTCAGAGGGAGATACTCTGGGAAAAAATAAGGCTGTTTTAATGGTAAACAGCCTTATTTAATTATTTAAATTTACTTATAATTTGTCTTATACGCCTTTCAGAAACGCCAAACATTTTTGAAAGTTCCTGCATATTACTTCCGTTATAATTCGATTTAATATATGTATACACAAAATCATTATTAAAAAGTTTTTTAGGAAATGACACTTTCTGTCCGCCAAATAATTTTTTTATTTTCACAGCCGTGCCAACATCATAAGCTGTAGCTATTTCCATATAAACGCTTTTTAAATTCTGCGGCTTTATCTCCTTAATATCCATTATAATTCAACCCTATGGAAATTTCATGTCCTAAATTTCACTTTATTTTTTCACAATACTCAAACAAATCTTCCGTTTCACTAAGTTCCTTTATACCCAACAAAGCATCTTCCAGCAAATCGCTGTCCATGAGCATTTCCTCAATTTCATCAGCAGTATAACCATAATCGAGCAGGAGCAGGACGTCTTCTTCCGCCACTCCAAAACAGCTGCACATCTCAAGCAGTATTTCTTCTTCATAGGTGTAGTAATCTGCGATATTTGAGTATTTTAAGCTTGACAAATAGCTAAATCCGCTTACTTTAAATTCAGCACAATCAATTTTTCCAGACTTATCAATTGAAATAATGTCGCCTTCATTTAATCGAATAAGCTGATATTTATAATTGTTCAGACATGCTTTTTTGAGTGCCTTTTTCATTATGCTTTCGGTGGAAGCGTAGACATAAAGGTCAAGCCTTTCAAAATAAATCAAGTGCATCGGACTGCTGCCTTTGACAAAATAAAACTTATTGTCCTCGTCCAGAATTGTAAAAGTAAAGCTTCCATGAACGTCCTCAGCCACGGATTTCAGGCTGTCAAAATCAAGCTTTTGCTGCTTTTCAATAAGCTGAACAGCAACATAACTGTCAGTTTCAATGTGAGTTTTAGGAAGCTTTTTATCCCTTTTCAATTCCTCATCATTGTAAAGCACGCCGTTATGTGCAAAGGCAAAATCTTTATCTGCATGACCATAAAATGGGTGGTTATTGTAGTTGAATTTCTGATTACCCTGCGTGGTTAAGCGAGTATGCCCCATGATTGCGGTGGTATCTTTCGGAAAGTCAAACTTTATCTTATGAGCAGGCTTTGGCTTCTTGTATATGTGAATCGAATAATTCTTTACATATGAAATGCCACTTGCATCAGTTCCACGCTCTTCAGCCGCATTCGCAAGCTCCTGAGTAAGTTTCTTTAAGGCTTTGTGCGGTAATTTCTTACCGCAGTCAAGCCAACCAAACAATGCACACATATTACATTTCCTCCTCTGAATTTATTTGTTCATTAATGTATAATCTGCGTTCTTTCAGATGCTGGATAAGTTCAGGCTCGGTGATTTTTTCCACAAAGTCAGACCATGAAAGCTTCTGCATTTGCTCGTCGGACATAGAAAAAGCCGCATTACAGATTCTATTTACCATCTGTAATGCGGCTATTAGCGTGTTATATTTAAGCGTTCCTCTGAACATTCTGAACTCTATCGTATGATAATTGCATAAGTTTACAGCTGCATATCTGCCTTTATTGCCCTTCTTTGCCTTGTCGAGAATTGCTTTGGGATCATTTTCATAACCATATCTTGCTGCCCAGCGATTCATTGTGTATTCGCTTCTTCTTGAAAATTTAAGCATCTCATTCCAATGATGCTCAACAAAATACAGAATGCGACTGATAACTTCTTCTTGTTCGTCAGAGGTCTTTCCTAAAGAATTACGATTAACATGAACATGTAAGCCACAGGTACTGGTCTGGTGGGAACGATAGCCAAGTGAAACGGCTTTTCTCATAACGTCCTTCCAGCAAAATTCTTTGTGGTAATCGAGTGTCATGGGGTGAGTAACAATTTCCATGCCGTCTTCCAAACTGCTGTCCGATTTTATGTAAATATGTTCAGCAGAATAATTACCAATTTCAAGTATCTTTTCAGCATTACTGCCGTCCTTACCGCCGATGTCAATTTCAAGCTCCACGCCGAAATATCTTGAATCGCTGCCATAGAAAATAGGTTCAGGCTTGTAGCTGTACTCATTAATTGAATCGTTCCCACAAATCTCGTCATAGCATTCACGGCAGTAATATTCGCCGGCATACTCATAGGCATTATCGTAATGAATGATATTGTTGCATTCATTGCAGCGAATGTAGTAATCATCGTAACAAGACCTGCAAAGTATTGTTGATTCATCAGATATAGCGTCGCTGTCCCATATAATCGCTCCGCAATGGTCGCAGGTAACAGTATGATCGGCAACGCAGTCCGAACATATCGGTTCGTCGTAAATGGTATCATAATCCTCTTCCTCAATTACTACTCCACAATGTGTGCATATAACTTTTTCTTCCATTTGATTTTCCTCCGTAAAATAAAATTGCCTGCCGGAAATCAAATCCGACAGACTTGTTTTTAGTATTCTTCCGCTAAAATCATAGTGCAGTGGTCAACATCGTCAATTACGTAAACCTTTGCATTTACCGGTTCAGGTAAATTTAATATACTCCTTCATATTGATATTCGAACTTCCAGTCAGATGAAATTTTATTGTCATTTACGGTTAATATGGGATGTACATTTGATAATCCTTCACTAATGCTATCAGCTAAAATCACCTTTGCTATCTCAAAAATTAATTGTTTTAGTTTGTCTGTTATTTGAAAATCATCATTTATGAAGACATGATAATTACTATCAACCAGTATAATAGGTTTATTCTTACGTTCTTCAATGCACATAATTAAAATATTGCGTAAAAATTCAAACATGTTTTTGCAGTATGTTATATCATTTTGCAATAAATTACTTTCCTTTATATAATTATATATAGGTTTAAATACCGGAACAGATATAACTTCTGCAATGATAATCTCAATAGAAATGTCATGATCATATTCAAACTTCGCTTTTCTAAGTGATTTCTGAAATAAATATCTGAATTCTGCTGTTGAAGTTACACGCTCAGCATCGTCATTATCAAAATCAAATCCCCACAAGCGTTCGAATAATAATAAATATAATAAATCACATATCATATTTTGCATATTTGGATTTTCACTTTCTAGTTCGTTTTTTAAACCCAAAAAATGCTTAGCACTTGTAACATATTTACAAAATTCAGAACGCTTCATATTATCTTGTCGGTATAATTCATCTATTTCTCCATATTCTTCTTCACTTAGTTCTAATCCCCATACATTATAACCTTTATTTATAATTTTATCAATAGACGAGTAAGGAAGTCCATAATTATTGCAAAATTCTAAAATTTCAATGTCATTATTTACGTTAATATTAGCTAATGCCAAAATTAAATAATCATTATTTTTATAATCGTCCATAAAAAGATTTTTTTGGGAGATTTCTTTTTCTTCATTACGTGCATTGTAAAATTCATTTGAGACTATGTATACATCTCCTCCTTTTTCAATCATTTTATAAGTACCAACATAGTTTTTAATTGTAAATCCATAATCTGGTGCAAGCATAATAATCCTCCAAGGTTGTAAAATGTCATATAAAAGCCATATTCACAGTATGACTTTTATGTTGTATAATGTAATTATACCAAATTAATAACTCGAGTTCAATATTGGTAAATATAATAATTGGAGTGTTTTTAAATGACAAAAAAAGAAAAATTTGTAAACTGGTCAGAATCCGCAAGAGAAGGCAAAAAAGGCTTTGAACGTTTAATATGTAAGAATGACAGTGAATGTCATCATTGTACTGCTAAATCACATATCGAACTTGAACATCTTGCTGTTACGATATGGCGTGATGGAAAACTTAATTATACTTTTTCTTCCGTTAACAGCAAGGACTGTGCTATGTATGCCATAATTAAGAATGAAAACAAATTACTGCTTATGGATAATAACAGTGAAATCCATTCCTATGGATTTGAAAAAGATGAATCGGATTTTCATGAAACAGCAATGATTATGTACTCTTTCGATTGCGAAACGAATATCATTCTTGCATCTAACAAATCAACTAAACTTGAACGCCTTACCACTTTTAGTGATATTAACAGTGAAACGACGGAGCAGTTTATATTAAATCTCGTTAAAAATAAAACTGAAGGTGAGGTGAAGCAGTCAGATGAAATCAGTAGAGAATCAGGATTTGATGCAGAATCTTTTGAATGATGTTAATGAAAATCTTAAAGATTTAAAACCTTTAGATACCAGGAAATTACATAAAAAACATCAATTGCTGTATCATCGTAAAAAACGAAGGAAAAACCTGAAAAAGAATTATAATGATTTTGAAAGTACTCTTGTATTTCCAGAAATTGATGATAATAACAAAAATTACGATTATCCACATGATGAGTATTATGATGAGATCTTTGATGATATGCTGTCAGGCAATTCATCAAGACATACCGATGATAAATCATCATGTAGTTATAATTTGCAGTCTACTTTTAATAGTAGACTGCAAGAAAAAGGTAATATTGAAGAATCACACAACAATTCGCTGAAAACTCCGCCTAAAGTCACAAGTGAAAGTAATAAACTGACAAAGCAAAATAAAACAAAGGGTTTACCGCCTCTTAATCAATGCAGTAAAAATTTGCTTAATAAAGTAAGAATAATTAATATTAATAATAAATTGTACTTCTTTAACGGAAAATGCTATGATCCGGTAGGAAAATATGACATAGCTAAATTATATCGTGAAAAGGTTGATGATAATCTTGGCGAATCAGCCACAATGTATAACATTTTTCAATTAGGAGATTTCCTATTATCAGATTCATCAATTTCTGTGGAAGATAAGGATTATAATTTACGCATTGCTGTATTAAATAATGGTATATATGATGTAGAAAAACAACAGATATTTCATCACACATCAGATATTATGTCATTTTCTTACATAGATGCTGATTTTGTGGATAATCCATATTGTCCTTATTTTGATAAGTTTTTAAAAATCACTTTCAAAAATGACCCTGTTTTGATTGAAAGAATGTGGATGGTCATGGGTTATATTTTCATGCAGACAAACGAAGCTAAATCATTCTTTTTAATGGGTGAAGCTCCTGACAGCGGTAAAAGTTTGTTGGGTAACTTTATTCAGGCTCTGTATCCTAGGCAGTATGTAAGCAATGTCGCACTCCATGACTTTAACACACGATTCGGTCCTGTTCGACTTGTCGGTTCTGCAATAAACATCTCTCTTGATTTGCCTGCGACTAAACTTAAAAGCCAAGCTGTATCAAGAATTAAGATGATTACAGGCGGTGACTACATGAATGTAGAAGAAAAATGTGAACCGATATTCAATTATAAAAACAGAGCAAAACTTCTTTTTGCGTCTAATTCGCCAATCAGTCTGTATGAGGAAGATGACGCATTTTGGAAAAGACTCGTATATATTCCTTTTGATGTATCAGTTCCTCCCGAAAAACAGGATCGTTCTCTATTACAAAAGTTTATGAACGAAAAGGATTCTATTGTAAGCAAAGCTCTTATTTACGCTAAGAAGCTTATAAAGAACGATTTTATTTTTCCTTCTACTTCAGCAATTGATGAACGTATAAAGCAATGGCAGGCTAAGGATATACCTAATATAGATTATTTTCTTGAAAATCATTGCGATATTAATGTTGAATACAAGGGTGAGCTTGTCAGCAAGCTTTACTGTGCATATGAACAGTATTGCAATAATCAGGATTATGCTCCCAAAAGTCGAATTGAATTTAAGCAATATCTTGAAAAGAATGTTGGATTAAAGCATTTTAAAATGCGTGACGGGGGAGCAAATCCACAGTCAGCTTTTAAAGGTATAAAGCTTTTTGAAACTAAGGCGGAAAATTAAAAAGGAAGATTATATATCATAAACGCATAGGAGGTAAAACAATGTTCAAGATGAATACTATTAATGAAACCGCAAGGCTTTGCAAAGAGAATCAGATAGGAATAAGCCGCAACCACATCAGATATCTTGCCGCAAATGGATTTGTTCCGTCAGTTAAGATAGGCAATAAGATTCTGATCAACTGGGAACAGCTTATGAATTACCTTGATACCAATACTATTAGTACTCAGCAAAATTGCAGTGGTATTCGTAAAATCACAGCTTAATCGCTATTAACTGAGGCACTCTTATGGGTGCCTCAGATTTTAAGGAGGAGAATATGGCAACAGTAAAAAAGCATGTTTCAAAAGCAGGAAAAGTCACTTATTATATCAGAACCTATGACGGCTATGACAACAATGGCAAACAAATAGAACGTTCTACGACATGGAAACCGCCTGATAATATGACCCCAAAGCAAATCGAAAAGGAACTTAAACGGCAGGTTATTCTTTTTGAAGAAAGTATCAAAAACGGCGCTTGCTTTGACAGTAATACTCGATTTGCCGACTACGCTGAAAAATGGCTTGAAAACAATAAGCCGCCTCAGCTTGCTCCAAAGACCTATGAACGATATAAATCCTTGCTAAAAAATATCAATGCCGCCATTGGTCATATAAAACTGGTCAAGCTGCAATCCCACCATTTGCAAGAATTTTACAATAACCTTCGTGAACATGGAATAAAACGTGTAGGCACATATGCAAATTCAGATAAGCTTTATGATTTTATCAAATCAAAAAATTTGTCACGAAAAAAGCTTGCCGAATTATGCGGATTATCTTCAACTACTGTTTCTGCCGCTTGCAAGGGTGATAAAATAAGTACGGAATCTGCCGATAAAATAGCTACAGCTCTTAAAACGCCGGTAAATCAATTATTTAATCTTCAATCAGAAACAACAGGATTTTCAAGCAAAACTATTTTGCACCATCACAGACTGATAAGCAGTATATTAGCTCAGGCAACAAGAGACAGGCTTGTTCCTTTTAATGCCGCTGATAAAAACTTTATGAAAGCTCCCAAGCTTGAACGAAAAGAAGCTGATTTCCTTGATGACGAGCAGGTACGATACATGCTCGAACTTTTGGACAATGAACCTATAAAGTGGAAAACAGCAATATATCTGCTTGTTTTCAGTGGTATGCGACGTGGTGAATTACTTGGTCTTGAATGGTCTGATATTGATTTTAAAAATCATGTCATACATATTCGAAATACAAGTCAATATGTTCAGGGAATGGGAATTATTACAAAATGTCCGAAAAATTATACTTCTCAGCGAACTATTAAACTTTCCGCCGATATATTTGAATTGTTGCATGAGTACCACAGCTACTGGCTTAATATGCGAAAAGATTTAGCGGACAAATGGCAGTATTTTATCGAAATTACGCTTGCTGACGGTACAAAGAAAACTGTCAGAAATGAACGCCTTTTTATTAAGGACGATTCCACACCTATGCATCCTGACAGCCTTACTGACTGGACTAAAAAGTTTGTTGAAAGAAATCATCTTCCGCACTTTTCACCCCATTCACTGAGACATACTCACGCTTCGCTTTTAATTGCCGGTGGTGTTAATATTCCTACTGTTTCCAGACGATTGGGACATTCAAGCGTTGCAACTACTACTAAGGTTTATCTTCATGCGATTCAGTCGGCAGACGAAATAGCATCTGAGGTTATTGATGATAAGCTTAACCCCAAAAAGAAAGCTAAGTAAAATTTGTTTAATGCAAAAATCAAGCAGTCAAAATAAAAATGACTGCTTGATTTCTTATAGAAAAATAATCTTGATATATTATTAACGTTATGTAGTATATACCCATTAATTTTGTTAAGCCTTTTTCAAACACAACTCCAATTTATTTTCCAATGTTTTAAACAATGAGACATCTGCTGCTGGTGTTTGACGAATATTGATTACCTCTTTCTGCAATGCCTCAATCTTAAAAATATAATTTGATATATCGATTTTATGATTATTTAACATATAATTGTAAAAATCAATTTCTGCATAAATTCTTTCAAGCGCAAAATTCAACCTAAACATCTGCGGAAATTTAGAGGTCTTAGATAATTCATCCCTTTTACGAATTGCTACAGAATATTCAGTTTCTGAATTATCACCTAAATTCTTTTTTACTCTTGCCAAATTATATTGTACAAATGCTTGAAATACATCCATATTGTCACCTAAATTGCAACGACACAATTCAATTATCCGTTCAAAATTATTCTTTGCCGATTCTAATTTTTTCTTGTCATATGAATTTAATGACGAGTTCAAATAGCTCAAACCAATATAATTTTTTGACACACATTCAATTATCGGAGCAAGATTATTAGCAAATGTGATTTTATTTAATTCTGTTAAAATCGTTTCTGCTATATTATTATAAAAAACATCACTTTCACATGGTTCTCTTTTTCTTTTGTGTTCTTCATATGTAACTATACTTTCGATAATTTTACGACAAGAAATTATGTATGGATTTTCATCAGTAAAATCTACAGATAAAAAATCAATTAATCTTCCCTCTATAACCTTTTCTGAAAAAAATGGCAGAAAAACCATTCTTTCAAAAATATACATAATCTGTTCTACATTACTTAATGCGGATTTTTCATACATCCACATATTAAATATTTCTTTTAATTGCCATTCCGCAGAATATTTTTTGATAACTTCAAACTGTTCCTCAGAAAAAAGGTTTTTATAATTTGTTTTATAGGAGGAATTTAAAATTAAAGAATTAATCAAATTGTTAGCATTATAATTATTTACCTTTATAATATCATCTTTCATAATATCTAAAAAGTTTTCAAATATTTTTTTCAAATCATTATTGCTATCCTCTGCATTTATTACTTTAAAGTAAACTGCCGGTATGTCTGACGGAATCATATATTTATTATTTATAATATCTTCATATGGAAAATCCAAAATGCTAAATATAGAATTTTTCTTTAATCGTCCCTTTAAATATCCCAATTCCAATATAACATTAGGTTTTGATAAAAATACTTTATCACTCTTAATGTATAGATCCTTAGTAAAAAAAACAAAAGCATAATCACACTTGCTTAAATTATTGAACACTCTTAGTTCAATATCTTGTTCTTGGTCTAATAATGAACTATCAACCATAATAGGTTCAATACAATATCCATTTGTTCTGTAATCAATAATTATTTTCTTTAAATTATTGGCATAATTCTGTGAATTACCACTATAGATAATTCCAATTTTTTTATTCGTTCTTATCATGAAACAATACTCCTTTATTAATTATCTTTGAATTTTTAAATTATTTTTTCTTCAAGCGCTTAATATATATTTTAATGTACTGCATTAAGTTTTCATGCCTAAATGGTTCATGAATTACTGTGAATTTCAATAGGTTTTCATACCTGTAACGGAAATATAACGGAAACGAAGCAATATTTGAGCAAAAAATACCGCCCTCTGAATCGCTTCAAAGGGCGTATTTACGTTGGTTGCGGCGGCTGGATTTGAACCAACGACCTTCGGGTTATGAGCCCGACGAGCTACCATGCTGCTCCACACCGCGATATATGAATTTCAAGTACTTAAACATTATACCACATTTACTCATGAATGTCAAGTACTTTTTTTATTTTTTTGATACAACAAAATCCTTGATAATTTCATAATATATTATATTCATATTTTATAAAAATATTCCTGAAATGAGAAAGGTCATGCATAGGCATGACCTTAAAGATCAACTGCTTTTTTTAACCTTTTTGCGGCTTCTTTTCATAATAGGAGGAGTATTGTTTCTTACGCAGTCCGCAGTAATAACAATTTTATCCACATCAGGATCGGACGGCGCATCAAACATTACCTGCATTAAAACTCCCTCAAGAATCGCCCTTAGACCTCTTGCACCGGTTTTCTGGGATATAGCCTTTTTAGCGATCTCCAGCAGCGCTTCTTCCTCGATTTCAAGTTCTATATCATCATAAGCAAACAGTTTTTTATACTGCTTCATAAGTGCATTTTTCGGCTCTGTGAGAATTTTTATAAGAGCATCTTCGTCAAGCTCGTCAAGAACTGTTATAACAGGAAGACGTCCCACAAGCTCTGGAACAATGCCGAACTTCACCAGATCCTGAGGTATAACCTTGTGGAAGATATTCTTAGACTGCTCCTTCTTTGACGCAACATCTGCTCCAAAGCCAAGCGCAGATGAATTAACTCGCTTTAAGATCGACTGTTCAAGTCCATCAAAAGCTCCTCCACAGATAAACAAAATATTTTTTGTATTAATGTGAATAAATTCCTGGTTAGGATGCTTTCTACCACCCTGAGGAGGTACATTTGAAACTGTGCCCTCTATAATTTTCAAAAGAGCCTGCTGAACTCCCTCACCGCTTACATCCCTTGTCAATGAGGTGTTTTCAGACTTTCTTGCGATCTTGTCTATCTCGTCAATATAAATGATACCACGCTCTGCCGCTTCAATATCAAAGTCCGCAGCCTGAATCAGTCTGAGCAGTACGTTCTCAACGTCATCGCCCACATATCCTGCCTCTGTAATAGTTGTAGCGTCAGCTATTGCAAAAGGAACATCCAGCGCCCTTGCAAGAGTCTGTGCAAGGAACGTCTTTCCCACGCCGGTAGGTCCCAGCAGCAAAACATTACTTTTCTGGATTTCCACATCGCCGCCGTCCTCCTGGCTAAGGATTCTTTTATAGTGGTTGTAGACCGAAACTGCAAGGGAAATCTTCGCCTTGTCCTGACCAACAACATATTCGTCAAGAACAGCCTTGATCTCCGCAGGAGTAAGAAGATGAATCACTCTGCCGTCAGGAGTAGCCTTTCTGGCTTCTCTTCCGGTTTTTTTATTTTTAGCAAGAGGTCCGAACAACAATTCATAGCAGTAAACCACACACTCATCGCAAATATTTGTATCGCCTGCTGAAAACATGCTCTGAACCTTACTTTCAGGCTTGCCGCAGAAATTACAGCACTTTATAATTTTGTCCGGCATCCGGTACCTCCCTATCTGTTTGCAATTACCTTATCAATCAGACCGTATTCCATAGCTTCCTTTGCAGTCATAAAGTTATCACGATCAGTATCTCTCTGAATCTCCTCCAGTGGTCTGCCTGTATTCTCACTGAGGATTCTGTTCAGGTTATCCTTTGTTTTAAGCAGATTATCAGTACGAATCTTTATATCAGTTGCCTGACCCTGCATTCCTCCGGAGATAAGCGGCTGATGTATCATGATCTCACTGTTAGGAAGAGCAAGACGCTTTCCCTTTGCGCCTGATGAAAGAAGGAACGCTCCCATTGAAGCTGCAAGACCGATACAAATTGTTGACACATCGCATTTTATATACTGCATTGTATCATAAATAGCCATTCCGGCAGTAACGGAGCCTCCCGGACTGTTAATGTAAAGGCTGATATCCTTTTCCGGATCCTGACTTTCAAGATAAAGGAGCTGAGCAACAATAAGACTTGCCGTAGTATCGTTTACATCCTCTGAAAGCATTATTATCCTGTCATTAAGGAGTCTTGAGAAAATATCGTATGAACGTTCTCCACGGCTGGTCTGTTCCACAACATAAGGTACCAAACTCATTTCTATCTTCCTTTCTTCTGTATCTGTATATTCATGTCAACACTGCAAAAAATCCATAAGGTCAAGCAAAAACAACAGTTCCTGCTTAAATCAAAGGAATGCTTGCCGTCTGCATTTATGAGCAAAACGCCGCTGTCTTAAAAAAGTCAAGACAGCGCCGCTTTATTTACTGATTATTCAGCTTCTTTTTCCTCTTCTTTATTTTCAAGAAGGCTGTTGTCGATAACTGCGTTATCCTTTACAAGCTCAATTGCTCTTGTAACTCTCATATCGGTTATAAAGTCAGTCATAGGGATACGAGTCTTTACATCTTCAAGGCTCATGCCGTTATCAGCAGCAATATCGCTGAGCTGCTTGTCGATATCCTCCTGGCTGATCTCGATGTTTTCGTTATCAGCGATCTTTTCAAGAGCGAGTCTGAGCTTAACTTCGTTTTTAGCTCTGTCCTCAAATGTAGCCCTGAATGAATCCATGTCCATACCTGTATACTGGAGGTACACGTCAAGGCTCATACCCTGCTGCTTGAGCTGGAACTCAAAGGTTGAAATAAGTGAATCTATACGTCTTTCAAACATGCAGTTAGGAATTACAGCTTCCATTTTAGCAATGAGCTGTTCCATAATATAGCTTTCAAAAGCTGCGTCAGACTGTGACTTAGCGCTCTTTTCCAGCTTTTCCTTCATGTCAGCTTTCCACTCGTCCATTGTATCGAACTCTGTGGTATCCTTTATAAGCTCGTCGTCAGCCTCAGGAAGCTCTGTCATATTGATCGCATTAAGCTTGATCTTAAATACAGCCGGCTTGCCTGCAAGCTCTTCCATCTGATATTCCTCAGGGAATGTCACGTTAATATCGAACTCTTCACCGACCTTGTGACCTATGATCTGATCTTCAAAGCCAGGGATAAACTGACCGCTGCCAAGCTTCAATGGGAATGCGTCAGCCTTGCCGCCGTCAAAAGCCTTTCCGTCCATAAAGCCTTCAAAATCAATGATAACTTCGTCTTTAAGCTCTGCGCCTCTGTCGTCAACTGAAACGATTCTTGCGTTTCTCTGTCTGAGCTGCTCGAGCTGTGCATTGATATCCTCATCAGTAATATCCTTGACAGATCTTGGTGCCTTTATACCCTTGTAATCTTCAATAGTAACTTCCGGCTTTGTAACGCATACGGCCTTGAACTCTACGCCCTTTTCCTTATCTACTGAAACAGCCTCAAACTTAGGGTTATCAACCAGTACAAGTCCTGATTCAGCAAGCGCCGGTGGGAACTCCTGACCGATAAGAGTGTTAAGAGCCTCCTCATAGAAAGCGCCTTCGCCGTAATACTTTTCAACGAGCTTTCTGCTTACCTTTCCCTTTCTGAAGCCAGGAATTGATATATTCCTCTTCTGCTTTTCATAAGCAGCGTTAACTGCTGCCTCAAAGCCTTCAGCGTCAACTTCAAACAGAAGCTCCTGTGTATTTACGTCAACCTTAGTTGATGATTTCAAACTCATTTCAACGTCCTCCAATTAAAATTATATTAAGCCGCCCTGCACCGAGCAGCATATACGTGCATACCTTAACTATTATATCATAAGGTGAAAATTATTTCTATAAATTTTCTCGACTTCTACATTATTTACAAATTATAGAACAAATACCGGTTTGAATTGTACAAAATCACCGGAAATCAATCCAAATTTTATCCCGTCACGCTCTCCGTTTATGGCATATTTAAATCCCGGACCGTGAATATGGCCGTAATAACATGTCTTTACATCATATTTAAAAAGCACGTCCAGTATGTCATAATTGCAATTACTTCCATAGATCGGAGGGTAGTGCATAAACACTATGGGTTTCAGTCCCTCGCTCAATGCGGATTTAATGGACGCTTCAAGTCTTCCCACCTCACGATTCAAGACCTTAGCGTCAAATTCCTCTCCGGGCATATTGACCCATCCCCTTGTGCCGCATATCCCGTATTCTCCAAAGCTGTAATGATTATTGTGAAGAATACTGAGAGTGGAAAATCCACTGCTTTCAAAAAATTCCGTCATCTTCTTCATGGAGTTCCACCAGTAGTCATGGTTGCCCTTTAGGATTATCTTACGCCCCGGAAGACCATTGATAAACTCAAAGTCCTTATATGCCTGTCCAAGGCTCATTGCCCATGAGCTGTCTCCGGCAACGACTACAGTATCATCACTGCCGACCGTTTCACGCCAGTTTTTTTCAAGTATCTCCATATGGTTTTCCCAGCCCCTGAATATATTCATAGGCTTTCCGGGAACCCCTATTGAAAGATGAAGATCGCCAATAACAAACAGCTTCATTACTCAGCAATGCCGAAATCCTGAAGAACAAAGCTCTTCATTTCTGATTTATCTATGACCTTGCTGAATCTCTGCTCCTTGTTTTTAAGCGCTGCAAGGGATGCGGGAACAGGAATCCTTGAATATTCCAGAACCTTATCGACCTTATCGTATTCATCAAGATCGGAGGTTTTTCCCTCAAGAGCCTCAAGAACGCTTGCGCTGAACTTATAAGGGCTTGCTGTGGAGGCGATAATTGTCTTTGTATCATCCCCTGTACGAGCCTTGTAGTCCTCATAGACCTTTACAGCAACAGCAGTATGAGTATCGCAGGTGTAGGAGTACTTGTCAAAGATTTCCTTTATAGTAGCCTTTGTCTGACTGTCGTCGCAGAAGCCAGCTGAAAATTCCTCTGAGAGTATCTTCTTAACGTTCTCTGTAACTTCGTATCTGCCTTCCTTTGCAAGGCTTCCGAACCACTCTTTTATCTGCTTATCGTCTTCTCCTGTAAGAAGATAGAGAAGTCTTTCAAGGTTACTTGAAATAAGAATATCCATTGACGGAGAACAGGTCGTGAAAAACTCTCTGTTTCTGTCATAAACGCCTGTATTTATAAAATCAGTAAGGACCTTGTTTACATTTGAAGCGCAGATAAGTCTGTTTACTGGAAGTCCCATATGCTTTGCATAGTAAGCTGCAAGGATATTTCCGAAGTTACCTGTCGGAACAACTATGTTCACCTTATCGCCAAGAGCTATTTCACCGCTTTCTGCAAGGGACGCATAGGCTGAAATGTAGTATGCTATCTGCGGAAGAAGACGTCCCCAGTTAATAGAGTTTGCACTTGAGAACATGAGTCCGTGCTCGTTCATTTTCTCCTTTATCTCCGGGTCTGTAAAAATAGCCTTTACTCCGTTCTGGCAGTCGTCAAAATTACCCTTTAAAGCGCATACGCCTACGTTTGAGCCTTCCTGAGTGGTCATCTGACGCTTCTGCATAGGACTTACGCCGTCCTCAGGATAGAAAACAAGTATCTGTGTTCCCGGAACGTCCTTAAAGCCCTCCAGCGCTGCCTTTCCGGTATCTCCGGAGGTTGCAACGAGAATGATTATCTTCTTGTCAAGATTTATTTTTTTAGCCGACGTTGTAAGGAAATACGGAAGTATCTGTAGCGCCATATCCTTAAATGCACATGTAGGACCATGCCACAGTTCCAGCATATATGTGCCGTCAAAAAGCTCTGAAAGCTCTGCAATGCTTTCTGTTTCAAAGTTTTTTGTGCTGTATGCATTGTCTGTGCAATACTGGATCTCAGCGTCCGTAAAATCTGTTAGGTATTTCTTGAAAACATAGGCTGCTCTGCATGAATAATTAAGCCCCGAAAGGTACTTTATTTCATCGAGAGTAATCTCAGGTATGCTGTCCGGGACAAAAAGTCCTCCGTCTGCTGAAATACCCTGAGTAATTGCCTCTGCACTGCTTACTCTGAGACTGCTGTCTCTTGTGCTCTTATAATACATAACTATCACCCTTTTTGTTATTATACGCTCCCACCGTCAAAAGCGTTTTCAATATATTCAAGACTGCAAAGCAGTCCTTTTTCCGTTATAACAAGCGCCGTATCAAAACGGGGCTGAAGCTGACTGCCGGAAATATCAATATAGCTCTGCGCAGTCCTGATAATTCTTTTTTTCTTTGAAGCGTCCACAGAATCAATACCCGAAATAAAATCTCTTTCCCGGGTCTTCACCTCTGTAAAGACGATATATTCCCTGTCACAGGAAATAATGTCGATCTCTCCACCCCGAACTTTAAAATTTCTTGCAAGAATTTTATATCCCTTTTTTTCAAGGTATACACATACTGCGTCCTCGCCCAGCGCTCCCGATCTATTTTTTGGCATAAAGCTTTTTCAGAAACGACGGTCTGTGTACGGGACACGGACCATACTCTATTATAGCCTGGCAGTGAAGCTTTGTGCCGTAGCCCTTGTGCCTTTCAAAGCCATACTGAGGATACTGCTTTGCAAGCTCCTTCATATATCTGTCCCTTGTGACCTTAGCAAGTATTGACGCAGCGGCAATTGAAGCGGAGGTCCCGTCGCCCTTTACGACTGACCTTGCATCACAGGGAACATCCGGAGTTTTATTGCCGTCAATAAGGGCAAGCTCCGGCTTTATATCAAGTCCTAAAACTGCTCTTCTCATTGCAAGCATTGCGGCTTCAAGTATATTATACTTTTCTATTTCCTCAACAGTTGCCTTTGCGATACAGTAATCCTCAGCCTTTTCTATAATTTCCTCATACAGCGCTTCCCTCTTTTTTTCGGAGAGCTTTTTGCTGTCGTTAAGCCCCTCTATGGGATTTTCCGGGTCAAGTATAACTGCCGCCGCATAGACATCTCCGGCTAAAGGGCCTCTTCCTGCCTCATCAACTCCGCAGAAAGTCCCGGCGCTGTTTCTGACCGCCTCGTCATACTCGTAAAGGCTTTCTAAATTATCCGTCATTTTCTGTTTCCTCCGGAAGCTCAAGAGTAATTTTTCCAAGCTTTCCGCTCCTGAACTCGTCAAGAACTATTATTGCGGCTCTTTCAGTATTTACCTCGCCGCCGGAAACAAGCATACCTCTTTTGCGGCCTACACGCTGTAAAAGCTCATAGCCGTCGCTGCTGTCCGTTTCGATCTTATATCTTTCCGCCAGAGCCGCAGGATAACCTGATGCAAGCTCCTCCAGAAGATAAGCCGCCAAAGCTTCAATATCCAGAACATCGTCCTTTACAGCTCCTGTAAAAGCAAGTTTTCTTGCAACTCGCTGGTCATCAAACTTTGGCCACAGAACTCCCGGCATATCCAGCATTTCAACATTATCCCCCAGCTTTACCCACTGCTTGGTGCGAGTAACGCCGGGTCTGTCCTCCACCTTTGTGCGCTTTGCCTTTGCCATGCGGTTTATAAAGGAGGACTTTCCCACGTTTGGAATGCCGACTATCATAAGTCTTAACGGCGCACCGATCATGCCCTTTTGATTTCTTTTTTCGATCAGCTCCCTCAGAAGCTGATTTCTTACAGCCGGAAGAAAAGACTTTACTCCGTTTCCGCTCCGGCAGTCTGCTGCGATAACAGTAAAGCCCTGATTTTTAAGATAGCTCATCCACTTGTCAGTAGCCTTCCTGTCCGCCATATCGCTTTTATTGAGTATCAGCATTCTCGGCTTATTTTTTACAAGCCTGTCCATTTCAGGATTCCTGCTGCTCATTGGTATTCTTGCGTCTATTATCTCCACAACGCCATCCACAAGTGAAAGATTCGACTGTATCATGCGCCGTGTTTTTGTCATATGCCCCGGAAACCACTGTATTGAAGTCATTTCCGCCATTAATATCTCCCTCCTATACTGTTCCGAAGGAGCCGAAAGGATAAACTCTCAGAAGCACCTTTCCGATTATCTCGTCCTCCGGCACAAGTCCTACTGACGGATGACGGCTATCCATTGACAGCTCCCTGTTGTCACCCATTACGAAAACATATCCCTCAGGAATCTCAAGGGGATAGGTGAATGCAAGCTCGTCACGGGTCGTAGGACCGCTTATATATTTTTCACTGAGAAGCTTTCCGTCAACGGTAACGTCTCCGGTCTCAAAGTCAATATCTATTTTCTGTCCGGAGGAGGCGATAACACGCTTTACGATATTCACGCCCAGTCCGTCCTTCTGCAAAATCTTTCCGTCCTCAGAGATAGCTCCTGCCTTCCTGCTGTCTATTACAACAATATCTCCGGTTTCCGGCTTATAAAGCAGTCCTGATGAAAGAACAAGTCTGTCTCCGCTTTTCAAGGTCGGAAGCATGGAATCTCCGTTTACGGTTGAAATATGGAACACATATCCAAAAACAAGTATAACTGCAAAAACTGACATTATAACGCTCTCGGCGATACTGAGCACATCGTTTAAAGTCCATTTCCTGCTTTCATCAGTTTCCTCATCGTCCCAGCTTTCCTCCGGAAGGTATTCTTCATCAGTCTCCTCGTCGTACAAGCTTTCATCCGGAAGATATCCTTCTTCATCCTCAAAATAGTCCTCCGGTGCTTCCTCTTCATACGCTTCTTCGTATTCCTCGTTATAGAATACGGATTTTTCGCCGCTTACAGGAACAAGCTCCTCCGGCTCAATTTCCTTCTTAGGCATATATTCAGGCTTTACGGCAGGTTTGCTGCGCTCATAATTCACCGTTTCCCTTACAGAGGTTTTTTTCTCCTCAGTATTTCTCCGTCCGGAATAGACGCCCCTTGCCGTTTCAGCAAGAATGCGTTCAAGCTCGTCCTCTCGGTCAAATCTATTGCTCATTTCGATCTCCTAATTGATTTCATCTGAAAGCTCCGGTCTGCTTACCTGTCAGTCAACAAGTCCGAATTGGTCAAAAGGATGAACCCTTACAAAGACCTTTCCCAGAACGTCCTCTTCCTTAATAAGACCTACTCTTTCATCACGGCTGTCCGCTGAATTATTTCTGTTGTCGCCCATTACGAAAACATACCCTTCCGGAATTACAAAAGGATATGTAAACGCACCCTCGTCAAGATATGTAGGAGCGTTTATATAGCTTTCCGAAAGCGCCTTTCCGTCAACGTAAACAATACCCTTCTTAAAGTCGATATTGATCTCCTGACCGCCCTTTGCAATAATGCGCTTAATGATCCTCTTTATGCCGCCTGATTCCGGACTTGGAGGGATTCCCGGTCCCTGCTGGAGCTCGGTTGAAGACCCCGGAACAAAGGTATTTGAATACTGGTTATTTACAACGACCACATCCCCTACTGTAGGAGTATAGAATGCGCTTATAAGAATAAGCCTGTCTTTATCCCGAAGAGTAGGCTCCATAGACCTTCCGTCCACAGTTACCGGACGGCATACAAATGCAAACAAAAGTACCACAAAGAACACTGAACTTATAACGGACTCAATAACGTCCAGAATATCTCCTATAATAGAGGGTTGCTTCTCTTCCTGCTTCGGCTCGCTTTCGGCAGCCTGCTGCTCTATATCTTCTTTCATTTCTTCGTGCATATCTTCGCTCATATCGATATTCTCCATTCTGCCTCTTTATGTGCAGGCGCTGATATTTCAAAACCGGTCAGGCTCACCTGAAACCCCGTCAGTCCACAAGTCCGAATCGGTCAAAAGGATAAACTCTCAAAAAGACCTTTCCAAGAACGTCCTCTTCCTTGATAAGACCTACTCTTTTATCACGGCTGTCCGCAGAATCATTTCTGTTGTCGCCCATTACAAAAACATATCCTTCCGGAATGACAAAAGGATATTCAAAAGCGCCCTCGTCACGATATGTAGGCGTATTTATATAGCTTTCTGAAAGCGCCTTTCCATCGACATAAACTATGCCGTTTTCAAAGTCGATATTTATCTCCTGACCGCCTTTGGCTATAACACGCTTGATGATCCTCTTTGTGCCGCCGTCGTTTGGCCCCGGAGAAATACCCGGTCCCTGCTGAAGCTCAGTTTCAGACCCCGGAACAAAGGTATTTGAATGCTCATTGTTTACAACAACTATATCCCCAGGCTCTGGAGTATAGAATGCGCTTATAAGAATAAGTCTATCTTTATCCTTGAGAGTAGGCAGCATGGACCTTCCGTCCACAGCTACCGGACGGCATACAAATGCAAACAAAAGCACCACAAAGAACACCGAACTGATAATGGACTCGATAACGTCCATTATATCCCCTATAACAGAGGATTTATTCTCTTCCTGCTCCGGCTTGCTTTCAGGCTCTTCCTTAGACTTTATATCAGCCTGCTGCTCTGTTTCTTCTTTTATTTCTTCATGTATATCTTCACTCATAATTATTTTCTCCATTCATACTCTTTATGTGCAGGCTCTGATATTTCAAAAATAGCAAAAAAGGGACTTTAACGTCCCCCTTTCATCGGCAAAGGCGCAGCGGAAATATCCGCTGCCTCCAAGCGTCAGCTTACTTGATCTGCTCTTTAACCTTAGCAGCCTTACCAACTCTGTCTCTGAGGTAATAAAGCTTAGCTCTGCGAACCTTACCGTTTCTGATAACCTCGACCTTTTCAACAACAGGTGAGTGAAGAGGGAATACTCTTTCTATTCCGCAGCCGTGTGCTACACGTCTTACAGTAAAGGTTTCGCTGATTCCGCCGTGCTTCTTGGCAATAACTGTGCCCTCGAAGACCTGGATACGGCTCTTGTCGCCTTCCTTGATCTTAACATGTACCTTAACGGTATCACCGATCTCAAATGAAGGTACTTCGCTCTTGATGCTTGAATTGCTGATTGCTTCCAATGCGTTCATTTAATTTTTCCTCCTGTTTTCTGACATTCTTACCCATTACCCCGAAGCTCGCTCCGGCAGGCAGCGGACTGTCCTGTTTAATGTCATCACTGGCATAAACTCTCGCAAAAGCATGGAATACTTCTGCGGATAAATGCTTAAAACAATACTGAAAAGAAATCTTCCCACAATATTGCTTATCTATCATACCACAAAAATACAAATAATGCAATACCTTTTTTAAAAAAAATCTTCTCCTGAGCTTGAAAGAATCCCTGTTCTGCGGACTGATTCCACCTCCGCACCAATATTCGTCTGCCCGATAAATTCATCAGTCAGCAGGGACGGATTTATATTCTTTTCATTCCCTGCCGGAAGCCTTAAAACCGCTGTAAAGCTTCCGTTTCTAATCCCCAGGGAGATTACCTCAGTATCCGGCTTTAAATCAATCTCCTTTACTCCTCCACGCTTTGTCTTTTTCATGACGGATATCCTGTCGCTTTCCATAAAGCTCTGAAAGCTCTTGGACACCGCCTCCGGCTCACCTGAAAACACGATCTCATACTCGGCAAAAGCTATGTCCGTATGCTTTGTACTTGGAGTATATACTTTAAGAATACGAAGTCCCTCCGGCATAGCGCCGTTCAAAGCGCTTAATATCCTTTCCTCAGGCACTTCCTCTGTGAGATTAAAGTCCATTATCTCACAGCCGCTTTCATATCCAAGGGAAAGAGGCAGGGCAAAGGTTATGTAAATATGGGGATTGAACCCCTCGGTATACCATACTGGCAGTCCGGAACGCTTAAAGGCTCTCTGCATACACCTGTTAAGGTCAAGGTGGGATATATATTTTGCACGTCCTGTTTTTGCAAACACAGCTCGTATCTTATTCAAAGCAGGCACCTCCTATCTCACGGCTCACTCCGCAGCCTGAGCATTTGCTCCGGCAGTGAGGGGTGGTTTCAGCGTTTTTCGCCTTTTTATTTTCCCTTACAAGGAACTCCTTTGATACATAATAATCAAGGTGATCCCATGGCATTATCTCATCAAAGCTTCTGCGGCGGCTTGCATAGAACGCCATATCAAGACCGCACTCGGAAAACGCCTCCGACCACATATCAAACTTAAAATGCTCGCTCCAGCTGTCAAACTTACAGCCCTTGCGCCATGCCCTGTAAACGGCTTGTCCCACTCGCCTGTCCCCTCTTGCAAGGACGGCTTCAAGAATACTTGTGGACGGGTCGTGCCAGCTTGCTTTTATCTTCCTTGAAGTGATCGAATCCATAAGGACCTGCTGCTTGTGCATTATTTCCTCACGGGTAGCCTGCGGCTCAAATTCAAAAGGCGTAAACGGCTTCGGCACAAATGTGGCTGTGCTTATGGATATCTGCACTCCCTTTCCCTTAGGTCTGTCCGGCAGAGAGTAGAACAGGTCTACAACACGCTGCGCAAGCTCTGTGATGCCTCTTATATCGTCGTCCGTTTCAGTTGGAAGTCCCATCATGAAATAAAGCTTTACACCTGTATAGCCTCCCTTAAAGGCTGTGGTACAGGTTCTCATAAGCTCTTCCTCAGTAACGTTTTTGTTTATAACATCTCTAAGCCGCTGTGTTCCTGCTTCTGGAGCAAAGGTAAGACCGCTCTTTCTCACCTTTTTGATCTCGTCCATAAGCTCCTTTGAAAAGTTGTCCACACGCAGGGACGGCAGGGACAGATTTATATGCTCCTTTTCGGTATATGGTATAAGTCCCGTTAAAATATCACCTATCTGAGAATGGTCCGAGGTGCTGAGAGAAGCAAGGGACATTTCCTCATAGCCTGTATTGCTGCAAAGTTCTACCGCCTGACGGCATACATTCGAGGCGGACTTTTCACGAAACGGTCTGTATATAAATCCTGCCTGACAGAAACGGCATCCCCTTATACAGCCCCTTAATACCTCAACTGACGCTCTGTTGTGAACAATATCTGTAAATGGAACAACAAAGTTATCCGGATAATAAACGCTGTCAAAATCCTTTATGATCCTCTTTTTAACACGCTTATTTAAACCGTCTAAGGCTGTAACAGACTGCACCGTTCCGTCCTCGTTATAGGAAACGCTGTAAAGGGACGGAACGTAAATGCCGTCTATTTTTGCGGCAGCCTTTAAAAATGCGGATTTAGAAGCCCCTTGCGCTTTCATTTCCTTATACAGGTCCATAAGCTCAAGATTTACCTCTTCACCCTCTCCTAAAATGAAGATGTCAAAGAAATCTGCCAAAGGCTCCGGATTACAGACACATGGACCTCCTGCCACAACAATACAGGAAAGGCTGTCGTCCCTGTCCTTCGCAAGGACCGGAATACCTGCAAGATCAAGCATATTTAAAACGTTTGTGTAGGAAAGCTCGTACTGCATGGTGAAGCCCACAAAGTCAAAATCCTTAATTGGATCAAGGCTTTCAAGGGCGTAAAGGGGTATATCATTTTCACGCATAAGCTCTTCAAAATCAAGCCCCGGCGCAAATACCCTTTCGCACCAGTAATCCTCCCTTTCATTAATAAGCGAATATAATATCTTCATTCCAAGATGGGACATTCCTATATCGTAAGTATCCGGAAAGCAAAAGGCAAACCTTACGCTTATATTTTCCCTGTCCTTTACGATACTGCCGGATTCTCCCCCGATATATCTTGCCGGCTTCTGCACTTTCAGAAGCAGCTTTTCTATTTTTTCTCTGAGCATTATTTTTGTAATTCCTTTCAGTTTATACTATTCTTATCAAAACCGTAAGTTTCGATTACCGCCGTTTTTTAAAGCACTTCCTTAATTCTACTATAATTCCGCAAAATAATCAACAGCTATAGAAAATTTCAAAAACTATAAGCAGAAAAACAGTAAGCCATACCCCAGGAGAAGCGATTCCGGACGCTGCAATAAAAGCTGAAAGCAGCACTGTAAACACTAATGCTATGGCATGAACTGTTCCGGCTCTTAAATGAAGAGCGGATCTCAGCGCCGCCCCTCCGTCAAGATTTGAATAGGGAAAGAGATTGAAAAGTCCGACGGCAAGGTTTATTCCGGCGGCTGTATCGTTTCCTGCAAAAGCCATAAGCGCCGCTATCAGCATATTTGCAGCAGGACCGCTTAAAAGGACTATCGTTTCCCGGCTGTAAGAGGCAAGGCTCGGAGGCGCTATCATTCTTATGCCTCCAGCCCAGAATACGACACGGTTTATCTTCACTCCAAGGGAAAGAGCGGCTATGATATGCCCAAGCTCATGGAACATACAGGCGCATGCGGCAATGCAGATAGTTTCCGGCACGCAATAGAGAAACACAAGAGCCATTGCCGCTAAAAAGCTGAAATCAAAAATTATCACGGTATCAAGCACCGAAAATTTTATCATTTTATGTACCCCGTAATCTTACTTACAGCGTCGGCTATGAACTGCTCCGGCTCTCCGTTTGAAGCTAACTTGATCCTGTCTGAAAACTCGCCGGATATTTCAGGGTAAAATATATTCAGCGCTGCAAAAATAAGCATAACGGCTATGCACAGGCAAAGCTGAGTCACAAATACATCGCTTATATGCTCCTCCCTGACCGGCTCTCTGTGCTTTGACCTTACCATTTCAATAAGATCAGGCTCTGTGATTTCAGTCTCTGGCATAGTTTTTTCATCCATGACGATCCCTCCTTCATTATATTGCTCCGTAAGTTAACTTCCATGATCCCTGTGTAGAAAAGATTCAGTACTTAATTTCGGGAGCAATATATCATATGAAAAATAAAAAAGCCGTATGCTTTTATACTAATTCATTATCGTTCTATAGACAAGGTTGCGGGATAGAATACGCACTCTTACGTCAAACTCCCTTGACAGTGCGTATTAAATCCGCAAATTTGTCGATAGGTTAATGATGAATCAGTATAGCACACGGCTTTCCGAAAGCTGTCGGACAGTATGTACTTACTCCGTTTCCTCTTCCTTTTTGATCTTAAAGATGAATCTCATTATACCCGAAAGCAACTTCGGGCTTTTTATAACCACGATTTTCAAAACCTGCACCTCCGCTGAAAATTTAGCCAGCTTTGCGCTGTCTTTACTTCATTATATTCAGCTTATGGATTTTGGTTCATATCTTTTAAGGTAACACCGCACAAAGATTGTGCGCAGATTGCGCAGTCAGATTTTTCGTCAGATTGCATAAAAAGCTCGCAGGCATACTGGTGTATGTCAAGAGCTTTTTATGTGATATGGCGAAAAATAAGCCAGCAAGATGTGTGCAAAGCCGTCAGGCGTTCTTTGTGCGGTGTTACCTTGAATACATAACAAGCAAAACGCCTTTTTCAAGGGAGATCACTCCTGCATTTCCGGTAAGCTGGTTGCTGACCCCTAAAGGAAAGCTGTTTTTCAGCACAGCATTTTTAAGAGGATACTTAAAGCCGGATGCAGTAACGCCTTTGCATTCGTCCGAATAGGAAAACAGTGAAAAATAATATCCGTTCATATTGCTGTAGACCTTTACCCCCGGTCCCTGCATGGTAACAAAGCTGCCATCTCCGGCAAGCTCTCCGTTTCCGCCATGCTTTAAAATGTATCTCAGAGTCTGGAGATTTGCATAGGTATGGTCAAGCCTTCCGCCTATGCCTCCGCATATGACAATATTATTATATCCCCGCTCAAGGGCAAGCTTTACTGCAAGCATGGTATCCGTGTCATCCTTTTCAGCCGGGTGACGTATTACCTCAATATCCTCCGGAAGCTTTTTCCGGTAGGTATCAAAGTCCCCTATAAGCACATCCGGCCTTATTCCCATTTTCACTGCAAGGCGAAAGCCTGCATCAGCGCAGATAACATAGCGCTCCTTGTCAAATTTTACTCCGGAGCATTTTGCATCAGGCGCTCCGGCAAATATATAGCATTTCATTATTTAAGCTCCCATTCCTTTATCTGCTTAGCTTCTTCATACATTGTACAATAGCTCTCATGCCTTGACTTCGGTATCTCTCCGCTTTCCACAGCCTGAGCTATTGCACAGCCCTTTTCGCCGGTATGTGAACAGTCCCGAAATTTGCACATGCCCTCAAACTGCCTGAACTCACGGAAACATTCGCTCAACTCCTCCTTGCGGATTATCCCATAACGATTTGTTTCAAAGGTGGAAAATCCGGGAGTATCTGCAATATAGCCTCCCCACGGAAGTCTGTAAAGCTCCGCATGCCTTGTGGTATGCCTTCCTCTTCCAAGCTTTTTGCTTATCTCCCCTGTCGGTATGTCAAAATCTGAACAGACCTCGTTGAGAAGAGTCGATTTTCCCGCTCCGGAATTTCCCGTAAAGGCGCTTATTTTTCCTTTCAGAATCTGCCTTATCTCACTTGCCGGATCATCTGAATTATAGTCTATTACGCATACTCTTATTCCGGCTCTGCGGTATATTTCAGAAAACTCCCTGTAGTCCTCAATGTCTATTTTGGTAACTGCTATCACAGGCTCGATATTCTGATACTCAGCCACAGCAATAAACTTGTCCAGTATAAGCATGTTAGGCGCAGGCTCGGACATTGATATCACAAATATAAGCTGGTCAAGATTTGCAAGAGGAGGTCTTGTTATGCTGTTTTTCCTCGGCAGTACCTCTGTAATTACCCCGTCTGAAAATTCCGCTCTGTCCCCCACGCTTGGAGAAATACCTCTGTTGCGGAATATCCCCCTTGCTTTGCACTGAAATATGCCGTCGGGGGACTCGATAACATAGAGTCCCCCGATTGATTTAGTTATAATGCCCTCTGCCATTAATCTACCACCACATTGCTGTCTTCATAGTTCACCTCAGAAGCCTGAGTCGCAGGAGGCTGAGTTGCAGGAGGCTGAGTTGCAGGAGGCTGAGTAACAACTACCGGAGGCTGAGTTGCAGGAGGCTGTGTCACAACTCCCTCAACAGCCTTAAACGCTGTATCTATATCCTCGGAAACCGTGTTGAACTCGCCCTTTTCAAAATCCATTTCATATTTTCCCATTTCATAGGACATTCCGTTGCTCAGATTATTAAGGACCGCAGTAATGGTCTTGCTGCCCTTTCCTGGAACAGTTATCTTCGCTTCCTTTGAATAATCTGCGGCGACTGTAAGACTCTCGTAGATCGGAGAGCTTCCGTCATAGAAGGAAATAGTAAATCTTCCGGTAGCAGTGCTCGGCAAATAGAAGGTCATATCAACTGTGCCGTCCGGCTCCTTTCCTGTGCTGACAGTAAAGGTGATCGTTGAATCCGAAGGAACCTTTTCTCCCGGCTCTATGCTCTGTTCAAGAATAATTCCCTCATCCTCGGATGAATCCTTTTTCTTTGTTTTTACTTTAAGTCCCAGGAATCCGCACTTCTCCTTGGCATCTTCAATATCCTGCCCTACATAATTGTCCATTTCAATTTCTTTAGCTTCATTTCCTGTGCTTACATATACAAGTACTGTTGAACCCGGTTCGACCTCGGAGAGAGCCTCCGGTTCGGTTTTTATAACAAGCTCTGCCTCAACATCGCTGTCGCCAAGCTCCTTAAATTCAACCACAAGTCCAAGGGATTCAATAGCCTGACCTGCCGTTTTATAGTGGTAGTTGACCACGTTAGGCACCTTTACGGTCTTAGGTCCGAGACTTACACATACGTAAACAGTTTCGTTCTTAGAGATTTTCTTGCCCTCTTTTGTAAGCTGATCGTATATCTTATCCTTTTCAAGGTCGGAGTAGCCCTTCTCCTTTACCTGTATGTCAAGGTCCGGATAAAGCTCTACTGCCTCGTTATAATCGTAACCGATAAGGTTAGGCATTGCAAAATTATCGCCCTTATTGTTTTCTCCGCTGAGTACTCCCTTAACAAGGGTCGCAATAAAGAATACCGCAACCATAATTACAACGACGGTAACGGCTGACAGAATAGGCACAAACAAGGATTTCTCCTTACCCTCCTCCTCGTCAAGATCGGAATAGTCCTCGTCGTATTCATCCATATAATTCCTATTTTTGCTGAGCTGACTTTCAACGTTGTCATAATCATCGTCGTCAGTATAAACCATGGCGTCGTCATCGTTTACAGCTTCAAAGTATCTTGTAGGAGAATCCTCCCCTGCCGGAACGCTGACGCTCTGCTTCACATATCCGAAAACAATTGACGGATCGGCCTTGAACTTTTCAATATCGTCCATCATTTCAATGGCTGTCTGATATCTGTCCTCCGGATTCTTTTCCATTGCATGCATTATGATCTCTTCGAGACCCACAGGGATATTCGGATTAATGCTTCTTGGCGCCTCTGCCTGATTATGCATGTGCATTACTGCAATTGAAACCGGATTATCAGTATCAAAAGGCTTCTGTCCCGTGAGCATTTCATAGAGCATAACCCCTACAGAATAAAGATCGCTTTTTGCGTCGGTAACGTCGCCTCTCGCCTGCTCAGGGCTTATATAGTGTACAGTGCCGATAGCCTGATCGGTAGCCGTCTTACCCTCTTCCCTTGCGAATTTAGCGATACCGAAGTCCATGACCTTTATAGTGCCGTCGGTAAACATCATTATGTTCTGAGGCTTTATATCCCTATGGACAATGCCCCTCTCATGGGCATGCTGCAAGGCTCTCAGTATCTGTATTACAAAATGGACAGCGTCCTTCCAGTCCAGAACATGCTCATTTTCTATATATTCCTTTAAGGTTATGCCGTCGATATATTCCATAACGATAAACTGGATCTTCTCAGAAAATCCCACATCATATATCTTTACAATATTAGGATGTGAAAGAACGGCAATAGCCTTTGACTCGTTTCTGAATCTTCTGAGAAACTCCTCGCTTTCGGCAAATTCCTTTTTCAATATCTTTACCGCAACAGTCTTGTTGTCAACAACATCCACTGCCTTATAGACGTCCGCCATGCCTCCCTCGCCGATAAGCTCGGTAAGCTCATACCTTCCGTCAAGCTTCTTTCCAATGTTCTTATCCATTCAACTCTACACTCCTGTATATCTCAATCTGTTATTACCGCCAAAGTTATGTTATCCCTTCCGCCCTTGCTCAGCGCAAGATCAATAAGCTTTCCGGAAACCTCCTCAAGAGGACTGCTCTGAAGCACTTCATATATTTCCTCGTCGCTGCAATAGCCGGATAGTCCGTCGGAGCAAAGAATTATCTTGAAGTTGTCTATGCGCTTTAAGCGGAAAAAGTCGGGCTTTACAATTTTTTCAACCCCTACAGCCTTTGTAAGCATATTTCTCTTTGGATGATTAAAGACCTGGCTCCGGTCGATCTTTCCCTGCTGTAAAAGCATATTCACAACGGTATGATCGGAGGTTATCTGATTAAGCTCGCCGTTCCAGATATAGTAGGCTCTGCTGTCCCCGACGTTTGCAACATAGACATATTTGTCGTCAATATAGACCGCAACGCATGTAGTTCCCATTCCGAAGCTTTTGTAATCCATTCTTGCCGTTGTATAGACAACAGAATTAGCCGCAGATATAGAAGCCGTCATAAGCTGCCTTACCGCAACGGTATCCATATCCCCTGAATAGCCTTCACTGAACCGCCTGAATACTTCATTTATGGCTATACTGCTGGCTTCATGACCTGAGCGTTCGCCTCCCATACCGTCGCAAACGACTGCAAGGACGTTTCCGCCGAACTCGTCCACACGAACCATATCCTGATTTTCTTCACGTACAAGACCTATATCGGTCGCACTGACATACTTCAATATCTTCACCTCTGTTTTCCCTTTTCAGCTTCACGCCTAAGCTGTCCGCAGGCAGCGTTTATATCGCTTCCAAGGGTTCTTCTTACTGTTGCGTTAATACCCATGTCCATAAGATACTTTTGAAATTTAAGCGCCGATTCACGGCTTGATCTATATTTTCTTTCCTTTACTTTGTTTACCGGTATGAGATTTACATGACAATTCATTCCCCATATCAGCGCTGACAGCTTTGCTGCGTCTTCATGGGAAGAATTTACTCCGTCAATAACGGCATACTCAAAGGTGACCCTTCTTCCGGTCTTTTCTATATATCCCCTGCATGCGTTTATAAGCTCGTCTATATTATATGTTCTGTTGACCGGCATTATTTCACTTCTGCGGCTGTTTTCCGGACTGTGAAGGGATACTGAAAGAGTAAGACCCAGCCGCAGCTCTGCAAGCTCGTTTATTTTAGGAACGATACCGCATGTGGAAAGAGTAACGTGCCTGAGACTCAGACCATTTCCCTCATGATCCGATACAAGACGGAGAAACCTTATCACATTGTCAAAGTTATCCAAAGGCTCGCCGATACCCATAAGTACTATCCCGGTGATCTTCCTTCCGCTGTCTCTCTCGGTTTCATAGACCTGATTTAAAATTTCCGACGGCTCTAAGTTCCTTACAAAGCCTGCAATAGTGGAAGCGCAGAAATTACATCCCATTTTGCACCCAACCTGAGTTGACACGCAAAGGCTCATTCCGTAGCTGTATTCCATCAAAACGGTTTCAATATGTCCGCCGTCAGAAAGCTCATACAGATATTTTACCGTATTATCCATGCAAGATTCAAGCTTTCTCACTATAATTAGTTGATTTAGACAAAACCTAACAGCTAATTTTGTACGAAGCTCCAAAGATAAATCAGTCATTTCATCAAAGCTGCGCACTTTTTTTACATGAAGCCACTTAAATATCTGTTTTGCTCTGAATTTTTTCTCGCCCAGCTTCAGAATTTCCTCTTCAAGCTCGCTGAGAGTCAGCGACAAAATATCTGTCTTTTCCAATGTTTCACCCGATTCTTCTAAGCTTTGAAATAAAAAATCCGTCGCTTCCGAAATACTCCGGAACAAGAGTCGCCCTGTAACCTCCGAACGGCTCTCCCAGGTCCTCCAGAAAGCTTATGCCTTTATAATCACTGTGATTTTCAAGGAAACGCTTAATAACCTCATCGTTTTCAGCACGGCTTAAAGTGCATGTGGAGTATACAAGCTCTCCGCCGATTTTAAGGTATGAAGCGGCATTTTCAAGAATGCCGTACTGGATTTCCGGAAGTTTCTCAAATTCCTCCGGAGCTTTATATTTTATCTCAGGCTTGCGCCTTATGACTCCAAGCCCTGAGCAAGGAACATCGCATAAAATTTTATCCGCAGGGGGAATATCCTCATTGTGCTTTGAAGCATCGCCGCATTCGGCAATTATATTTGAAAGTCCAAGACGCTGGGCGCCTTTTTGTATAAGCCTTACTCTGCTTTCATGGAGGTCAAAAGCGTATATACTGCCTTTTCCATTCATAAGCTGAGCCATAGTAAAGGCTTTCCCTCCCGGAGCGGAACACATATCCAGAACCGTTTCCCCCTCCTTCGGGGAGAGAGCCATACAGCACAGCTGAGAAGCTATATCCTGAACATGGAACATGCCATTTTTAAAAGCCTCCGATTTTGTAACGGCAGCCGGATTTCCAAGCGCTGCACAGTGCTCCGGCATGCTGCACATTTGCGGCTGGAGTTCCTCCATTTCTCTGAGAATATCTCCATCGCTACCCTTTAACGTATTCAGTCTTACCGTTACAGGAGGCTTTTCACAGTAGCTTTTAAGCAGTGATACCGCCGCAGACTCGCCGTATTCCTCTATAAGCTTGTTTACAAGCCACTGCGGAGAGGAATACATGACCGCCATTTTCTGGGACTTTTTATCCGGATACTTTATTTCAAAGCCGTCACGCTGAAAGCTTCTTAAAACTGCATTGACAAAGCCTGAAAGCCTCTGGAGCCTCATTTTTTTAGCAAGCTTCACACTTTCATTTATTGCTGCACTTTCGGGAACGCCATCCATATATTTAAGCTGGTATATTCCGATCCTGAGTATATTCAAAATATCCGGGTGAAGCTTTGAAAGCTTCGTTTTACTGTAACCGGAAATAATATGATCGAGGGTTATCCTTCTTTCAAGCACTCCGTAATAAAGAGATGTACAGAAAGCTTTTTCCCTTTGCTCCATATCCCACTCCGACAAAGCGGAGTCAAGGAGGATATTTGAATATCCCCCTCCGGAAAATGTCCTCCCCAGCAGCTTTACAGCACAGTATCTTGCGCTGCTCATCTGTCATCCCTGCTTCTTGCCATAAGAAGTAGCCTTACAAGATGCATAACAGCAGTAAACAATGCGGCAACATAGGTAAGCGCCGCAGCCGTAAGCACCTTTCTTGACGCTTTAAGCTCGCTTCCCTCCAGCATATTATAGCTTTCAAGGGTCTTCATAGCTCTTGAGCTTGCGTCAAACTCTACAAAGAGTGTTACGAACTGAAAAAATACAACTGCAAAGAAAAGAATAATTCCAAAGTTTATAAGTGCCGTTGCTCCTGAGATAAGTCCTATCAGAACAAGGGGATATGAAAGTGATGAGCCTATATTTGTCAGAGGAATTACCTTTGTACGTATCTTTATGGGAGTATACCCTACCGCATGCTGGACCGCATGCCCAACCTCGTGAGCGGCAACCCCCACCGCTGCAACGGAGGAGCTGTTATAAGTGGAATCCGAAAGTCTTACAACATTTGCCCTTGGGTCGTAGTGATCTGTAAGATTGCCGGAAATGTGTTCTATCCCGACATTATAAAGTCCGTTTGAATCAAGTATCTGTCTTGCAGCTCCAGCGCCTGTAAGACCTCTTGAATTGAACATCTTCTGATATCTGCTGTATGTGGCTTTAACATTTGCCGAAGCGATCATAGCCACGATCAAAGGAATAATCGCAAGTAAATAATAGTACATAGTACATTCTCCTTTCAATTACCCCAGAATCTGCCCCTTTGAAAGCTTTCTTCCTCTCAGGAAGGCGTCTGCCGCCATGCGTTTTCCGCCCTCGTACTGAACCTCCAGAAAGCTTATGCACCTACCGTCGCCGCATACTATTGTAAAGCTCTCCGGATCGGCGACTGTTCCCGGAGCCTCTGTTGATATCATATCGGATATTGTGCTTTTATATACCTTGAGTCTTTTCCCCTCCAGCATGGTAAAGCCTGTAATACCTCTTATTGTGTTATGGACTGTCTGAACCGGCTTGGAAAAGTCAAGAGCGCTCATATCCTTTGTTATCATTTTTGCATAGGTGGAGCTTTCGTCGTCCTGCTTCTGAGGACTTAAAGTTCCGTTTTTCACCGCCTCAACTGTTTTAAGGAGAACCTCAGCTCCCATTTCCGAAAGCCTGTCATGAAGCTGTGATGCGGTTTCGTCCTCACCTATTTCAGTTTCAGCCTTAATAAGCATATCTCCTGTGTCAAGGCCCTTTTCCATCATCATGGAGGTGACTCCTGTCTTCCTTTTTCCGTCAAGAACACACCACTGTATCGGAGCTGCTCCTCTGTATTCCGGGAGCAGTGAAGCATGTATATTTATACAGCCATGCTCAGGAAGATTCAAAACGCTTTCCGGAAGTATTTGTCCATAGGCAACTACGATTATAAGCTCCGGAGCGAGCTGTCTTAAAGTATCGAGAGCGCTTTCAGCGTCTTCTCCCTTTCGCAGAGAAACAGGCTGATACACGGGAATACCGTACTCCACAGCGCATTTTTTCACCGGAGTAGGTATCATCTTATAGCCTCTGCCCTTTGGCTTATCCGGCTGGGTAAAAACAGCAGCGACCTCGTTTTCGCTTTCCGCCAGCGCTTTAAGGCATGGCACTGCAAAATCCGGGGTTCCCATAAAAACAATTTTCATATACTCATTCCTCCGGCTGGACAAATTCCTCTACAATATCAATGAAAAGCTTGCCGTCAAGGTGATCGACCTCATGGCATGCGCATACTGCGCCAAGCTCTGTAAGATTCATTTCAAAAAACTCTCCATGCCTGTCCTGAGCCTTTAGGCGGCACTTGGCAGGACGGGTCACATATCCCCACTGCTGAGGACAGGAAAGACATCCCTCAACGCCTCTCTGCTTTCCGCTTTTCTTTATGATCTCAGGATTTACTGCCTCAATAAGACCGTCTCCCACGTCGATCACGACCACACGCTTTAGTATGCCCACCTGAGGCGCTGCAAGTCCTACTCCCTGAGCCTTGTAAAGAGTTTCCGTCATATCGTCAATAAGCTGACCCAACTTTTCATCAAAGACCTCAACTGTCTTACATTTCTTTCTCAGTACCGGATCGTCCTTCTGTCTTATATTTCTCAGTGCCATAACTTCCTCCTATATTCCTATATCGCCGTTGATATCAGCATAAAAGCTCACTCTTGAAAACTTTCTGAGCCTTCCGAAGTCCTCTAAAATCCTTCCGACAAACGCCCTGAAACCGGCTGTGTTTTTACATTTGATTATTATTCTGTATCTGTACTTTCCGCTCAGCTTGCCATATGAACACTTAACAGGTCCTAAAACTCTCAGCGGAAAGCTTATATTATCCTTTTTTATCCTCTGCCGTATTATATCCACAAGCGCCTCGGCAGCGCTCATTGTCATATCCTCATTTTCACCGCTTGCACCCAGCGCACATATGTCGCATACAGGCGGAAAAATCAAAGCACGTCTTACGGCGATCTCCTCATTGTAAAATTTTTTGTAATCCTGGGCAGCTGCAAGACTTAAAACATAATGCTCCGGCATAAAGGTCTGTAAAAATGCTCTTCCCTTTTTGCTGCCTCTGCCGCATCTTCCCACTACCTGAGCGACCAGTGAAAAGGTTCTCTCATAGCTTCTGAAATCTCCAGCATACAGCGCCTTGTCAACTGACAATACTCCCACAAGGGTCACATTCGGAAAATCAAGTCCCTTTCCAATCATCTGTGTGCCGACCATTATATCATACTCTCCGTCTGCAAACGCCTTGAATCTCTTTTCATAAGAATCCCTTGAAAAAGTGGTATCGGCGTCCATTCTGAGTATCCTCGCCTCCGGAAAGAGCATGGAAAGCTGCTCCTCCATTTTCTGAGTGCCGAATCCCATCTGAATAAGCCTTTGACCTCCGCAGACAGGGCATGCCTCCGCCATGGACTGAACATGACCGCAATAATGGCACATCAGCGAATCATTGGCTTTATGATATGTCATAGGAACGCTGCAATTAGGACAATACAAAGGCTTGTTGCAGTCACAGCAGCTTATGATCGTATGATATCCCCTGCGGTTCAGCAGCAGTATTGTCTGCTCGCCTTTTTTAAGGTTCTCTCTTATTTCGTCCGTAAGCCTACGGCTGAACTCAGTTGTATTTCCCTCCATACGCTCGTCGTTCATATCGACAATGGTGACCTCGGGCAGAACCGCTCCCGAATATCGCTTATTCATTTCAAGAAGCTTATACCTGCCCTTCATGGCATTATAATAGCTTTCAACCGACGGAGTAGCTGATGCAAGAAGCAGAACGCTACCGTGGGTTCTGCACCGCTTTTTTGCCACCTCTATGGCATTGTATCTTGGAGAGCTGTCGGATTTATAGGAGCGCTCTCCCTCCTCGTCAACTATTATAAGACCTATGTTATCAAAGGGCGCAAATACAGCGCTCCTTGTGCCAATGGCTATACTTGCAAGGCCCAGCTTTATACGCCTATACTGATCAAGCCTCTGACCATCTGTAAGACCACTGTGAAGGACTGCAACAGTTTCGCCAAAAAGCTCCTGAAACCGCCTTACCATCTGAGGAGTGAGGGATATTTCCGGAATGAGCAACAACGCCTGCTTTCCGGTCTTAACGCAATGCCCTATAAGCTTTTCAAACACCGAGGTCTTGCCGCTTCCGGTGATTCCATGAAGCAAAAAACACTCAGGTCTGCCCTCATCTATCTGCTTTGCGACCCTGTCATATACCGGCTGCTGATAATCCGTAAGCTTCACATCCTCAATGCTCCTGGAATGGGATTTACCAATATTCACCATACGAAAATTATCGCTTTCAAAGCCCTCAGCAGCTCCAGCTTTTACAAGGTTTTCCGCCACAAGGCTCGTAACCCCTGCAAGATAGCATGCCTCCTTTGTGGAAACGCTTTTTCTTTCGCCGATTATTTCGGCAAGAGCTTTTTGCTTTGGAGTCAGCTTAAAGCTTTCCGGAGCGTCAATATACTCCTTTGAAAGCCTGAGCATTTTTATATAACTTTCCTTTGTCTTTCGCTTTTGACTGATCTTAAGGATTATGTACTTTTTTTCGATCAAAGAGCGGACTATCGCCTTTTCCTCCGAGCCTGAGGCGCAGTTTATAAAGCGCCTAAACTCGTCCCGTGACCTGCAATTTTCAAGAAAGCGCAAAAAGTTGCTCTCCTCACAGGAAAGCGGCGTATCGGGCAGCGGCTCTGCAAGAGCATATTCTTCACCGATATTTATATTCATTCCTGACGGCAGCAATGTTTTCACTGCGTCAAAATATGTGCAGAAAGTATTATCTCTGAGCCAATACATAAGCTCCAGCATTTCACTGCTGAGCACCGGGCTGTCATCCGGTATGGAAAACAGCGGTTTGAGTCCCCTATCTTCCGGCAAAATCGGTTCTACTGCTAAAATAATACCGATGCGTTTTCTGTTTGCTCTTCCAAAAGGAACAATAGCTCTTGACCCTGGCTTAGCCGTTTCCAGCATTTCTCCGGGTATAAGATATGAATATGGCTTGTCAAAGGAATATGCCGCAGAGCTTACTGCAACCATAGCTTTCATTTTAGTGCCGCTCAAATTCATACCTCCCGGAGCTTATGCTATAGGCAATACCGCACAAGGATTGTGCCTAAAAATCGCAAACAGATTTGCACAAAGCCCTCAGGCGGCCTTTGTGCGGTGTTGCCTAATTATTTCAGTCTTTATTTTCGACCTCTATTGGCTCAACAAGCCTGTATTTGTTTCCTGCAAGCTCGTCAACAGCCGTCTTCACCGGCTTTTCCTCAAGAGTCTGATTGCCCTCATAAAGCTCGTCTGCGATCTGTCTTGCACGCTTTGCAACGCCGATAACAAGAGAATAACAGCTCTCGTTTTTTGATATAAGCTGCGTAACCGCTGGTCTAAGCATCATAATAAAAACACCTCTAAATCAATATTCTGAACGGTCTGCTCTGAGTTTTTCAGCTCTTACGACCGTCTTAAAATCTTCTATTGCATCCTCAAGAGCGCCGTTGACTATAACATAGTCATACTCACCGGCATGGCTTATTTCACCCTCCGCTTCAGCAACACGCTGAGCGATAACTTCATCGGTTTCCGTACCTCTTTTTCTGAGTCTTCTTTCAAGCTCTGCAACCGATGGTGGAGCGATAAAAATGAATACGGCGTCCGGACAAAGCTTTTTAACTTTCATTGCACCCTGAACCTCTATCTCGAGGATCACGTCCCTGCCCTTACTGCGCATCTCGTCAACCTCTTTTTTAGGAGTGCCGTAATAATTGCCGCAATACTGAGCATATTCAAGCATACCGTTTTCACTTATGCGCTTCTGAAATTCCTCTTTAGAAATAAAGTGATAGTTAACGCCGTCCACCTCGCCCTCGCGGGGATTTCTTGTGGTAGCCGACACCGAATAGTAGTATCCGTCTTCCTTTAAAATCTCAGAAAGAATAGTACCCTTACCGCATCCTGACGGCGCTGACACTACTATTAGCAAACCCTTATTCATCCTCTGCCTCCTCTTCATTGCTGTCAAGTCTCGCAGCAACGGTTTCCGGCTGAATTGCAGACAGAACAACATGATCGCTGTCCATAACGATCACGGCTCTTGTTCGTCTTCCATAGGTTGCGTCTATAAGCATACCCTTATCCCTTGCGTCCTGAACTATGCGCTTTATAGGAGCGGACTCAGGGCTCACGATCGCAACAAGCTTTGCCGAAGAAACCATATTTCCGAAACCAATATTAATAAGCTGCATAAACTCTCCTATTCAATATTCTGTATCTGTTCCCTGATCTTCTCAACCTCTGACTTCATATCGACCACAAATTTGGTAATCTCAAGGTCCTGTGCCTTTGAGCCGATAGTGTTGATCTCCCTGTTAATTTCCTGAACAAGAAAGTCAAGCTTTCTTCCCACAGGCTCAACGCTTGTGATGATAAGCTGCCTAAACTGTTTTATATGACTTTGCAGCCTTACAGTCTCCTCATCCACTGCGATCCTGTCTGCAAAGATAGCCGCCTCAGTGAGAATACGCTGCTGGTCAATATTGGTATCTCCCAAAACCTCTTTCAGCTTTTCATACAGTCTTTCACGATATGCACTTAAAGTCTGAGGTGCCTCCTCCTCCACCTTTAGCCGCATTTCTTCGATATAGTCAAGCTTTTTAAGAAGGTCCTCTTTCAGTGCTTCGCCCTCGTTTTCACGCATAGCGACAAATTTTTTCAAAGCCGTTTCCGCAACGCCTCTGACATCATTCCATATCTCTTCTTCGTTGTCAGCGATTTTCTGAATGGTAAAAATATCCGAAAACTTTATAAGCCTTGAAAGGGTAAGGTCGTCTTTGAGTCCAAGTTCAGTATTGACCTCACGCAAAGCGTTTATGTATCCAGCCGCCATAATTTTATCAGCCTTAATACTGGCTTCACGTCCGTTAAGATTATTTATTGAAACGCTTACTTCAACCTTGCCTCTTGCAATACTGCCCTTAATAAAAGTTTTCAATTTTTCCTCAAGATAGCCAAAAGCTCTTGGAAGCCTTGAAGAAAATTCATAGTATCTATGATTGACCGAACGGATTTCTACAAGAATGTCGCGTCCATTAACGATTTCCTGCCACCGCCCGTAACCTGTCATGCTTCGTATCACGGTGTTATCCTCCTAAATTTTTGTCCCAATTATGCTATTATATTATTATAACACTCTAATGTAAATAAATCAAGTAAAAATAAAAAATCCGACCATAAAGGCCGGATTTTTATATTACTATATCATTTAAATCAAGTATTGATTATTTTCCATAGTGTGTAGGGCAGAATTCTGCTTTTGTGATCTGCTCAGAAACATACTTAAGAAGGTTTACAGTATCAGGATTTGTAGTGAAACCATCATGATTGCTATCTGCATTAAGCAATCCTTCTGCTTGAAGCGGATAAGATTTTGAATCTGCAAGGTACTTAGCCAGTGCAACGAGATCCTGAAGGTCAACTGTCTTATCGCAGTTAACATCGCCGCAAAGGAGCTTGCTCTTATCAATGCTCTCATCAGTACTTGGCTGTGGATCAACATCCTTTGTATCAGGCTTAACATCTGGATACAATTCATTCATTGTACCAAGAGCAAGGAGGATATCGCCGGCATGCCAGAATCTGTGGTACTTAAGTTCAACAGCCTTCATAGCCTCTTCCTTCTCAGCATTTGTAGCATTAGATGGAAGTGAATCATAAATAGCCTTGTATTCTGCAACCTTACCTTCCTTATCACCCTCTGTGAGGTACTTTGAACGAATATCAAGGAACTTGATGCCGTTCTTGATAGCATCACCGTTAGGCATTGTACCGTTGTAGTTTGTAGGAACCCAAACGTCCTGATCAAACAGCTTATACATGCTTCCGTTGCTGTCAGGAAGTGTAAGACCGATATCATCACGACCGAGCTTCCACTCACGGTCAAGAAGTTCTCTTGCTGTGTAGAGAGCCTTATCAGCCAGCTTTGTGCTTGATGTAGGAACTGTTGAAGCAGCAGCAGAAGTAGCGCCCTCAGCAGCTGCGTAGTAAATAAGAGTGTTAGCAAGTGAAGATACGCAACCGAAGTCAGCTGATCCTCTGTTTCTAACTGTGCAGTGGAGCTTGCTGTTAGCTGATGGAGCACCTGTCCAGTTATCCGGCTGACCCTGCCAATCAAGTGTAGCAGCGATTGAGAAGCTTCCTTCTTCCTTTTCACCCTTAGCGTTAACGTCAAGCTCAACAGGGCAAAGACCATTGTCGCTCTCATTTGGTGTGAACCACCAAGCAACCCACTTATCAAGGATCTGCTTGAGAGCTGCATCGATTGAAAGTCCACCTGCTGTAATGTTAACAGCCTGTGTTTTATCAGTCTTTACATAGTAGTAAAGCTCTGCAAGACGCTGAACAGCCCATACCTGGTTACCGATCCAGTGGTTTGAACCTGGGTCATGATATACAGGATGTTCAAGGTAACCCATGTCATAGAACTTTGTAGGATCCTCGTTGTTAAAGTGTGCAGCTGTTGAAATATCGCCGTAAAGTGAAGTTGTACCACCATCAGTTGTACTGTACTTCATTTCCTCGTAACGACCGTTCCATGAGCTTGTAGCACCACCAGCGATCGGACCATCTGCTGACTGGAGCCAGAGATAGAATTCAAGCTGTCTCTGAAGTGACTTCTCATAGTCAGTTGTAGCGCCGCTTGCCTTCATGTATTTATTCAAGCCGTTATCGCCCTTATCAAGAAGTGCGTATGCAGCCAGTGGGTTCTGATAGAATTCGTGACAGTGGCTTGCACCGATCTGCCATGTCCATGAGCCGTCAATAGCTCCGCCCCATGATGTATACCATGACATGAGGTAATGAGCGCCCTGATAGCCTGCACTCTGTGACCACTTGTCAGTAGTTCCGATAGCCTTATAGTACTTATCGAACATATTGTTACGGCAGTAGTCACCCATTTTACCAGCCTTAGCGCTTACATCAGCATCGCCAACGCCCCATCTGTTTGCAGCGTATACAGCCTGGATAGCACGGTCTTCAGCGTCAGGTGCGTTAGTGTATGACCACTGCTTAGCAACAGTAGTTTCAGTTGAGAATACACCCTTAATACCTCTTGTGCCCTTCATACCATATTCAAGCATTTCAACTGATGGATGTGGAACTGTTTCCCAACAGGATTCCTGCTCACCACGCTGGAATGTATTGATAAATGTAAAGGTCTTGCCTGTGCCGTAACCATACCAGTTATCTACGTCAGCGAGCCAGTGCATAAGGTAAATACCACTATCGCCGCTGTATGCCTGACAGAAGTCCTTATGAATAGGGTTAAGACCATTATTGCCTGTCATCATATCCTGTGGATACTGCTCAGGAGTTTCAAACTCATCGCTTACTGTAGCGCTTGGGTTTGTATTCTTCATAAAGCCAGTCTGAACTGAAGGAATCATCATTTCCAGAGTCTTCCAAGCCTTATCAAGGTCGTTTGTGTATTCAGCGCCGTCAACATTACCGTTCTTTGTAATGTTATCCTTCATAGCAGCCATCCATACAATGTATGACATAGCTTCTGATGTTGTTTCATGACCGTAGTCAGGAGCCTCAACGCAAAGCTCTTCTACTGAGTGGTAAGGAACGTTAAAACCGCCGCTTACTGGGTTGTTTTCACTAAGGTAACCGTTTTCAACACCATGTGTGATTACGTCATCATAGAATGACAGGAATCTTTCAGCATATGTTGATTCACCGAAAGCTTCGTCCTTTGTTCTTGTACCTGCTGTAGCTGGTGTTGAAGCAGCTGAAACAGCTGGTATCATAGCGCTTGCAGTCATAGCTGCAGAAAGAATTGACGCTAAAACAGCTTTTTTCTTCTGAAATATCATTATTTTTCTCCTCTCGTTTTAAAAATTGATTTAAATGATAATAATTTACGTATCTGATGCAGACGCTTATCGCATATCCATAAGTGCGGCAAGATATAACTTTAAGCAACACACCTGAAAAGCTCATAGAATGACACAGTGCATCCCATTGAATTTCTAATGCTATTATAGTACACGATTTTTTAATTGTCAACAGTTTACATAAAAACAAATCAAGTTTAAATGTTTTTTTGTAGCAATGCACATACTTAAACGTTTTTATTTGTTGATTTTGCTAAGAATACTTTTAACACATACTATTGTTTTATGTGTGTTTTGTAAATATGTCATTTAATTATACAAACCGTATATTTGGGAAACGGCATTTTACACTTTTTTATCACGCAGTTTACACAGTCATAGTTTAATATACATATATTATATATGCTTTTTCAAAAATTTTCAGTACATCTTCCCACAATGCGGCGACTCGGAAAAAATTTTTCTCCAATCAATAAAATTATGCAGGAACTGTTGATTTTTATGCAATATAATAGTATAATTATTAAGGCTCGGTTTTGAGCTGTACATTAAATCAGTAAAATTATACGGAAAGGCAAGGCTTTATAAATGATCGAAATCAAAAACCTTACGAAGCTGTACGGCAGCAATCTTGCTGTCAAGAATATCAGCTTCAATGTCAGGGATAATGAGATCCTCGGATTTCTTGGCCCTAACGGCGCCGGGAAATCGACCACTATGAACATGGTCACAGGATACCTTCCGTCCACAAGCGGAAAGGTTATTATCAATGGCATCGACATCGAGGAAAATCCGTCAGAAGCTAAAAAGCTTATCGGCTATCTCCCGGAGATCCCTCCGGTTTATCCGGATATGCGCGTGTACGAATATCTGAGCTTCGTTGCAGGCATAAAGGGCGTGAGCGGCGGAAAGCGCAAAGAGCAGATCGAAAACGCAATGGAAAGACTCGGAATAAAGGATATGAAGAAAAGACTTATCCGCAATCTTTCAAAGGGATACAGACAGCGTGTGGGATTTGCACAGGCTCTGCTGGGAAGTCCTAAGTTCCTTATCCTGGACGAGCCTACGGTAGGTCTTGACCCGAATCAGGTCATGGAGGTAAGAAAGCTTATAAAGGATCTGAAAAAGGATCATACTGTGATACTCAGCTCCCACATCCTCCAGGAAATACAGGCTGTATGCGACAGGGTCGTTATTATCAGCCATGGCGAAATAAGAGCTGACGATACCATTGAAAATCTCGAAAGCAGCGTAGGCGGCGACCTCACTCTTATTATAAAGGTCAAAGGAAACAAGGACAAGGTCCTCATTACTATGGGGGCAATCCCAGGAGTTTCTATACCAAGCGATATTACATATGTTGAAACTAACGTGCATACATATACAGTTTCTATCGCAGGAGAGGAAGCTCGTAAGGAAATAATTTCAAGACTCGTTACAGCAGGCTGTGAGATCATCGAGGTTTCAACTGTCAAGTCAAGCCTTGAAGACGTTTTTGTAAAGCTCACGACCCAGAACTCCGGAAAGAAAGGGCTCAGAGCTTTGCTTGACGAGGACGAAAGCGAAGCCGAATTTAATATAGATAATGACGCCGCATCAGAGGAGGAGGAAAAATAATGTTTTCACTATATAAAAAGGAGCTTCAGTCCTACTTCTATTCTCCTTTTGCATATGTTGTAGGCGCTTTGTTCCTGTTTATCTTTGCGTTCCCGTTTATAACCGGAATCTCAAATATTGACAGCTCCCAGTATAAGTTTTCATTCCCGAATATTTTTTACAACAACTTTTTCTACTTCATCCTTCTCATACCAATACTGACAATGAGAACCTTTGCAGAGGAAAGAAAAAGCGGAACAGAAGTCCTGCTCATGTCAAGTCCTCTCAGCGTGTTTCAGATAGTTACCGCAAAATTCCTTGCAGTGGCAACTCTGTTCCTGACAATGCTTTTGGCAACCCTGTTTTATCCTATTATAACAATGCTTACCGGCGAGGTAGTATGGTCAAGCCTTGTATGCGGATACGTGGGCTTCTATATGTGGGGACTTGCGTGTATAGCCGTAGGCATGCTCATGTCGTCCTTTACCGAAAGTCCGATCATTGCGGCTGTTCTGGGCGAATTGGCAATGCTACTGCTCATCTTTGTGGACAATCTTGCCTCAAGCGCATTCATTCAGTCAATACCTCATGTGTCAGATGTTCTGAGCTGGCTTTCTACCCAGCAGAGATTTACAGTATTTTCTCAGGGCATATTCAGACTTGGAGATATCGTATTCTTTATAACTCTGTCCGTTGTTTTTCTCGGCTGGACAATTATTTCTATCAACAAAAGACGCTGGAGCAGGGGGTAACTGAATAATGAAAAAATCCAAAAAGAATTTCAAATACACCACGCTGGCATGGATCCTTGCGGTAATGCTTCTTGTAGTGACGATCCCTGTAAACATTATAGCGGACAAGCTGGATGTCAAATTCGATATGACGCCTAACAGAATGTACAGCCTCAGCAGAACCACTACGGACTACATAAACTCCATGAATAAAAAGGTTGAGCTTTACGTTCTTATGACAATGGAAACCATAGAATCAGACGACAATAACTTAGCTCTTGTAAATATGCTGCAGCAGCTCTCAGAGCTTGATAATATTGAGTTTAAGGACATTGACCCTAACGAAAATCCGGAAATAGTAAAGGAGCTTAATCCAAACGGATATCTGAAACTGTCCTCCGGCGATATCGTAGTAAAATGCGGTGAAAATATTAAACGTATACCGGGTACTTCAATGTATACCTATGAGGGTAACGAATACAACTCAAACGGCGACCTTATTGTTGAAAACGCATACTTCCAGGGCGAAAACCTTGTAACAGGCGCTATAAAGTCTGTGGCAGAGGGAATATCCCCTACAATATACTTCCTTACAGGCCACGGTGAAAAAACTCTTGACGAAAGCTACACCCAATTCAGAACAAACCTCAGAAACTACGGCTATAACGCTTCGGAGCTAAACCTTGCCTCTGAAAATGCCGTTCCGGACGACGCCGCTGTTATAATAGTACCGGCTCCGAAATCGGATATAAGCAAAAGCGAGCTTGAAAAGCTTGACAAATACATGGACAAGGGCGGTAACGTTTCCCTGCTTATGTCCCCTAACAAAGAGGAAGTAAAGTATACAAACATTGAAGCTCTTATGGCTGAGTATGGAATCGGCATGGACTACAACAGAATTTACGAAACTGACTCCTCAAAGCATGCGCCGGAAGACGAATACGAGGTTATCGTAAATCTTGTACAGCCAAGCGAGGATGACGAAAACGCAATCGACCTTACGTCTGCTCTTGCAGATTATGAAAACTTTGTTCCTTATATGCCGGCTTCAAGAAGCTTCTACGACATGACCGGTGGAAAGAGCGAAAACCTTGTTATCTATCCGCTTATGGAAACAAACGAAACGGCTGTTGGCGAGCCTTATGGAAACCCGGCTGCCGACCCTGAAAAGCTGAGCGGTATTCTTGATCTTGCCGCATATTCAATGGATAAGAACAGAAACAGCTCCAAACTCGTTGTAATGGGCAACGCTGAATTTATTGACGATGAAAACGTTCAGGAGGAATACTCCCTCGTATCCGTATATATGTACCTCAGTACTATCTCATGGATGTACAACAGCGATGTAAACATGGGCATCCCTGTAAGAGAAAAAACCTATGACTATATGACTCTCAGCAACAAAAGCGACGCAAACACGATCATGATAATTATAATCGCAGCTCCGTTAATTGTTGCGGCAGCCGGCGTCGGCGTATGGCTTAAAAGGAGATATTCATAATGAAAAGTATAAAAAAAGCCATTATTGTTCTGGTTATACTTATTGCGGCGTCCCTTGGCGGATACCTGATATTCAGCCATTTTCAGAATAAAAGCGACTCTAAAAAGGAAACTGAAAAAAACGAGCTAAACCTGTTCAGCTTCAACGCAGACGACTGCACAAAGGTGGATATCCACAATGAAAGCGGCGACTATACCGCAGAATTTAAAGACTCCGAATGGAAGCTGACCAGCACTGACGAGTTCGTTGTGAACGACAGTCTTATGAACACGATCTGCTCATATATGAGTAACCTTACTGCTAAAAAAAAGCTGGAGGAAACCGATAAAGCTAAATATGGTCTTGACGATCCTATAAAAGTATCTGTTACCGAAAACGATAAAGTTCATACTATCTATGTAGGCGACCCTACTCCTACATATGAGAGCTACTATGTAATGACCGGAGATGATTCGCCGATATTCCTTATCGACTATACCTTCGGCTCGATACTCTGTGTAAACAAGGACAGTCTTAAAAGCACACGCGCTTTCCCTTATTCATATTCCTTAATAACTCAGATCGCAGTTTATGACGGAAATGATCCGAGATTCATACTCAACTTCGATAAGAGCAAGAACGGATGGATAATGGATCGTCCTTTCTATACCGATAATATTTACTCCTCAGATGTAAATGAGGTTCTAGACGATTTCACCAATACAAACTTCTATTCGTTCGTTGAGGAAAATCTTTCAGAAGCGGATTATTCAAAATACGGCTTTGACAAGCCTCAGTACAAAATGACCGCCGGCACCGACGAAGCTTCCACAACTATTATAATAGGTAACTACAACGATGATGAAACACAGGTATATGGTCTTGTGGAAAGCAGCGGACAGGTAGTAACCTTTGAAGTAGGAAATTGTCCTCCTCTCGGCTGTGAGATCACAGATGTTATCCAGCCTATGGTTTACTGCCGTGATATAAGCGAGGTCGAATCAATTGATGTCGATCTTAACGGCACAAAGGCTCTTATTGAGGTCGTTAATTCCGATGAAAACAAATACAAGCTCAACGGCGAGAATGTTCCTTCCGAGAGCGTAAGCCTGCTGGGCGACTTCTACACAGCCTTCAACACAGCGGAGTTTGAAACCTATGACAAAAAGCAGAAGCCAAAAGGCGACGTTGAAGTCACAATAACCTACAAGCTTAAAGACGGTACTAAGACAAAGCTTGAGTATATCCCTATAAAGGGCGGCGAGGAAAATACCTACTGGGTAATGAACAACGGAGAGTATTCCGGTTTCATTGTCCGCAAAAAGGTAGTAGCCCACTTCACCACCCAGTACGAAGCTCTTGAAAAAGCTTTGAAGTAAAATATTAGCCCTGTGCTTTTTACAGCACGGGGCTTTTTATGTAAGACGGCAAAAAGCCGCCTTATCCTATTCTTTCATCAACTATAGACCTTGTCTATTGGAAGATAAAAAATCAGCATTATTTTTTTATCGCCTTGATCGGGTCTACATAGGAGCCGTTTTTAGTCATCTCAAAGTGAAGATGAGCTTCCTCGTTCGTTTCAATATCGGCAGTTTCTCCCACTGCGCCGATCTCCTCGCCGGAGCTTACCTCCTGACCGGTCTGAACTGTTATCCCCTTGTTGAGATTGCAGTAGCGTGTAACTACACCGTTGCCGTGATCAATAGTAACGCAGTATCCCCAGAGAGGGTCCTCCTCAACAGCTGAAACCGTTCCGGAATCCGCAGCGCATACGCTGTCCCCTAATGAAGCCTTGATGTCAACACCGTTGTGAGTCTGCCATACTCCAGTAGTGCCGGATTTCACAAGCTCTCCGTTACTAAATTCAACCAGCACCTCGCCCTCTAAAGGCATAACCATTTTTCTTGCCTCAGGCTTTGAAGCCTCTGTGGATTTCTTGTCATCCTTTTTATCCGTTTCCTGAGGCTTTGTTTCAGGAGCTGCCACCGTAGTCTCCTGAACTGCGGTATGAGTTTCCCCGAAGGTCACCTTAGGTATGTCGGTATGCCTGTCCCATACATTCTGCTCGCTTTCAGAGCTTTCCTCCGTAACGATCGCTGAATCAAGCTGTCCGGTTATGCTGTCCTTGTTCTGGGTATATGCAAAATAGCATGCAGCTCCCACCATTGCAATGCTCAGCGCAAGAGCAATGTAAAACCCCTTGCCGGAAAGCAATGAAGCCGCTTTTGAATCCTTGAATACTTTTTTCACGTTTAACACCTCCGTGATTATTGTGGACTTTCAGCAGGTAATTTATTCACATGATTATACATAAATTTCTGAATATTTTTTACCGTAAGGTCTGAGTCATATCCGGAATAAAAAGCAAATTTTTTCTTGATTTATGACGAAAATAATGCTATAATGTAAATGTAAAAAATAAGGCAGTGGCTTATGCCGCTGTCTTCAAACATTAGCAGAATCCAAAGCGGATTCCGGGTAAAGGAGCGTTTTTATTATGGACAAAAAAGTTTCAAAGCTGCTTAATGCTCAGATCAACAAGGAGCTTTACTCAGCCTATCTGTACCTTGAATTTTCAAATTATTACAATGAAGCCGGACTTAGCGGTTTTTCCAACTGGTATTATATCCAGGCTCAGGAGGAAAGAGACCATGCGATGCTTTTCATGAAGTATCTCCAGAACAACAACGAAAAGGTAACTCTTGAAGCCATTGACAAGCCGGATGTTAGCCTTGGCGACAACATGGCTCCTCTTAAAGCAGGTCTTGAACACGAAATTTATGTAACAAGCCTTATCAATGACATTTATGATGCAGCATACAGCGTAAAGGATTTCAGAACAATGCAGTTCCTTGACTGGTTCGTAAAAGAACAGGGCGAGGAGGAAACAAATGCAAACGATCTCATCACTAAGATGACTTTGTTTGGAAGCGATCCTAAGGGTCTTTACATGCTGGACAGTGAGCTTGGAGCAAGAGTTTACTCTGCACCGTCGCTTGTGCTTTAATACATAATTAAGAGCTGCCGCACTTAGTACCGCAGCTCCTTTGTTTTTATGTAAAGCTTTCCTTGACAACCTCTGCAAAGTCATATATAATTAAAACATATAGCGGAAATCTTAGGGCTTTCCGCATAAATCCATAAAAAGGACTGATAATATGAACAGCAAAGAAATACTCGACGATATATCAAAGCATCTTACCGGAGATCCGGAAAAGGACGGGCCTTTCCTTAAAGAGCAGTCTGAAAAATACAAGGAGCATGAGGAAAGCGAGGCCATTAACAGAGGGCTTGCAAAAATGCTTTATGAAATCGTTTCAGACGACTACTTTACAAGCATGCACTCATACCTTGAAAATGAAAATAAAAATGTTGCAAAGCAGCTTGAAAAAGTCCTGGAGCTTTATCAGAAACACAGCTACAGTACAGGAATTTCAATTCTTGAAGACATAATCAGAAACAATATCCTTGCATGGCGTGATACTGAGGAGTATACCTATAAGAGCTTCGGCTCTCCCCTTGAATATTCCGTATACCTAAAGCTTTCCGGAGATGAAAGAGAGATTCGCTCAGTCAACTGCGATATGAGCGAGGTCTATCGCCTCTATGGCTTCGGCCTTATAGAACAAAATAAAATAAACGAAGCAAGGGATGCCCTTGAACAGTCAGTTAAGTTCAATCCGGTAAATCCAAATGCGCTTTTTGAATATTCAGAAATACTCAAGCTGCGCAATAACATGAAAAAGCTCAGAGAGGTCACAGACTGGATATTAAAATGCGCCGTCACAAAGGATCAGCTGTCTGCGGCATACAGAAACTATGCATACTACTTTGTTGAACAGCATGACTACAAAAACGCTTTTGCAATGGTCGAAATGAGCAGGATATTCGGTAACAGCAAGTCCGCAAACAGTGAATATGAGTATGTTATCCGGACTCTCGGAATGAAGCCTAAAGCCCACACAAATCAGGAGCTTATGGACATCATGCTCAAAGAAAATATCCAGCCTGGTCCGTCGTCGATCGTTGTAGAGCTTGCATATATGTTCGGAAAGCACTCGGAGCAGAACCTCGACTATAAGCTTGCGATTTACTTTTACAAGGTAGTGTATGAGCTGCTTGAAGAACCTCAGATGGCTCAGCATATATCGGAGCTTGAACAAACTGTGGCAAATCTTGAACACGAACGAAAAAATAACAATAGTTAAAACTTACAATATTCACAAGAAATATTTGTGCATAAATATTTACAAATATTCTTGAAGGGTTTTGTAAAGCATGTTATAATAGTATAAGTGAAAGCTTTGTTGTAATACGCAAAGCTGCGACAAATAATTATTTATAGGGGGAATATTAATGAAAAGAAAATCACTCAAAAAGCTTTTAGCAGCCGCAGTAGCGTCTGTTTGCGCTGTTAACGCTTTGTTTGTTTCTTCGCTTTCATCATTTGCGGCAACAAACCTAAAGTATGAAGCCGAGGACGCAACAATTGAAGGCTCCGTGATGCCTGCGGAAGGCTCTGACAGATGGGTCAAAGGCGCTTCAGGCGACAAGTTTGTATTTCTTGAAAAAGCTGGAGAAAAGATCACCTTTGACGTAACCGTTGAAGAAGCCGGAATGTACGATGTTCTGGTCGGCTATCAGAACAATTTCGGCGGAGCAAAAATTCAGAACATCTCCATTAACGGCGTTGATCAGGGCAAGATCGACTTCCCGGTAAGCAAGGACTGGACTGAGCTCAGCACAGGCATGAAAAGGCTGAGTGCAGGCACAAACACAATTTCGATCATAAGCTCATGGGGCTGGACAAACATTGACTATATCCGTATTGTAGACGCTTCATTCGCTTCACTTCCGTCACTTACAAACTTTGACAGAGTGTGCTGCGATCCAAAGGCAACCAGCTATACTCAGAGTCTTATGAACTTCCTTTCCAAAAATTACGGAAGTCACGTTATTTCCGGTCAGCAGGAAATTTATAAGTACGGTCCTCATGATTTCAACTATGAATTTGATTACATAAAAGATACCACAGGCGAGCTTCCAGCAATCAGAGGCTTCGACTTCTTAAACTGCGCTAACATCCTTTATGGAAGCGATGACGGAACGGTCGACAGAATGATCGACTGGGCTAAAAACAAGAACGGTATCGTTACTACATCATGGCATCTTACAGTCCCTAAGGATTTTGCAAGCTATGAATTAGGCGCAACAAATGTAACATGGAACGACGCTACATATGCTCCAAAGGATACCGACTTTGACGCTTCAAACGTTATCAAAGCCGGAACAAAGGAAAACGAGTACTACATGGCATGCCTCAAGGCTTGCGCAGATCAGATCCAGAAGCTCCAGGACGCAGAGGTTCCGCTTATTTTCAGACCTCTCCACGAAGCTGAAGGCGGCGGCGGTGAAGATGGCTCATGGTTCTGGTGGGGCAAATCAGGATCAGCTGTATATAAGGATATATGGAAGCTTACATATGAAACCCTTACCGATACATATGGACTTCACAACATCATCTGGGAATGGAACAGCTATAACTACAGCTCATCTGCTAACTGGTATCCGGGTGATGAGTATGTAGACCTTATCGCATACGATAAGTACAACTGTACAGTATATCTTGAAGAAAACAATTGGCAGGCATCATATGTTCACAACGACAGCGCTATCGGCGACACATTCTACGGAATCGTTGATAAATATAATGGCAAGAAAATGGTAGCTATGTCTGAAAACGACAGCATTCCAAAGCTCAGCAATATTCTTGAAGAAAAGGCTGCATGGCTTTACTTCTGCCCATGGTATGACGGCGGACAGGATAATACAAACTTCCTTACAAACGAGCTTTTCAACAAGAAGGAAGACCTTATAGAAATGTATCAGAGCGATTACTGCATCACTCTTGACGAGCTTCCTGCTGATCTTTATGGCGATAAAGAAAAGCCAACAAATCCTACAGAGGAAGACACTAACCCGACAGAATCAAGCAGCTCATCATCAGAAACAAAGCCTATCGTTACCGATGAAAACGCAGTTGAAGCTGTTGTCAAGCCAAATGACGGAAAATACTCAATCAGCGTTGACGGCAAATTCGGTGACACTGTTTACCTTATATTTGACGTTGACAAGACCATAACCTACGCAAACGGCTGCTTAGGCGTATCCGTAGGCGTTGACGGAACTGACTACTGGGTATCATATCAGTGGGAGGCTGCAAAGTCCGGTACAATAGCTGTTGACTTGAGTAAGCCTTTTCAGGTTTCCTACAACAACGGCGTGGATTTGGTCGTAGACGAAGCCCTTATTGAACCGATTTGTGAAGAAGCCAAAAAGCAGAACACCGGTGAGGTTCAGATCTGGTGGGCAAACGACAGCGCAGGAGAAGAGGCTGATACTTCAAAAGTTGTTCTCACCGGAGCTTATGTTATAAAGGAAGCTGAAAATACAGATACTACAGAATCATCAGGCACAATAGTTACTGGAATTCCTACATTAATAGGCGATGTTAATCAAAGCGGTGACGTTGACCTCCAGGATCTTGTTGCACTGGCTAAATATTTTGCTGATTCAAACTCTTATGGACTTTCAGCAACAGGTCTTGCAAATGCCGACTGCACCCGAGACGGATTTATAGGAAATCCTGACGTTGTTGCATTGTTGCAGTATGTATCCGGTCAGGTGTCGGAAGACACACCGATTGGCAAACACTTAGGTTAATAAATTACTTAAAATGCACCCCAAAGTATGGGGTGCATTTTTTTAAGCTATCCCTCGATCTGCTTGCCGAGAAACAGAGCCGCAGCGCTCATAAGGCTTTTCTGAAGCTCTGTAGCAACGCCGGAGCCGTCAGACTCCATAAACGCTACTGCGCCGGTAACATCTCCTGAGGAAATTATCGGTGAGCATCCGATCGCCGCCTTGTCCACGCCCTCCGCAGGCATCATTTTGCGAAGTGGGTCAACGGCATAATATGGCTTTCTGCTTTCCATGACCTCCTCGAGAGCCGGCGAAACACGTCTTTCGTTAAATTCCTTTTTTGACACTCCGGAAACTGCTACAACATGGTCACGGTCAAATATCACAACCGGGCAGCCTGCCAGCTTGTGCATGATCTCAGCAACCTGTCCTGCATTTTCACATATTTCACTGATAGCTGAATACTTTCTGAATATTACTTCTCCGTCATTGCTTGTATAAATTTCAAGAGGATCGCCCTCCCTGATTCTCATTGTTCTCCTGATCTCTTTAGGGATTACAACCCTCCCAAGATCATCGATCCTTCTGACTATTCCGGTAGCTTTCATATCTAAATCTCCTTAATTTTATTTTTGCAATGTTAGTATTTGTATTTTCATGGAGATTATGCAAATTAAAACTGCAAATTTTCCGGATTGCTATATTCAAAAATTTGTGATATAATTTAAATATAAAAGTACAATTGTGAGGTCATACCATGAAAATCGGACTTGTTCTTGAAGGCGGAGCAATGCGTGGAATTTACACTGCAGGAGTGCTTGACGCCTTTTTAAAAAACAGCATAGAATTTGACGGACTTGCCGGAGTTTCCGCCGGGGCGATCCATGGAGCAACATTCCTGTCAAAGCAATATGGACGAAACCTCAGGTATATGAAAAAATACTGCTCCGACTGGCGCTATATGAGCTTTCGCTCGCTTATCATCAACGGCGATATGGTAGGCAGAAAATTCTGCTATCATGACATACCAAGTAAACTCGATCCTTTTGATTACAATACCTTTTTCAAAAACAAAACAAAATTCTACACCTGTGCCACAAACCTCAAAACCGGAAAGGCGGAGTTCCTTCATCCAAAGAATAAGCACGAGCTTCTGGAAATGCTCCGTGCAAGCGCCTCCCTTCCTCTCGTTTCAAGGAACGTGCCGCTGAATGGAAATATTTACCTTGATGGAGGAATATCCGACAGTATTCCTTTAAAAGCCTTTCAGAAAATGGGATATCAAAAAAACATTGTGGTGCTTACCCGTCCTGTAGAGTATGTCAAAATGCCGGAAAAAGCAATGCCCTTTATAAAGCTGAAATATTTCCGCTATCCCCTCTTTGTAAAACAGAATCGGGATAGGCATTTAAACTATAATAAAACTATAGAGTATATAAAAGCTCAAGAGGGCACAGGCAACACCCTTGTGATACGCCCGTCAAAGGAGATCAGAGTTCGGCATACTGAAAAGGATACGGAAGTTATACAGGCTCAATACGACCTTGGATTCAGCGATGCCATGAATTTAATGGACAAAATAAAAGAATTTATGAAATGAGGAAATGTCATGAAATATAAAATCACAGTGTTCGATATGGACGGAACGATTCTCAATACCCTTGATGATCTGAAAGACAGCCTGAACTTTACCCTTGATCACTTTGGCTATCCAAAAAGAACTCTTGAGGAGGTTCGCCGATTTGTCGGAAACGGCATTATGAAGCTCATTGAAAGAGGTGTTCCTGACGGCACATCCGAAGAAAAAATCAAGGAGGCGTACAGCTTCTTTATTAAGCATTACTCTGCTCACTGTGCGGATAAGACAGAGCCATACAGTGGAATAACCGAGCTTCTGAAAAAGCTCCGGGCAGACGGAATCAAAACGGCAGTTGTTTCAAACAAAGCTGACAGCGCTGTAAATGAGCTTTGTGATAAATACTTCAAAGGATTATTCGATATTTCCATAGGCGAAAGAGAGGGCGTCCGCAGAAAGCCAGCTCCGGATTCTGTAAACGAGGTTCTGAAGCAGCTTGGACTGAGCCGTGAAGAAGCTGTGTATATCGGCGATTCAGATGTTGATGTTGAAACAGCAAAAAACGCCGATATGGTGTGTATCGGCGTTGAATGGGGTTTCCGTGACAGGGAGCTGCTTATAGAAAAGGGCGCTGACTATATCGTTTCCAATACTGAGGAGCTTTATAAGCTGCTAAAATAACTCAGCTTGTCATAAGCGCAATGTAATAATCCTGATAATCTGAACGAAGTACGGACCAGACCTTTACGGTGTAATAATCCCCTGTTTCATATACTGAGCCAGAAATATTATAATGCCACTTCCCTTGGTATGTATGTGCCTCTGCAAGGTCCGGAGCTTTTGTTTCATTATAAGAAACCTCCGATTTCGGGAAATACACATATACATCTTCGTCAGACTCTGCTCCCATATACGTAACTGAATATGCGTCGGAAACAAAGTATCCGTCAACAATTCCTTTGCCGTCCCATTTTGACGGTGGAGCCGGGCTTGTTTTTTCAATGCTCACAGCGCTTGGATCATAGCCTCCGCTTACAGCATAGCTTATCTCTCCGACTTTTCCTTTATTAATAGTATAGTTATTTTCTTCATCATTCATTAAAGTATATGCAGTATCAATATATGCGCCCAACTTATACATTTTATTTTCATCCGCATAATAAAACTCAGCATATCTCTCCTCGCCAAGCTTTTCATACACGTCCTTGGTATTATATGAAACAAAGGTGCACCAACCTGTTTCCGAGATATAATCGGGCAGCTCTGCCGAGGTAAAAGCCGAAAGGTCGGTTCCGTCAGTGTATTCGGCAATAACGCCGGTATTGTCCTCTTCAAAGATGTCGCTTAAATTATCTCCGTCAAAATATTCGCCGCACAATAAATACTGCCTGTCATTGTCATAGCGATTGCAAACCAAAGCCTTGTCAGGAGCGCCTGAAACAGAGCCTTTAATATCCTCAAACACCGCCGCCATGATCTCCTCCTGCTGATAATCGTCCTTACCGTCGGTGGTTTTCTCATCTCCGGCAATGTACACAGTAAAGATCTTGTCGTCATAACGCATGGAAATATAGGCGTCGTTTCCGGGATCGCTACCGAAAAGCCCGTCCTCTCTCTCTATTTCAGCATCCATTACCTTTGCCTCAACTCCATATTTTTCCAGAACATACTCTGCGGCATTTTCCTTTGCCTGTTTAAGGTAACGCTTTGTGCGTTCCTTTTCCTCTTTTGTATCGCATGATACCGTCAAACATACCAGCACAGCGGAGCATATAAGCGCTAAAAAACGTTTCATGTCTATCCCCTCCTTATTTCACTTATTGTATCATGTTTCCAACGCTACTGTCAACACATACCGAAAAAATGCCACGGAAATCAATTTTTGAAACACTATGCGGTGGACTCTGTCCCCCGCACCCCCTGCTAAAGGGACAAAGTCCCTTTAGAATCCCGATTTAATTCTATTTTCGTCCCTTAAAGGGACGAAAATAGAATTGAAAGGGAACTAAAAAACTTTTTCTTAACAAAGATATGGGGATAGAATACACAATATTTTTAAAAATTGATTTCCGTGAAAAAATGCACCCTAAAAAGCATTCAGCTTTTTAAGGTGCATTTTTTATTAAGCCTTATTCTGTGGCATTTTCAGA
>CANPXN010000016.1 GCA_947586185.1 uncultured Clostridia bacterium
TTTTGGAGTGAATGTCGCTACTTTTATTCCTGCAGTGCGTTTTAAGCGCTTTTTAGAGGGTTTTTAGAGGTTCCCATTAAGCATATCCGTAAAAGCCTGAGCGCCGTATACATTAAGGTGAGCGGCGTCGAAATAAAACTCACGGTGACAGGATATGTCCGAACACTCCTTAAAATCAAGATGTGTGAAGCTGTATTCCTTTTTCAGGTCTTCGATTATCTTATTGAAATATACCTTGTGTTTTGAGAGATGCTTCCAGTCACGTATTTCAGTTGCGATATATTTAGGGATAACGACTGAATAGATCTTTATATCAGGATTTATTTTTACAAGGGTGTCAAATATAGCCTTTAAGCAGGAGATGTTTTCTCTTATGGTATCATCATGCTTCTTTATAACAGTTCCCCTCTCATAAAGGTAGCTGTCAATCTCATCATCGCTTACTGTTTTCGTTCTTTTACTCAGGTCAAAATTGCCGCAGAAACCTTCATAGCCGGTTTTTTCAGGAGCGCCGCAAAAATACCTTTCCCATATTTCAAGCTCGCTTTCGTTGATGTCTGACAGCCTGATGTTCTGGATTTGACACATTGCATCGTCAAAGTTAAGGCTTTGTCTTGGGTTTTTATTAAAATTATGAGGGTCCTTGTTGTAGCCTCCCCAGTAAAGATACTGGTATGCCGCATGACCGAGGGTCGTGTCAAAATTAAAATAGTTATAGTCATGAGTTTCGATTATGGCATATTTCAGAGCAGAAAGCTTCTGTGGATATTGTTCAAGACAGTACTGTAAGGTCTTGAGCTGGAAATACAGGTCCTGTGAAGAAATCGAAAGCTTGCAGAAGCTTCCGCTTAATCTTTCCGGAATTATACCGGTTTCCGTATGACTCAGGCCAAGTATAATTCCGTCATAGCTTTCTGTTTTTGGATTCATCATGACTCTGTCGCACACCATAAGCGGTACGCATGCCCTGTATAGCTTCCAGTATTCCAGTATTTTACATTCCTCTGCGCCGTTATCCATAAGAACTGCTTTGGCAGTATCGTAATCGGTTTTTTGGGTTATCGCTATAAAGTCGTAATCAAAGCTATCTGTTTCAGAAAGTGAGAAAAGCTTATGCTTTCCGGCATCAGCGTCTGTGACAAAAAGGTCGCATATATAATAGTCAAGTCCGTTTTCTTCAAGCTGCTTTATACATGGAAGACTGTCCTCCATGCTGCCCACAATAAGTACGTTTGTGCTGATGCGTTTTGTCCGGACTTCCTGCTTATCATATACCGGAGTAAATTCTTTTTTAAAGTCCTCTGTGATCGCCTGGGTAACACGCTCTCCGGCATTTCCGTCGTCAAGAGGGAAATAGGTTTTTAAAAGATACTCTCTGTTTTCCTTTTCGGTATCAATGCCGCTGCATATTCTTTTTATGAAATCCAAGGTATCGTCATTTGAGTAGGAAAGCTCAATTTTAGAAAAATCAAAAAGAGTATTTTCCGAGCAGAACGTTTCCTCAGCGTCCTTAGGACTTAGGTGTGAAACATGGAGTATCGGTTTGTTAAGGTGCAGATACTGATCCAGCATGGAAGAAAAATCACTTATAAGAGCGTCCGACCAGACAAATGACGGAGCATATGATTTATTTTCGTCCAGTATCATATTGTCGGAGTTTTTAATAGTTTCGATCAGAGCGTTATATGCAGGAAGCAATTCCGGCGCATAGATGTCAATCACAGTTTTTGTCATTGGATGAGGTCGCCAGATAAGAGCGATCTCCTGATTGTCAGAAAATAACTTCAGAAAGTCAATTCCTTTTTTATCAAGAAACTGTGAGCCGCTTTTTTGGAAGATATAATGGGTAGTCCAAAGAAAAACCTTTTTGCCGCTGAGCTTTTCCCTCCACTCCTCCGGACACGGCGTATTTTCACGGTTCAGACTTTTTACATAGTCGGTTTTAGGAAGACCTGTTGTAATGACATTTTTACCCTTTTGCGGTGAACAAGCTTTGTAAAGCATTTTCATTGTTTCGGACTGGCAAACGATTTTCCACGAATACTGCTGAAACTTCATTAAAAAAAGATTATAGGCAGATGAAAGCTCTTTGTTAAGACTTACATTGCTGAAATACGGCAGATATACAAGCTTGCTGTGTTTTGCTATATTTTCAGGCCAGAACATTGGCAGCGTAACGGATTCATAGGGCTGGCATATAAATGTAATATCAGGCTCTTCCTCTTCAAAGCTGTAATTATTATACAGTATATGCCTGATCCCCAAAGGAGTCAGGTAGTCTTCATAAATAACCTCGGAACGTGTTGAACCGTCCGTGAGAGAAACAGTTCTTATGATCGGCTCAATAACAACATCTATTTCGCAATCGGAACGGTCTTTGAATGCCCGGTACACGCTTTCCATAGAATCCCACTTTGCACCAAGCTCTGCAACGAACAAAACCTTTAGCTTGTAATCCAGTCCGTCACGGCACTGCCTGTAAAGCTGGCAGGACAGCTCATAAAGCCTTTCAAGTGAAGGCTCGTTTCCGCTGTCGGAAAGGACTTTTGAAATGCTTATAACAGTTTGTATGATATCGCCGGATCTCAGCGAGTTACTGTTTGACATAAGAAAGTCTGATATTGATTTAAGAGCTGTCAGAAAGTCATACATCATGTCCCTTGATTTACTTTGTATCATGTGATCTACAGTTTCACATATTGAAACGCAAAGCTGTATGACAGCTTTATATTGTTTGAATCTCATATATAGCCTCTCTTTCAGTAGTTAACACCCTATGGGTACTTGTAAACGAATTATTGTTCATTGTTGAAATTATATCATATAATCCCTGTTTATTCAAGGGAAAACGACGTAAAAGGAGTTATAGTGAACAAATAATACAATTTTCTGCTGCTGGATTTGTGCATCTGTACAAAATGGGAATATTTAAAAATAATCTCTTGACAAAGCCCTCGATCAGTGGTATTATAATAAGCAAGAAAAGTAAATATCGGCAAAGCCGCTGAAAAGCGGTGACGCAAAGCTAAAGGGACTAAACAATACTTTTAAGTATTTAAGTCAGCCAGCTGCCTCGACAGAGTTTATGTATTCACGTCATAATCTCCAATATGACGTTATTTAATGATGTTATGCAGTATTAAAGCTTTTGCAGAGGCCTTGATACTGCTTTTTTATTAAGCAAATAAAGCGAAATTGATACAAAAATGTACGCCATACTTAATTCCACTAATAATCGCTGATATTTCCTTTTCTATCCCCAATTCCCCAATCCTTTTCATTCTTTCTCCTTATTAAATTTTTTGCATCAATAGTTTTCATTCTATTCTTTTGTTCTTCTTTTGCTGAGTCTCCGGGACTTATAAAGTGCAGCGAATATGCTGTACTTTCGGAGACGGTTTTACAACATGACTTCCTAAATCATACGAACCAAACATTAAATCGAATATTCAAATGTGTTTCAGAATTTTTAGTAAGGCGCAAGCCCCTCCGGAATATCCGGAGGGGCTTTCTTTTTGTTATATTTAATTAAATCATTTCCTCATACTCGTCAACAGGGATCGGTCTTGCATAAAAGAACCCCTGTACAAGCTGACAGCCTGCATTTTTAAGGAAGTCACGTTGTTCTTCGGTTTCAACGCCTTCTGCAAGGGTTTCAATTTCAAGATGCTGAGCCATCTGAATAATATCAGTGATAAAGCTTATCTGTTTAGGATTATTTTTCTCCTCGTCCCAGCCATAAAGGAAGCTTTTATCCAGCTTCAGAACGTCCAGAGGCATTTGTTTCAAAAGGCTCAGTGAAGAATAGCCTGTTCCAAAGTCGTCCATTGAAATGGAGTAGCCAAGCTTTTTCAGACTGTCCATAGTGGATACAAGCTTGTTTACATCGTCGAAGTATGCGCTTTCTGTAAGCTCAAAGTTTATGAGGTTTTTCGGTATATCATACTTTGAGACTATCCTGTCAAGCTCCTCGGCAAGCTTTGGATTGTTGAGCTGAACTCTTGAAAGGTTAACTGAAACGGTATAGAGCTTTTTGCCGTTGTCCATCCACTGGCGAATTTTAGCGGCTACCTTGTCGAGCATGTAGAGGTCAATCTTGGCAATACTGCCGTTTGTTTCAAAGAGCGGAATAAACACTCCCGGAGAAAGCATACCCTTTTCGTGATGATTCCAGCGCACAAGAGCCTCGGCTCCGGCAAGTTCGTCGGTTTTCAGATTGTATTTAGGCTGGAGGTAAACGAGAAACTCTCCGTTTTTAAGAGCTGAGTCCAAGTCGTCCTCAAGAGCTTTTTCCTCCAGCATCTTACTTATAAGCTTTTTGTCGTAAACTGAAATATGCTGGTTTTTGTTTTTGATACTTTTCATTGCTATCAAAGCGCTGTCTATTGCCGTAGACAAAGGCACTTCGGTTTTGTCAATATAGCATACGCCGCAGGACGCCTTTAAGTGGTAATCCCTGTTATCCGGCATAACGCACATTTTTCTGAGTATATCCTCGACACGCTGTAAAAATTCGTTTTCATCGCCGCCGCACTTCAACAGAAGACCGAAGCAGTCGTTATTGATACGGCAGATCATTTCGTCCTCCCGGGCGCTTCTACGGAGCACATTGGATATATTGAGAAGAACTTTATCGCCTGCCGGATGACCAAAGAGGTCGTTCACAAGCTTAAAATTATCAATATCCGTAACAATTGCAGCATATCTGCTGTCCGTGTTTTCAAGGAGCTTCTCTCCGTCGATCCTGAATTTTTCCGATGTGTAAAGTCCGGTGAGGGAATCGACAAATGCAAGGCGGTACATTTCAAGCTTAGCCTTTTCGTCCTTTGCGGATATTTTTAGAACTGCTATAAGGAGGATCAGGGAGAATGCAATTATGACAATGGTACAGACCTTTACGATATATTTTGTGCGGACTGCCAGCTCCGAGCTGTTGTAAAGGTTGATAAGGCTCCAGCCGCTTATGGATGTGTCCGAAAGAGTATAAAACTGATCAGAGCTTTTCAGCTCTGCCCAATGATAGCCGTTTCCGGTTTCAGAGCCGTTATATTCACTGCTGTTCATAACTTCTTTGATGCCGTTGCTATTGCTTGATGATAGAGCGACAGAGCCTCCTGAAACAAGTGCACAGTTATCGCTATCCAGTATTCCGAAAATGCTTTTAGAGGCGTTTTCCTTTGGAATAATTGCATATATCGTACAATTTCCGGCTTTGCTTTTAACGGGAGCTGAAACCAGAAGTCCGTCCAGGTCGCTCATGGGAGCGATAGTAGCCTCCTGCATTTGTTCTCCCATATATTTTCCGGGAATATTTCCCTTAAAAACAGAGGATTCGCCGTTTTCATAGGCTATGGCAAAGCTGGAATATCCGTTTGCATTGGCAATGTAATCCACTGAGGCTTCAAGCTCCACCGGATTGCCGATGGAGTGGGAGAGAATATTGGCTGCGTTCTGTGTGCGGCTTAGCTCGCTTTCAATGTTGGAGTTTATTATCGAAATCGACTTTTCCGAAAAGCGCGAAAGCTCTCCCAAGGTTTCCTTTTTGACAAGGCTGTTTATGTACAGTATAAACAACACAAGAATTATTGCAAGTATGCACAGTATTACTGAGCTTAGCAGCAAAGACTTCTTGAATATTTTCTTTTTCTTGTAATCCATATCCCCACTTCCTTTCAGAAGCAAAATAAAACGTTTTACAAATTTTGTTGCTTTTAACCAAACGAAATGCAACAAGAAGAGTTTAATTTGTATAGTTTAATTATAACAGTTAACCTTCATAAAGTCAACTTGGTAAATTAATCAAATTTAATTATCCATAATTGTAAACATAGTGGAGTTAAACGTTTAATATTTTGTTATTTCTTTTCTGACCGACAACTAATAGTAAAAATTATTAATAAAACTGTGCTAAAAATTCTTAAACGATTTTGCTGACACATGAAAAACAAAGCGTTCTCGAGGGAACGCTTTGCTTAAATGATTACGATTTTTATTGCCGAACAAGTTATCTTATCTTAGCTCCTGCCGGAACATCATCATCAAGGAAAACGACCTTTACGTTTCCGTCTGGAAGATCGCATGCGCATATCATTCCAAAGCTCTCTTCACCACAGAGCTTTACAGGCTTTAAATTTGCCACTAAGACAACAGTCTTGCCTATAAGGTCTTCCGGAGCGTAATACTGGGCGATTCCGGAAACGACCTGTCTTCCGCCCATTCCGTCGTCAAGCTGTAATTTAAGCAGCTTCTTTGATTTCTTTACCTTTACACATTCTTTTACTTTAGCTGCTCTTAGCTCGGTTTTAAAAAATTCATCAATGGAAATTTCCGGGGCAAGCTCGATCTCCGGAGCTTTAGCGGCCTCCGCTTTATCCATCTGTTCCTTTATAATAGCATTAAGCTCTTCGATCTCCTTTTCGGTGTCGATTCTCGGGAACAGAACATCGCCCTTCTGAACGGTCACATCTGACGGGAGAACTCCGAATTTTCCTGCATTTTCGTAGGTCACATCATTTTCACCGGCGCCTATCTGCTTCCAGACCTCCGGCATTGTGGTAGGCATAAACGGGCAGAGGAGGGTTGAAGCTATACGGATCGCCTCCAGCAGATTATAGAGAACGGATGCAAGCCTTGGCTTGTTTGCCTCGTCCTTGGCAAGGATCCATGGAGCTGTTTCGTCGATGTATTTATTTGCTCTTGAAACGAGCTTGAAGATCTCACTAAGGGCATTGTTAAGCTGTGTGGAGTCGATGTATTCGTCAACTCTTTCACGAAGTCCCGAAGCAACGCTTATAAGGTCGTCATCGAACTCTCCGGAGGCTCTTTCCTGAGGGAGAGTTCCTCCAAAGTACTTGATGACCATTGCAACAGTTCTTGAAACAAGGTTTCCTAAACCGTTTGCGAGGTCGGAGTTTATGCGGTTTATCATGATCTCATTTGAAAATGAGCTGTCAGCGCCTAAAGCCATTTCTCTGAGGATATGGTATCTGATAGCGTCTGCGCCATAGCGTTTGCCGAGAACAAACGGATCGACAACGTTTCCGATTGACTTGCTCATTTTCTGACCGTTAAAGGTGATCCAGCCGTGAACAGCAAGATGCTTAGGAAGCGGCAGGTCAAGAGCCATAAGCATAGCCGGCCAGATGATTGCATGAAAACGCATAATGTCCTTTGCGACCATATGGACGTCCGCAGGCCAGAATTTGTCGAAATCGTTATAGGCGTCGTTCTGATAGCCAAGAGCGGAAATATAGTTTGACAGAGCATCGACCCATACATAGACAACGTGTTTGTCGTCAAATGTAACAGGGATTCCCCATTTAAAGGTGGTACGGGATACGCAGAGGTCTTCAAGTCCCGGCTTAATGAAGTTATTTACAAGCTCTGAGGCTCTTGTTTTAGGTCTTAAATAATCCGTTTCGAGAAGGAGCTTTTCAAGCCTTTCAGCGAAAGGAGCCATTTTAAAGAAGTATGCCTCCTCCTTAGCCTCAGTTACCTCTCTTCCGCAGTCAGGACATTTTCCGTCCACAAGCTGGGACTGAGTCCAGAAGCTTTCACAAGGAGTGCAGTACTTTCCGGAGTATTCTCCTTTATAGATGTATCCCTTGTCATAGAGAGCCTTGAAAATCGTCTGAACGGTTTTTATGTGGTAGTCGTCCGTTGTACGGATATATCTGTCATAGCTGATATTCATAAAGCTCCAGAGCTTTTTGAAGGTTTCAACAACTCCGTCAACATATTCCTTTGGAGTTACTCCTGCCTCGGCGGCCTTCTGTTCGATTTTAAGGCCATGCTCGTCCGTACCGGTAAGGAACATTACGTCATAGCCCTGCATTCTCTTGTAACGGGCGATCGAGTCACATGCAACAGTTGTGTAGCAGTGGCCGATATGTGGATTTCCCGATGGATAGTAGATCGGAGTAGTAATATAAAAAGGTTTCATTTGAACATCCTCCTAAAAAAGTCTTTAAAAAAGATACTTCTTTTATTATACCTCAAAATTCCTGTTTTGCCAATAGTTTTTTTCAAAAAATGAAGAACACCCTGTCATGGAAATCAATTTTTGAAACACTATGCGGTGGACTCTGTCCCCCGCACCCCCTGCTAAAGGGACAAAGTCCCTTTAGAATCCCGATTCAATTCTATTTTCGTCCCTTTAAGGGACGAAAATAGAATTGGAGGGAAACTAAAAAACTTTTTCTTAACAAAGATATGGGGATAGAATACACCAAATTTTCAAAAAATGATTTCCGTAATGTCATGTTATTTCCTGTTTACAATTTTTTTAGCATGTGGTAAAATAAGTGCAGGGAGTGATGAAAATGCTTAAAGGACTGCTTGAAAAAAGCTCATGCGCCAAGTGCCGTATATGCTGTGGCTTTGACCGGACAGATATATGGGAAATGCCGGTATTTTCCGAGGAGGCAAAACAAAAGCTGGAGGGAAAGCTGGGGCATATCGAATTTATAAGACAGGGGGATTCATATACTGTAAAGCCGCCGGAGCTTCACGGTGATGAGCTGTTTTACTGTCCGGCGCTGGACAAGGATACCGGTTGTATTTTAGGGGATGAAAAGCCTTTTGACTGCCGTATATGGCCGTACAGGATAATGGAGGTCGAAGGGAAAAGGGCGATCACGATCTCTCCGGTATGCCCGGAGCTTTACAGCCGCCCACTTAACAGCCTTGTGGAATTTCTTGAAAGAGGACTGAAAAACGAGATATTCAGCTATGCGGATAAAAATCCTGACGTAGTAAAGCCCTATGACAAAAGCTATCCGGTGCTGATGTTTGAATAAAAGCAAAAAAGAGGACACCCTAAGGTATCCTCTTTTCTTATATCAGGACATTCCGCAATGTACTGCGGCTATTCCTTATGCGTAAGATGAATTAATTATTCTTCGCCGTAGAGTTTAGCAAGTCTTGTAAGGTAGTCATATCTATCCTTAGCGTTATCCAGAGCAGCGTCAAAGAGTCTTTCAGCTCTCTCAGGATTCTGACGTGCAAGAGCGTTGTAACGAACCTCGCCCATGAGGAAGTTCTTGTACTCGTCTGTATTAGGAGCCTTGGAATCCATAATAAACGGATTCTTTCCTTCCTTCTTGAGGGTTGGGTTATATCTGTAAAGGTGCCAGTAACCAGCCTGAACAGCCTTCTTTTCTTCTGTCATAGCAGTGCTCATACCTGTCTTGATACCATGGTTGATACATGGAGCATAACCGATGATGATTGACGGACCTGGATAAGCCTCTGCCTCAGCGATAGCCTTGATGCACTGGTTGTAGTCAGCGCCCATAGCAATGTGAGCAACGTAAACGTAGCCGTAGCTCATAGCGATACCAGCGAGGTCCTTCTTTTTAACTTCCTTACCGGCTGCTGCGAACTGAGCGATAGCGCCTGTAGGAGTTGACTTAGATGACTGACCGCCTGTATTTGAGTAAACCTCTGTATCGAATACGAAGATGTTTACATCCTGTCCTGAAGCGATTACGTGGTCAAGACCGCCGAAACCGATATCGTATGCCCAGCCGTCACCGCCGAAGATCCACTGAGATTTCTTTCTGAGGAAGTCCTTGTCAGCAAGAATGTCCTTAGCAGCGTCGCATCCGCATGCTTCAAGAGCTGCTACCAGCTTTTCTGTTGCAGGAGTATTTGCATTTCCGTCGTCAACAGTGTCAAGGTATCCCTTGATAGCTTCCTTAACGTCAGCGTTTTCAGCTGTTTCGCTAAGAGCCTTAACCTTATCAATAACTCTGTTTCTCAGAGCCTTCTGAGCAAGGAACATACCGTAACCGAACTCAGCGTTGTCCTCAAACAGTGAGTTGGACCATGCAGGACCCTGACCCTTCTTGTTGTATGTGTAAGGAGTTGAAGGTGCGCTGCCGCCCCAGATTGATGAACAGCCTGTTGCGTTTGCGATATACATTCTGTCGCCGAAGAGCTGAGTAATGAGCTTAGCGTATGGTGTTTCACCACAGCCTGCGCATGCGCCTGAGAATTCAAGCATTGGCTGTCTGAACTGTGAACCCTTAACTGTTTCAGCCTTGAACTTAGTCATAACTTCTTCCTTAGGCTCGATTGTAAGACCATAGTTGAAGCCTTCCTGTTCGCCCAGCTCCGTTTCCAGAGGCTGCATTACAAGAGCCTTGTTCTTAGCAGGACAGATATTAGCACATGAACCGCAGCCTGTGCAGTCGAGAGCTGAAACTGTCATAGCGAACTTGAGGCCGTTCATAGCCGGCTTAAAGTCAGCCATCTTCATGCCTTCAGGAGCGTTCTTTGCTTCTTCTTCATTAAGAGCTACAGGACGGATTACAGCGTGAGGACATACATAAGAGCACTGGTTACACTGGATGCAGTTTTCAGGGATCCACTGAGGAACCTTAACAGCGATACCTCTCTTTTCAAATGCAGCTGAACCCTGTGGGAATGTACCGTCAGCCATATCCTTGAAGGTTGAAACTGAGAGCTTGTCGCCCTGCTGAGCGTTGCATGGAATCTGAATATTGTTGATGTAGCTTTCAAGAGCCTTGTTGTCGCATGTAACAGCTGTCATACCCATCTGAGTATCTGCTGCGTCTGCCCATGAAGCAGGAACGTCAACCTTAACGATGCTCTTATAGCCTGCGTCGATAGCGTTGTGGTTCTTCTTAACAACATCCTCGCCCTTCTTCATGTAAGAAGCAGTAGCTGCGTCCTTCATGTATTTAAGAGCGTCCTCGAAAGGAATGATGTCGGCAAGCTTGAAGAATGCGGACTGGAGAATTGTGTTGATTCTTGTGCCCATTCCTGTTTCCTCACCAAGCTTAACGCCGTTGATGATGTAGAAGTTAATGTTGTTCTGAGCGATATATCTCTTTACCTGTCCTGGGAGGTGCTTGTCCAGATCGGCAGCGTCCCAGATAGTATTGAGGAGGAATGTACCGCCAGGCTTGATATCTGTTACCATATCGTACTTGTCGATATAGCTCTGGTTGTGACATGCTACGAAGTCAGCCTTGTTGATAAGGTATGATGACTTGATAGGTGTCTTACCAAAACGGAGGTGTGAAACTGTTACACCGCCTGATTTTTTGGAGTCATATGAGAAATATGCCTGTGCATAAAGCTCAGTATGGTCGCCGATGATCTTGATAGAGTTCTTGTTTGCACCAACAGTACCGTCAGAGCCAAGGCCCCAGAACTTACATGATGTTGTGCCGTCAGGAGCTGTATCAGGATTTTCTGAGCAATCCAGTGAGAGATTTGTAAGGTCATCGTTGATGCCGATTGTAAATCTCTTCTTTTCTGTATTCTTGTAAACAGCGATGATCTGGTCAGGAGTTGTATCCTTTGAACCAAGACCGTATCTGCCTGTGAATACAGGAACGTTGTTGAACTTTGTATCCTTAAGAGCAGCGACAACGTCGAGGTAAAGAGGTTCGCCAAGTGAACCAGGTTCCTTTGTTCTGTCGAGAACTGAGATTCTCTTAACTGAATCAGGAATAGCCTCAACGAGCTTTTCAGCAACGAAAGGTCTGTAAAGTCTTACCTTAACAAGACCGTACTTGCCGCCGTTTGCGTTCAGGTAATCAATAGTTTCTTCAATAGTGTTGTTAACTGAACCCATAGCAACGATTACATGCTCAGCGTCAGGTGCGCCGTAGTAGTTGAAGAGCTTGTAGTCTGTGCCGATCTTCTTGTTAACCTTGTCCATGTATTCCTCAACGATTGAAGGAATAGCGTCATAGTAAGGGTTGCAGGCTTCTCTTGCCTGGAAGAAGATATCAGGGTTCTGAGCAGTACCTCTCAATACAGGGTGCTCAGGGTTCAGAGCAGCGTCACGGAATTTCTTAACGCTGTCCATATCCAGCATTTCCTTGAGGTCTGCATCGTCCCATGTTTCGATCTTCTGGATCTCGTGGGATGTTCTGAAACCGTCGAAGAAGTGGAGGAACGGAACTCTGCCCTTGATAGTTGCAAGGTGGGCAACAGCGCCGAGGTCCATAATTTCCTGAGGGTTTGAAGAACAGAGCATAGCATAGCCTGTCTGACGGCATGCGTAAATATCTGAGTGATCGCCGAAGATGTTAAGAGCGTGTGAAGATACGCATCTTGCTGAAACGTGGATAACTGACGGAAGCAGCTCGCCGGCGATCTTATACATATTAGGAATCATAAGGAGAAGACCCTGTGATGCTGTATATGTAGTTGTGAGTGCGCCTGCCGATAACGAACCGTGTACAGCACCTGCCGCACCGGCTTCAGACTGCATTTCTACAACCTGAACAGGGTGTCCGAATAAGTTTTTCTTGTCTTTTGCAGACCACTGGTCAGTAACTTCTGCCATTGGTGAAGACGGAGTAATAGGATAAATTGCAGCTAAATCAGTAAAAGGGTATGATACCCATGCCGCAGCGTTATTACCGTCCATGGTTTTCATTTTTCTTGCCATTGGGATTGGTCCTCCTGTACTTATTATAAATTAGGTTATGCTTAATAAACACACACATAACTTCACCATATATAATATCACAACTGCGGAATTTTGTAAATACCTTTTTGCAAAAAGAGGGTTTAATAGATGTAAAATATTTTACGGTTTTTTTGTTACCTTTTTTTCACAGGAAGTGACAAAATTCCTTTCTTTTTGACTTGCGAAAGCTGAAAAGTGCATAACAAAAAGCCTTGAATATTGTCTATTTTTACGAAAAAGAACTTAAAATCAAAAAAATCCAAAATTTTTGTTGACGATTGGCGATTTTTAGTGTATAATAACAGCAGTGTTAAATAATTCATGATTATTTACACTCGTTTTGTTGTCTCCTTTCTTTTGTTCTACACATATTTATTTTCTCTCATTTCATTTTGAGCCGGATTATTCCGGCTCATTTTTCTTTTTATGGTAGTTTTTATCGTGGCTCACAACGCCTCCGGATATTCACGCCTTTTCTCTTATGGGATAGGGCGTTTTTTCATCTGTAAGCTCTGCAAGATAGTCCATACTTGTGCCGAACAAAACCGCAAGAGCGCAGAGCTGTTCCACCGTCGGATATCTTACGCCTCGTTCTATCTTTGAATAATCGCTCTGGTCGATACCTGTTTTCATTTGCACCTGGAGCTGTGTAAGCCCCTTTTCCTTTCTCATTTGCTTTATCCTGTTCACTTTTTATACTCCTTTACCAAAATTACTTACAATAATTATGGCATATTGACCTATTGACAAATAGGTCAGATTACCCTATAATATAATTATGGATAGGGAGTTCTGACCTAAAACATGGAAATTCACCCTAAATTTATGTACGATATAAACAATATAATTTAAAGCAATTATTTATTTTAATTATCTCTTAGGAGGTTTATTTAATGCGTTGTATTTATAAATATAAATTAATAGAGCCTTTCTGCTGCTGACAACCGGATTGCTCCTATATACCCCGCAAAATATATAGGCGTAATTAATACAGCCACTGATAATGGCACTTCACATATTGAGGTTATGCAGTTGAAAAAGCGGAAGGGAAGAGATGATCAATGTACGGTAGTTTATAAATGCAGCAAAAAAGAGCGTCTTTAAGGCGCTCTTTCACTATTTAATATTTAACTTTAACGGCATAAAAAAAGCAGCATAGCGTTCCGATACGGGCGATATGCTGCTTTATCTATATTAATTATTTATCCTTAGGCTTGAAAATAAGCGCAACGATAAGTCCAAATATCAACGCAGCCGTTATTCCTCCGGCAGCGCTTGTCATTCCTCCGGTAAAGACGCCTAAAAAGCCTTTTTCGTCAACGGCTTTTCTAACGCCCTCGGCAAGAAGATGTCCGAAGCCTGTCAGGGGAACGCTTGCTCCGCCTCCGGCAAACTCCACCAGCGGCTTATACCAGCCGAAAGCAGAGATCGCTACTCCCAGTACGACATATGCCACAAGTATCCTTGCAGGAGTAAGCTTTGTATAGTCAATGAGGACCTGTCCGACAGCGCATAGCCCTCCTCCGATCAAAAATGCCCACAAAAGCTCCATTATGCTCCCTCCTTTGAATGAGATATATGAATGAGATGAGCGATGGACGGTATACTTTCGCCCTGCTGGGATAACATAGGGGACATAAGCGCTCCTGTTGCGATAAAAAGCATATCCTTTATCTCGCCGGTCTGCACCTGAGGCAGATAATGTCCGCACAGAACGCTTCCGCCGCAGCCGCAGCCTGAACCTCCTGCATGGGTATCCTGCTGATCCGGGTCGAAGATCGACGCTCCGCAGTCCTTGTGCTGCTTTGAGATGTCGATCCCGTCCTTCTGCATAAGCTCAAGGAGCAGCTGGCTGCCTACGATCCCAAGGTCTCCGGTCAGGATCACGTTAAAATCCTCCGGACGCTTTCCAGTGTCATCAAGATATTTCTTTATGGTAACCGCTGCCGCAGGAGCCATTGCAGCTCCCATATTGTTTGCATCGGTAATGCCGAGATCGGTTATCCTGCCGATGGTTGCGCCCTTTACATAGGGAGCATGTCCCGACGGGGACAGTATAACGGCTCCGGAGGCTGTACAGGTCCACTGCGAGGAGGGAGTTCTCTGACCTCCGTAGGAGAGAGGAAATCTGAATTGACGCTCCGCTGTGGAGAAGTGGGAGGAGGTTGCGGCAATGATTTTTCCGCCCATGCCTCCGTCAGTGAGAAGTGCGGCAAGGAGCATACCCTCGGCCATGGTGGAGCATGCGCCGTAGATGCCCAGAAAGGGAATGTTAAGGTCCCTCAGTCCGTAGGTCGTGCCGGTACACTGATTTATAAGGTCGCCTGCAAAGATATAGTCTATGTCCTCCGGCTGGAGATTTACCTTTTTCATTGCAAGCTGTACAGTGCGCTTCTGAAGCTCGCTTTCAGCCTGTTCCCATGTTTCCTGACCGAAATAGCTGTCCTTTTCGATCTGATCAAAGCATGCTCCAAGAGGACCTTCGCCCTCCTTTGAGCCGGCAATGCTTGCAAAGGAACAGATCGACGGAGAATTTTCGGTTATAAATGTGTTGTGGTTTATTTTTACTGCCATAATAGCCTCCATTCTGCCGGATGATCGGCGTAATTTTTCCTGCGACTATTATTTGCAGATTTTCTTGATATATGCAAAAGCTAAGAAGGCTTTTTGGCATTTTGAATATTAAATAAAAAAAGAGCTGCCGCACAGTAAAAATGCAGCAGCTCCTATTTCAAAGGGGGAGATGAAACTAAAAAAAAGCATTATGTATCGGTTTTACCGACAGTTATATTATGCCGTTGTTTTGTGATAATTTAATGATACATATGTGAATAAGAGAAAAATATTTTTATTTTTCTGTGTCGAAAAAGTCAAGGTATGTTCGCCGAAGGTTGAGATAAAGGTTTCGCCAGCCTTTTTCTAAAGGCTGTGGGGGTCAATGGGGGCAAAGCCCCCTTGTCGCCTTCCGCAGAAGGCGAAATTCCTTGCCTTAGAAGCGCTCCGCAAGGGGTGAATTTCAAAACAGTCCGGTGGACTGTTTTGAAAGAGGGGACGCCCTGCAAGAGAGGGCGTCCCATTAATTACTTAAAAACAACTTTTTCGACAGCCTAAGAAAAATATTTTTATTTTTCTGAAAAAATTTTCCGGTATGAATATTATTCTTGTCAGTGAGCAAAATATGACCATGAACATGAAAAAATGTTCAGGAAAACGAGGTAATGCAAATGTGGAATAAACTCGCATTGATTCTGCTGATAATCGGCGGAATTAACTGGGGTCTGATTGGAATTTTCAGCTTCGACCTTGTTGCTTGGATCTTCGGAGGACAGGGCGCTGTACTCAGCAGAATAATCTACACTATTGTAGCGATCTCTGCTATCTGGTGCATCACATTCCTGTTTAGACGTGAAGACAATCTGGTAGAAGTAACAGACTGATAATAACGGGTATAACGGAGTATTTCATCAATGATGCCGTAAATATTCTGTTTTTAATACCATAAACCGCCGCCTGAAATCAAGGGCGGCGGTCATTTTATTCCTCCAGCTCAAAATCAATTTTTCCGCTGTTGACATCGCATCGTGAACACATGACTTTTACCTTATCTCCTACGCAGAACTTTCTGTCGCTGAACTCGTCCATAAGCATGAAGTATCCGTCAAAGCTATAGCAGCCCTCCGGAAGACTGTTCACATGTACAAGTCCTTCGGCGGTGTTTGGCAGCTCTACATAAAATCCGAACTCGGTAACGCTTGAAATAAGTCCCTCAAAGACCTCGCCGATATGCTGCTGCATGTATTCGGCCTTGTAGCAGTCTTCGCACTCACGCTCGATCTTCATTGCCCGTACCTCCATCTGTGAGGAGTGCTCCGAGGATTTTGCCGCAAAGCCGGTGTAGCGCTTGTCAAGCCATTCCTTGTTTGCTCCGGCGGTGATATCGGTCAATATCCTGTGTATTGAAAGATCCGGATAGCGTCTTATAGGGGATGTAAAGTGGGAATAATCCTCAAGAGCCAGTCCGAAGTGTCCCACCGGTTTAGGGTCGTATTTAGCCTTTGCCATTGAACGTAGCATCATCATGTTTACCACCGGATATGACGGAAGCTCTTTTGCGTCATCCAAAATCTGCGCCATATGGGCAGGCTTTATCTCTGAAAAGTGAGGTATGCTTATATTGAGCTTAGTAAGGACCTCTCTTAAATTGCTGATCTTTTCCTCGGCAGGCTGCTCGTGAATGCGGTATACAAAAGGAATATCCGAAGCCTTGGCAAGCTTTGCGGCGCTTTCGTTTGCAAGGAGCATGAACTCCTCGATTATCATTTCGCTTTTGCCCCTTGTTCTTGGGAGAATATCGGAGCAAATGCCGTTTTCGCCGATCACAAGCTTGGTTTCCGAGGTTTCAATGTTCGGAGAGCCTCTTTTCCGGCGGTTTTGTATGAGAATATCCGCAAGCTCGTTCATTGTGAATATGCTTTCTTCAAGCTCTTTGTACTTTTCTTTTATATAGCTTTTAGCAGTTCCGTCAAGAATAGTATTTATCTCGCTGTATACGCCCTTGACCTTTGAGCGGATAACGGATTTTTCAAATTTGTAGCTTTTAAGCTTTCCATCCGGCGTCAGCTTCATGATCGCTGAAAATGTAAGTCTGTCCTCTCCCGGATTGAGGGAGCATATTCCGTTTGAAAGCTCCTTTGGAAGCATTGGTATTACCTTGTCCGCATAGTAAATGCTTGTGCCTCTTTCCATAGCCTCCTTGTCAAGGGGACTGTTTGCTCTAACATAGTGGGAAACATCGGCAATGTGGACTCCGAGAGTATAGCCCTGAGAGGTTTTCTCTATGGAAACTGCGTCGTCAAGGTCCTTTGACTCAGCGCTGTCGATAGTGAATATTTTTTCCTCTCTCAGATCGAGTCGTTCCTTAAAGTCGTCCTCCCAGATACCGGCTGCTGCGATCTTTTTTGCCTCACGCTGAACATTTTCCGGGAAATTAGGTTCAACGCCCTCTGAAAGTATCAGTGCATGAGCGCAGCTTTCAGCTCTCTGAGCGCTGCCGAAGCTGAAAATAATGCGAACCTTGTGTTCACTGTGTCTTTTGCCCCGGAATGCCAGCTCTGCAAGAACCTTGTCACCGGTTTTATACACAGCGTCGTTGTCGTTTATTATTCTGATAAGATTCTTGCTCATTGAATCGGGAAGGAAGAACTGCGTACCGTCCTCCTCGGCAATGACTCCTGCAAGGCGGCTTGACGCTGTTTTAAGGACGTCTATCACCTCTCCCTCAGGACTGCCGGTTCTTGATTCGATATATCGGGCGAGAACTGTGTCCCCTGTCATAGCTCCGCAGAGAAATTTTCCCGGAACGAATATTTCAGTATCGTCGTCAAGCTTTTTTAAAAATCCAAAGGTTCGGCTGAGCCTTGCCACCTCGGCAGGAAAGAACCCCAAGACCTCGCACAGCACAAAGCCCCTGCGGCGCTGGTGGATAATGCCCTCTGCCGTAAGCTCGTCAATGGCTGCGGAAAAGTTGCGGTCGTTGCCTCTTGAGCTTCTGCATTTTGCTGCAAGCTCTTTAAGAGGAATGGGCTTTTTGCCGCTTTTTCTCAAAAATAAAATTATTTTGTTTCTATAGCTTTCGGTGCTGAATTTAGCTTTATCGCTGTTTTTTGTTTTACAGCTCATGTTTTTGCTGCTTTTCTTTTTTCCCATATAGTGCTCCTAAAAAATATATCCTGTGATAATAATATACCACAGGACGTTTAAATTATTTTATAAAGTTTGGTACAACGTTAACTAAAATTGTAACAATGAAAAATACAATTGCAAGAACCTTTGTTACTTTTTTCAGGATAGCTTCCTTGGTTCTTCCCTCATTCTTTTCGTAGAATGAATCGTTAACGCCGCCTGTAATAGCTGCTGTCATGTTCTGCTGCTGATTTGAATCCTGCATAAGGCAGAGGACAATGATCAGAAGGCAGCTGATGATAAGCATTACACCGCCGATTATTTCGACAATTCCCATTTTATGTTTCCCTCCGTTTTGTATAGTTGCCTGTGCTCTGTTTTTCTTAAAGAGCAATATTATCTATACAAGTATATCATAGCTTTCAAAAAAAATCAATACATTTTTCAGAAAAAAGTTTTTTATGCTTTGTAAAAGCATAGGGAAACTTTTTTAACGCTTTACAAAAGCAAAACCAAAGGTAAAAGCAAAGGGACAACCTTACCGGGGAGAGGGGCGAGAAAAAACCTTCAAAAAGTACGCAGCCCCTCTCCCCAATAAGGTTTTCCCTCTGCACTCTCTTTCCAATTCCCCCTCACCCTGCGTACTTTTTTCTTCATAATTTATAACGAAGAAAAACCGAAAAAAGGCAAAGAAAGCAAGTTTTTACTGCCGGTATAAAAATCAAAGTAACTTCTTCACTTTCACTTTTGGGAAAGTGAAAAATGCGAGGTGGGAGTATTTTACTTTTTTCCTAACTGCCCTCAGTCACCTGCGATGTTTTTGCCGCATGCGGCAAAAGAGCAAGCGGCGAGAGTTAAAAATGCGGAATGGGGGAGGGAGGTGAGTGGAAAGAGAGTGCAGAGGGAAAACCTACAGGAGGGAGGGGGAAATCCGCATTTTTGTTGGTTTTTCTCTTTCCCCCTCCCTCCTATAGGTTGTCCCTTTGCATAAACCTTTCCGCACGCTTTCGGAAAGCGGTAAGAAAAGTTTTCCCATAGCTTTTCCAAAAGCGATAAAAACCTTTTTCGGTATTCCCTTTCGGGAATACACTCAAAAAGTTTTAAGTTAAAGTGCTTTTAAAGCATCTTCCTGAATATAATTTAGTGTACGCCGCATAAAAGCGGTGAAAAGAGAAAATGCAAAGGAGCTTTTTAATATGACAGATGAGAAAAATCAGCGCTTGATACATAATATTATAATGGAAAACCGAAAGAGCCTTACAATATCCGGAGTGACGGATGTTGACAGCTTTGACGAAAGGTGCATAAAGCTTTACACCCAGCTGGGAGAGCTTGTTATACAGGGCAGGGAGCTTCACATAAACTCCATGAGCGTTGAAACGGGGGATATGACCATTGACGGAGACATATGGTCCCTTTGCTACGGAGATAAGGACAAGCGAGGAGCGGTTTCCTTTATCGGCAAGCTTTTCAGATGATGGATGGGGCAGGTAAAGCTTGCCGAAATCTATAGGCTGCCTGTTTTGCCGCTGTCATCAAAATTGCGCTTTAGTAAAATATTGCTTCAACCAATTCAGCATGGTATAATTGGCGGAGCAATGATCTTTAAACCGGATTGGAGGAGATTATGGAGGGCCTTGAAAGCTTTTTTACCGCATCCCAGCAGCTCAGACTGTTTCTGCTTTCCTGCGCATTCGGAATACCTCTTGGGATACTTTTTGATGTGTTCAGAGTGATAAGGCTTATTATCCCCCATGGGAAAATACTGGTGGCTGTGGAGGACGTTCTGTTTTTCTGTATTTACGGAGTGTTTCTTATGAGTTTTGTATCCGCTGCGGCAAGGAGCGAGTTTCGGGCATATTTCTGTGCAGGAAATCTTCTCGGCTTTGCGCTTTATTATTTTACATTGGGAAATACGGTAGTGGGATTACTGAGAAAACTGATAAGTCTTATAAAAAAAGGATTGGGACTTGTGCTCAGACCTTTGTCGAAAAAGTTTGCACTTATATGTGAAAAAATACGACCGTTTTTTGTAGGAAGTTTCAAAATTCACCGCCGCAGCAGAAAAAATTGATAAATTCACTTGATTGATACCAAGGTTATGATGTATAATAAAAAGACCGGTTGAAAAAAGCCATACAGACAGATAAAACAAAAGAAGGATTGATTATATTGAGAAGACAGAGAGCGGCAAGGCCTAAGGTTTTGTATAGGCTGATAACAAAGCTCGTGGTTATCATAACTCTTATAGCCTGTGCCGTCGGCATTATTGTAATGCAGTCAACAAAGGCTGAAAAATTAAAGGAGCTTGCACAGATACAGAAAAAGGCTGAGGAGATCGAAGCCGAAAATGTTGAGCTGCAGCGTATCCTTGACAACGACGACATGGACGCATACATGGAAAAGGTTGCGATCGAAAAGATGAATTATGCGTATCCAAACGAACGAAGATACTATGATACATCAAGAAATTAGGCAGTATTGCCGATAATTTTTTATTACATATTTATTACATAGGGGGATTTATTAACCATTATGCAGCTTGAAATTGGAAAAATTTATGAAGGTAAAGTCAAGGGGATAGCTCAGTACGGCGCTTTTGTGGAGATCGCCGGTACATCTTCAACAGGTATGGTCCACATATCTGAGATCGCAAATACCTTTGTTAAGGACGTTAAGGACTATCTGAAGGAAAATCAGGAGGTCAAGGTAAAGGTTCTGGCTATAAACGACGACGGAAAGATAAGCCTTTCCATTAAAAAAGCCATGGACAATCAGGAGCAGACCTCGGATAAAAAGCCTCGCAGACGTCCTGAACGCAGCGACAAGGGCGAACGCAGAGCAAATGTGTGGGAGCCTAAGAAAAAGCCTCCTGTTGAGGAGCTTGGCTTCGAGGACATGCTTAACCGCTTCAAGCAGAGCAGCGAGGAGAAGATATGCGCTCTGAAAAGAAGTACTGAGCGCAAAAACGGTTCAAGAAGAAAATAAGGAATTACATAGGTAAAGATATCTCTTTGGTGGGTTTAGCTTTCGGTTCAGTGCGGATTGAGCCGCAGCTTGTCCACGTTAAAGGGCAGGCGCAAGCCACCTATCGAAGACGTCTTTCTGACTGCGGCATGCTTCGGCATGCCTTTTTCGGAGGTATATATGGTATATGTGAAAAAAAGAGAGATAAACATTGTAGCGCTTGTAACGGTTATATTCGGATTTATAGGAGCTATATTTATTATCGGAGGCATATGCTCCATCGTTTATCAGAAAAACTTTATGGAGGATGCCGAAAGGGTCGAGGCTCTTATAACGGATATCCAGTATCGCTATGACAGGGACGGTCATCGCTCCGGGGACGTCTATGTAAGCTATGAGATCGACGGAGAAGAATATGAAACAAAGCTCGGCGAGTATTCCTCCTCAATGCACAAGGGTCAGACCATAGACCTGTATTACGATCCGGAGGATCCTTATGAGGTTATGACGGGAGATGTCGCTAAAACCATCGGCATAATATTTATTATTGTGGGCGGAGTGCTGTTTGCGGTTTCGATGATAATAGTTTTCCTGAGCGGAAGAAAAAAGCGGAAAGCAAAAAATCTTATTGAAACCGGAGAGGAGCTGTGGGCTGAGGTCGCAGAGGTATGCGTAAATAATATGATAACCTATCGGGTTTCCACCAAGGCTTACAGAGAAACCGGAGGCCATCCGTTTTTCCTTTTGTGCCGCTATGAGGACCCGGCTACCAGGGAGGTATTTACCTTTAAGTCCGGTAACTACATGAGGAATCTCAGCGAACTTGAGGGCAGACAGATTCGGGTCTATTGTGACAGAAATGACAGAAGCAAATACTATGTTGATGTTGAATCGGCTTGCAGTCTGATGTGATCATTCGGGCTGCAAGCCGAAAATCCTGATATGTTTGGAGGAGTCAGACTTGTCGGTGAAAAGCTATGAAATAGATATGTGCAGCGGCTCTGTGCTTAAAAAGCTGCTGCTTTTTTCGATCCCTCTTATGTGCTCCAGCATACTACAGCTTTTATTTAATGCTGCGGACATTGTTGTTGTGGGAAGATTTGCCGGGGATAACTCCCTTGCGGCAGTCGGTTCAAATACCGCTCTTATAAACCTTTTAACCAACCTTTTTATCGGTCTTTCCGTAGGCGCAAACGTGCTTGCTGCAAGGGATTACGGCGCAAGGCATGATAGCGACCTGAGCCGGACAGTTCACACGTCAGTATGCCTTAGCATAATAAGCGGATTGCTGCTGAGCGTTATCGGAATTGTCGGGGCGAAACAGATACTTATATGGATGCAGACTCCTGAGGAGGTCCTTGACCTTGCGGTGACCTATCTCAGAATTTATTTTGTCGGTATGCCGGCTGTTATGCTTTACAATTTCGGAAGCGCACTGCTCCGTGCCGTTGGAGATACAAAGCGGCCTTTGTATTTTCTGATAATTTCGGGAATCGTCAATGCGGCTTTAAACCTTTTCTTCGTTATCGTACTGAAAATGGACGTTGCCGGAGTCGCTCTTGCAACGGTTATTTCCGAAACTATTTCCGCAGTGCTTATTGTTCTCTGTCTTGTTCACGAGGAAAGCGGAATACATCTTGATATAAAAAAACTGGGTATTGACAGGGATAAGTTTATCGGTATTCTTAGAACAGGACTTCCTGCCGGCTTTCAGGGTATTCTGTTTGCCCTTTCAAACGTTGTGATACAGGCGTCTGTCAACTCCTTTGGTCCGGACGTTATGGCAGGAAATTCCGCAGCGGCTAATGTTGAGGGATTCGTTTACATGTCAATGAACGCCTTTTATCAGTCTGCGATCTCCTTTGTGAGTCAGAATATGGGAGCAAGAAATTTCAAGCGTATTAACAGAATACTTTTAACGGCTCAGATATGCGTTGCATTTACAGGGCTTGTGCTGGGGAATCTTGTGGTGGTGTTCGGAAAGCCGCTGCTGGGCATTTATTCCTCCGGAGATGCGGTCATAGCTGCTGGAATGGAAAGATTCAGGATAATTGCAAGGACCTATGCCCTTTGCGGAATAATGGACGTTATGGTCGGCGCTCTCAGAGGGATAGGCTATTCGGTCATGCCGATGATCGTTTCGCTGATAGGCGTATGTGTGCTGCGCCTTGTGTGGCTGGGAACGGTCTTTCAGATACCGGAGTATCATACGGTTAGGGTCATTTATGACTCATACCCTATAACGTGGATAATCGCTATCGCCGTACATGTAATATGCTATATATGGGCGTTTAGGAGAGTAAAAAGACGATATTCTGAGGGGTGAGTCTTTGTGAAAATATACAAAATAGTCGAATTGCAAATTTTATTATTGACTTATTTCCCCATAAAGAGTATAATAATAAGTATTAGATGTCTAAGACGCACCGCATGTTCTTTGTGCGATGCAGCCTTAATTCAAAAAATTCAATTTGGAGGGTTCTAAAATGGGCAGAGTTTATAATTTCAGTGCAGGTCCTGCAGTTCTTCCGGAGGAAGTGCTTAAAGAAGCTGCTGACGAAATGCTCGATTATAAAGGTACAGGTATGAGCGTAATGGAAATGAGCCACCGCTCAAAGGCATACGACAATATTATCAAGGAAGCTGAAAAGGACATCCGTGACCTTATGAATATTCCTGATAATTATAAGGTATTGTTCTTACAGGGCGGTGCTTCACAGCAGTTCGCAGCAGTTCCTATGAATCTTATGAAGAATAAGAAGGCTGCTTACATAATCACAGGACAGTGGGCTAAAAAGGCTTATCAGGAAGCTCAGAAGTATGGCGAAGCTGTTGCTGTTGCTTCATCAGCTGACAAGACCTTCTCATATATTCCTGACTGCTCCGATCTGGATATCCCTGAGGACGCAGATTATGTTTATATCTGTGAGAATAACACAATTTATGGTACAAAATATAAGACTCTTCCTAACACAAAGGGTAAGGAACTGGTTGCCGACGTTTCATCATGCTTCCTCTCAGAGCCTGTTGACGTTACTAAGTACGGCGTTATTTACGGCGGCGTTCAGAAGAATATTGGTCCTGCCGGCGTTGTGATCGCTATTATCCGTGAAGACCTCATTTCAGACGACGTTCTTGAGGGTACTCCTACAATGCTCAAGTGGAAGACTCAGGCTGACGCTGATTCACTTTACAACACACCTCCTTGCTATGGTATCTATATCTGCGGTAAGGTGTTCAAGTGGATAAAGAAAATGGGCGGACTTGAGGCTATGAAGGCTCACAACGAAAAGAAAGCTAAGATCCTTTACGATTTCCTCGACAGCAGCAAGATGTTCAAGGGTACAGTAGAGCCTAAGGACAGATCTCTTATGAACGTTCCTTTTGTTACAGGCGACGAAGAGCTTGACAAGAAGTTCGTTGCAGAGGCTAAGGCTGCCGGCTTTGAAAACCTGAAGGGACACCGTACAGTAGGCGGTATGAGAGCTTCTATCTACAACGCTATGCCTATCGAGGGCGTTGAAAAGCTTGTTGAATTTATGAAGAAGTTTGAAGCTGAAAACGCATAATTTTAACTGGGGGTTATAACAATGTACAATATTCAGACTCTTAACAAAATTTCATCTGTCGGTACAGATGTTTTTGATAAAAGCAAATATGCTATTTCTGATACATGCGAGAATCCTGAGGCTATAATGGTTCGTTCCGCTAAGCTCCATGACATGGAGTTCGGTTCAAACCTCCTTGCTATCGCAAGAGCCGGCGCTGGCGTTAACAACATTCCTGTTGACAGATGTGCTGAAGAGGGTATCTGCGTATTCAATACTCCTGGCGCTAACTCAAACGCCGTTAAGGAGCTTGCTATCTGTGCTCTCCTCCTTTCTTCAAGAAAGATCACAGAGGCTGCTGCATGGGCTGCTTCACTTAAAGGAACACCGGACGCTCCTAAGACTGTTGAGGGCGGCAAGGCTAAGTTTGCAGGCCCTGAGATCGCAGGCAAGACTCTTGGTATCATCGGTCTTGGCGCTATCGGCGGTAAGATCGCTCACGCTGCCGTTGCTCTTGGAATGAAGGTAATCGGTTTTGACCCTTACCTCTCAGTAAACGCTGCTTTAGGACTTGACCCTAAGATCAAGGTTACTGCTGACATCAATGATATTTATAAGGAAAGTGACTATATCACTATCCATATGCCATATACTGCTCAGACAAAGAATACTATTGACGCTGAGCAGATCGCTATGATGAAGGACGGCGTTCGTCTTATCAACTTGGCAAGAGGCGAGCTTATCAACAGTGAAGCTGTTGTAAAGGCTATCGGCGAGGGCAAGGTTGCAAAGTATGTTACAGACTTTGCTGATGATGTTGTTCTCGGTCAGGAAAATGTTATCGTTCTTCCTCACCTTGGCGCTTCAACTCCTGAGAGTGAAGATAACTGTGCAATTATGGCTGCCGAGGAGCTTATTGATTATATCGAAAACGGTAATATCAAGAACAGTGTTAACTATCCTAACGCATCAATGGCTGCAACAGGCACAAAGGTATGCGTTATGCATAAGAACGTTCCTTCAATTATCGCTAAGATCACAGCAGCTGTTGCTGACGGCGGTATTAACATTGAAAACATGGTCAATGCAAGCAAGAAGGATTACGCTTATACAATGATCGACGCTACAGGCGCAGAGGTAACAGATGATGTTGCCGCTAAGATCTCCGCTGTTGAGGGCGTTATCAAGGTAAGAATTATCAAATAAATCCTACTGATTTCATTATAAAGGAACCGGCTTCGTGAACTTTTGCGGAGTCGGTTCCTTTTTGCTTTAAAAAGGCTACTAACCTTGATGTAAGGAAAGTATACGGATAAAAAAACAGCGTACCGCAAAAGCGATACGCTGAAATATTTTAAATAAGAATTAGTTTCTTGGGTTTTTGATTGCAGCCTGTGCAGAACGATACTCAGGGAGGACTTTTTGGACGACCGCACCGTACCCCTCTAATCACTTGGCTTATGATCCCGGCGATTACTTCCCACCGTTTTTGACACTCACAATCAAATTTGACGAAGCGGAAGCATATCGCAAAGCTGCCGGTTGCTATCTTCGCAAAAATCAATGGGAAGATTTAACCATTGATGTGTACCTCTAATACATATATATATTATATAGAAAGCCATTTGCAGAAATGCAGATGGCTTTTTCATATCCATACATAGCCGTCCACAATCGCCGTGGGCGGCTAAGTCTATGTAAAGGAGGAAACCCCAAAATGGCGAATTGCAAAGTAATCGCGGTGACAAATCAAAAAGGCGGCGTGGGTAAAACCACAACAACCGCCAACCTCGGTATTGGGCTTGCACAGGAAAACAAACGGGTCTTGCTGATCGATGCAGACGCACAGGCTTCACTAACGCTCTCCCTCGGCTACCCGAAACCCGATGAACTGCCCGTTACACTTGCAGATATTATGCAGGCCGTAATTGACGACGCCCCGATTCCAAACGGTCACGGTATTTTACACCACAATGAGGGCGTTGACTTATTGCCTGCGAATATTGCATTGTCGGGTATGGAAATCCGGCTGATTAACGCTATGAGCCGTGAAAGCGTGCTGCGGACATATATCAATACGGTAAAACCGCACTACGACTATATCCTTATTGACTGTATGCCCTCGCTCGGTATGATGCCGATTAACTCCCTTGCGGCAGCGGACAGCGTTATCATTCCGTCGCAGCCGTCGTTTCTTTCGGCAAAGGGTCTGGATTTGCTTATGCAGTCTATTTCAAAGGTCAAACGGCAGATCAACCCAAAGCTGAAAATCGACGGGATTCTTTTCACAATGGTAGACAGCCGCACCAACGAGGCAAAGGAAATCATTGCTTCTCTGCGCGCCCACTACGGCGAGAAAATCCGTGTATTCGGGACGGAAATACCCTTTTCTGTGCGTGCCGCCGAAACCAGCGGCAGAGGCAAGAGCATTTATGCTCACGACAAAAACGGCAAGGTTGCCGCCGCATATCACACGCTGACAAAGGAGGTGTTGGAGATTGAGCGTAAAAACGAGAGATTTAGGAATGACGCCGCTCGATGACCTGTTTTCTACCGACGAGAGCCGGGCAGAATCACAGCTTGAAAAGGTTGTAACGCTGAATCCCGCCGAAATCTCCGACTTTCCGAACCATCCGTTCAAGGTTAAGCAGGACGACGCTATGGCTGAAATGGTAGAGAGCGTCCGAAAGTACGGCGTGTTAGTTCCCGCGCTTGTCCGACCGAAAGAGGACGGCGGCTATGAAATGGTCGCAGGCCACCGGCGAAAATTTGCGGCGGCTCTGGCTGAACTGACGGAGATTCCCTGTATCGTCCGCAATCTCACCGACGATGAAGCTACCATTATCATGGTGGATAGCAACCTGCAAAGGGAAACGATTTTACCATCTGAAAAAGCATTTGCCTATAAAATGAAGCTGGACGCTATGAAAAGGCAAGGTCAGAGGTCGGATTTAACTTCTGACCCACTGGGGCAGAAGTAAAAAGGTAAGGTTTCAGTTGAAGTTTTAGCCACAAACTCACCCGATGGAAAAACTCAAGTCCAACGCTTTATCCGCTTAACCGAGCTTATTCCATCTGTTTTACAAATGGTAGACGATGGGAAGATTGCTTTCCGTCCTGCCGTGGAGCTGTCCTATCTTTCAAAAGAACAGCAGCAAGCCCTGTATGACACAATGGAGTGCGAGGATTGCACCCCGTCTTTGGCTCAGGCTATCAAAATGAAAGGGTTTAGCAAAGACGGTAAGCTGACCGACGAGGTGATTCTCTCCATTATGCAGGAGGAAAAGCCGAATCAGAAAGAACAGTTCAAAATGCCGAAAGAGCGTATCAGCAAATATTTTGCGCCGGGGACGCCCGCACAGAAGATTGAAGATACCATTATTAAGGCGTTGGAGTTATACCGCAAACGGCAGCGGGATCGTGAAGCGGAAAGATAGAGTTTTCCTAACAAGGGGCAACTATACCCTAAAATAAGGCAAGGTGCAGCGGTGCTCGCTTGTTCCCCCTCTCCACACCTCTCCCCCTCAAAACTACCTGTACTGCCTGAAAAAGAGATATTACAAGGCGGCGATTTTCACACCTTTGCAGCAAACCGCAAAAATCCGTACAATGAAACTGTAAAGGAGGTTTTGCAGAATGAAAAAAGCAATGGCAATCGCTGTTTTGGCAGCATTTATTGTTTCTTTGTCGGGCTGTGCGAATACAGATCACCCGCAGGCAATACAGGGCAGTTCGGGTATAGGTGAATGGGTGAAGTTTCCCGTTACCAACGAGGAAATGCAGGCGGTGTTTCAGAGGATCGGCATTAACCGCCACTATGAGGAATGGTTTATCACCGATTACGAGTGCCCCGATTCCAACATTTATGACCTGCTCGGAGAATACGAGAGCCTGAGCGAACTGAACTACCTTGCAAATCAAATTATGGAGCTTAACGAAAGCGAGGAATTTTGGCAGGCGGTTTTAGACTTGGGCGAGCATACCGGCAGCGTACAGGAGCTAATCAATCTTACAGAAAATATGGATTGTTTCGATTATCTTTCAGGCGTTACGAGTGATTACGACCTCGGCTACTACTGGATCGAGGAAAGCGGCTGCTATGATACAAAGGCATTGGGCGCTCTTTCAAATTATATCGACTATGAGAGTTTCGGGCGCGATATTCGATTTGATGAAAGCGGCGTTTTCACCGACAACGGATATGTCCGCGCAAACGGCGGCAGGTTTGTTGACATCTACGATGGCAGGATAGAGAATATTCCCGAAGAATACCGCATAGAAAGCCCGAAACTGTATGCCCGCGCCGTTGTGGGGAGAATGGAACAAAATCAGATTATGGAACGATAATTTGCACATTTGATATTGTTTCGCCTGTTGGGTATAGTATAATAAAACACAGGAAAAGGAAGTGATTTCAAGTGAGTGACAACAGCTCTTATACCGACTTGGCACAGCGAATCAAAGAATCCTTTGCTGAGATTGAGGACGACGCGATTGCCGATTTCAAAGAAACGGATGAAGAATATTATGCTTTATATCAGCAGATTTCAGAATTAAAAGCAGATCATCCGTTTATTGACAAGATAATGAACGGCAGCGGCGAAATTTCTCTGACCGCCGAGGAACACGAAATTCTGACCGAATATTTCCGTTTGCGGTTCAGGCTTGACGACAAGGAGCGCCAGCGGCTTTATTTCAGAGGACATACCGACTGTATTTCGTATCTGAAAGAAGTCGGAGCATTGTAAATTGAATATTGCAGCATAGCGGTACAGGACTAACCTGTGCCGCTTTTTACATAGCCGAAATTGACTTTTCTTTGAATTTGAGCAACATCCTATTGATATTTTTGATTTTGTTGTGTATAATAGAAATAGGCAGGTGATGGGATTGAACTTGATTTTGCATACGGTTGCGCAGGAAAAGCAAAGAATCGAATATATGCTGATGAAATATCAAAATGAATTGTCCTCTTTGCCGAGAGGCACGATCTCGGAAAAGACAGTTGGCGAAAGAACATATTACTATCTGAAATATAGAGACGGAAAAAAGATCGTTTCAAAATATATCAGCAAAAAGGAAATAGAAAATGTGCGTGCTCTTGTAGAAAGGCGGCGGCACATTGAGGCAATGGTGAAATCCTTGCAGGAGGAAAAAGCGATTGCGGATAAAGTATTGGAGGGTGCGGTATGATTTTATATCACGGCAGCAATGTGATTGTTTCCGAGCCAAAACTGGTTGAACAGAATCGTTTTCTTGATTTCGGTTTCGGCTTTTACACGACGACAAATAAAACACAGGCAATAGGCTTTGCGGATAAGGTGACAAAGCGCCGCAAAGAAGGCGAAAAAGCCGTTAGCATTTACGAGATCGACGAGGCTTGCGCTTTTCGTGAATGTTCCGTTCTGCGTTTTGACAGTGCAAATGAAGCATGGCTTGATTTTGTATCGGAAAACCGTTCCGGCAATTATACGGGAAAAGCCTATGATTTCATTTTCGGCCCCGTTGCGAATGATGATGTTTATACGACATTCACACTCTATTCTGCCGGTGTACTTACAAAGGGACAAACTTTGGAAGCGTTGAAAATCAAGAAACTATATAATCAGTTAGTGCTGTCATCTGAAAAAGCACTTTCCTATCTGAAATTTATGGGGACAGTCCCGCAGGAGGAATTGTAATGGGAGCAGAAAAATTCGGCGCTGTTATGGGCGTGCTTGTAGAGCAGATCGTTCACCTGATTACTGAAAACTATGCGTATGATGAAATGACCGCTTCAAACGAGTTTTATAATTCTAAAGTCTACGCCCTTTTAGAGCAAGAAGAGACGAAACTATGGCATTTCAGTCCCCTTACCCTATTCAATATGTTTGACGAAGAAAAAAAGACGGGCAGCTTTGAATTGCCAGAGGAGGCTTGATTATGAGCAGTCAAGGAAAATTTATGATTTACTGTGCCGAGCAATACAAGTTAGCAAAACATCTGACAGGCAAACAGCTTGCGGAACTGTTCAGCCGTTATCGTGTATGGGAGTATGTCTACTCTTGCTATGAAGCTCTCCATACGACAGGCACAAACTATATTATTGAGGATATTGATTTGTATATCGAAGCACGCAAGCCCGCTATGGCTTGATTTTATATGAATGATAAAACAATAAAGTCAAAAGGATAATTGTAAATGTTTAACTGGTTAAAAAAACACAAGATATTGGTAGGCTTACTTTCAATCGTCATAATTTTAGGTGTGCCTTTAGCAATCCATATTTTATTCAAAATAAATTCTGGGATTCCGTTTTTTGAAGCTGAATGGACTGCTGGTGAGGCACTTGGGTATTATGGATCTATTCTATCATTCATTGGAACAGTAGTTTTAGGCATATTAGCATTGTATCAAAACAGGCTTATCAAAGAGGAATCTGATAAGAGAGAACAAATTATGGAACAACGCGAACACGAAAGAAATATGCCTAAGTTTACAGTTGTTTCAAAAGGCTCGAATGGCAATTCCGCAAATTTGCATTTTGTAGTAAATAATATTTCAGGGAACAATGCAACAGATATAAAAGTATTTTCTATAAAGGTTATATCTCCTGAAAACACAGTCTATTGGCAAAGCAAAATAGATTACACATTTGATTGTATTGCTGCTAATACCTGTGTTGAGATAAAACTAAACAACACCTCAATACAAAAAGACGGATACATATTTTCGATGAAAATGAATTGCAAAGACAAATATAATGCGCCACACGATTATTCAATAAGCGGCATTTATTATGTTGCAAATCATTTCCCGAAATTCTCAATAGAAGAAATAAAATAAAACAGTTATTTTACATAGCCGAGAGGTTTTCGATTGAAAGCCCCTCGGCTTTTTCTATTTCAGAATGGAGGTGAAAAAATATGCCATATATCCCGCCGGAGGTGGTGGAGAAAGCCCGTGAAATGGATTTGCTGACCTATCTGAAAAGCTACGAGCCGCAGGAACTTGTTCATTTCGGAGGGAACACCTACTGCACCCGTGAACACGACAGCTTAAAAATCTCAAACGGTAAGTGGTGTTGGTTTTCTCGTGGAATCGGCGGCTACTCTGCGCTGGACTATCTAATCAAGGTTAAAGAAATGCCCTTTACGCAGGCGGTAGAAACGATTATGGGAAACATAGCGGTATCGCCGCCCGCCTATACCCCTGCGCCGAGCAAGCCGAAAGAAAAAGTCTTGCTTCTTCCAAAGGTCAACCGATGCGCCACCCATGCCGTCGAATATCTGCATGGTCGGGGTATCGACTATGCCGAATACACCCGTAATTTGCGTCAGTATATTGCTGATAAAAAGGCTTTGATTTTACGGGATGAAGATATGGCGATCGGTGCAATGGCTTTTTCGCCTGATACGGGCAGCATAGATTTTTTAGCCATTCATCCGCAGTATCGGAATCTTGGTATTACAAAGTTGTTTCTTGATAAACTTGCGGATGGGTTGCTGTATGGCAAGGAAATCAGTCTAACAACATACCGTGCCGGTGACAAGGCTGACACAGGCTACCGTGAAGAATATTATCGTCTTGGCTTTGCAGAAAGAGAACTGCTTGTAGAGTACGGTTATCCGACACAGCGGTTTGTGCTTCTTCCGAAAAACAAGGAGGAAGCCGATAATGACCGAAACACAAGTGAATCCGTTATCTAAAAGTTTTAACACCGTATCTCTAATAAAATTTGCATTTCCAAGTATGGTTATGATGGTTTTTATGGGACTGTATACCATAGTAGACACTGTTTTTGTTGCCCGTTTTGTTGACACAAATGCTTTGTCGTCCATCAACATTGTTTGTCCCGTTATCAATATTATTGTTGGCTTAGGAACAATGCTTGCGACAGGTGGAAGTGCTATTGTTGCAAAGAAGATGGGAAAGGGTAAAACAAATGAAGCCCGTAGCAATTTTACACTTATCATTGTCACAGGAATAATTATTGGTCTGACTATTACAATCATCGGGCTGCTGTTTCTTGATGAAATTATCCGTGTATTAGGGACAAGCGAAATTTTATTTCCCTATTGCAAAGAGTATCTGACAATACAACTTATCTTTGCTACGGGGAACATTATGCAGGTATTATATCAAAATCTGTTCGTAACAGCAGGAAAGCCGACATTGGGATTGATACTTTCCGTTTTGGCAGGGATTGCTAATATCATTTTTGATTATATTTTTATCGTTTTAATGCAAATGGGAATCAAAGGTGCTGCTCTTGGTACGGGGATCGGATATATGATACCAACAGTAGTTGGTACAATGTTCTTTCTGACTAACAAAAGTGAACTTCATTTTTGTAAACCTAAAATGGACGCTTCTGTTTTGACAAAGAGTTGTTCTAATGGTGCTTCTGAAATGGTAAGTCAGTTGGCAACTGCCGTAACCACATTTCTGTTCAATGCAACAATGATGAATTTGTTGGGCGAGGACGGCGTGGCTGCTATTACGGTTATCATATATTCACAGTTTTTGCTGACAACCCTTTATATCGGTTTTTCAATGGGAGTAGCCCCGGTTATAAGCTATAACTATGGGAGCGAGAATAAGCCACATTAGCGACTGCGCCACGATCTGCGGGAAATAAAGCAGCGAGATTACACCTGTATTTGTTTAAGGTCTTTGGCTTTCATTTTCTGCAAGGAGCGAGAAACAGCCGGCTATCAGTATCGGGCGGCTCCCGATATGGCGATGACAGGCAATAGGGACAATGATACTCCTGTTCAGTCACAGTCCGAGCGTTGAAGCGTTTTTTCGTGCGTGATCCGTCGCAGGCAATGAGAGCAGCCGACAGAGAACCTGCCGGGGGTGAGATTCCCGTGGAGCTGACAAGCCGCCAGCCGTTTGATGACTTCCCGCAGCAATCCGGGGTGTCGAGGACAAATAGGATTGTTTGTTTATACAGGGTCAAACGGCAGGACGGGTCTACTGAAACGGAGAATGTTTGTATCTTCCCGACCTTAATTCTGTTCTGCCCTTGACCTCTACATAGGCGAACACTTGCCTGAAAATTCAAAGGAGGTCATAACACGATGAACCAAACATATTTAAGAGGCGATATGTATTACGCTGATTTGGGGCAAGGGGTCGGCTCGGAACAAGAGGGCTACCGCCCCGTCGTTATCATTCAGAACAATGTCGGCAACAGACATAGCCCCACGGTTATTATCGCTTCTATTACAAGCAAAAAGGACGCAAAGCCGAAACTACCTACCCATTACTACATTGATGCCGAGGACGGTTTGGAATTACCCTCTATTGTTCTTTTGGAACAACTGCGAACCGTTGATAAGCGCCGTTTGAATGACTTTATCGGCCACCTGTCCGAAAAGCATATACAGGGTATCAATCACGCTCTTGCTGTCAGCATTGGGCTGATCGAGAGCGTACCGAAAAAGTTAATCCTTTGCCTGTGCCGCACCTGTGCCGATAATTTCTACGGTACGGGCGCTTATTCTTTGCGTAGAGTTGATCCGCAGCAGATTGAGAAAGACACCTGCACCTATTGTAATCAGCGAAAAGGATATGACTACGAACTTATCTCGAAGAACCGTTAAGGAGGCTGCCTATGGGATATAAAATTCAGATTGATAATGAATATGTAGCTGTTCTTCTGATTGAAATTCTCTTTGAAAAGGGACTTGTAAATAGGCAGACATATATAAATGCAAAGAAACGGCTAAATTCGCACATTTCACAAACAGCCTGTTTATAGGTACAATATAGATACCAAATCAAGGAGGTAAGTTTATGTATCAGACAAACACAGCTTTTAGGATTCCGAATACTTTTGTTTTGGATAGAAACAGAGAACGCAAAGCCGTATTTTACGGTCGTGTTTCTACGGAACACGAAGCACAGTTAGCAGCACTGGAAAATCAAATGCAATGGTATGACGACCAAGCAAAATTTCATCCGAACTGGACTGTACTTGACAAGTATATCGACGAGGGCATTACTGGCACACAGGCAAAAAAACGCCCTGCTTTTATGCAAATGATCGAAGACGCAAAGCAGGGAGAATTTGATTTAATTGTTACCCGTGAGGTATGCCGTTTCGCTCGTAACACCGTTGATACTCTTGTTATGACACGGGAATTGAAAAACTACGGCGTAGAGGTCTATTTCGTTGAGGATAATATTTGGACTATGGACGGCGACGGCGAACTGCGCTTAACGATTATGGCTACTCTTGCCCAAGAGGAAAGCCGTAAAATTTCTGAGCGTGTACGAGCTGGACAGAAAATCAGCCGAGATAATGGTGTTCTTTACGGCAGCGGAAATATTATTGGCTATGATCGTGTTAACGGCACTTATGTTATAAACGAGGAACAGGCCGAAACCGTAAGAATGATTTTCGACCTCTATTTAGAGGGACTTGGCGAAACAAAAATCTGTAAAGAGCTTTGCAGACGCCAAAGAAAAGACGGACACGGAAATGTAAGTTGGAGTGTTTCAAAAATCAGCCGCATTTTACGAAACGCTACCTATATGGGTTACAAGTGCTATTTGAAATCATACAGCAATAACTATCTGGAACAAAAGCGTATCAAGAACCTTGACGAAAGCACATATCTTTATGTAAAAGGTGACTTTGAACCTATCATTTCAGAGGAAGTTTTTAAGCGCTGCGAGGAAATCCGCAAAAGCCGAACAACCAAAATGATTGTCAATAAGGGAGAACGAACCTACGGAAAAAAGGCTTCACAGGATGTATGGTTGAGGAAGCTCCGCTGTGCCTGCGGCTCTACTTTCCGAAAAAACAAATGGAGAACCAACCAGCGCGGTGATACCGTATTTGGTTATCAATGCTACAACCAAGTAAACAACGGTAGTAAATCGTTCCGAGAGAAAAACGGTCTTGACACCGACGGCTATTGCGATATTCGTATGATTGGCGATTGGAAACTCGACCTTATGGCTAAAAAGATTTTTGAAAGTATATGGACGGATAAAAAAGACGCCGTTATGGAAGCCTACAAATTGCTTGGAGAGTGTTATCAATCCGATGCAAGCAATAATAAAGTGACCATCGCCGCTGTTCAGGGAAAAATCTCTCGTGCGACGGCAAGATTGGATAATTTGATTACTATGCGTGCCGACGGTGAAATATCCAAAGAGAAATTCGGAGAATTACGGCAAAAAGCAGAAAAAGAGCTATCTACCCTAAACGAAGAACTTGGCAAGCTAAATGCTGTTTCGGATGAATCTGTTAAATCTCTTGATATGGGCGCTATTAAAGTCACCCTTGACGAAATGATTGATTTTTCTGGACCTAAAATCGACGAAAACATCATTGAAAAGTTTGTTTCCCGAATTACTCCGATTGATAACGGACACTACCGTTGGGATTTGAACTTTACACAGAACAAAAAGCAGGCGATTATCGGGTATGTTGATGGTCGCAAGGGCAAAGCAACCGCCAACATAAAAGAATACGGTGAGAATGACAAGCATTCTCACCGTACATATGATAAGTCTATTCAGTTTTCCTCTAATGGGACGATAGCCTATCTTTGTTTAATAGCAGCCTGTGCAGAAAGGTAAAAACAAGGGGGTTTTTGAGGAACATTCCGTTGTCCTCATTCTCTTTCCTATGTAACGAGGAAATCTGTTCGATTTCCTCTAATTTGACTACGGCTCTGTTTTTCCGTCCCTCGGCTGTAAAGGTTGCCCTGACATCAGCCGTTCCGTTCAGATTCACATACCAGTCAAAAGTAGTGTCCGAAGTGGGTATGACCCGATAAACAAACTGATTGATAACTTCCTCGCTAACCTTGCTGCCACTAAAATCTATTAAACTGTTCAAGGTGCTAATAATCCCGTCTAACTCAAGTCCACTTTTCTGCGGCTCATTGCTTGGAGCTTGATTTAATTTTTCCTGCAACTGCTGTAGCTCTGTGTCAATAGGTTTCCTCATGGTCAAGTATTCTTCCTTTGACAATTCGCCGTCTGCCCTCATAGCAATAAGATTAGTCAAACGGGTCTGAGTTTTGTCGATTTTCGCTTTGATAGATACTGCATCATGCTGATTTTCGCTAAGTCTTTCATCTTTATAATAACGCTTTATAAGGTCTATCGCAATAAGAACAGATGTCTTTCTGTCCTGCCAGAGATGCTCCAACAATTCCTTTGCCATAAAATCAAGTTTCCAGTCAGTTATCATTTTAATGTCACAATATCCCTCTGTATCCAAGCCGAGAGCTTCTCTCTTCTTCTTGTTTCCATTGTTTATTTGATTGTAGCATTGATAGCCATACGAAATTTTACCATCTAATTTTGTATGCCACTTATCCTTTCGGAAAGACGAGCCACAGGAACAGCGCAATTTATTTACCCATATATCTTTGGAGTCACGCTTACTGTGCGTTGTCTTTGTCGTTGATAACCACGCTGTCAGCCGCCGCCAAAGCATTGATGGTAATCATACCCAAGCTCGGCATACAGTCGATAAGCACATAGTCGTAATCCTTTTTGACCGCATTTACATAGGTCTTTAGGACACGTTCACGGCTCATGGCATTGATTAGCCTTACCTCGAAGCCTGACAGCTCAATGTTGGACGGTAACAGGTCAACGCCCTCGCTGTTGTGGATAATCCCCTGTGAAACATCAGGCGGCTTGTCGTCGATGATGTCCTGCATAATGGTGGGTAGCGTTACGGGGATGTCGTCTGGTCGGTTATAGCCCAGAGCCATTGTGAGGTTTGCCTGTGCGTCTGCATCAATGAGCAGCACCTTAGAGCCTTGCCTTGCCAGACCTACACCCAAGTTGACCGCCGTTGTGGTCTTTCCAACGCCTCCTTTCTGGTTAGTCAGAGCAATCACTTTGCAATTTGACATAGATGCGTCCTCCTTTCGCATAAATTTAGCCGCTTTGTCAAAGGCGGCTATGTAACAGTACCAGAGAACGCCAGAACGCAGCTCGATTAACATCTCGCTGACCGTGGCAGTCGCCAAATGGAAATGCAAGCATTTCCGCTTGGCTCGTTGCAACACGCAAAAAAGCCGACTGGCTTATACCAATCGGCTATGTAATGTCTAACTTCCCTTATTCAGTTTTTAATTCTTGCACAGGGCTTGCCGTACCTGCTCCATATCCCATTTTTCTGGAAACAGGACTGCCATAATGCGGAACGCATCATAAAGCCCCGCCACATAAGAACAGTTGGAATAATCTATGTTCTGGCTGTCCCTGCAATCCAAAAGATGGTTGCATATCTGCCGCTGTTTCTCCGTCAAATCAAGTCGGATATAGCTTTGCTCCGCACAGCCTTCCGCATTGCTTTCCTGCTGAAAATCCATGTCTGACTGCAAAAGCTGATATACAGAGTTTTCTTTCAGATTTTCCAATGCTAATGTTACCAACTTTTCAAACTCCATGCCGCATGACCTCCCCTTAACTTACCACAATCTTTAATTTTTTAATGGGAGCATTGCTGACCTTGAAGATAAGCTCGTCAACAGGGTCGGTATATCTGTCTTGCTGTATGAGCTGATTTTTCAGCTCGACAAGGCTATGTAGCAGGATTGTCCTTTCTTGGCTGTTTACATACAAATGATTAAGTTTCTCCCTCATAATTGCCACCGTCCTTTTTTGCTTTCATTATATATAGAAATGGCAATCGGCTCAAATATGCAAAATTGGTGCAAAAAAATAAGCGTACCACTATTTCTAATGATACGCTTATCATAATCATTTTTTAATCAAGGTCGATATACACCGTTACAGTAGTTTCTCTCCATTGATTTTTCCTTACATACTGCCCATTTGCCTTTCGGTAAGCTGCTGCCTGTGCTCGAAAGAAAGCGGTAATTCAAAGGAAAGAGAACTCCTACCTACTTTGTATAGCTGCCTGTGCAGCAGCAAGTCTTGCGATCGGCACACGGAATGGTGAGCATGATACATAATCAAGACCGATCTCGTGGCAGAATTCTACTGAAGTAGGATCGCCGCCGTGCTCGCCGCAGATACCGCAGTGAAGTGTTGGGTTAACTGGCTTACCAAGCTTGATAGCCATATCCATAAGCTTACCAACGCCTGTCTGGTCGAGCTTAGCGAATGGATCGTTCTCATAGATCTTAGCATCATAGTAAGCGCCTAAGAACTTACCTGCGTCATCTCTTGAGAAGCCGAATGTCATCTGTGTCAGGTCGTTTGTACCGAAGCAGAAGAAGTCAGCTTCCTTAGCGATCTCGTCAGCTGTAAGAGCAGCTCTTGGAATCTCGATCATTGTACCAACTTCGTACTTGAGGTCTGAACCTGCTTCTGCGATAACTGCATCAGCTGTTTCAACTACGACCTTCTTAACGTATTTAAGCTCCTTAACGTCGCCAACCAGTGGGATCATGATCTCAGGTTCAACTGTCCAGTCAGGATGAGCCTTCTTAACGTTGATAGCAGCCTTGATAACTGCCTTAGTCTGCATCTTAGCAATTTCAGGGTATGTTACTGCAAGACGGCAGCCACGGTGACCCATCATTGGGTTGAACTCATGCAGTGAAGCAATGATGTTCTTGATAGTTTCAACTGACTTGCCCTGTGCGTCAGCAAGAGCCTTGATGTCAGCTTCTTCTGTAGGAACAAATTCGTGAAGCGGCGGATCGAGGAATCTGATTGTAACAGGGCAGCCTTCAAGAGCTTCATAAAGAGCTTCAAAGTCAGCCTGCTGCATTGGTTCGATCTTAGCAAGAGCAGCTTCTCTTTCTTCTACTGTATCTGAGCAGATCATTTCTCTGAATGCAGCGATTCTGTCTGGATCAAAGAACATGTGCTCTGTACGGCAAAGACCGATACCCTCAGCGCCAAGCTCTCTTGCCTTCTTAGCATCAGCAGGAGTATCTGCGTTTGTTCTTACCTTCAAAGCTCTGTACTTGTCAGCCCAAGCCATGATTCTTCCAAATTCGCCAGCGATAGTAGCGTCTACTGTAGGAATGATTCCGTCGTAGATGTTACCTGTTGAACCGTCGATTGAGATATAGTCGCCTTCGTGATATGTCTTTCCAGCAAGCTCAAACTTCTTGTTAGCTTCATCCATCTTGATGTCGCCGCAGCCTGATACGCAGCATGTACCCATACCACGAGCAACAACGGCAGCGTGTGAAGTCATACCGCCACGAACTGTCAGGATACCCTGAGCGGACTTCATACCTGTGATATCCTCAGGTGATGTTTCAAGACGAACCAGAACAACCTTTTCGCCCTTTTCGTTCCAAGCAACAGCGTCATCGGCTGTAAATACAACCTTACCGCATGCAGCGCCAGGAGAAGCGCCGAGACCCTTGCCAGCCGGAGTAGCAGCTTTAAGTGCCTTTGCGTCGAACTGTGGGTGGAGAAGTGTGTCGAGGTTTCTTGGGTCGATCATAGCAACAGCTTCTTCTTCTGATCTCATGCCCTCGTCAACGAGGTCGCAAGCGATCTTGAGAGCTGCCTGAGCTGTTCTCTTACCGTTTCTTGTCTGGAGCATGAAGAGCTTTCCGTGCTCAACAGTAAATTCCATATCCTGCATATCTCTGTAGTGATCTTCGAGAGTCTTGCATACATTCTGGAACTGCTCGAAAGCCTCTGGGAATTTTTCAGCCATCTGAGCGATCGGCATTGGTGTACGAACACCGGCAACAACGTCTTCGCCCTGTGCGTTAGTAAGGAATTCGCCCATGAGCTTTCTTTCGCCTGTAGCAGGGTCACGAGTAAATGCAACACCTGTACCGCAGTCGTCGCCCATGTTACCGAATGCCATTGACTGAACGTTAACGGCAGTACCCCATGAATAAGGGATATCGTTATCTCTTCTGTATACGTTAGCTCTTGGGTTATCCCATGAACGGAATACTGCCTTTACAGCGCCCATGAGCTGTTCCTTAGGATCTGATGGGAAGTCTGTTCCAACCTTTTCCTTATATTCAGCCTTGAACTGATTAGCGAGTTCTTTAAGGTCGTCAGCTGAAAGCTCAACGTCCTGAGTAACGCCCTTTTCAGCCTTCATCTTGTCGATAAGCTCTTCAAAGTATTTCTTACCAACTTCCATAACTACGTCTGAGTACATCTGGATAAATCTTCTGTAGCAGTCCCAAGCCCATCTTGCGTTGCCGGACTTTTCAGCAATGACCTCAACTACTTCTTCGTTAAGACCGAGGTTTAAGATTGTATCCATCATACCAGGCATTGAAGCTCTTGCGCCTGAACGAACAGAAACCAGGAGCGGATTTTCGTGATCGCCGAATTTCTTTCCTGTGATTTCTTCCATCTTACCGATGTATTCACTGATCTGTGCCTGAATTTCATCATTAATCTGTTTGCCGTCCTCATAGTACTGTGTGCATGCTTCTGTTGTGATAGTAAAGCCCTGCGGTACTGGAAGACCGAGACTTGTCATTTCAGCAAGGTTAGCACCCTTACCGCCGAGAAGTTCTCTCATATTGGCGTTGCCTTCGCTGAACAAGTATACCCATTTTCTGCTCATTGGTTTATACCTCCATAATTTTCTTCATTCCCGGCATACCGAAAAAACGGCAGCACCGGACTATGTTTTATTATACCATAGAAAATGGTAAAATGGAATAGATATTTTAAAAAAATATCAAATAAATTTTATGGCAAAATTCACAAAAATAAATTTCTTATGAAAAAAACGCAAAAAACACTTGAAATATTCAAAAAATATTGTCATAATAATTAGTATGGGATTTTTACAGATTATATACAGCTTTAGGAATTTGTTCAGATCGTAGAAAAAGGTCAAGGCAAGGGGACGCCCTCTCTTGCAGGGCGTCCCCTCTTTCAAAACAGTCCACCGGACTGTTTTGAAATTCACCCCTTGCGGAGCGTTTCCAAGGCAAGGAGTTTCGCTCTCTGCGGAGAGCGACAAGGGGGCTTTGCCCCCATTGACCCCCACAGCCTTTAGGCAAAGGCTGGCGAAACTTTTATTTCAACCTTCGGTGGGTATATCTTGACTTGTTCGACAAACTATACAGATTCCAGAATCTGTTTCATAAAAAAGAAAGGAAGATAAGTATGAATAATGCTGTTATACTTGCCGGAGGACAGGGCAAGAGAATGAAATCGGATATACCGAAGCCTATGTTCAAGGTCCTTGGCGAGCCTATGCTGGAATGGGTCATAAAGGCATGCGAGGGTGCAGGACTTTCAAGTCTTTGCATTGTAAAGGGCTTTAAGGCTGAGATCATTGACGAATATCTGGGCGGACGCTATGAAACAGTGCTCCAGGAGGAAAGACTGGGTACGGGTCATGCGGTAATGCAGGCTGTGCCTTTTATGGAAAAAAACGGCGGAGGCAATACTCTTGTTCTATGCGGCGACGCTCCGTTTATTGACAGCGAAACTATAAAGCGCTCCCTTGAAATGCACGAGCAGGAGGGAAACTCCATAACGGTTATCACTGCGGATGTGGACGACCCGACGGGCTACGGCAGGATAATAAGAGGGGAAAAGGGCATTTCCTCCATTGTTGAGGAAAAGGACGCAACGGAGGCTCAGAAGGAGATCTGTGAAATAAATTCCGGAGCATACTGGTTTAAGACCGCCGACCTTATCGAAACCTTGGGCGAGCTTACAAGAAACAACTCCCAGGGAGAATATTACCTGACGGACAGCGTGTTTATTGCTCTTGGAAAGGGCAGAAGCGTAGGAGCATACAAGACTGAAAATTCCATTGCCGTACTGGGAGCAAATGACAGAATGGGGCTTTTGGAGCTTAACACTATCGCAAGAATGGCGGTTATAGAAAAGCATCTTGAAAACGGCGTTGAGTTTGTATGCCTTGACGGTATAATCATAGGCAGGGACGTTGAGATCGGCGCAGGAACTCAGATACTTCCGGGAACAGACCTTAGAGGAAAGACCGTTATCGGAAAGGACTGCCGCATAGGACCTAACTGTATCATTGACGACTGCACAGTGGAGGACAATGTAAGCCTTAATTACGTTCAGGCTTTCAAGTCAAAGGTCGATGCAGGAGTTAAGATCGGACCGTTCGTTCATATCAGACCGGGCAGCCATATCAAGAGCGGAGTCAAGATCGGCGACTTTGTTGAGATAAAAAATTCCACTATCGGCGAGGGTACGGCAGTTGCTCACCTTACATATGTGGGCGACAGCGATGTAGGCAAGAAGGTCAACTTTGGCTGCGGAACGGTAACTGTAAACTATGACGGTATCGTAAAGAGCCGCTGCGAGATCGGCGACCACTGCTTTATCGGCTGCAACACGAACCTTATCGCTCCTGTGAAGCTGGGTAAGTGGGCGTATACCGCTGCCGGAACGACTATTACCAAGGATGTTCCGGACTATGCTCTTGCAATTGACAGGGGAACTGTTCAGATAAAAGAGGGCTATAGCCTGAGAAAGCTTAAAACCAAGCTTGAAAAGGCATGATGATATATGAGTATTTTTGATAGATTCAAAGAGCTTGCGGAAAAAAACCAGCCTACGGGACCTGTGGAATACCTGATCGTAGGGCTGGGAAATCCGGGGCAGCAGTATGAGAGAACAAGGCATAACGCCGGATTTATGGTTATGGATGCCTTAGCGCAGAGGCTGGGTGCGGATATAAAAAAGCTGAAATACAAGGCGCTTTATGCGGATACCGTAATATCGGGCAGGAGATGTCTTGTGATGAAGCCTCAGACCTTTATGAACAACAGCGGACAATCCGTTCAGGAGGCAATGGCGTATTTTAAAATACCTATTGAAAATGTTATTATAGTATACGATGACATTTCACTTGAACCGGGTAAGCTGAGAATACGCCGCAAGGGCAGCGACGGCGGCCATAATGGGATAAAGAGCATCATTTACCTTACCGGTGAGGACACCTTTCCGAGGATCAAAATGGGAGTGGGCAAAAAGCCTCACCCGAAGTTCGACTTGGCGGACTGGGTACTGAGCAGCTTTAACGACGAGGATAAGAAAAGCCTTGACGAGGCGGCGCAGAAGGCATGCGACAGTATAGAGCTTATTGTTGCAGGGAAGATCGACGAGGCAATGAATAAGTTCAATTCATAGTATACTGCCCTCTAATGCAATCCGCACATATCTTCCGGCATAAACTCCGTCAGAGCTGCGTCGCAAATCCTCGATGGGCGACAGCCCATCTTGCGTTTTGCTCCTTGTCTGCCGAAATTTCTGCTCGAAATCTATTGTGCGTCTTGCAATAGAGGCCAGTATAAAAACAAAAGACAGTTCAATATTTTTCAGGGCAGCTCCCTTGCGGAGTATGCCCTTGTGCTGTTTTGTCAAAAGAATATGAAACGAGAGATCGTGTGCAGGGGGGTTCTATGCAGTTTTTCAGAGAAACGTTCAGGGAGCTTGTTGGATACAGGGAAATAAAAAGCTGTCTTGAAAAAAATATTTCGCCGGTATGCGTTTCCGGAGTGTCCCATATCCATAAGGCGCAGCTCCTCTACGCAATGGACAGCGGCGAGCAGATGCTTGTAATTACTGACAGCGAGGCAAATGCAAAAAAGCTCTGTGATGATATAAACCTTATGTCCGGAGGGGAAACTGCAAAGCCTTTTCCGTCAAGGGAGCTTGTGCTGAGCCATATGGAGGGCATTTCAAGGGAGTATGAGCATCAGAGAATAGAGGCGCTGTCCGCTCTTTCCGAAAAGCGGTGCAGCATAATTATTGCAAGCGCCGAGGCGGCATTGCAGCCGGTTATCCCGGAGGACGTCCTGAGGGAAAGCACCTTTTCAATAGGTGAAAATTGCGAGATAAATACCGAGGAGCTGAAAAGAAAGCTTGTCAATATCGGATATGTGCGCTGTGACAAGGTAGAAGGTCCTTCACAGTTTTCTGTCAGGGGAAATATATTTGACATTTTTCCCGTTCAGTCAGGGGTCCCATACCGCATAGAATTATGGGGGGATGAGATCGACAGTATATCCGTTATTGACCCGGAAACTCAGCGAAGAGGGGATAGCGTCAGCTCCGTAAACATTGCTCCTGCCCTTGAAACTATCACGGACAGGGCGGAGCTTGCCTTAAAGCTCAGGGAATTTTCAAAGAGCATTAGAGGAAAGCATGCTGCGGAGGTAAAGGAGAAGATCGCCGGAGATATTGAAAGGCTTGAAAACGCAGCGGAGCTTCCATGGATCGACAAATACATTCCGGTCATATATGAAAGGATACCGTCGCTGCTGGATTATTTTAGCGGCTGTATTGTCTTTTCCGAATATTCCGCCTGTGAGGAGAGAATGAGGGGAGCATGCGCTCAGTATGCCGAGGACTACAGACTGCTCCTTGAAAGCGGAGAGCTGTCAAGAGGTCTTGACGGCTACTGTATGGAGCTTTCGGAATTTTCCGCAAGGATCGAAGCTTTTGAAAGACTGTATCTTTGCAACTTCGTATCCGGTGTTGACAGAATAGAGTACAAAAAGCTCATAAGCTTTGAGAGCCTCCAAAATTCTCCGTGGGGCGGAGAGATGCGCAGGCTCAGCGAAGATCTGAAGGATTACTGCCAAAGGGGCTATCGGGTAATGCTTATTGCAGGCAGCGAAAAGACCCTCCCTATTATAAAAGAGGACTTGGAAGAAAGCGGTATCGGCTGCGATATAGCAAGGGAGGACAGCGTCTGCATAAAGGGCAGGGTTCTCCTTATGACCGGAAGCCTTTCAGCCGGATTTGAATATCCGGAAAACAAGACCGCTGTTATAACCCAGGCAAAGGCGGCTTCTTCAAAGCGAAAGAAGAAAAAGCATAAAAAGGGAGAGGAAATACGTTCCCTTTCAGATATTACAAAAGGCGACCTTGTGGTTCACTCCCTCCATGGAATAGGAAGATTTGCCGGTATAAGAAAGCTGGAGCTTGAGGGCGTTACTAAAGATTATATCACCATTCAGTATGCCGGAAAGGACGTTCTTTACGTTCCCGTAACACAGCTTGATATGGTTTCAAAGTATATCGGTCCGAGGGACGACGCAGGGGTAAGGCTCAACAAGCTGTCCTCTGCCGAGTGGCAGAAAACAAGAAATAATGTAAAGCGTGCCGTAAAGGACATGGCTCAGGAGCTTATTGCCCTTTATGCAAAAAGGGAGCAGAGCAAGGGCTTTGCTTTTTATCCGGACGACGAGATACAGCGTGATTTTGAGGCGAGATTTCCCTATGCTGAAACCGACGACCAGCTGCAAAGCATCGGTGAAATAAAAGAGGATATGGAAAAGCCAAGACCTATGGACAGACTGCTCTGCGGAGACGTGGGCTTTGGAAAAACGGAGGTTGCCCTCAGAGCGGCAATGAAGTGCGTCATGAGCGGAAAGCAGTGCGCTATACTTGTACCGACCACTGTGCTGGCTATGCAGCATTATCAGACGGCGATAAGAAGATTTGAAAAGTTTCCGGTGAATATAGAGCTTTTGTCAAGATTCAGAACTCCGAAGCAGCAGCAGGATATACTCAAAAGACTGAAAAAGGGACTTGTGGATATTCTTATCGGAACTCACAGAATAGTCCAGAAGGACGTTGAGTTCAAGGATCTGGGGCTTGCGATCATTGACGAGGAGCAGAGGTTCGGCGTTGCCCATAAGGAGAAATTTAAGAAGAATTTTTCCGGAGTGGATGTTCTCACTCTTTCGGCAACTCCGATACCAAGAACTCTAAACATGGCAATGAGCGGTATCCGTGACATGTCGGTAATAGAAGAACCGCCTCAGGACAGATATCCGGTTCAGACCTATGTTGTGGAGTATAACATGGGAATGATATTGCAGGCGGTTACTAAGGAGCTTAAAAGAGGCGGTCAGATATACTATATCCATAACAGGGTCGAAACGATCTCCGCTGCGGCGGCAAAGCTACAGGAGCTTCTGCCGGAGGCAAGAGTGGCGTATGCCCACGGTCAGATGACTGAGGAGAAGATGTCTGGCATTTGGAATCAGCTTGTGGAGCATGAGATAGATATTCTCGTATGCACCACAATTATTGAAACAGGAGTTGACGTTCCCAATGTAAATACTCTTATTATAGAGGACGCTGACAGGTTCGGGCTTTCACAGCTCTATCAGCTCAGAGGAAGAGTTGGGCGTTCAAACAGGAGAGCGTATGCTTATTTTACATTCAGACGTGAAAAGGTGCTGAGCGAGGTCGCTGCAAAGCGGCTTAACGCTATGCGTGAATTTACCCAGTTCGGCAGCGGTTTCAGGATCGCTCTGAGGGACCTTGAAATAAGGGGAGCAGGAAGTATTCTTGGCGGAAAGCAGCACGGTCATATGGAGGCGGTTGGCTACGATATGTATTTGAAGCTGCTTTCAGAGGCCATTGCCGAGGAAAAGGGCGAGCCGGTCAAAAATGCCGGAGAGTGTACTGTTGACATACAGATCGACGCTCATATACCTGAAAAATATATCGAGAGCCTTTCCCAGCGACTTGACGTTTATAAAAAGATCGCAGCGATACAGACTGAGGAGGACAAAATGGACGTTATCGACGAGCTTATCGACCGATACGGCGAGCCGCCTAAGTCCGTTGCAGGCCTTGCAGAGGCGTCGCTGCTGAGAAATATGGCGTCCGGAATGGGCATAACGGAGATACAGCAGAGGAACGGAAGTATGTTCTTCTATACTGAGCATCCGGATATGAAGCAGATAACCGCTTTATCAAAGCAGTTTAGGGGAAGGATACTTTTTAACAGCCTTTCAAAGCCATATATCAGTGTGAAGATGGAAAAGGGCGTAAGACCGGAGGCTCTTATGAGGCTGGTTTTGGACGTTATGGCGGAGGCGGTCAAAAATAATGACAAAACGGATAATTTGTAACTGAAATGTTACAAATTGCTGCTTGCAGCATTTTGTGAAAACGTCCTAAATGCGTGGGTTACAGCACCTTTTGATGGAAAAATCCAGTAAAATGGGAATAAATTACGGCTGAGCTATATGTGCAACATAGCCATTTTATACAAATTTCGAGGGTTATCTTTGTTAATTGAGAACATAGACAGCTTGTAACCAAAATGTTATAATTATAGAGGAATGATAATCAGTCAGTTGATTTCAAGAAGACACAAAACGAACAAATAAAAATGAGGTGAGCAAAATGAAAATAAAAAAAATCATTGCATGCATGGGTGCATGCACTGTAGCTGCATTTTCATCCATACTCCCGTCAGCTTTCGTATCGGCCGCTGAAACAGGCAAAGCCGTTATCGTAGGACAGGCAGGAGAAAATAAGATTTTTGACAACAGTGAAAATCCGGTTCCGGAAAATGCTGTGTGCGCTGAAATAAACGGCGATGCTCAGTATTATGTTTCAACTGTAATTGAGCCGTCAAAGACTGTTGAGTTTTTAGCGGTAAAGATCTATAACCTTACAGAGGAAACCTTTCCGAAATATGAGATAAAGGTTGATTCGGTAAAGATCGACGGAAATGAAGTAAGCGGCGCTGCCGCAGGGGCAGTTGTTGAAAAGGACTATAAGGAAAACGGTTCTGAAATGACAAGGATCGTTCTTGCGGATACATGGTCGGACACTAAGGTTCAGGCTGTTCCGGAAAATACCGAGATAGAGGAAACTGTTGAGGTCCTCTTTACCGTGAGCGGAACAGGCATAGAGGGTACTTCAAACGTTCCGCAGCCAACAGAGTCTACGGAGCCTACAACAGAGCCTACTGAAGCCTCCTCCGAGTCTGTAACTACTCTCCAGACTACAAGGGATATGGACAGCGCTTTGTATAACTACCTGAGAAACAGACAGACCACTTCTCCTATATACGGTAACAGAACAAGCGGCGGCGGAAATGTAAATTCAACAAATACTGGAGATAAGGGCATAGCGATCGCAGTGGCAGGTCTTGCTGTTGCAGCAGCTGTGGCGGTTATTTCAAAAAGAAAGTAATTAAAGAGGTATGACTTTATGAAAATAAAAAGGTTTTTTGCTGCTCTGGCAGCATGTGCTGTTGCAGCTGTTTCGCTTACCGCTGTTTCATTTACAGGAGTAAGCGCTGCTGAAACTCAGCTTACTTATACAGGTCCGAGTACGGATGCATTTTCAGTTAACGAAGACGGAAAGACTTTAAGGCTCAATATCTACAACGATCTTCTTGAAGCGCCTCAGGCACCGGTTCTTGATATAAACAACAAGGGCTCATTTTCAGGAAAGATCAGCGTATCCTTCATTATATCCGGTCTTAACGGCGCTGTAAACAAGAATGACGACGGCACTGATGGCGACGCTTATAAGGCAGAGCTTTTAGGCGCAGTAGGTACAAGCCAGTACTGGGGTTCATCTGCGGGAGGAAGAAATACTGTTACAAATACTCCTGTTACAATTGCCGGAAACGGTATGTATACTGTAGATTTCAATATCGCTCAGGCAAGCGATACAATAACCTGCTTGGTACTTTCGACAAATATCAACGCATATAACTATGCGGCAAGCGGTAAGCCTGCCGATACGGGTATTTCGATAAAGATCAATAGAATTACTGTTAACGATTCTGCGACAGGCGGTGTTCAGCCTAATAACAACGGAAACAACCTTCTGGGACAGAATACCACCGGAGGAGTTCTTGCCGGACAGACAAGCGGCGGCGGTAATGTTGATTCAACAAATACCGGCGATAAGGGCATTGCGGTTGCCGTTATCGGACTTGCAGTTTGCGGCGTGGCTGCTGTTATTGCAAGAAAAAAGAAATAAATAGGACCATAGAAAAGCTGCTGCACTTGTTTGGTGCAGCAGCTTTTTTAATTCAACTCTAATACAAAAATGACTGCTGCAAGAATTAATTGCAGCAGCCTTATTTTTATTTGCTTGCATAGAACGCATCGTATCGTTCTCCGGTTTTAACATCTGTTGTGCCCTCAGGATAACCGCTTGTTTTGAATGCAAATTTTTCATAGTCCTTTACCATTAAAAATAAGCATTTGAAAGTATATGTATTGCCGGTCTGATATTTAGTATCTTTAGTAGTTGTCAGAGAAGTTGTCGTTGAAAGACCTATGTATGTTGACGCACCGTCTGCACTTGGAAATCCTGCGCCGTCTGTGTTTTCTACACTGACAGATACGGACGGAGTAGTTACTCCCCATTCCGCAGAAGGGAAATTAGACGGAATATAAACTTCATATTCAGCAATGCAAAGCTCACAATCGCTTGGAACCTTTAGCTTGGATACGTCAATTTTACCGTAGCCGGAGCATAGATCATTATTAAGCGCAATAGCGTCGTCAATATATTTCTTGTCGTCAGATTCACGTGTTACTTTAGTAAATCTGCACGCAATGTTATGATATGTCTCATCTTCGGCAGCATATATGCCAAGTGTTGCCCATTCTCCAAGCTTAACAGGAGCTTCTTCAGTGGATTCAGAACCATCCATGCTCACTGTTATATCTCCGAAATCAGAAGCTGAGCCGCCTGCTGCCGGGTTCTTTGAATCAGCAGCTTTTTCAGTAGTTTCTGCTTCGGTACTTTCAGCTTCGGTAGTTTCTTCTTCGGACGATTCCTCCTCAGAATCCTCAGAGGTTTCTTCCTCGGATGCGCTTTCAGTTACGGAGTCCTTTGCTGATGATGAATCCGAAGAATCCTTACTGTCCTTGCTGCCGCATGCGGTAAACATGGAGGCTGTCATCAAAACAGCTGCCAAAAGGGAATTGTTTTATTAAGCTTCATAATGTCCTCCTTATTTGATCGACAATTTTGCTTTTTTAACGAATACAATTATATCAAAGTCAAATAAAGAAGTCAATGAAAATGCCGCTTTTCTTGGTTTTCAACAAATTTGCTTGCAACATTGTTGAAACATTGTTAATACTTGCTAAAGCACGGCGGTAGACTTTCTCTGTATATCAATATGCTTTACTTTTGCGTATGGTTATGATATAATAAATGCAAGCATTTATTATATACTTATTAAAAAAGCCCTTGCAGATGCGCAAAGCAAGCTTTGCTCCCTGCAAATCGGGCAAATTATATCAAAATCTTTGATTTTGATATAAAAGTGCAAGTTATTATATACTTATAAAAAGCCCTTGCAGATGTGCAAGTTGGACAATAATATCACAATATAAACGGAGGGTAATCATGGGTATTATAAAAGCGGTAGCCGGTGCAATCGGCGGAGGTCTTGCCGATTCATGGTTGGAGGTAATCGAACCGGACAATATGACGGATACTACAGTTGCAGTTCCGGGAGTTCAGGTAAGCAATAAGAGAAGCAGCAACAAGAGGGGTACAAACGGCGTTATTTCAAACGGCTCGGTAATTCATGTGTATCCGAACCAGATGATGCTGCTTATCGATGGAGGAAGAATTATCGACTATTCCGCAGAAGAGGGATATTATCAGGTGTACCTTTCATCTGCGCCGTCAATGTTTAACGGAGAGCTTAAAGCTTCGGTAAAAGAAACCTTTTCAAGAATCAAGTTCGGCGGTCAGCCGTCGGCTTCACAGCAGGTCGTATACATAAATCTACAGGAGATCAAGGGCATCAAGTTCGGCACGAGAAATCCTTTGCAGTATTTTGACAACACGTATAATGCAGAGCTTTTCCTGCGCTGTCACGGAATGTATTCTATCAAGATAACAGACCCTTTGAAATTCTTTTCTGAGGCTGTTCCGAGAAGCGGTGGAAGAGTCGATATAAACGATATTAACGAGCAGTATCTTTCTGAGTTCATGACGGCTTTGCAGGCTGCCATAAATCAGATGTCCGTTGACGGAGTGAGAATCTCAACTCTGCCTTCAAAGGGCATGGAGCTTGCTAAATATATGTCAAACGTTCTTGACAGCGAGTGGAATGAAAGCAGGGGTATGGAGATATGCTCCGTGGGTATTTCAAGCATCAGCTATGATGATGAGAGCAAGGAGCTTATCAATATGCGCAACAAGGGCGCAATGCTTTCAGACCCGGGCGTTCGTGAGGGATATGTTCAAGGCTCGATCGCAAGAGGCTTGGAGGCTGCCGGTTCAAACAAGGCAGGAGCTGCTCAGGCATTCATGGGAATGGGAGTAGGCATGCAGGGCGCAGGCGGCTTTATGAACACTGCCTCACAGACAAATATGGCTCAGATGGCAGCTCAGCAGCAGGCTCAGCAGAATGCCGCAAGTGCCGGAGGCTGGACCTGTTCATGCGGAAAAGTGAATACGGGCAAGTTTTGTGCTGAATGTGGAAAGCCTAAGCCGGCTCCAAGCGGAAGCTGGAAATGCCAGTGCGGCGCTGAGAATACGGGAAAATTCTGCTCTGAATGCGGAAAACCAAAGCCGGACGATGGTAAGTGGGTATGCAGCTGCGGAAATGAAAATACAGGTAAGTTCTGCGCTGAGTGCGGCAAGCCAAAGCCGTAAAAGAGTACGGGGTGGAAGATTTGGATACTATTAAGACTATACAATATAAATGTCCTAACTGCGGAGGAGAGCTGAAATTCAATGCGGAAAAGCAGAAGTTCAGCTGTGAGTATTGTCTTAGTGACTTTACCGAGGAGCAGATAAAGGACGTATGCGCTAAAAATGAAGGCGTGGACTTGAGCCAGAATGTAGAGGAGCAGAAAGCGGCGGAGGAATTTGCGGAGCATGTCAATCTTTATACATGCCCAAGCTGTGGCGCTGAAATTATTTCAGAGGATACTACTGCGGCTACGTTCTGCTATTACTGCCATAATCCGGTTATTTTAAGCGGACGGCTTTCGGGGGACTATAAGCCGAATATGGTTATACCTTTCAGCGTTACAAAGGAATCCGCTCGTGAATATTTTAAAAAGTGGTGTAAAAAAAGATGGTTTATTCCGGGCAGCTTCAAGAATGAAAAGCAGCTTGAAAAAATGACCGGAGTGTATGTTCCGTTCTGGATAGCCGACTGCCATACCGATGCAGTTCTGCACGGTAAGGGCGAGAGGACTCATAGCTGGACCAGCGGGGATTACCGCAATACAAAGCATGAAGTCTTTAGCGTTATAAGACGTGCAGATATTGACTTTAAGGGAGTTCCGGCGGACGGCGCAAGCAAAATCGACGATTCCCTTATGGAGGCTATCGAGCCATTTGATTACGGAAAGCTCAAAAACTTTTCCATGTCCTATTTAAGCGGATTTTTTGCGGATAAATACGATGTTGACAAGGCTCAGGTGTTTGGAAGGATCAAGGGACGCATAGTCAGCGGCGCAAACGATATCCTCAGAAGCTCTGTGGGGGGATATTCAAGCTTTACAACTGAATTGTGCAATGCGGATATTTTAAGCACAAACTGGCAGTATATGATGCTTCCGGTATGGTTTATGACATATAAGTACAAGGGCAAAAGCTATTCCTTTGCCATTAACGGACAGAGCGGAAAAGCAGCCGGAATCCCTCCTATGAGCTGGCCTAAGCTCTGGGCGACATGCGGAATCGTTGCCGCTGCGGGACTTATAATGGGTATATTGGGAAGGCTGCTGCTGTGATAAGAAAAATAAAAAGGATATTTGCGGCTGCCGCTGCCGGTATTATTGTCGGATTTTGCCTTGCAATGCCGGTTATGGCTGCGGCTAATACATCTTCCGAATATGTAAGAATGTGTGATTTTGACGGCATTTTAAACGAGTCGGAAGTCGAGCGGCTTGAAGGGCGTCTGGACAGAGTATCGGAAGAAACAGGCATGAATGCTGCGGTGGTTATTTACAGTGCGGCTGAGGGCAGCAGCTCCTATGACTGGCAGGATTTTGCCGACTGCGCTTTTGATGAAACGTTCGGGGTGAATACCGATGGAACGCTGCTGTATATAAGATTTGACCCTAACTATGTGCATTTGTCCACAAGCGGAAAGGGCAATGAGGTATACAATTCCACGGACTATTATAACGATATACTGGACGATGTTGCCCCGAAGCTTTCTTCCGGTGATGTGTACGGCGCTATTGGCGAATATTGCCTTGGGCTTGAATCCTACTACGGAAGATATAAGTCAAGGTGGATTTTCAGCGGATTAATTGGTCTTGTATGCGGAGCTGCGGCGGCAGGTATAGTATTGTTTGTGGTTTATGTGAGATACCATAAGAATCTTCCTGTATCAGCCGTAAACTACGCTGGAAGGAATGATATCAGGTATACTGAAAAGCAGGATATTTTTGTGCGCACCTATACTACCAGAACCCGCATCAACTCCGGCGGAAGCGGAGGAGGAACTCATCACTCCAGCAGCGGCGGAAGCCATGGCGGAGGCGGAAGAAGCTTTTAAGCAGCCTTATTATTTAAAGTTCATAATAAACGCTCCATATTTTGCGGAGCGTTTATTTTTTTGCTGTTTTTTGGTTGACATATATAGGTGTATATGGTATAATTTAATTGGAAAAAATTATAAGCGGAGGTGAATGCCAAAAAATATTGCGATAAAAATTAAACGAATAATATTAAAAAAGGAGGAAATACTTATGAAATTAAAGAAATTGTGGGCATTATGCTCGGCCATGGTAATGGCGGCAGGTATGAGCGTTTCTTCATTAGCAGCCGCAAGGGTATATGAGGAGGGCGCCGTACCTGACAAGGATAATGTGACGAGCGGTCCTGCATATCTGTCTTTTGACGGGTATAGCTGTGTTGAAGGAGCTGTTCCAAACGACCCGGAGGATGAAAGGAGTTGGTGCGGAGACATATATTATTCCGATGAGGATCTGGCAAATCTGCCGGCGTCTGTAGATAACAGTGCAACGGTTTATTTCCCAGAAATAATGGATCAGGGAATGTCACCGTCCTGTTCAGCAATTGCTACTGCATATTATCAGTATTCCTATGAGGTAAACAGGCTCAATAAGATAACAAACAAGTCACAGCAGACTCTGTATTCACCAAAATGGACCTTTAACTTTGTAAATTATGGCTTGAACAATGGCTCTAATTTGGTTGATAATTATAAGATACTGAGCAATTATGGCTGCCTTAAACTGAGCGATCTTCCATATGTTGGCAAATATGACGATTATGATGATGTTCCGGCTGATATGATAGATGAAAAGAAAGAAGCGCTGGAGACAAGAGTAAAGTCTGTAGTTCTTACAGAGATAAGCGGTAATGACCCTATTACTAAACCGGATTCAAAATATTTGTGCGAGTTAAAAAAGCGTCTTTCCGATGGAAAGGTTCTTACAGCTTCTACATATGATAGATTTGACAGCAAGGTAGTCAATGGTGAGTGTATAGTGTACAGATGTCGAAAGGGAACAGATGGCGGACACAGCGTGACAATAGTTGGCTATGACGATAATAAGTGGGTCGACATCAACGGCGATGGATTAAAGCAGAAGGCTGAAACCGGAGCGTTTAAGGTAGCAAACTCATGGGGAAAGAACTTTAATGCCTATGGTTACAGCTCAAATGACGGCTTTTTCTGGGTATCATATGATGCGCTTAACAGTAAAAGTTATGTTTTCGGCGATTGGGAAAGTAAGCTTGCCGGAACAAGAATACCTATCTTTGCCTTTGGCGATAATACCGTTGATAATAAGTTCTACAGTATTGACGTTGAGCATAAGGACGTTGGATATATAGGTAAGGTTTATGTTTATACTGCTGATAGAAGTAAGGTAAAGCTTAGTGTTAACTGTACTTTTGACAATATTACAAGTTGGGATGACAGCGGAAAAATCGAAATGTACGTATTTAATGATGATGAAGAAATACAGGAAAGCGTTCCGTTTGACGGCTATATCCTGTTTGACTTCGGTAATTTGGCTGAGCCTGTAAAATATTACCTTAGGGGCTATAATTGGTATGCTAAAATAGCTAAGGGTACGGCTGTGCCGGTCGCTAAATTTCAGATAATCGACGATATGGGTAATGCCGTTACTTCTGTCAAGACTATGAGCGGTCAAAGCGACAACAGCAGAATGGCATATCACAATATCAATTTACAGCTCGGTGATATGGATTATGACGGAAGCCTTACAAAGAACGACTATACGTTGCTGTTTGGGTATGTAGCAAGTCAGTCCGACCTTTCGACCCTCCAGAAAGCAGTGGGCGATTTTGACCGAGACGGAAGTATTACGCTTTTGGATGCGGTAGCGCTTGCGAAATTGCTTGACGATATGGGCATAGATGTAAATGAAACAGTAAATACCAATTGTGTAGAGGGAGCTGTTCCGAACGATCCTGAGGACGAAAGAAAATTGTCCAGATATGGATTTATTTACAACAGCAAGGAAAATAGCGAAGAATCCTATACAATGGGCGATATCGTTTTCAGAAAGGTTTCATAAGAAAAAATAAACGCTCCGTATTATGCGGAGCGTTTTTATACTAAACGTAAAAAATAATTTAGCGTTTACTATAGATTATTCACATGTATGGCAATCTTCGCATTCACCGATCTCTCCTACCAGAGGAATCGGGTCAATGCCCTGTCTTGAATAGTAATCAGAAAGAGCAGCCTTGATTGCCTGTTCCGCAAGGACGGAGCAGTGGAGCTTTACCGGCGGAAGTCCGTCGAGGGCTTCAACAACGGCTTTATTTGTGAGCTTTAATGCGTCGTCAATGGATTTTCCCTTGATAAGCTCAGTCGCCATTGAAGATGTCGCAACTGCTGCGCCGCAGCCGAAGGTCTTGAATTTTACATCGGAAATAATTCCATTATCGACCTTGATATACATTTTCATTATATCGCCGCACTTAGCGTTTCCTACTTCGCCTACGCCGTCTGCGTTTTCGATTTCTCCTACGTTTCTTGGATTTGAAAAGTGATCCAGAACCTTTTCACTGTACAGCATATTTATTTACCTCCGCTTACTTCCTCTTTGATTATTCTTTCCCAGAGCGGTGACATGGCTCTGAGTCTTTCTGCAACCTTTGGAACGACCTCTAAAATATAGTCAATGTCTTCGTCCGTGGTTTCATTGCTTATTGAAAGGCGCAGCGAGCCGTGAGCTACCTCGTGCTTCAGACCCAGCGCAAGCAGTACATGGGACGGGTCAAGAGAGCCTGACGTACATGCAGAGCCTGATGAAGCGCAGATGCCGTTTAAATCCAGCATAAGCAGCAGGCTTTCACCCTCGATACCCTCGAATGATATATTGCAGTTTCCCGGAAGACGCTTGTTCCTGTCGCCGTTTAGCCTTGTATGGGAAATTTTCAGCAGTCCGTCAATAAGGCGGTTCCTCATAGCTGTTATTTTTTCAGCTTTTTCTGGAATATCCTTTACCGCAATTTCAAGAGCTTTTGCAAAGCCGACTATTGCGGCAACGTTTTCAGTTCCGGCACGGCGGTTTCTCTCCTGAGCGCCTCCGTAAATGAGATTGTCAATAGGTATGCCTTTTCTTACATAAAGAGCGCCTATGCCCTTCTGAGCATGGAGCTTGTGTCCTGAAACGGACAGCATGTCTATGCCCTGAGCCTTTACGTCTATTTCAACATTTCCAACAGCCTGAACAGCGTCGGTGTGGAAAAGGACTCCTTTTTCATGGCATACCGCTGCGATCTCCGGTATAGGCTGAATCGTGCCGATCTCGTTGTTTGCATACATTATTGTAACAAGCGCTGTATCCTCACGAATCGCATTTTTGACATCTTCGACTCTTACTATGCCGTTTTCATATACAGGCAGATATGTTACCTCAAAGCCTTCCTTTTCAAGAGCCTGACAGGTATGAAGCACTGCATGATGCTCGAAGACTGATGTAATAATGTGCTTTTTGCCTTTTTTGGCAAGTCTGTGCGCTGCCGAGCGGATCGCCCAGTTGTCAGCCTCAGAGCCGCCGCTTGTAAAGTAAATTTCACTTGTCTCTGCACCGAGTGAGCCTGCAACGCTTTCACGAGCAGTTTCCAGCGCTTTTTTGGCGCTTCGTCCTAAAGCATATATACTTGAAGCGTTTCCGTATTCCTCTGTGAAATATGGCAGCATTGCGTCAAGGACCGGTTTTGTGACCCTTGTGGTAGCTGCGTTATCCGCATAAACAAATCGTTTTTCCATTGTATGACCTTCTTTTGCTTAATATTAAGTGGAGCTGAAACGATCCCGTTCCATAACGGCAAGCTCGTCGCAGCGTTCGTTTTCCGGATGTCCGGCATGTCCCTTTACCCAGATGAAAGTGACTCTGTGTTTTTCAAGCAGTGGCAGGAGCTGCTCCCATAGGTCAACGTTCAGGGCAGGCTTTTTGTCGGATTTTATCCAGCCCTTTTTCTTCCAGCCGTACACCCAGCCCTTTGTTACGCTGTCCACAACATATTTGCTGTCGGTAGTAAGGGTGACTATGCAAGGCTCTTTAAGGGCGGAAAGACCTGTGATAACGCCGGAAAGCTCCATTCTGTTGTTGGTAGTTTCCGGTGCGCCTCCTGAAAGCTCTTTAGTGTGCTCTCCAAAGCGCAGGATAACGCCGTAGCCTCCCGGGCCAGGATTGCCGCTGCATGCGCCGTCAGTAAAGATTTCTACTTTTTTTATAGCGTCCACCTCAGTTGATAGTTTTTTATGAATCTTCGCTGTCCCATAAGGACAATTTGTATAAAAATTATTATACCTCTTTTACCGTAAATAATCAAATTTGTTAGCATGAGTTAACATAAGCATTTTAAAATCTTATTGACATAAAGGAGGAAATTATATATAATAATGAAAGGTTTTAATGCTTTTAAAAAAGCATGGGAAAACTTTTATAACGCTTTGTTAAAGCGTCCCTTAAAGGTTATATATGTTCATTTCTTTGCTCCTGCAAAGAAACGAACCAAAGAAACAGGCTGCTCAAACGCCGCAGATGCTTGATACCCGCACCCGGTAGAAACAAATAGAAATCTGAAATTTTGCAGGCAAAATTTGCAGACTTTCTATTTGTTTCTACATGGGGGTTACTTTGACGGTTTATGAAATATCTTTTTGATTGCTTGTACTCATTGGCACTGCCCTTTGTAAACTTTGCTTGCAATTGTTACGTTAATTCTCCCACGGGGAGGCAAGGTGATGTTCTACTCATTGCTGTAAGTGGAGGCTTGTCCGGCATCGCTTTGCTCGCCTCAATGCCTTGAAAGATTCTCCCAGATTTGTTAAGAGTGTCTTTCCCTTAATTCTCCCAATAACCTGCGATGTTTTTGCCGCTATGCGGCAAAAGAGCAAGCGGCGAGAGTTAAAAATGCGGAATGGGGGAGGGAGG
>CANPXN010000017.1 GCA_947586185.1 uncultured Clostridia bacterium
GGTTATTTTTTTAGCCTTAAAACGGTATTTTTTGCATTTTGCGTGTCACTTTTTTGCATTTTGCGTGTCCGGCAACACTTTATGATTAGCGATTTTCAGCGGTTCAGATCTAATATATATATTTATATGGCGTTCCCATGCCGTATAGGGGACGCCATATAGATATCAACGCAAAAATATTAATAAGAAATTAATATTGTTAAAAATATTTTTTGAAAATTCTTGACAGAATACAAAAATAGATATATAATAAAGTTACAGGAAGAAAATTCCACGACGGTTAGGAAAGACAACAATAAAAGGAGGAATTAATATGGTTAAAAAATTTTTATCTGTTTTATCAGCGGCGGCAATAATGATTACCGCTTTGGCTTCGGCGGCTTTTTCGGCTGGGGCGTTCACGATTGATGAAAAAAGAATGGATGTTAATCAGGATGGCTCAATTGATATGATGGATCTTGTTGCGTTCAGTAAGTATTTTGTGGGATTTTATGGTGTTATAGATTCAAGATGCTATGATATTGACCATGACGGTATTACAGGCGCCGCTGACTTGAAAATACTTAGAATGTACGTCAGCGAGCAAGAAGTTGTATCATGGGAAATTGTTTAAAAGGAGGTAGATTTATATGTTTAGTTTAAGAAAGGTTTTTATGAAGCCGGCAGCAATTCTATTGTCAGCAGTAATGCTTGTGGGAGGCTCACTTGTAAGCAGCTACGACCATACAGATGCGGCAAGCAACAGTATTACATATATTAAGCATTATTACAATTCAACAAAGCCGGATGAAGAATATTCACTTACTAAGGTTGACCTTTATCCATATGCGGTTAATGCACTTAGTGAAGCAGGCATAAATTCGACTGACCCACGTCCTGATGCAACCTCGGGCGAAGGTATTGTTAACATAGCTGATTGTGCAACAGGATTTATTATCGGTAAGCATGAAATAATGACAGCCGGTCATATGGCTTATTATGCAGTAGGGCATCAATTTTCAGATATACAGCATATTTATGTAAGCGGAACAAATGCGGCTGATCATTCGATTGATTTAACGCCTGTTTCCTGTCATATATCAAAGGATTATAAGACTATTGCTGATAAGATAGCCAGTTCTAGTTCTACTCCAGAAAAGGCTTGTTGTGATTTTGCTATAATAGTTGTTGAAGAGGATTTAACTGAATATGGAATATTGCCGTTGGGTATTGCAAATAGTGACGCTATATCAAACGAAACATACTTACACACCTTAGGATATTTGTTTGAAGGAAATAAACCATTAAAATATGGAAGCGGTTATTTGACTTTCTACCAAAACATAGGCGATTTTTATTATTTAAAGAGTGATAACATGTACACATATGGAGGTACAAGTGGAGGTCCTTTATATTCTTCTTGTAAGATAAACGGAGAAGTCTTTACAACAGTAATAGGAATTGCATCGGCAGGTCGTCATGAAATCTCCAGATCCACTTATGCCGGAGTGACCAGTGATACACTTAAATTTGCTTATGATAACGATTATCTATAAAAGGAGTTGATATTTATGAAAAAAGCAAAAAAATTATTGGCAGTTTTGTCAGCTGTACTTATTTCATCTTTTGCTATGGTGACAAGTGCATCTGCAATTTTCAGAGGAGTAGAATGTAAAGGCGTATATTATTCAGCAGAAGAATTTTGGGAGATTATTGACAAATCAAAACAGATCAAGCTTGAGATTGACAAGGATTATTTGCTTGAAATTCCGGATCAAGCAAGTAATGTGGCATTGTATAAATACGGCACTAATAATGATTTAATTGATACAAATTCAGAGCTTTATAAATTTCTTAAAACATATAAATTTGATATTTTGGATTATAATTATTTATTTGATATGGGAGTGTCCTCAAGTGATGTTCCTTGGAAGGAAAATGAGTTTGGCGTTATTCTTATAGCTGAAAATGGTGAAACATCTGAAGAGCTGTGCAGAAAGCTTGAGGAGTTCCCGGAGATTATATCTGCATGTTCAGAAACGTGTTGTATGTTTGAGATGAATTCAGGAACAGAAATTGATGTGGTTTCCGGCGATCTAAGCATGGACGGCAAGGTGAACATAGTTGACGCTGTGAAGCTTGCAAAATATAACGCTGACCCGACTGCTTTTCCGCTGCTTACCTATAGTCAGCTTGCTGCGGATATTAACGGTGACGGCGAGCTTACAAATGCGGATTTGGTTGCACTTATACAGATGATCTGATTTAGATGTACTTAAATTTGCTTATGACAATGATTATCTTTAATAGGAGTTGATATTTATGAAAAAAGCAAAAAAATTATTGGCAGTTCTGTCTGCTGCGCTTATTTCATCGCTTGCTTTGGCAACAAATGCGTCTGCAATTTTCAGAGGAGTAGAATGTAAAGGCGTATATTATTCAGCAGAAGAATTTTGGGAGATTATTGACAAATCAAAACAGATCAAGCTTGAGATTGACAAGGATTATTTGCTTGAAATTCCGGATCAAGCAAGTAATGTGGCATTGTATAAATACGGCACTAATAATGATTTAATTGATACAAATTCAGAGCTTTATAAATTTCTTAAAACATATAAATTTGATATTTTGGATTATAATTATTTATTTGATATGGGAGTGTCCTCAAGTGATGTTCCTTGGAAGGAAAATGAGTTTGGCGTTATTCTTATAGCTGAAAATGGTGAAACATCTGAAGAGCTGTGCAGAAAGCTTGAGGAGTTCCCGGAGATTATATCTGCATGTTCAGAAACGTGTTGTATGTTTGAGATGAATTCAGGAACAGAAATTGATGTGGTTTCCGGCGATCTAAGCATGGACGGCAAGGTGAACATAGTTGACGCTGTGAAGCTTGCAAAATATAACGCTGACCCGACTGCTTTTCCGCTGCTTACCTACAGTCAGCTTGCTGCGGATATCAATGGTGACGGTGAGCTTACAAATGCGGATTTGGTTGCTCTTATACAGATGATCTGATTTAAGCGTTCCCCCAAAGTTTCATATACTAAATGACCCTCCTGATTGATTTTTCAGGAGGGTCGCACTCGTTTATGGCAAGCTGTTGTTATATATCAAGTTCTGAAATAACATTTTTCAGAGTATTCACTGATTTTTCAAGACGTTTGTTTTCATCTTCATTGAGAGGTATATCCAGAACCTTTTCGATACCGTCATGACCTACAATAGCCGGTACGCCAATACATACATCATTTAGTCCATAGTGATTGTCTATATAGCATGACACCGGCAGTATTGAATGCTCATCTCTTACTATTGAACGCACGATTCTTAATACAGCCATGGCAATACCATAGTATGTTGCCTTTTTCTTTTCTATTACTTCATAAGCGCTGTCCCGAACGTCTTCATAGAGGTCATGCAGAGAATCTCCGCCGCATTTTCCGAATATGCTGCAAAATCCGTCAAGGTCTATTCCTGAAACATTAGCGCTGCTCCATACCGCAAGCTCGCTGTCACCATGCTCACCGATTATAAATGCGTGGACGCTTCTGCTGTCAACGGAAAGATATTCTCCGAGAAGATATTTAAGTCTTGCAGTATCTAAAACTGTACCGGAGCCGATCACTCTTTCTTTTGGATAGCCTGAAATTTTTATAGCTGCATAGGTCAGAATATCAACTGGATTAGAAACGATCAGAAGTATTGCGTCTTTTGTTACCTTGGAAATACTTGGAATGATATTTTTGAATATCTCAATATTTTTGTGTACCATATCAAGTCGTGTTTCATCTGGTCTTTGGGCTGTGCCGGCTGTTATTATTATCATGTAGCAGTCTGACAAATCATTATAGTTTCCGGCATAAATTTTCATTGGATTTGCAAAAGGTATGCCGTGACTTAAATCCATAGCTTCACCCTCTGCCTTGGCATAATTAGCGTCAATCAATACCATTTCTGAAAATAATCCACTTTGCATAAGTGTAAAAGCAATAGTAGCTCCAACAAAGCCGCAGCCTATAACTGCACATTTTTGTTTGTTCATATTTTTTCTCCTTATAGTTTTTTATTATGATTTTCCGAAATTTGATATTTATACATATTTTAAGAATTTGAAAAATAATCCATTATTTATTGCTTCTGTTAGTGCGATAGTGTCGAAATTTGCGATAAAATACAGTTGATTTTCCTTTCTAAATATGATATAATACAGTTGTAGAACAAAAATAAACAGAAAAGAAAGAGACAAAAAGAACAAAGGAAAAGAGGCTGGAGGAAATTCTTCTCCAGTCATTTTTCTTATATAATAGCAATAAAACCCCGGCCAAGCTAAGGGTTCCCTTAAAGCTATCTCAAAAGTGTACAGAACAGGCTTTGTATCAATTTTATTGCTGAAATGTCAGGCAATTATTCTCTTGAAAACAGGTCTATGATCACGCACGGATAGTAAAATCTGTTTCAAGTTTTTATGTATGTTATATCACTACGCTATCAACTTGAGAAGGACAGCTCACGTTTGATGATTCAGACCCGTTTAACGGGTAAGCTGTAACAATTACGCAGCAGAACGTAGCCGCATACGTCCGTGTTAGTACGCCTTTCAAGGCGTGGCTTGTATTCTGAGCCTCTATGGGGCGTTTATGGAACAACCCCCGGCCAGGCCGGGGGTTGTTTATTGTGACATGCAAAAATATTTAATTTAATACTTTCTCAACTTTTCTTATTCGATAAATGGCGTGGTTACGCTGGTTATAACCTCTGTTCCGCAAATTTACTGCTTTTCTCCGCTTTTATGCATTTTGCATTTTGCTTGTCACTTAACATTAGAAGTAATTCACAAAAATCATTGAAACATTGAAAATTATGTGCTATAATAAAAAACATAAAATTCAAATTACTGGAGGAAAAAACAATGATTGGCGATATCGTGACCGTAACTGTCGACAGACCCCTTGGAAGCTATCATCCTGAGTATAAGGATATGTATTATCCAATCAACTATGGTTACATTGAAGGCATTATCGCACCGGATGGTGAAGAACAGGACGCTTACATTTTAGGTGTAAATGAGCCAGTAGAAACATTTACTGGTAAAATAATCGCAATCGTTCATAGATTAGATGATGTCGAAGAAAAATGGGTTGTATGCCCTGAAAATATATCCTACAGCAAGGAAGAAGTAATGAAACAAATCGAATTTCAGGAGCAGTATTACCAGTCTGAAATCATAATGTAAATTTCACATACACAATTGAATAATTTCAAAAACTGTCTGTGGAGTGAACCACGGGCGGATGTTGACATGTATATAGTTTTATAATTTGTAATCCAACTTACAATTTATATTGCATAAAGTTTCTATTATGCGTAAATCCATATGCAGTATAGAGTTTTACTCCCATATCAGAAGCTGTAATTTGAACAGTAGCACATCCATACTTTCTTGCTTCTTCTATGACTCTTTTAAGAAGTTCCTTTGCAATGCCCATACGTCTATAACTAGGATTGGTAAACATACTTGACAAGAGTCCTATTTTCCCTGTTGGACATCCAAAATATGGTGGCTTTTCAACGAATGACATTCCGCTTGTTCCTATGATTTTATTACCATCTAAAGCAATCCATGATACAAATGTGTCATCTGCCATATGTCGATTATAATAATCCTTGAGTGATGGTTGTATATCAATATCTTCTTTTGCACCTTCTTCTCTTAATTGATTGATCCTCATTACGATGAAGGTATCAAGTTCTTTTTCAGTCAGTCGTTTATATGTTATTTCCAATTTAGTAGTCCTCACAGTCTTAGTTCTTTTTTACGCCATTATTATATCACCTCAATACGAAAAAGTCAAAACCTGAATCCGTTTCATCAACAGACGTGTATTATCGGAACGCCTCAAAAAGGCAAAATCTGAAATATGCGAGTTTTATTACATACTTGTATAATATTACTAAAATTAAGCCAAAAATTCACATATTTTTTTCATGTAAATTGACTCTAATTTAGAAGTAATTCACAAAAAAAGTATTGAAACATTGAAAATTCTGTGGTATGATAAAAAGTGAAGTTTATTTATAATTTCTTACATATAAGAAATTATAAATAGCAAAAATTAAGGCTGCACAGTATGCTTTTGTGCGGTGCTGCCTATAAAAATATTTATTAGGGGGAAAATTATGAGGTTATTAAAAAAAATCACCGCATCGGTCTTGTCTTTGTGTATGGCTGTTTCATCGGCGGCAGTTGTGACTGAAAATATTGCGGACAATGTCTCTGCGGCAAGCGGAAATTGTGTTGTGGAATATCTTGACAGGAGTGTTACAGCTGTAAGTACAGGCTCTGGTATGCTGGTAAGCTGGAGATTTCTTGCCAATGACGCAGAAAATGCTGAGTTTAAACTTTATCGTGACAATACTCTTATCTACACCAGTTCCGCAGGGGAAGCTACTTGTTTTCTTGATAAAAGCGGATCGGCAAAATCAAAATACCGTGTGGATACTTTAAATGGTGGCAAAGTGATTTCTTCTTCAGAATGTTCTATGATTTCGGGAAATAATTACTTTGACATACCTCTTACACCTCCGACAGCCTCAGACTGCACTTACAGTCCTAATGACTGCTCTGTAGGAGATGTTGATGGTGACGGTGTTTATGAATTATTCCTTAAATGGGATCCGTCAAACTCTAAGGATAACTCCCAGAAGGGAAAAACCGGCAAGGTTTACATAGACTGTTACAAGCTCAGCGGCAAAAGACTCTGGAGAATTGACTTAGGATATAATATCCGTGCTGGTGCGCATTATACACAGTTTTACGTAGCAGACTTCGACCTTGACGGCAAGGCTGAAATGACCTGTAAAACCGCTGACGGAACTGTTGATGGTACTGGAAAAACTATAGGGGACGGCTCTAAAAATTACCGCAATTCAAGTGGATTTATTATTACCGGTCCTGAATATTATACGCTATTTGATGGTGCGACCGGTGCGGCGCTCGATACAATAGACTATGAGCCTGGCAGGGGAAATACCAAGGCCTGGGGTAAAAGCAGCGACAGCACAAACCGTGTTGACCGTTTCTGGGGAACAGTTGCATACCTTGACGGCGTACATCCCAGCGTTGTTACCGGACGAGGATATTATGGCAGAATGACTGCGACTGCATATACGGTAAAAAATAAAAAGCTTCAGAAGCTCTGGATGTTTGATACAGGAACAAGCAGCAGTGCTCCAGGATACGGCGACGGAAACCATAATTCTATGGCTGCCGATGTTGACGGAGATGGAAAGCAGGAGATAATAACCGGTTCAACCTGTATTGACGATAACGGAAAACTCCTGTGGTGTCTTAACAAGGGCCATGGCGACGCTATGCATGTGGGCGATCTTGATCCAAGCAATCCGGGAATCGAGGCTTGGATATGCCATGAGGATAAGCCATACGGCGTTTCGTTGGTTGACTGTGATACGGGCAAGATCATTTTCCACAATAATGGTTCGGGAGATACCGGAAGATGCTGCGGCGATAATGTCTGGGCAGGCAATCCGGGAGCAGAACTATGGGGAAACAAGGAATCTGACGGCTCTATGCCTGTTAAAAATGTCAAGGGAGAAACTCTTTCCTGCCGCAGACCGGCTATAAACTTCCTCAGCTACTGGGACGGCGATCTTGAAAGAGAAATTCTTGACGGATATACGGATACTCCTGCAACAATAACAAAAATGAATGATAAGGGTACTTTAGATACCCTGCTTACAACTGACGGTTATTACACCTGCAATACTACAAAAGGTACTCCATGTCTTTCAGCGGATATATTTGGCGACTGGCGTGAAGAACTTATTGTAAGAGCTGCCGACAGCAAATCGGTTCGTATTTATACTACCACTTATACTACCGATTATAGAATAACAACTCTTATGCACGATGTACATTACAGAACTCAGGTATCGGCTCAGAACACTGCCTACAATCAGCCTCCGCACCTTAGTTACTATCTGGGAAGCGAAAAAGGAGTTCCTGCAAGAGAAAGCGTTAAGGTTCTGGCTCAGGGAGAAGTTGTAACGCCGGAACCGGTAATTACACCGGAAAGCTTTGATAATGGTTCTGCATACAGAATAAAAAATGTAAATTCCGGTCTTTATATGCAGGTTGACGGCGCTAAAGCCGCAAATAACACTAATGTTCAGCAGTGGGGAACAAGTGAGAGTACAATTCACGATATCTGGAAGCTTATTGATGCAGGAGACGGTTACTATTACCTGGTTTCTGCTGTGGGAGATGGCGGAACGTATGTCCTTGATGTTGCAGGTAAGAAAACAGCTAACGGTACAAATATTGATATTTATCAGCTAAACAACGGAGATAATCAGAAGTTTATGATAACCAAAAATTCTGACGGTTCATATAAGCTTCGTCCGAAAATCACAGGAGATAAATCTGCCGTTGAAATAAAGGATGCCGGAAAAGGTTCAGGAGACAACGTTCAGATATGGGAAGTCAACGGTGCAAACTGCCAGGACTGGATATTTGAAAAGGTTAGTGATCCAGGCTGTAAAATGGACACAAGTGTTATTTATGAATTTGAAAATGTAAATAGTAAAATGGTTATGGACATTGCATCAGGAAAAATGGAAGCCGATACTAATGTTCAGCAATGGTCAACAGGTCACTACAAGAGTCAGCAATGGACCTTGCAGGCATTTGCAGGAGGCGGAAACTATTACTATATCCGTTCATATTCAAATCCGCAGTATGTGCTGAGAGCAGGAAGCGGTTCAAACGGCGGCAATATAAATATTGCGGAGTATTCCACAAAGGACAGCGCTATGCTCTTTAAATTTTCCAAAAATCCTGACGGTTCATACTACATTATGACAAGAGCGTCAAAGGATGCATGCCTTGTGGAAATTGCAAATGCAAGCGTTTCAAGCGGTGCTAACGTTCAACAGTGGGCGCCGACAAATAATAATTGTCAGAAATGGAATGCGGAAACATTTACAACACCGACAGTGACTACTTCGGCTACTACGACTACCACCACGGTTACTACTACAACAAATGTAACAACTGGTTCTACAACTACTTCTACCGATGTGGGTGATGTTGTGGGCGATGTCAATGATGATGGTGAGTTTAGCATTGCTGATATAATATTAATAAAAAAATGGCTTGTTGCTGTGCCAGACACAAAGCTTGAAAACTGGAAAGCAGCTGATTTGAATAATGACGGCATGCTTAATGTATTTGATCTTTGTCTGATGAAGAGAGAGCTTGTGAAAGCGTTATAAAAAATTATAGCAGAATTACTACACAAGAGCTACAATAAAAAAGTGCAGTCAAACAGTGTAATATATACGATGAAGAGCAGCGGCATTGTCGCTGCTTTTCTTTTTGCCGGTATATTCTAAGCGGATAAACCTCAGGGGGGTACGGAGTATCTAACAGCCGTCAGGCTGCAAACCTGTCCTCAAAGAAAATAGCAAACTGCGAGTATGCAAGTCCCTATCTTTGACGGGCATTGTCTACTTTATTGACTATAGTCCGTGTTGATGGTCACGGAAATCAATTTTTAAAAATTTGGTGTATCCTATCCCCATATCTTTGTTAAGAAAAAAGTTTTTTAGTTCCCCTCCAATTCTATTTTCGTCCCTTTAAGGGTCGAAAATAGAATTGAATCGGGATTCTAAAGGGACTTTGTCCCTTTAGCAGGGGGTGCGGGGGACAGAGTCCACCGCATAGTGTTTCAAAAATTGATTTCCGTGGTTGATGGTAATTACATATTGACTATTTTCTAAATATGTGTTACAATTACAAAATAACATTTCAACAATAGAATTGATTGGAGAAAAAATGGAATTACTCACAAAATTACTAAGAACGCAAGTGGCACTTGTCAGCAAAGTCTCCAGTGGATTCTCTGTTGAAAAATTTCGCAATACACAGGAAAAACTTGGCGAATTAATGGCACACAAATATAGACGAGAGGTAAAATATACTAAAGCCTTGTCAACTGAATTTGCCGCAGAATATGTCGTCCCCGAAAAAACGGAATTAGACGGGATTATCCTGTATCTTCACGGCGGAGGCTTTGTTTGCGGAAAAATGAATTATGCGAGAGGATTTGCTTCAATATTAGCCGCAAATAATCACATGAAAGTTTTCTGTGTTGAATACAGACTTGCCCCGGAAAATAAATTTCCCGCTGCATTGATCGACGCATATAATGCTTACTGTTATTTGCTCGAAAACGGGTATTCATCAAAAAATATTGTTTTGTGCGGCGAATCAGCCGGCGGAGGTCTGATATACGCTTTGACAATGAAGCTGAAAGAAAACTCTATCCCTACGCCATGCGGCATTATTGCAATTTCACCTTGGAGTGATCTTACTTTATCCGGTTCTTCTTACGATGAAAATAAAGAAGCTGATCCTTCTATGACGAAAGAGCGCTTGCAATTTTATGCAAAATGTTATACCGACAGAATCAGCGATCCGTATGTATCGCCTCTGTTAGGAAACCTTTCAGGCTTTCCCCCTTCTCTGATTTTTGTTGGAGGATCTGAAATTATGTTGAGCGACGCTTCTGATCTACATAAAAAATTAATTTCAGGCGGTTCTAAATCAACATTGCGTATTGCGCCGGATATGTGGCATGTTTATGTTCTTTTCAATTTGAAAGAATTCAGTGATGACTATAAATGCATAAATACATTTCTGAAAGAGGTTTTATATGGCGTCTCATAAACGTTTTTGGCTGAGTTTGGATAACGCAGCAAAGATATACCCTGCTGTAAGAACAAAAAAATGGAGCAACATTTTTCGCCTTTCTGCAACTCTCACAGAACCGATAGATATTGGTGTATTACAGTCTGCATTGAATATCACTATAAAGCGATTTCCTTCCATTGCCATGGGATTGCGAAGGGGATTTTTTTGGTATCGCCTTGAGGCGATCGACAAAGCTCCGCAAGTAATTCCAGACCGTCCATATCCATGTACCGGAATGTCCAAGGCTGAAGCAAAGGTTTGTGCTTTCAGAGTTTTGTTTCATGAAAATAGAGTAGCTGTTGAATTTTTTCATTGTTTAACAGATGGAAACGGCGGAATGATATTTTTAAAAACACTTATTGCAGAATATCTGATGCAGAAATACGGTGCAAAAATTCCCTTTGCCATGGGTGTGTATGATCGTGCAGAAGAACCAAATGAGAGTGAATTGGAAGATAGTTTTTTAAAAAACGATGGCTCCGTATCAAAATCAAGGCAGGAAAAAAACTCATACAGTATTCATGGAACAAAAACTGATGGGTTCCTTTATTTAACGACCGGAATTATTGAAATCAACGATATATTGAAAGCAGCCAAACATCACAATGTCACCCTAACTGCTTTTCTTGCGTCAGTCATGATTTATTCAGTCATGATGATTCAAGACAATGAAATATTGTGTAAGCGTAAGCAAAAGCCTGTTAAAATTCTGATCCCGGTAAATCTAAGAAATTATTTTGACAGCAATTCTATGCGGAATTTTGTTCTGTATATCACTCCCGGAATAGAAGCCAATACGGGAGAATTTACATTTGACGAAATTGTACAGCTGATTCATCATCAAATGAAGCTACAGCTGACAGAAAAGCAAATGAGAATGAGAATTACAGCAAATGTTAAAGCTGAAAAAAATAATTTTCTTAAAATTCTTCCTCTTTTTATTAAAAATATTGGGATGAAGATTATTTATTCTTCTGTTGGTGAAAAGAAGTCATGCCTTACAATGTCAAATTTGGGGGCTGTCAAAATACCGGAAGAAATGGAGAAATTCGTAGAAAGATTTGATTTTACTTTGGGTATACAATTGAAGGGATGCAATAATTGCGGAATCTTATCATATAAAAATAAACTATATATTAATATGATAAGAAACATTGAAGAATCAGAATTAGAACGCAGCTTTTTTACGAATTTAACCGATATGGGAATTAACGTTGAAATTGAAACAATTAAAAAAATAGATAGTGTAAAAACCTCCGTACAATAAGCTAAACGACCGTTTTCACCGAATTAGTCCGGTAAAAACGGTCGTTTTCGTAATAAAATTTAGATCAATGTTTAATTAGTAAATGCGGAATCGTAGGCTGCATGGGCGTAATAGTTCAAAGTCATCGTGATGTTGTAGTGAACCATAATATAAAACAAATCTTGTTTTCATTCCTTTATCTCCTTACTTTCGTTATGGGGATTATTGACATTTACACGGTTCGGTATTTAGACTCATCCCAAATATAAAAGTCAATGAAAGTAATGATTTCTAATGTTCTATCATCTCATTCTTGGAAACGAATCTAATCCGCAGATTCATCTCAAGCTACGCAGGCATGGACGGCAGTTATCTGAACAATGCTTTTATTGAAAAGAGGAATTCTGTGAAAACTTAGAAAGGAGCGATTTTTTGTCGCTCCTTTAATATGCAAACGGATAGTTAATAGAGAGGATTTACCTCATATATTCTACGTCATTTATCTCAATGCCCTTGTACTCATTAATATCAATGAATTCACCATAGATAATAAATCTATAATTACTTCTTGTACTACAGCTTTTGTTTGCTGGAAATGGCTTTTTTTCTCCGTCATTTGTGATGAAGAAGAATTCACTATCTTTTGACGGAATTATTATTGAAGGATCGCTGGAATACACCTCAAAGGAAGACATTGATATACTTTTTCCATCAGCGCTTTGAAGCTGAACACAATCGACATTTTGCGCAAAGCTTGTAGTAAATTCCAGACCGTAAAGTTCATTGACTAATCTTTCATATCCTGTGTAATCAGGACTATCTCTATTTGTAAAGTATTCTAATGCACCAGACCATCCACGTTCACCTGAGTAGAATTCAACATTAACATCTTTACTCAAATCAATATCTCTGCAGCTGAAAAGACTCACACTTTTATCGTATCTAGTAAATTCCGTTTCATGACTAATGGCATAACCACTAATCGGACCAGTCATAGGAATTCCATCAAATCCATTTTGCTCAAAAGGACCTGCACTGCCGTCAGCATAAGTTATACAAGCTCCGGGACAGCCATTCACATGATTCTTTATCTGTAATCCTTTTTCTGTTAAAGTTTCGTGTGTAAGAATCATCATAACGATATTTCCATCAGAAAGAACAGAATCGACAGTTATTCTATAATCATTGTTTTTGTAACAATGTTCTTAACTGCCTCAGGACTTTTCTGTTCGATAAGTTCAGCATTCGATGCATAGGGTGTTCTTAATTTTGATCTGCCACGCTGTTTTTCGCCAATCTCCAACACCTCCTTTACCAGACCGTGATAGGCCGCCGCTGCTTTTCCTTGGGGTTCATGCCGGAAAATGCTCTTGTCCGCTGTGCTGATTTCTGCAAGCCGCACCGTAGCCGGAATAACGGCCTGAAGAACCGGCAAATGCTTTCCAAAGTTTTCTTTGACCGCTGTTACCGTATCTCTGCGGAAGTTGGTTTCATTGGCCATCGTCAGAAATACACCGCCGATTTTCAGCTTTGGGTTGATCTGCCGCTTGATGCTCTGCACCGTCCCCAGCAGCTCCGTCATGTCCTCGGCGGCCAGATAATCGGCCTGCACCGGCACCAGCACATAATCCGAAGCGGACAGGGCATTGATGACCAGCATACCCAGGGAAGGGCGGCAATCCAGCAGCACATAGTCATAGTTCTGCTTTACATTGTCCACATACTGCCGAAGCACGGTTTCCCGGCTCATTACATTCACCAGCCCCACTTCAACAGCAGACAGGACACGGTTTTCCGGCACAAAGTCAAAGCCTTCGTGATGATGCCGGATTTCCGGGTGTTTACCCAGCGGTATTCCTGCGATGACATCGTTCATGGCTGTCCCTAAAGATAGAGGCAGCTCATGAGGCTTTCGTAAGCCCAACATCTTTGTCAGATCGCCCTGGGGGTCTACATCTATAAGCAGAACCTTCTTGCCGCTCATGGCCAGCCCTGCGCCGATATTGTAGACGCTGGTACTTTTCCCGACGCCGCCCTTTTAGTTGGCAACGGAGATCACCTTCGTTTTCGCAATAGCTTCATTCCTCCTTCTTCATAAATTTAGCCGTCTGCGGCGAACAGGCGGCTATGTACGGGCATGAAAAAAAGCCGTCTACTCCATTACAGAATAAACCGCCAATTTCAGGTAGTCATTATGTAGTTTTGATTTTTTTCACAGGTGCCGCCGTGATTTTCACGATCAGCTCGTCAATGCAATCCGTGTAGCGTCCCTCTTGTATAAGAGCGTTCTTAAGCCAGATCAGGCTTTGCAGCACCACACGGGTTTCCTCATAATTCAGATAGAGATAGCGTTTTTTGTTCTTTCACATGATCCAGCCCTCCTTATGCCTCTATCATACAGAAAGACCGGCTGCCTTTCCAATATGGGAACACTCACACAAGTCAATACAATAAACTATGTTTCGTTAGGTCAAATTCGGTTAAATCCGGCGAAAGTCCATAAAACAGTTCCACGCATAAATATTCAAAAAATTCAGCTCTGCTCGGTTATAACGAAGGGAAAATCACCTCGAAAATGGCCCGATTTATACTTCCGGTTGTCCTATTTTTTAGCACAGAAGGGGTCAAAAACCCCCGGTTGTCCTATCATTAACACAAAAAAACTGGGTCAAATCCGATCAAATCCAGCGAAAAAAAGACAAACTAAATCAGAGCATTAGATAAAGAAAAACCCCGGAAAATAGCGTATTTCCAGGGTTTTTGAGCCTTTTTGATTGTAAATATCTTTTCCGTTAACGCTTGCTGAACTGAGGCGCGCGACGTGCAGCTTTGAGACCGTACTTCTTTCTTTCTTTCATTCTTGGGTCACGAGTTAAGAAGCCAGCCTTCTTAAGGATAGGACGAAGCTCCGGATTATAAACGAGAAGCGCTCTTGAAATACCGTGTCTAATAGCGCCTGCCTGACCGGTAACACCGCCGCCTGCAACTGTACATACTATATCAAATTTATCAGCAGTTTCTGTAAGATTAAGAGGCTGACGAACGATTAATTTCAGTGTTTCAAGACCAAAATAATCATCAATATTTCTGTTATTGATTGTTATATTTCCTGAACCTGGATATACTCTTACTCTGGCAACTGAATGCTTTCTTCTGCCAGTACCGTAATAATATTTAACTTTTGATTCGTACATTTAAACCGCCTCCTTCTTATATCTCATAAGCTTCAGGCTTCTGAGCCTCGTGCTTGTGAGCTGCATCTCTGTAAGTTCTTAAACGCTTGAGCTGATTTCTGCCCTGAGAATTGTTAGGAAGCATTCCGTTAACTGCAATCATCATTGCCTTTTCAGGATTCTTGCTCATGAGTTCCTTATAATTTACTGCCTTTAGACCGCCGATCCAGCCTGTGTGCCAGTAATAGTTTTTCTGTTCAAGCTTCTTACCTGTAAGTATTGCTTTTTCACAGTTAATGATAATAACATGATCACCGCAGTCTACATGCGGAATATAAGTTGGCTTATGCTTGCCTCTTAAAATATGTGCAGCCTGAGCAGCTACGCGTCCCAGCGGCTTGCCAGTTGCATCTAAAATATACCATTTGCGGTTAACTTCGCTTGGCTTTGGCATATAAGTTGACATAATATCAAATTCCTCCATTTTAATTTTCATAAGAACCGAACAGGAATGGGTTAAATCCTGTTCAGGAGCATTCGCAAGAGCCGGTTTTACGGCATACTCCAAATAAATTCTTAACACAACGATAATTATTATACATAAAACAAATACAGAAGTCAACAGCTGAAATGCCGAAATTTTAATTTATATCCCTCTCACGCTTGTTTTCTCTCGGTTTTTCTCTGTTTCTCTTGATTTCTTAAAGTTCATTTCACTTTTTCTCATCGTCATATGGATTTACATGTACCATACAATGCTTTACATCCGGGAATTTATGTTCTACAGCATCATGAACACTTTCTGCTATGTCGTGAGCATCATTCAGTGGCAGAGTTCCATCCGCTTCAATAATTATGTCAACATAAAGTCTTGAGCCGAACATTCTTGTTTTTATGTCTGCAAGACCCATTACACCGTCCTGAGCGGTTATCACATTTGAGATTTCCTCCACAGTTTCCGGGCAGCATGATTTATCCACTGTTTTATCAATAGCATCGGAGGCAATATTCCATGCTGCTTTGGCAATAAAGAGGCATATAATTACTGAGGCAATGCTGTCCATGACCGGCAAGCCCATTCTTGCAGCAAAAATACCTGCAAAGCTTCCTATTGAGGACAAAGCATCGCTTCTATGATGCCATGCGTCAGCCATAAGAGCGCCGGAGCGCAGCTTTTTTGCAGCGGACCTTGTATACCAATACATAGCTTCCTTAACTGCTATTGAAACAACAGCTGCGGCAAGAGCGAGAACTCCCGGAACGGCAATTACGCTGCTTTCGCCTTTGATGACTCCTATAATGTTTTTGAGTCCGCCCCAGCCTATGCCGATTCCCGTAACCATTAGAATGAAAGCGAGGATTATCGCAGCAATACATTCCATTCTTTCATGTCCGTAAGGATGTTCCTTATCCGCTTCCTTGCTTGAGATTTTTATGCCGATCATAACGACTACTGTGCTGAAAACATCTGACGCAGAGTGAACTGCATCAGAAATCATTGCGCCTGATTTTGCCATTATTCCTGCAATCGCTTTGAAAAGCGATAAGACAATATTTACAATTATCGAAACTATCGAAACCCTATATGCAAGATTTTTATTCATAGCTTAGCCTCTCATTTCTTTCTGTTCTTCTTTTTGCGTACTGAAAATCCGAAATCCCCCAGCTTTCTGCCAAGAGCAAAATATTCTCCGTGAGCATAGGCTGCAAGTCCGCATTGCTGGAGATTGAGCTTTCCCTTGCTGTCAATGTATTTTTCATCTATATCAGCGCCTACTATCTCAGCTATAAACATATGGTGAGTGCCCAAGGGCTTGATTTCAGTTACATGGCATTCAAGGCTCAGGGGGCATTCTTCAATTACCGGGGCTGAAACTTTAACAGCCGGTACTGCATGCAGCCCGCATTTTTCAAATTTGTTTATATTTTTACCGCTTTTTACTCCGCATAAGTCGGCTTTTTTTACAAGAGAAGAGGTTGTGAGGTTGATAACAAACTCACCTGATTTTTTTATGATATTATATGAATATCTTGATGGTCTTACAGATATGTACGTCATAGGAGGTTTTGTGTTTATTATACCGGTCCATGCGATCGTCAGAACATTCGGATCATTAACTGTTCCGCAAGATACGAGGGCAGGAGGAACCGGAGATAGCAGCGCTCCGCCGCTCCAGAAAACTTTTGACACATTATCAGTCCTTTCTGATATATTCTTTTTATTATATTATATTTTATTCATGTTGTCAATGTTTCATCAGACTCATTTTTTACTGTTAAGTCAAATAAAAGCTGTATACATTATATATGTGGAGTTTTATAACTTAGGGAAACATGTCATACGAGGGGCATTTCCGCATTCAGTGAGTGATACAATCCTTTACTAATACTAAGTGCGGCTAAAGTGCACCTTTTCCACGTTTAATGACGGGAAAATACCGCATATAGCACAATATTATTAAGCTATTAATTATTAATTTTACCTGCTTTGACGTGATCATATTGTAAATTTATTAATTTGGAAATATAAATTAAATATTTCTGTTGAAAAACCAGCCTGTTTATGGTATAATAAGTAATGAATATTTATTGAAAGGTTGTATTTATGGATAAAGCAGAGATAAGGAATCGCATAGAGAAACTTTCTGAGGAAATAGAATTTCACAGCAGAAATTACTATGTTTATGACAATCCGCAGATTTCTGACTATGAGTATGACATGATGATGCAGGAGCTGAAAAGGCTTGAGGAGCAGTATCCTGAGTTCGCTTTTCCAAATTCTCCAACCAAAAGAGTTGGGGGAGAAATTCTTAGTGAATTTAAAGAAGTTGAGCATAAGGTACAGATGGGAAGTATTCAGGATGTATTTTCATTTGATGAAGTGGAAAGCTTTTTAAACAAGTGCTCAAATCAGCTTGATTCTCCTGAATTTATCGTAGAACCCAAAATTGACGGTCTATCGGTTTCTCTTGAATATCATGACGGAGAACTGACTGTAGGTTCAACAAGAGGAAATGGCTTTGTGGGCGAAGACGTAACGATTAATCTAAAAACTATACGCTCAATACCATTAAGGCTTTCTGAAAAGATTCCAATGATAGAAGTCAGGGGAGAGGTATACATGCCTCGGAGTAGCTTCCGCAAGCTTGTTGAGGAGCAGGAGCTGAACGATGAACAGCCTTTTAAGAATCCCCGTAACGCTGCTGCCGGTTCTCTTAGGCAGAAAAACTCGGGAGTTACCGCCAAAAGAAATCTTGACATTTTTGTCTTTAATCTCCAGCATATAGAGGGCAAGGAAATAGCATGTCATGATGAATCACTTGACTATATGAAGGCGCTGGGATTCAAGGTCATACCAAGCTATGTGTGCTGTAAAACCTTTGAAGAGGTAAAAAGAGAAATTGAAAATATAGGAAAAAGCCGCAGCCAATATAAATTTGACATTGATGGCGTTGTTGTCAAGGTCAATAATTTAAGGCAGCGTGAAATAATGGGCGCAACTGTAAAGTGTCCTAAGTGGGCTGTTGCATACAAATTTCCTCCTGAGGAAAAGGAAACTAAGCTTTTGGGCATAGAAGTCAATGTAGGAAGAACGGGAGCAATTACTCCGGTTGCTGTTTTTGAGCCAGTTATCCTTGCCGGAACAAGTGTTTCAAGAGCGGTTCTTCACAATCAACAGTTCATAGATGAAAAGGATATACGTATTGGCGATACGATCGTTGTCCGCAAGGCAGGGGAGATCATTCCTGAAGTGATTAAATCTGTAAGTCATGAGGAAGGCTCAAAGCCATTTATGCTGCCGGAAAACTGTCCGGTATGCGGAAGCAAAGCGGTAAGGGACGAGGACGAGAGTGTTTTAAGATGTCCTAATACGGACTGTCCTGCACAGCTTCTTAAAAATATTATTCACTTTGCATCAAAGGATGCTATGGATATTGACGGTTTAGGTCCTGCAATAGTTTCACTTCTTGTTGAAAAGAAGCTTATAAGCTCCGTTGCTGATCTGTATACCCTTAAAGCGGAGCAGCTGATGAGCCTTGAAAGATTTGCTGAAAAGTCGGCAAATAACCTGATACAGTCCATTGAAAAATCAAAGTCAAATTCTCTTGACAGACTTGTTTTTGCTCTTGGCATAAGGAATATCGGACAAAAGGCGGCAAAGCTTCTTTGCGAAAAATTCGGCTCAATTGACGCTGTTGTTTCAGCTGATATGGAAAGCATTTCTGAGATCGACGGTTTCGGAGAAATAATGGCTCAGAGCGTTGTAAACGCTTTCAGAGAGCCTCATATGCTGGAGCTGATAGATCGTCTAAAGAAATATGGCCTTAAAATGGAATATCAACAGAAAGCAGCAGGCATTGACAGACGCTTTGAGGGAAAGACCTTTGTAATAACCGGAACGCTGCCTACAATGAAAAGACGTGAGGCTCAGGAGCTTATTGAATCGTATGGAGGAAAGGTATCTTCATCCGTTTCAAAAAAGACAGCCTATGTGCTTGCCGGTGAGGACGCCGGAAGCAAGCTTGTAAAAGCTCAGGAGCTTGGCATAGAGGTTCTTAATGAAGAAGATCTGATAAATAAACTTAAATAAAGGATGGTTAAAATGAAAATTGATATTAAGCATATCGCAAAGCTTGCACGACTTCGCATTGAAGACGATAAGCTTGAAAAGTTTGAAAAGGACATGGAATCCATAGTAAATATGGTAGATAAGCTTCCTGACGTTACTGATACTCTGGAGCTTGACGCTTCCGAACCAATGGCTCTTCGTGAAGATAAAGCGGTAACCGGAAAATTCACAAGAGATGAAATGCTGGCAAATGCGCCTGAAGTTCAGGCAGGATGCCTTGTGGTACCAAAGACAGTGGAATAAGGAGTGTAAAGAATGAGATTATATGAAAAAAATGCGTCAGAGCTTTCTGAAATGCTTAGAGCAAAGCAGTGCAGCGCTTCGGAGCTTTGCAATGATGTTCTTGACCGTATAAATGAAGTTGAAAATGAAATAGGCGCTTTTGTTACAGTTGACGCTGAGGGAGCAAAAGAAAATGCTGCAAGGGTTGACAAGGCTATTGCAGACGGTGAAAAGCTTCATCCTCTGGCTGGTATCCCTATCGGCATAAAGGATAACATTTCTACAAAAGGAATGCGTACAACATGTTCTTCAAGAATGCTTGAGAATTACGTTCCGCCTTTCGATGCTTTTGTTGCGGATAAAGTTAAAAGTGCCGGAATGACAATACTTGGCAAAATGAACATGGACGAATTTGCAATGGGTTCTTCTACAGAAACTTCATATATGCACCTTACAAGAAATCCGCATAACACTGAGTGTGTTCCGGGAGGTTCTTCCGGAGGTTCAGCAGCAGCTGTTGCGGCCGGCGAGGCTGTTGTAACTCTTGGCTCAGATACGGGCGGTTCGATACGTCAGCCAGCTGCTCTTTGCGGTGTTGTTGGAATGAAGCCTACCTACGGCAGCGTTTCACGTTATGGACTTGTTGCTTTTGCGTCCTCTCTTGATCAGATAGGACCTATGGGCAGATCCGTAAAGGATGTTGCAATGGTACAGAGCCTTATATGCGGTCACGATCCAATGGATGCTACTTCCAAGAACATGGAATATCCTGATTATGCAGCAGGACTTAACGAAAATGTTCAGGGCCTTCGTATAGGAATCCCTAAGGAATATTTCGGAAACGGTATTGATGACAGCGTAAAATCCGCTGTTATGGAGGCTGTTAAGCAGTATGAGTCAAACGGAGCTGTTATAAAGGAAATTTCGCTTCCAAGCACAGAGTATGCTATTAATACTTATTATATAATCGCTTCTGCTGAGGCTTCTTCAAACCTTGCAAGATTTGATGGTGTAAAGTATGGCTATCGTGCAAAGGATTATACAAATCTTATAGATATGTATGAGAAGACAAGAAGCGAGGGCTTTGGAGATGAAGTTAAGCGCAGAATAATGCTGGGTACATTTGTTTTAAGCTCAGGATATTTTGACGCATATTATAAGAAGGCAAAGATAGTACAGAAGAATATTTCCCAGGAATTTTCAAATGCTTTTGAGCAGTGCGATATTATTGCAACTCCGACAGTTCCTGCTTCGGCATTTAAAATTGGTGAAAATATCGGTGATCCTATAAAGATGTATTACAACGATGTTTGTACTGTTACCGTTAATATAGCCGGACTGCCGGCAATAAGTCTTCCGTGTGGAAAGGACGGCAAAGGAATGCCTATGGGTCTTCAGCTTATAGGTGATAAGTTTACCGAGCAGAAGCTTCTTAATGCGGCATATGCCTATGAAAAGATGTGCGGCGGATTTGACACGCTTGCAAAGATAACAGGGGAGGCAAAATAATGAAGGATTACGAAATTGTAGTAGGTCTTGAGGTTCACGCAGAGCTGAACACTGATTCAAAAATATATTGCAACTGCAAGAACGCTTTTGGTCTTGAGGTTAACTCACAGGTATGCCCTGTATGCATGGGTATGCCGGGAACTCTGCCTACGCTTAACTCAAAAGTTGTGGACTATGCTATTAAAATGGGGCATGCTCTTAACTGTAAAATAAACAGAGTCTGCAAGCAGGACAGAAAGAACTATTTTTATCCTGACCTTCCAAAGGCATACCAGATATCGCAGGCTGATGTGCCGCTTTGTGAAAACGGCTGTCTTGAGTTTATGGTTGACGGAGAAATAAAGAAAGTACGTATTACAAGAATCCATATTGAAGAGGACGCCGGAAAGCTTTTGCATGACGAATCATTTGCAGGTTCCCTTGTCGATCTAAACAGATGCGGTGTTCCGCTTATCGAGATCGTTTCTGAGCCGGATATAAGAAGTTCAGCCGAAGCTAAAGCGTATCTTGATACAATTAAGTCAATACTTCAGTATATCGGCATTTCCGACTGTAAAATGCAGGAAGGCTCTATAAGATGCGATGTAAACGTATCTGTTAATGAAAAGGGCGCAAAGGAATTTGGTACACGCTCTGAGATGAAGAATGTAAATAGCTTTAGTGCAGCTGTAAGAGGAATTGAATACGAGGCAAAACGTCAGATCGAGGTTCTTGAAGCCGGAGGTACAGTAGCTCAGGAAACAAGACGCTGGGACGATGCTAAGGGCGTAAGCGTTGTAATGAGAAGCAAGGAGGATGCTCAGGATTATAGATATTTTCCTGAACCTGATATGCTGACGATAGTTGTTGATGAAGAAAGAGTTAATAAGCTGAAAGAAAGTCTGCCTGAGCTTCCTAATATAAAGATTAAGAGATATGTCAGTGAGCTTGGACTTTCTCAGACGGACGCTGTTCTCATCGCTGAAGCAATGGACAAAAGCAGACTTTTCGATGAGGCTGTCGCACTAAATATGTGTTCTGCCAAGAATATAAGTAACTGGATTTTAGGGGATATATCAAAATACGTCAATGAAACTGGAAAGACCATTGATGAAACAGAGCTTACTGCTAAGAATCTGTGTGTTCTTATTCAGCAGATAGAAAAGAACGTTATTTCAAATTCTGCCGGCAAAAAGGTGTTCCAGGTTATAGTCGAGGACGGCTCGGATCCTCTTAAGGTTATAGAAGAAAAGGGACTTGCTCAGAATTCAGATACGGGATTCATTGAAGAACTTGTAAAAGAAGTTTTGGCAAACAATGAGAAGTCGATTAACGACTATAAAAATGGTAAAACCAATGCACTGGGTTATCTTGTGGGACAGTGTATGAAAGCTTCAAAGGGCAAGGCAAACCCTGGGCTTGTTAAAGAAACTGTTACTAAAATGCTTAATGATTAATTTTATCATTCTTTATTAACGGAGAAAGGATAATTGTATGAAAATTAGAAAATTATTAACCTGTTTAATATGCGGTGTTGTTTTCTTCTGTCAGTCAGTATCTGCATTTTCCGTTCCTGAAATAGCTGATACTGCTATGACAGCTTCTGCAAGTGAAGCTTCATCGGCAATCTGGGACGGAAGCTGTGATACGAGTTGGTACGACAGTGAAATACCAATATTTGATATTAGTACTGCTGCTCAGCTTGCTGGCTTAGCTGTATTGGTCAATAGCGGTCATACAATGGAAAACCAAGAGATCAATCTTGCAAACGATTTGACTTTAAATAATATAAGTGAGTACAGTAAGTGGGGAACTAAAGAATTTTCAGAATCTGCAGCCGGTTCTTCCGATGATACCGGAGAGGCTGCTTCAGCGCTTAACAATTGGGTTCCTATTGGTATGACCGGTATGGAGTTTAATGGTAAATTTAACGGAAACGGTCACACAATAACCGGTATGTACTGCGAAAACAGCAACTACGGCGGTTTATTCGGTATAACCGGTACAAACAGCAGTATTAATGCTGTAAATTTCAATAAAGCATATGTTAAAAATGATAAATATGCTGGAATTGTATGCGGTTATTCTAAAGGTATCATAAACAATTGTACCATTCAGGGAAAAGTTTGCGCAATAACTGGTTCTGTTGGTGGTATATGCGGATGCTCCGAATATATTATATCAAACTGTATAAACATGGCTGATATTGATATTATTCAGACATATACGGGGACTTCTACTTACAATGCCGGAAAAATTGGCGGTATATGCGGAAGTTCAAAAAATCTTATGGTTTCATATTCTTGTAATTATGGAACTATAAATATCAGCACAGAAATGTCTTCTGCAAAATCAAGGCATACTGCTTATGCCGGCGGCATTTTAGGATATGCCGAAGGTTCTGATTCTTCTATAAGCGATTGCTATAACAGGGGTAGAATATCCTCTGTTGTAAGCGGAACCTATGCAAGCATTTCGGACTATATGGGAGGAATTGCAGGACAGTATGCTTTTTCAATAGAGAATGTATATAATACCGGTGAAATAATATGTCCAAGTACTACATGCGGCTGTATATTGGGTTCATCCGGTAGTGGTACAGCCGATCTGCAGCAGAAATGCTACTATTCAATTGGTGATATAACAAAGGGTGTTGGTTCAGGAGCTGATAACACTATTGGTAAAAAGCTTGAGAATATGAAGACAGAGGAATTTGCAAGGTCATTAGGTGAAGCATTCATATATATAGAGGATGATTTTCCAGCGCTCAATATAAGTGCAGATAGATATTATGCAGATTTAAGCTCTGAGACTCTGAGCTTCACTTCATATAAGCAGCAGAAAACCCTCACTCTTACAACGAACTATGCTGGAGAAATATCATGGGTTTCAAATAACCCTGAAATAGCTACAGTTGAAAATGGGGTGGTAACTGCCCTTAAAAATGGCACTTGTTCAATATATGCAATATGTGGAGATATTACAGCAGAATGTATTGTGGATGTGAACTATACATATAAGTTTGACGCTGAGGAGCTTACTTTAAAAACAGGTGAAACATCTAAGGTTAATATCATGAATGTATTGACTGATGAGCCGGCAAGTGGACTTAGGGTGACCTGGAAATCTTCAAATACCGGAATAGCGACTGTAAATGGCGGAGTAATTACACCTGTTGCAGCAGGAAACACTGTTATTACAGCAACCTTTAGCGGTATAACTCTTAGATGCGATGTTACAGTTTCAGAGGAAGCTATAAGTCATGAAGTGGATAATTCATCTCTTGATAAAACTGAGATGAAGATTGAAATTGACGAAACACAGACTCTTAAGGTTAATGATTATGATGGGGATATTGTTTGGGTATCGGGAAACAGCCAGATTGTAACTGTAAACAATTTAGGTATTATCTGTGGAATGTCTCCTGGTATTGCAACAGTATATGCAATGCTTGCAAACGGAACAACTTTGACATGTAAGGTGATTGTAGCAGAGAGTCAGATTGAAACTCTTCCGTCATCCTCCAGTATTTCTGTTACAGAGCATTCTACTGAAACTTCAGTATCCACCGAAACAACAGTATCTGGAAACTCTTCATCCGATACTGACGAAAGCTCATCAGATTCATCAAATTCAACTGCTTCATCTTCTTCCGAAACTACTGTAAAGACAAATCATACAGGTTCTGAAAGCTCATCCAGTGGAGGAAAAGAGACTGTAGTAACAGTAACTTCAATTGTAACCGTTACTTCACTTGTTCCTGTAACGTATATAGATGTAGTGACAAGCATATCAAATGTGACGTCAATAAGCTGTGTGACGTCCATGTCAGTTGTGACCTCTATAGAGCCTGTAACATCGCTGAGTGTTATCACAAGTATTTCCACTGTAACTTGGATACGATATGTAACGTCAATATCAGTGGTAACATCGGTTGATGTGAGCGTAAGTGTGGATGTAAGTGTCAGTGTGTCGGAGTCGTTGTCCGTGGTTACTTCCATAGAGCCGGTAACTTCGCTCAGTATTGTCACGAGTGTATCTGCTATTACCAGTGTAAGCTGTGTGACGTCAATGTCTGTGGTTACATCTATAAGTGTAAGCTACATAGCATCAGAGGTTAGTATGATTACATCGGTTTCTGTTGTGACTTCTATAGAGCCGGTAACTTCGCTCAGCGTGGTAACAAGTGTATCGAATATCACATCTGTTTCTGTTGTAACATCATTTAGTGTTAGCGTGAGCTTTATAGCATCGGAGGTAGTTACATCGCTGTCGATAGTTACCTCAATAGAACCTGTTACATCTCTAAGCGTTGTTACAAGTATATCAAATGTAACAAGCTATGTAACTTCGGTATCTGTTGTAACATCAGTAAGTGTTATAGCTTCAAAGGTAGTTACATCGCTGTCGATAGTTACTTCAATAAAGCCTGTTACATCACTAAGCGTAGTAACAAGCGTATCTGATGTAACAAAAATAAGTTATGTGACATCTATGTCTGTTATAACCTCAATTAAACCTGTTACGTCAAAGAGTGTGGTAACAAGCGTTTCGGTTGTTCCGATAACATCAATAAGCATTGTTACATCAATTTCCGTTGTGCATAGCGTAGATTCTTCAAGTTCGTCTACTGAAAATATAACGAAAAATTCAAATACAGTTATCGTTCCGTCTAAAGTTGAGGGAATAGATGTTGTAATGAATAAGGATTTGTATTATTTCAGCAGTGACCAGAATTTTGCAAGCAAGATTTTTATTCTTAAAGATGGAGCGGCTGACGTTTGCAGCTTTAATGTGACTCCGAAGGACGCATATACCGGAAAGTGCGAAGAGGTTGAAATTGATGTTATTTATGATAATGAAGTAATTTATACTACTTCGGTTCATGTTGGACTTAAAGGCGATGCAAATGGTGACGGAAAAATCACGGCGCTGGATGCTTCTCTGGTGTTTAGTGATTATAAGCTTACATACAATGGCGGAGAATCCCACCTTGATTCGCTTCAGAAATTCTATGCTAACATTGATGAAAACGGAAAGCTTTCAGCAAGTGACGCATCCTATATATTCTCAAGATATATTGAAAATTATCATAGTAATGATTAAGTAAATATTTTAAAAGCCCCGGCAAATGAAATGCACCCCAAAAGTTAAATCTAACGGGGTGCATTTCAAAATGCCGGGGTTTTATTTTTTTAAATATAAAAGAAAAAGACCGGAAATAATTCCGACCCCTTTCTTTGTTCATTTTTTCTTTTTGTTCTACAACCATATTATAACATATAATTAAAATAATTTCAATTAAAATTTTTATGTAAAAATAAACAAACTTTTAGTGTTCCAAAAGCATTCTTTCGTCACAATATTCACATTCAACAGTATCTCCGCTACCTATAAAGGATTTAGGGAGGTACTGCTCACTGTTAGTTATACATTTTGGATTGTTGCAGGAATAGTTTGGATGTTTGGTTCCTTTTAAAAGCTTTGTAGGAGCCTGATTTTCAAGCATTGTCATAATCAGTGCCATTCTGACATACATGCCATATTTAGCCTGTCTGAAATACATCGCTCTTTTGTCATCATCAACTTCAACTGAAATTTCGTCTACTCTTGGAAGCGGGTGCATAACGATCATATCGCTGCGTCCCTTTTTTAACTTAGCTTTATCCAGCACATATGTATTTTTTTCTGCAAGGTATTCTTCCTCACTGCTGAAACGTTCACGCTGAATCCTTGTCATATACAAAACATCCAGATCTCCTATCACGCTTTCAAGAGAGGAAACTTCACGAAACTTACAACCGCTTGCTCTAAGAATATCCTTTATATATGATGGAAGCTTTAGTGCAGGAGTTGAAATAAGAGTAAATGTATTGTTAGGATAGCAGGAAAGAGCCTTACAGAGGGAATGAACAGTTCTGCCGTTCATAAGATCACCGCAAAGACCGATGTTTAAATCACTAAGTCTTCCTTTTTCTTCTTTAAGAGTAAGCAGGTCTGTAAGAGTCTGGGTAGGGTGAAGATGGCCACCGTCTCCTGCGTTTATAACCGGGCAGTCCGCTGAAAGAGCCGCAGCCTTTGCAGAACCTGCAAGGGGATGCCTTATTATTAAAATATCCGCATAGTTGCTGACTACCTTTGTAGTGTCTTTTAGGTTTTCACCCTTTGAAACCGAAGATGTTGCTGGATTATCAAATCCTATAATACTTCCACCGAGTCTTATCATAGCTGCCTGAAACGACATCTGTGTTCTGGTAGACGGTTCGTAGAACAAAGTAGCCATGATTTTGCCCACGCATGCGTGTGTATAGCGCTGAGGATGAGCGCATATATCCTCGCCCAGCTCAACTATTTTGTTCCACCAGGATACTGGATAGTCGTTTAAATCCACTAAATGCTGATATTGTGAAACCATTTTTAACCTCCGGATTTTTTAATAAGGGACTTGCCCTTTTTACAAAACGGATGAACCGTTTACTATCATTTTAAATTGTATATTAAGATATGCACAAGCTCGTTTGCAAAGCAGCATTCTTTCCATGAAAATTTCAAAGTATTCTATTACCGGGGAAATTTCCGTGTCAATATTAATATCAAGTATAATTGCCGTTTTGCTTTCATTGAAATAGAGAGAAGACTTTTCCACGGCGTAATTGACCCGGTCGTGAATATCAAATGTCAAAAAGTCGTTGTTCCTGACTCTGCTTCTTCTTACATCGGTTTTGTCAGCGATTATCAGCGCTGCCGATATAGCGTCAATAGGCTGTGCAGTGCCTTCGTCATGATTGCCGATAGCGGATATGATCGAGCAAATTTCAGAAGCCGGCATGTTAATATTATCCAGCAGTCTGAAAGCCATAACAGCGCCGCTCTGTGCATGGTCTGTTCTGTTGATAACATTTCCTATATCGTGCATGATTCCGGCAATTCTTGCAAGCTCAGCCTGACGCTCGTCATAGCCAAGCTCAGTAAGGATCATGCTTGCGTTTTTAGCAACGATTTCCACATGGGCAAAGGAATGCTCAGTAAAGCCCTGTGCTTCCAGAGCCTTGTCAGCACGCCTGATGTATTCCATAATATCTGGATTCTGCTTGATATACTTATAAGTTACAAAGCTTGCCATTTTTCTCCCTTTCAGAAGTTATTTTACAAATTCGCTGTTTTCAAAATACACTCCATACCACACAAGGAATGTGTAAATCGTCCAGACTTTTCTGCTGTTGTCAGCCTTTCCTGCTCTGTGGTCGTCAAGAAGCTTCACAATAAGGTCAGTGTTAAAGAACATATTTGCAGCTTTACTTGTGAATCTTTCTTTCACGACATTATAGTATTTATCCTCCTTGAGCCATACTCTTATCGGAACAGGGAAACCAAGCTTTTTCTTTGCAGCTGTTTTAGCGGTCTGAGGAGGAGTATCTTTCTTTGCAGCCAGTCTCATTGCATATTTGGTAATATAATTTGTGGTATCTGTCTTTTCAGTATGCGTCACTCTGTACCTACGAGGGATTTTCTCAGCAACGCTCATGACCTCCTTGTCAAGGAACGGAACTCTCAGTTCAAGGGAGTTAGCCATGCTCATTTTATCGGCTTTAAGCAGTATATCTCCTGTCATCCAGAGATGAAGATCAAGATACTGCATTTTTGTTACATCGTCCTTACCTTTAACTTTATCATAGAAAGGCTTTGTTATAACAGTTGGATCAGGAGCATTTGTACTTATTTTCAGCAGTTTTTTTCTTTCCTCCGGAGTGAACATATATGCGTTTCCGATAAATCTGTCTTCAAGGTCTGTTCCTTTTCTGATAAAGAAGTTAACGCCCCTTTTTGCAGGAAGCTTTGAGGCAATCTTGCCGATGCCTTTCTTTATCGCCCTTGGGAGCCTGTCGTACGCTGTGCCGTTCGGTTCGCTGTAAACATTATATCCACCGAATATTTCATCTGCTCCTTCTCCGGAAAGAACGACCTTTAGCTTTTCCGAGGCTATATTGCACACAAAGTACAGAGCCACAGCCGCAGGGTCTGCAAGAGGCTCATCCATGTGATACATAATTTTAGGAATGATGTCCCAGTACTCTTCTGCTGAAATGACCTTACTGTTGTTTTCCTTGCCGATAGCCTTTGAAAATTCCTTTGCCCAGCCTATTTCGTTATATTTTTCATCTGAGCCAAAGCCTACAGTAAAGGTTTTGTCAACATCTGCAACTGCTGCTACATAGCTTGAATCAACGCCGCTGGACAAAAAGCTGCCTACCTCAACATCAGCGATTTTATGAGCCTCAACGGAGTTATGGAAAACATCGGAAATTTTATTTACCCAGCTGTTAAGATCAGGCTTTTCATCTGCGTTAAAGTTTATTTCCCAGTATCGTTCAACCTTAAGACTGCCATTTTTATAGGTAAAGCAATGAGCGGCAGGAAGCTTATATACATTTTTAAAAAATGTTTCACTTTGAGGGGAATACTGGAATGTGAGATAATTCTCAAGAGCGGCAGTATTAAGTTCTTTTTCAAAATGAGGATGAGGTAAAAAGCTTTTTATTTCAGATCCGAAAAGAAAGCTTTTTCCAGCATTACAGTAATAAAGAGGCTTAATGCCGAAGAAATCACGAGCGCCGAAAAGCTCTTTAGTATTTTTGTCCCATATTACGAAAGCAAACATGCCCCTAAGCATATTCAGCAATTTTTTTCCATATTCCTCATATCCGTGGAGCAGAACTTCAGAATCTGTTTTTGTTTTAAATGTGTGTCCTGCAGCAACAAGCTTTTCCCTTATGCTCTGAAAATTATAAATTTCACCGTTAAAAAGCAGGACCTTTGAGCCGTCTTCGTTAAGAATAGGCTGATCCCCCTGAGCAAGGTCTATGATGCTCAGACGCCTGAATCCAAGAGCTATGCCCTCGTCAACATATTTTCCGCCCGAGTCCGGTCCTCGATGGATAATTTTATCCATCATTTTTTCTATAACAACATTGGAATCATTAATGCAGTTAGTAAATCCGACAAATCCGCACATATCCATTTCCCTCCAATTAAATTTTCAAGTATCTTCTATATTATACTATATGTTTGATTACTTTGCAATAATTTAACCCATTAAAATTATAAAAAAGCCTTGCAAAAAATTCTAATGTGGGTTATAATATTTTAAGAGATTCTGTAAAAAATATTGCATATATGCAGAAGTGTGTCAAAAAGGCGTAAAGAAAGTTTTAGATGCTATTTTTAGGAGGCATTTGTTATCATGTCGTCAAGAGAAAGCAGAACCATAATTTACGGCAGAAGCAATAAGCCTGTTATTCGTTTCAGATTTAAGGCTGTGCCGATATTTTTTATTATTCCGATTATAGTATGCTTTATTATATACATGGCAGGAGTTAATATAGGAATTGGCTCGGATAAATCCAAAAAAATCAACAAGATTCAAAGCCTGATCGCTGATTCCCAGATTGAAAGCTCCGTTGACGAGGTGCCGGTTTCAAAAAGCAAGGACATAGTGAATCCTGTTCCGGAAAGCGATCCAGTCTCAGAAACCTACCTCGGAAAATGTATGTTTGTCGGTGATTCAATTACGGTGGGATTTGCAGATTATCAGTTTGTTTCGATGAAAAATATTTGTGCTACTGTGGGAATGAACATTGAAAAGATCAATACTGATAAAATGAAAACCACTTACGGAGAGTTAACGGCTTTAGATACCTTAAAAGAGGCAAAGCCGACAAATATATATATTATGCTCGGAAGCAATGGCATTGCATGGCTTACTAACGAGGAAATGATAAGTTTATACAGCGATTTTGTAGATAATATAAAGAAAGAACTGCCGGACAGTGATATATATATACTGTCGATCCCTCCGGTTACTGCGGAAAGGGAGGTAAGTAAAAAAGCTCCTATAAAAAATGAATCTATTGACCAGTATAATTCAGAGCTTCTTAAAATGGCTGACAGCAAAGGAATCCATTATGTTGACATAAATACAGTTTTAAAGGGTTCTGACGGCAAGTTTCCAGCCGCTGATGCAGCCGATGACGGCATGCACTTTAAGAAGAATACTTATAAGACTGTTGTAGATTATATTCTGTCACATACGGCGTCATGATTTAAGTTTTATACTCTTTAAGAGTTTATTATATACATTAGGAAGGGACATGATGAAAAAATGAGAAAAATAATTTGTTCGGCTTTGGCGTTTGCTATGCTCTTAAGCGTTACGGCATGCGGAAAGGAAGATTCAAAGGATAACAAGAAAGCTTCTGCGCCTTTGAAAGAAATAACTGCAGAGGTTATTGAAAAAAGCGATGTTAAATTCCCGGAAATGGTTGAAGTATCCGAAGATAACTTTCAGTTTAGATATGGAATAGAAGCTGATGATTATACCGAATACTCAGTATACTGGGCAGGTTCAGGCGGAGATGCTGACGAGGTTTGCGTTATCAAGGCAGCTTCCGGAAAGCTTGACGATGTTAAGGACGCTGTAAAGTCAAGGCTGGATTCTCAGAAGGAAGTTTTCAAGGACTATGTTCCGGAAGAGTATGATCAGCTTTGTGAGAGTGAGATAAAGACAAAGTCCGGTTACGTTTACTGGGTATGTTCTGACGATAATAAAAAAGCAGAGGAAAAGATCCTTTCATATTTTGAATAAGCTTTAGCTGATTCCGTGAAATTCATGGAGTCAGCTTTTTTATTAAAAAAATTTTTCCAAACTATTGACAAACAGGAAAAAATGTAGTATTATATGAACAGATAAACATATGAAAGGATGTGCAAACATTGACTGAAGATAAAAATGTAGAAAGCGGAGAGTATTTATGCGCTCATGAGGACACCGTAAAAAAGGTAAAAGAAGAAATGCCAGAAGACGAGTTTTTGTATGATCTTGCTGAGCTTTTTAAAGTGTTCGGCGATTCTACAAGGATCAAGATACTATATGTGCTTTTTGAATCGGAGTTATGCGTATATGACATAGCGCAGCTTCTTGGTCTTACCCAGACAGCAGTATCACATCAGCTTAGGGTTTTAAAGAATAATAAGCTGGTACGATTCAGAAAAGAAGGTAAGATAGTGTTCTATTCGCTTGCAGACGACCACGTTACCCGAATAATCAATCAGGGTATGGAGCACATTTGTGAGTAAATATATTATTGATTTGGAGGAAAATATTATGACAAAGGTATTTAATTTAGTTGATCTTGACTGCGCTAATTGCGCACAGAAAATGGAAGATGCAATAAGAAAGATTGATGGTGTTGAGGACGTATCAGTAAGCTTTATGATGCAAAAAATGACTCTTACCGCTGATGAAGAGAAATTTGAGGAAATAAAGAAAAAAATTAAGAAAGTATGCCGTAAGGTAGAGCCTGACTGCAAAATAGAATTTTGACAAGGGAGATGACATTATGAACAGAAAGCAGAAAAATGTTCTTATCAGAATAATAATAAGTCTGGTATTATTGATAGCAATAAAAACTGCCTCTGCTTTTTCAGAAATCGTTTGTGATTATGAGCTTATTGCATACCTTATCCCTTATGCTATAATAGGCTGGGATGTATTATGGAAAGCTATAAGAAATATATCACGAGGACAGGTTTTTGATGAAAACTTTCTTATGGCAATTGCCACAATAGGCGCTATGTTTACCGGAGAATACATTGAAGGCGCAGCCGTAATGCTGTTTTATCAGGTTGGGGAGCTGTTCCAGAGCTGCGCTGTCGGACGTTCAAGAAAGTCCATTGCATCTCTTATGAATATTCGTCCTGACCATGCAAATATCGAACGGGACGGAAAACTTGAAACCGTAAGTCCTGAAGATGTGAATATCGGTGACACTATAGTTATAAAGCCCGGAGAAAAGATACCCCTTGACGGAGTGATTCTTGACGGTTCTTCAACGGTTGACACAGCCGCTTTAACGGGAGAATCAGTTCCAAGAGATGTTCTTACCGGAGATGATGTTGTAAGCGGATGTATTAATTTAAGCGGTGTGCTTAAAGTTCGTGTTACAAAAAGATTCGGTGAATCGACTGTGGCTAAAATTCTTGATCTTGTTGAGAATACCGGAAGCAAGAAAGCAAAGTCTGAGAATTTCATAACAAAGTTTGCAAGATACTATACTCCTTGCGTGGTTGTAGGAGCAGTTTTGCTTGCGGTTCTTCCTCCACTGATTACAGGAGGAGATTGGGCATCGTGGATTCATCGTGCACTTATATTTCTTGTAATTTCATGTCCGTGCGCTCTTGTTATATCTGTTCCTCTGAGCTTTTTTGGAGGAATAGGCGGAGCGTCACGCTGCGGAGTTCTTGTTAAGGGCGGAAATTATCTTGAGGCTCTTGCCAAAACAGAAATTATTGTGTTTGACAAAACAGGAACGCTTACAAAAGGCGTATTTAATGTAACAGCCATTCATCCGGACATTATTTCAGAAAGTGAGCTGCTTGAATATGCAGCATTGGCAGAGCATTATTCCAATCATCCTATATCACGTTCGCTGAAAGATGCATACGATAGGGAAATTGATACATCACGTATAAACGATTACGCAGAAACTGCCGGCAGGGGAGTCAGAGCAAAAATTGACAGCGCCGTTATCTGTGCCGGAAACAATAAGTATATGGATGAAATAGGCGTTAAGTGGCACCCATGCCATCATGTTGGAACTACGGTCCATGTTGCTGTTAACGGAGAATATGCTGGGCATATCGTTATATCAGACGAGGTAAAAAGCGATGCAAAAGACGCCATATCAAATCTTAAAAAGCATGGCATTAAAAAGACAGTAATGCTTACTGGAGATTCAAAGGAGACAGCAGAAAGCATAGCTGCATCGCTTGGGATCGACGAGGTATATTCCGAGCTTATGCCGGCGGATAAGGTAAGCAATGTTGAGAAGCTTATATCTGAAAAATCTTCTGATAAAACTCTTGCATTTGTAGGGGACGGTATCAACGATGCTCCAGTTCTTGCAAGAGCCGATATAGGTATTGCTATGGGCGCAATGGGGTCTGATGCTGCAATTGAAGCTGCGGATATCGTGCTAATGGATGATAAGCCGTCTAAGATCGCTGATGCAATAGATATATCAAAAAGGACTCTCCGCATAGTTTATCAGAACATAGTGTTTGCTCTGGCTGTAAAGGCTGCGGTACTTGCTTTGGGAGCATTGGGAATAGCAAGCATGTGGGCTGCTGTTTTTGCAGATGTTGGAGTTTCGGTAATAGCTATTCTAAACGCTATGAGAGCTTTGCATGTAAAAAGTAAATAACATTTTGCCGTCATTTTAAAATGGCGGCAGTTTTTTTGTATTATTTTGAATAAATCGCTTTACATCTTGAAGATTTTAGTGTAAAATAATAGAAGACTATTTTGTGAGGTGTATTTATGGAACCTAAATATAAAAGAATACTCCTGAAGCTCAGCGGTGAAGCTCTTGCAGGAGAAAAGAAGTTTGGACTTGATTACTCGGTTATAACTGATATATGCAAAAGCATAAAGAAATGCGCTGAAGCCGGAGTAGAGATCGGTATAGTTGTCGGAGGCGGCAATTTCTGGAGAGGCCGTTCCAGCGGAGGTATGGACAGAACAAGGGCTGACCACATGGGAATGCTTGCGACGACTATTAATGCTCTTGCTATTGCTGATGTTTTGGAATCAATGAAGCTTGACGTAAGGGTACAGACAGCAATTACAATGCAGCAGGTCGCAGAGCCTTATATCAGAAATAAGGCTATGTCACATCTTAATAAGGGCAGAATCGTTATATTTGGATGCGGAACTGGAAATCCGTTTTTCTCAACAGATACGGCTGCATCGCTAAGAGCTGTTGAAATTGAAGCGGAAATCTTTTTCAAGGCAACTATGGTTGACGGCGTTTATGATAAGGATCCTAATAAGTACAGTGATGCCGTAAAGTTTGACGAACTGACCTTTAGCGAAGTTCTCAGCAAAGAGCTTGCTGTAATGGACAGCACTGCGGCAACACTTTGTCGTGATAATCAGATGCCGTTGCTTGTGTTTGATATGAGTGATCCAGAAAATATTTATCGTGCAGCAATGGGCGAAACAATCGGAACAATAATTAAGGAGGCGTAAGCTATGAATGAAAATGTGAAAAAAGCCGAAAATAAAATGACAAAATCTATTGACAGACTTGCAAAGGAATTTGCATCAATAAGAGCAGGAAGAGCTAACCCAGGAGTTTTGGATAAGGTTACTGTAGACTATTATGGAACACCTACTCCAATAAACCAGATGGCTGCTGTTTCTGTTGCAGAGGCGAGAATACTTGTTATTCAGCCATGGGATATATCTACGCTAAAGACTATTGAAAAGGCAATTCTAACATCTGATATAGGAATAAATCCTACAAATGACGGAAAGGTCATTCGTCTTGTATTTCCTCAGCCTACGGAGGACAGACGTAAGGAGATCTGCAAGGAAGTTAAGAAGTTTGGCGAGGAAACAAAGGTTGCTGTTCGTTCAGTAAGAAGAGATACGATTGAAACCTTTAAAGCTATGAAGAAAAACAGCGAAATTACCGAGGATGATCTTAAAAATCTTGAAAAGGATGTCCAGAACCTTACAGATAAGTTCTGCAAGAATATTGATACAATGGTTGCAGAAAAGGAAAAGGAAGTTATGAGTCTTTAAGACTCCGGTGGATTTATGGGACTTTTTAAGAGAAAAAAAGCTGCTGAAAATTCTGAAAGGGTTTTGCCTAAGCATATCGCTTTTATAATGGACGGCAACGGCAGATGGGCGAAAAGACGTGGTCTTCCCCGAAAGTTTGGACATCGTGAGGGAGCGAAAACCTTTAAGAAGATTACCAGATACTGTAAGGATATTGGCATAAAAAATGTATCATTTTATGCTTTTTCAACAGAAAACTGGAAACGTCCGAAGGATGAAGTTGACGCTATAATTGAGCTTTTCAGGGAATACATTATAGATGTACGAAATTATATCGGTGAAGAAGTAAGGGTTCTGTTTTTGGGTGATAAGTCTATTTTTGATGATGATCTCCGTAAGAAAATGGTTGATCTTGAAAATGATACCAAGGACTATAACCGCATGACTATGCTTTTAGCAATTAATTACGGAGGACGCGATGACATAGTTCATGCAGCAAAAACCTTGGCTCAGCGTGTCAGGGACGGAAAGCTGCTTCCCGGAGATATAACTGAGGAAATGTTTCAGCCTGAGCTTTACACCAAGGATGTTCCTGATGTTGATCTTCTAATACGTCCAAGCGGAGAAGAAAGAATTTCAAATTTTCTTTTGTGGCAGTCGGCGTATGCTGAATTTTATTTTACAAATGTTCTTTGGCCTGATTTTGATTCCAAAGAGCTTGATAAGGCAATTGATGAGTTCAATCATCGCCAGAGAAGATTCGGAGGTGTCTGACAGTGGTTACAAGGCTAATTTCTGCCGGAGTGGGCATAGTTATCGCATTTGTTATTCTTTTTTTGCATAACACTATCGTTCTGAATATAGCGGTTGCACTGATTTCAGTGATCATGCTTTATGAGTTGTTTAATGCAGGGAGATGCAGCAAGTTGCGTTTATCCTGTATTCTGGGAATGATTTATGCAGCTGTAAATCCTTTTACCATAACCGGAAGGCTTGCAAAATATCACTTTTTCATATCATTTATAATACTAATGGCGCTGTTTTTTTCATTCGTTATACAGCACAAAACAATGAAATATTACAGATTGATGTATATTACCGCTTCAACCATTCTGATATCCTCCTCTATGGGATGTCTTATAAGACTTCATGAAATGGATAATGTAAACGGACTTGCATATCTTGTTATGGGACTTTGCGGAGCATGGCTTGCTGATTCCGGAGCATATTTTGCTGGAACATTTTTTGGGAAAAAAAAGCTTTGTCCCGAGGTCAGTCCTAAGAAAACGGTTGAGGGCTTTATTGGTGGAATCATAACAAATGGTATTATTTTTGTGCTGTTGAATATGGCGTATGCAAAGCTTCTTCCAACACTTACTGATAATGCTGTAACTGTTAACTATATAGCCGTTGCTGTGCTTGGCATGGCTCTTGCAGTTGTCGGAACTCTTGGAGATTTGTCTGCTTCCGTTCTGAAACGCCAGTGCGGAATCAAGGATTACGGAAATATTATGCCGGGACACGGCGGATTAATGGATAGGTTTGACAGCGTTACTTTTGTAGCTCCGTTCCTTTATGCTTTTTTGACTGTGTTTAATATATACCATTAATTCAGTCCGCCCTGTAAGGCGTGAAAAAGGTTATTATAGGCAAATGCCGCATAGGGATTTTTTGTAAAGCCTTCAGGCGGAATGTCTTCAATATTCAAGGGGCTAAAAGGTATGTTAGCCCCTTTTTCTTAAAAAATGCGAAAGGTGGTATTGTGCCGATTATGCGGCATATAATTATATGAAAAAAGTTCATACTATTTCTATTCTTGGTTCTACCGGCTCAATAGGAACTCAATCTCTTGAGGTAGCTGAAAAGCATGGGATAAAAATTAATGCTCTTACAGCGCACAGCAATATCAAAATGCTTGAAAGTCAGTGTAGAAAATTCAGACCAAAAACAGTATGTATATACCGTGATGATCTATACAGCGAATTGAAAAGCGCTCTTTCAGATATGAGCATAGAAGTTGTGTGCGGAATGGAAGGGCTTTGCCGGATAGCTTCTGATAAAGACGCTGATATGCTGCTGAATTCGGTAGTGGGTATGGTAGGACTGCTTCCTACACTGACAGCCATAGACGCCAAAATTGATATTGCGCTTGCAAATAAGGAAACACTTGTTGCAGGCGGTGAGCTTGTAATGAAAGCTGCTGCTGAAAATGATGTAAAAATATATCCTGTGGACAGCGAACACAGTGCAATATTTCAGTGCCTTCAGGGCAACAAGAGGTCGCAGCTCAGAAAAATAATACTTACAGCGTCGGGAGGACCATTCTTTGGCAAAAAAACTAATGAGCTTAAAAATGTAACTGTGGCGCAGGCTCTTAATCATCCGAATTGGAGTATGGGAAATAAAATTACCATTGATTCTGCTACGCTTATGAATAAAGGCCTTGAGTTTATTGAGGCAAAGTGGCTTTTCGGATTATCTCCGGAACAGATAGATATAGTTGTACACCGTCAGAGCGTTATACATTCGGCAGTTGAATATGCTGACAACTCAGTTATTGCTCAGCTTGGAGTTCCGGATATGAAAATACCGATTCAGTATGCCCTTTTGTACCCGGAGCGTATGGAATGCGACTGCGGCAGACTTGATCTTAAAAAGTACGGAACGCTGACATTTGCAGAGCCTGATTATGATACTTTTAAATGCCTGAGCTCATGTATAAAGGCAATAAAAAAGGGCGGAGCATATCCGTGTATTGCTAATGCTGTAAATGAAGAAGCCGTTAGTATGTTCCTAAGCGGTAAGATAGGTTTCCTTGATATAGGCGATATGGTAGGGGAGGCTGTTGAAAGCTTTGATTACAGTGATATAAACAGCTATGACGATGTAATGAAGTGGGATAACGCAGCGAGGGATTTTGCCAGAAGAAGGGTATAGAAAGTTCTTGGAGGAGCAGTATGCTTAAAATTTTACTTGCACTTGTCATTTTTGGGATATTGGTACTGATTCATGAATTTGGTCACTTTATTGTTGCAAAGCTATGTAACATAAAAGTGAATAAGTTTGCAGTGGGTATGGGTCCATGCATACTTAAAAAGCAAAAGGCTGAAACTGAGTATTCTCTTCGTGCCCTTCCCGTTGGCGGCTTTTGTGCTATGGAGGGCGAAGAAGAAGAAAGCGATAATGAACGTGCCTTTGGAAACAAAAGCGTATGGCAGAGAATGGCGGTCATTATAGCAGGACCGTTTATGAACGTACTGCTCGGATTCGTTCTTATTATTGTTACGACATGCATGAGCCCCTATGTGCCTACAAATAAGATCGCCGGATTCCATACTGTTTCTGAAAGTGATGACACAATAACAGCGTCCAGCTATGAGGCAGGACTGCGTGAAGGTGATGTTATCATAAAAATGAATGGTATGCGCCTGTGGAGTCAGATGGACCTGCTATATGAGCTTTCTTCCACAAATAACGAAAGCTTTGATCTTGTGGTCAAGAGAAACGGCGAGAAGGTCGAGCTGAATAATGTTTCCTTCAAGGATACTGAAACCGGTGAAATAATTGATTTTTATATAAAGGGTGAAAAGAAAAATCCTGTAAATGTTGTAATTCATTCTGCAAAACAAACCGCTTCCACAGCAAGACTTATATGGATATCACTCATTGATCTTCTTTCAGGAAAATACGGTGTTCAGGATATGTCAGGACCTGTTGGTCTTGTAAACGCAATAGGTGATGCGGCAACAAGCGGTGTCTCAATGGCAGATCATATTAACTCACTGCTGAATCTTACTATTTTTATAACGGTAAATCTTGGTATCTTCAATCTTTTGCCTATTCCGGGTCTTGACGGAGGCCGTTTGCTGTTTCTTATTATTGAGGGTGTAAGAAGAAAGAAAATAAGCCCGGAGCATGAGGGCATGATCAATTTAATAGGACTTGGACTTGTAATGCTTTTAATAGTTGTTGTTACATTCAGCGATATCAAAAAACTTATTATGTAAATTCAGGAGGTATATTATGAGAGATGTAAAGCCTGTAAAAGTGGGAAACTGCGTTCTTGACGGCAGCAAGATATATATTCAGTCAATGCTCAACACACGTTCGGACGATATTGAGGGCAGCGTAAATCAAGCTGTAAGGCTCGAAAAGGCAGGCTGTGATATTATTCGTGCCGCAATTCCGGATATGGATGCTGTAAGGCTTATACCTGCTATTAAGGAAAAGATAAATATACCGCTTGTTGCTGATATTCACTTTGATTATAAAATTGCTCTTGCAGCAGCAGATGCCGGAGTTGATAAAATCAGGATAAACCCCGGTAATATTGGCGATATGGATAGAGTAAAGAAAGTAGTGCAGGCATGTAAAGCTAAGAATATCCCTATACGTATTGGTGTAAATTCCGGTTCTCTTGAAAAGAATCTTCTGGATAAATATGGTTCTCCAACTCCTTATGCCCTTGTGACCAGTGCAATGAGGCATGCTAAACTGCTTGAGAAATGTGATTTTTACGATATTGTTATATCCATAAAATCGTCCGATGTTAAAACAATGCTTGACAGCTACAGGCTTGCAGCTGAAAAGTGCAATTATCCTCTTCATCTTGGAGTAACAGAGGCAGGTACTGAGCATTTTGGAATTATGAAATCTGCAATAGGTATAGGCTCTTTGCTTTGTGACGGAATAGGTGAAACAATTCGAGTATCCCTTACCGGAGATCCTGTAAAGGAAATTGAAGCAGCAAAGGATATTTTAAAGTGTATCGGTAAGGGGAAAGGCGTTAATATTGTTTCCTGTCCTACATGCGGAAGAACAAGAATTGATCTTATCAAGGTTGCCCATGAGGTAGAAGAAGCAGTAAAGGATATAAACAAAAACATTAAGGTGGCAGTTATGGGCTGTGTTGTAAACGGTCCGGGAGAGGCAAAGGAAGCGGATATAGGAATTGCCGGCGGTGACAAGTGTGCGATCATATTTAAAAAAGGCGAGATTCTGCGCAAGGTAAGTGAAGAAAATGTCGTTGCCGAGCTGCTCAAGGAAATAGAAAAGCTTTAGGAGTTTGTGAGAATAAATGGGTGAGATCAGACTTGGCGATTTTTTGGAAGGCTATGTGAATTTGGCTGATGATGTGGCAAATGGTATGCTTTACCGTTTTACTTATAAAAATGATTTCAGCAGCATATCTTTATATGTAAGATTTTCAAGGCTGCTGTCTTTTGACGAATGTCTTGAATTTGAAAGAAAGCTTGAGAGAATATTCCATGTTGAAAAAATAAATCTGTTATGCAGATACCAGCCTGAAATGTTCAGTATTAATTATTACAATGAGCTTATACTAAAGCTCAAGAGAAAGCTTGCAGTTGTAAATGGATTTCTTGACAATGCAGATGTGAGCTTTGCTGACAGCAGGATTTCAATTGTACTGAAAAACGGCGGATATGACCTGCTGATGAAGTCAAACTTCTGTGGAGAGCTTTCAAGGCTTATTAAGGAAGAGTTTGGTATTGATATTTCTACTGAGCTTAGCGGAGAACATAATGTAACTGATGAAGCATACGAAAAAATGATCAAAGAGGCTGCCGCAGCGATTCCTAAGCATACTGAGCAGATAACAGTGTCGGCTATGCCTCAGACAGCTCCTTCAAAGGGAGAAGCTCCTGCTCCAAGAGTTTCTTCTGCAAATATTTCAGTGTTGGAGCTGCCTTTTGAAATAGTGCCGGGTTCTGCACAGCTTATAAAGGGAAATCAGATCAAGGACAGTCCGGAGCGTATAGATTCAGCCGTTAAAGAACTTGACCGAAGGGTCACTCTTGCCGGAGATATTTTTGATGTTGGTGAAACAAAGCAGACTAAAAACGGTAAAACGATTCACACATTTTATATTACCGATTATACAGGCTCAGTAATGTTTAAGCTGTTTATCGACAATAAGAAAAATGATATTGCGGTGGACAAGCTTAAAAAAGGCGTAACTGTTGTTATAAGCGGTAATCTTGAATTTGATACATTTGCAAGAGATGTTTCAATGATCCCTAATTCAATTGTTGTTGTAAAGAAGCAGGAAAAAACAGACAATGCTGAAAAGAAACGTGTGGAGCTGCATCTGCATACATCCATGTCTGCCATGGACGCTGTTACAAGCGCAGAGGATCTGATTAAGCGTGCGCATGCTTGGGGTCATAAGGCAATTGCAATTACTGACCACGGTGTTGCTCAGGCATTTCCGGAAGCTATGAACACTGTGGAGGCTCTTGGTGATGATGATTTCAAAATCATTTATGGCTGCGAGGCATATGTTGTAAATGATATTAATCCTATGAAAATTATTTCTGAGGACGACAAGAGAAGCGTTAATGATGAAATAATAATCTATGATGTGGAAACAACCGGTCTGAATGTTGCTAAGGAGCGGCTTACGGAAATAGGCGCTGTAAAGCTTAAAAATATGCGTGTGATCGACAGTTTTAACATTATGGTCAATCCGGAAAAGCCTATCCCTGCCAAAATCGTAGAGCTTACAGGTATAAATGACGGAATGGTCGCAAATGCCCCGAAGGAAGAAGAGGCTGTTCGTAAATTTATTGAGTTTTGCGGAGAAAGGCCTGTTCTTGTTGCACATAATGCAAGATTCGATAATTCATTTATTGATGCTGTATGTAATCGGCATAATATTAATTTTCATTATACAAGTATAGATAGCCTTGTACTTTGCAAAGCAATGATACCGGAGCTTGGAAAACACAAGCTGAATGTTGTTGCAAAGCATTTAAAGCTTGGAAAGTTTGAGCATCACAGAGCTTGCGATGATGCAATGATGCTTGGAAAGATTTACATAGAGCTTATGGGACGGCTCATTAAAGAAAACGGTCTTGAAACACTTGACGAACTTAACTATAAGGTAAATAAGATAGATGTAAAAAAACTAAAGTCATACCATCAGATAATATTGGTTCGCAACAGCGTAGGTCTTAAAAATCTATATAAGCTTATATCCTATAGTCAGCTTGACTGCTTTTATAAAAAACCCCTTATGCCGAAATCCATGCTTTTAAAGCATCACGAAGGTCTAATTTACGGCAGCGCATGCGAGGCAGGAGAGCTTTTTAGTGCTGTTGCCGATAAAAAGCCCCATGATGAGATCGTAGAGCTTGCTAAGTTTTATGACTATCTTGAAATACAGCCTGTCATGAATAACGAGTTCATGATAAGGAACGGAACAGTTGACAATGTTACTGATCTTGAAAATCTAAACAAGGAAATCGTTGCTCTGGGAGATGAGCTGGGAATCCCTGTAGTTGCTACCTGTGACGTGCATTTTATGGATGAAAAGGACAGTGTGTTTAGAAAAATCCTTATGACCGGAAATGGATTTAAGGATGCTGAAAATCAGCCACCGCTCTATTTGCGTACAACGGATGAGATGCTGGCAGAATTTCAGTATCTCGGCGAGAAAAAGGCATACGAGGTCGTAGTTGAAAATACAAATATGATATCCGACTGGATCGAGCACGATGTAAGACCTATTCCAAAGGGAACCTTTACCCCTGACCTCCCGGGAGCGCAGGAGGATCTTGTTCGCATTACAAATGAAAAAGCAAGAAGCATTTACGGAGATCCGCTGCCTGAGCTTGTTGAAAAAAGGCTTAACCGTGAGCTTGATTCTATTATAAAGCACGGATTCTCTGTACTTTACATAATTGCTCAAAAGCTTGTATGGAATTCAGTTGACCATGGCTATCAGGTAGGTTCAAGAGGTTCCGTAGGTTCTTCCTTTGTAGCGTCTATGGCAGGAATTTCAGAGGTAAACCCTCTTGCACCTCATTATGTCTGCCCTAAGTGCAAGCACAGTGAATTTATACTTGACGGAAGTGTTGATTCAGGTTTCGATCTTCCTCCTAAAAAGTGTCCTGACTGCGGAACTGACATGAGCCGTGACGGACATGATATTCCATTTGAAACATTTCTTGGTTTTGACGGCGATAAAGCTCCGGATATTGATCTTAATTTTTCAGGTGAATATCAGAGCAGTGCACATAAATATACAGAAGAACTGTTCGGTCCTAAAAACGTATTCAAGGCGGGAACTATCAGTGCTGTACAGGCAAAGACTGCTTTTGGATATGCTAAACACTATCTTGAGGAAACAGGCAGAACAGCAAATCCTGCGGAAGAAAACAGGCTTTCTATAGGCTGTACAGGCGTTAAACGTACTACAGGACAGCATCCTGGAGGAATGGTCGTTGTGCCGAACGATTATGAGGTCTATGACTTTACTCCGGTCCAGCATCCTGCCGATTCTCCGGATTCAGACGTTGTTACAACGCATTTTGATTTCCATTCCCTGCATGATACAATTTTAAAGCTTGACGAGTTGGGGCATGTTGTTCCTACATTGTACAAGCATCTTGAAGATATGACGGGTATTGAAATTAAAGATGTTCCTACCTCTGACCCCAATGTTATAAAAATGTGTACTTCTGCTGAGGTGCTGGGAGTTACTGCCGAGGAGATATACTGTCCGACGGGAAGTCTTGGTATCCCTGAAATGGGAACCGGATTTACTATACAGATGCTTCTTGATGCAAAGCCTACCAAGTTTGGTGATTTTCTACAGATTTCAGGCTTGTCACACGGAACTGACGTATGGATCGGCAACGCAAAAGAGCTTATCGAGAATGGTACATGCACGATTTCTGAGGTTATCGGAACACGTGACAGTATTATGACATATCTGCTGCATAAGGGCGTTGAGCCGAAGATGGCGTTTAAGATCATGGAGTTTACCCGTAAGGGAAAAGCGCCAAAGTTCTTTACGGATGAGATAAAGCAGATGCTTCTTGACCACGATGTTCCGCAGTGGTATATTGACAGCTGTCTGAAAATCAAGTATATGTTTCCAAAGGCTCATGCTGCGGCGTATATTATAGCTGCTATTAAGCTTGGCTGGTTCAAATTATATAAGCCTCTTGAATTTTACGCAACATATTTTACCACGAGGGGCTCGGATTTTGATATTGATACCGTTACTCAGGGAATTACTGCTGTAAGGAATAAAATCGAGGAGCTGAAACAAAAGGGAAATGAAAAAAGCGCTAAGGAAAAGGATACCTATGACCTTTTGCTCATTATAAATGAGATGATGTCCAGAGGCTATGACTTCCTGCCGGTTGACATTTATAATTCCCATGCAACTAAATATCTTATAGAGGATGGAAAAATAAGAATACCATTCGGCGCTATTTCCGGCGTAGGGGAGGGTGCTGCGGTTAAGCTATACGAGGCTGCACAGAAAAAAGATTACATTTCCATTGAGGAGCTTCAAACTAAAAGCGGCGCTTCAAAAACAATAATGGAAGCTCTTGAAAAAATGGGCGCATTTGGAAATTTACCGAAAACAAGTCAGATGTTGCTGTTTTAGTATTGACTTTTTTGATATAATATGTTATTATGTTAACATGTTAGCACAGTAAAGTGAAAATTAAGGAGAATTTCATGAAAACTAATGATTTGATTACTCCGGAGGGTACAAAGGACCTTCTGTTCAATGAATGTATTGTAAGGCGAAAAGCAGAAGAAAAAATTCACGGAATTTTTAAAAGCAGAGGATATTGTGAGCTTATCACACCCGAAATAGAATTTTTTGATGTTTTTAATCGGACTTCAAGATATTTCCCACAGGAAAATCTTTTTAAGCTTACCGATCTTAAAGGAAGACTTATTGTTCTCAGGCCTGATAACACAATGCCTATCGCAAGGGTAGTTGCTACAAGACTTAAAGATGCAGCTCTTCCGTTAAGGCTTTATTATAATCAGTGTGTGTTTACAATGGCTCCGTCACTCAAGGGTAAAAGCGCACAGACTGTTCAGACAGGTATTGAGCTTATTGGTTCTTCATCAAAAATGGCTGATCTTGAAGTAATCTCTGCTGCAATCGAAGTTCTTTCGGCATGCAGTGAAAAAGGATTTTCACTTGAGATCGGCGATATAGGCTTTTTCAGAGAGCTTGTAAGCAAGCTCAGTGTTGATGAAGATCAGAGTGAAACCATACGCAAGCTTATTGAGGCTAAGAATTATCCTGCCCTGAATGATTTTCTTGACAAAATCGGACATAACGATATTACCCATGCCCTTAAAAAGCTTCCTCGTCTTTTTGGAGGGGAAGAGGTCTTTGAAAAGGCCGCTAAACTATTTTCTGATGAAAAAATCGACAGTATTTTAGCATCCCTTAAATCTCTATACAAGCAGATATCAAAAATCGCTGGAAACGGCAGAATTACCGTAGACCTTGGCATGGTCAACAGAACGGATTACTATACAGGCGTAATTATCAAGGGATACCTTGAGGGCTACGGCGAGGAAGTTCTCTCAGGAGGACGTTATGATAAGCTTATATCAGAATTTGGCTATGACGTTCCGGCTACCGGATTTGCAGTTAATATTGATGCTGTTTCACAGATAATACTTAAAAATTCAAAGGCTCAGCCTAAATCCAGTGATGTGCTTTTATTTGCTGAAGAAGGATATGAAATGGAAGCTCTGGCATATGCGGGAAAGCTAAGAAGCGAGGGCCTTGTGACGGAGCATTCATTTGATAAGAATATTGAAGATGCGATTAAATATGCTGAGGCGAAAAATATAAACAGAATAGTCAGAGTCGGAAGTGAAATTACGGAGGTAAGATAAATGTCAAAGCCATTAAGAATAGCCCTTACAAAAGGACGTCTTGAAAAGGATACCATCGGATTGCTTGAAAAGCTGGGATTTGACTGTACTGCTGTCCGTGAAAAGGGAAGAAAGCTGATTTTGCCGATAGCGGATGCAAATCTTGAAGTGGTGCTTGCTAAAGCAAACGATGTTATAACGTATGTTGAGCATGGCGTTTGTGATATGGGTGTTGTGGGCAAGGACACTATAATGGAGATGAGCGGAAAGTTTTTTGAGCTTGCAGACCTTGGATTCGGCAGATGCAGATTTGCGCTTGCTGCCAAAAAAGGAACTGATTTTTACGAGGGATATGGCGTGAAGACGATTGCCACAAAATATCCTAATGTAGCACGTTCATTTTTTGAAAGTAAGGGAATGGACGTGGATATTGTAAAAATTGAAGGTTCAGTTGAGCTTGCTCCTCTTCTTGAACTGTCAAACGGTATTGTTGATATTGTAGAAACAGGTACGACCCTTAAAGAAAACGGGCTTGAAGTAATTGAGGACATAGCTCCGATTTCTGCAAGGCTTATTGTAAATACTGTAAGCTTAAAGCTCAGGCAAAAGGAAATAGAAAATCTTATAGGACTTATCGAGGAGAATCTGTAATATGAAAAAGATATATGCAAACGGCAAGGACGAACTTGAATTTCTGAAAAGCCTTAAAGAGAGAAGCGGTGAAACAGACCGTAAGGTAACAGAAATTGTATCTGAAATTATTGCAAACGTTAAAAACGGCGGAGATAAAGCTGTTAACGATTATACGCTTAAATTTGATGGTAGTCTTCCGGAATACTATGAAGTTCCGAGAGATGTTATTAATGACGCTCTTGAAGAAGCCGATGAGGGCTTTGTAAATGCGCTTTTGGATGCTATGGAGAATATCGCTGAGTTCCACAATCGTCAGCGTGAGCAGGGCTTTACAGACTGCAAGGATAACGGCGTAATGCTGGGACAGAGAGTAAGAGGTCTTGAAAAGGTCGGCATCTATGTACCGGGAGGTACAGCAGCATATCCGTCGAGCGTTCTTATGAATGCAATACCGGCAAAAATTGCAGGGGTTAAGGAAATTATTATGGTGACTCCTCCTTGCAAGGACGGCTCGCCGAATAAGGATATACTTGTTGCCGCTGCAATATGCGGTGTGGACAGAGTATTCCTGACAGGCGGAGCTCAGGCGATTGCGGCGCTGGCGTATGGTACAGAAACAATACCAAAGGTAGATAAGATAGTAGGTCCAGGAAATATTTTTGTTGCAACTGCAAAGAAGCTTCTTTACGGCCAGGTAGATCTTGATATGATAGCAGGTCCGAGTGAGATCCTTGTACTTGCTGACGAAACTGCAAATCCGAAATTTGTTGCAGCCGATCTTATGTCACAGGCTGAGCATGATAAGATCGCTTCTTCAATTCTTGTAACAACCAGCGAAGAACTTGCTGATATAGTGTTAAAAGAGATCGACAGACAGGTTAAAGTACTTTCAAGAAAAGAAATAATTGAAAAATCACTTGAGGATTATGGTGCAATTATTATATGTGACTGTGAGCACTGCGCTGTTGAGATAGCAAATGCAATAGCTCCGGAGCACCTTGAAGTACTTATGAAGAATCCTACAGAATATATAGGAAAGCTTGACAATGCTGGTTCAGTATTTCTCGGACAGTATGCTTCCGAGCCTTTGGGAGATTATTTTGCAGGTCCTAATCATGTTCTGCCTACAAGCGGTACGGCAAGATTCTTTTCACCGCTTTCAGTACACAGCTTTACAAAGCGTTCAAGCTATATTTACTATACAGAAGAAGCTTTGCGTGAAGCTCATGACGATATTGTTCTTATTGCTGAAAAAGAGGGGCTTACTGCTCATGCCAATGCGATCAAGGTAAGATTTGAATAATTTAAAAGCCTCGCACATTTGCTCACTGCATTCACTATGTGCTTATCGGCAAATAGTAAACGCCAAATTAATTTGTCATTTACTATATCTTTTTGAAAGGAATGAGTAACATGAACGCTTGTTCATTTGAAAACAATATTAGGCGTGTTGAACCCTATGTACCTGGAGAGCAGCCAAAGGAAAGAAATATCATAAAGCTTAATACAAATGAAAATCCATATCCGCCTTCTCCAAAGGTTAAGGAGGCTCTTGAAAGCTTTTCATATTCAGATATGAGGCTTTATCCGGATACGTCTTCCGAAGAGCTTGTAAGAGCTCTTGCCGCAAGGTATCACGTCAAGGAGTCGCAAATTTTTGTTGGAGTAGGCTCCGATGATGTAATATCAATGGCATTTCTGACCTTTTTTAATTCTCAGAAGCCTATATTGTTTCCTGACATAACCTATTCTTTTTATGACGTATGGGCAGGCGTTTACAGAATACCTTACGAATGTAAGGCTCTTGATGAAAATTTCAGAATAAAGGCTGAGGACTATAAATGTGAAAACGGCGGGATAATTTTCCCGAATCCGAATGCCCCGACCGGAGTTTATGAAGATCCGGAAATGATAGAGGATATAATAAAGGCTAACCCAAATTCTGTTGTTATAATAGATGAGGCATACATTGATTTTGGAGGAAAGAGCTGTATTTCACTTGTTGACAAGTATGATAATCTCTTGATAATTCAGACTTTTTCAAAATCACGTTCCCTTGCCGGAATGAGGATCGGCTTTGCAGTTGGCAATGAAAAGCTGATAAAGTATATGAATGACGTAAAATTTTCGATTAATTCCTATACAATGAATGCTGTCACTCAGAAGTGCGGTACAGCATCCGTTCTTGATGAGGAATATTTTCAGGATACGGTTAAGCGTATTATAAATACAAGGGAAGAAACAAAGCAGAAGCTTTTAGAGATTGGCTTTACATTTCCTGATTCAATGAGCAATTTTATATTTGCAAAGCACAGAAGCGTAAGCGGAGATAGGATTTTCAGTGAACTCAGAAAAAGAAAAATTTTTGTGCGTCACTGGGATAAGCCGAGAATAGGTGATTATCTGAGAATAACTATCGGAACTCCTGAGGAAATGGATAGTCTTATTTCAGCGTTAAAGGATATACTATCAGAAGGGAACATTTTATGAAAGAAGGATTTGTAGAAAGAAATACTCGTGAAACTAATATTCAGGTTGGCGTGACTTTTGACGGAAAAGGAAATGCTAACATCAGCACCGGTATAGGTTTTTTTGACCATATGCTCACAGCTCTTTCTGTACACAGCGGGATAAGTATGGAGATCACCTGTGACGGTGATCTGGATGTTGACGGACATCACACAGTTGAGGATACAGGAATAGTTTTAGGACAGGCTTTTTCCCTTGCTCTTGGGGATAAATCAGGTATTGCAAGGTATGGCTCCGCATATATACCTATGGACGAGGCTCTTGGTTTTTGTTCACTTGATATAAGCAACAGACCTTATCTTGTGTTTAACGGCAGCTTCACTAATCAGATGATAGGCAGCTTTGATGCATGCCTTACTGAAGAGTTTTTCAGAGCCTTTGCTTTTAACGCTGGTATCACAATGCATTTGAACATGGTTTACGGTTTAAATGATCATCATAAATGTGAAGCAATTTTCAAGGCTGCAGCCCATGCGCTTAAAGCAGCGATAAGGGAAACTGAACCGGGCGAAACACTTTCTACGAAAGGAAGTATCTGAAAATGATTGCTATTATTGATTACGGCGCAGGAAATATTTTCAGCGTTAAAAATGCTTTGGACTATCTTAAAATGGAGAATAAGCTTACATCCGATAAACAGGATATTATTAGTGCGGATGCATTGATTCTGCCAGGCGTGGGAGCTTTTCCAAGCGCTATGCAGATGCTTGAAAGCAGCGGACTTATAAATATTATAAAAGATCAGGCGCTGAAAAAACCTTTTTTGGGTATATGTCTCGGTATGCAGCTGCTGTTTGAAAAGGGCTATGAATTTGAAGAATGCGATGGACTCGGACTTATAAAGGGCAGTGTTGAAAAAATGATCGAGCCTAAGCTTGTTATTCCTCATATGGGTTGGAACAAGCTTGAGATTCAGCATGAAAATCCTTTGCTCTCAGGCCTTGATAAGGAAAGCTATGTTTACTTTGTTCACTCTTATAAGGCTGTGTGCAGCGACGAGAATATTTCTGCATACAGCACCTATGGCGGAAAAGTACCTGCACTTGTTACTGACGGAAAAACAGTGTTCGGCGCTCAGTTCCATCCGGAAAAAAGTGGTGATACAGGACTGAGAATACTCAAGAACTTCGGAGGACTTATAAAATGATCATTCTTCCTGCAATTGATATAAAGGACGGAAACTGTGTAAGATTGTTCAAGGGCGATTTTTCTACAGTGGAAAAGGTTGCTTCAAGCTATATTGATACAGCATACGGATTTGAAAAGGCGGGAGCGTCCTGGATTCATATGGTTGACCTTGACGGCGCAAAAGCAGGCATACCTGTTAATATGGACATATATAAGGATGTTGCCGAAAACACTTCACTTAAAGTAGAGGTCGGCGGCGGTATCCGTAACCTTGAAACTATAGAGGAATACATAAGTAATGGTATTTCAAGAGTGATCCTGGGTTCAGCAGCTTTAAAGAATCCTCAGCTTGTAAGGGATGCTGTCAAAGAATATGGCAGTGAGAGGATAGCTGTTGGAATTGACGCAAAAGACGGCATGGTTGCAGCCGAAGGGTGGCTTGAAGCCTCGAATGTCAATTATATTGAGCTTACTATTCAGATGATTGAGTCGGGGGTTAAGTATTTCATAGTTACTGATATCTCAAAGGACGGAACTCTTTCAGGAGTTAACATAGATCAGCTCAAAGCGCTGAATGACGCTGTAAAAGGTGCATGCTCAATAATTGCAAGCGGAGGAGTTCATACGATCGAGGATATAAAGAAATGCAAGAAGCTTGGGCTTTATGGAACTATATGCGGTAAGTCGATATATAAGGGTACCCTTGATCTTAGAGAAGCAATTTCATATGCGGAAGGAGCTGAGTAGTATGCTTGCAAAGAGAATCATTCCATGCCTTGATGTAAGAGACGGAAAGGTTGTTAAGGGCGTTAACTTTGAGGGAATCAAAGAGGTTGGAGATCCTGTAGAATGTGCTGCGGAATATAATCGTCAGGGCGCTGATGAAATTGTTTTTTATGACATAACAGCCTCCCATGAGGGAAGAGGAGTTATTCTTGATGTTGTAAGAAATGCGGCAAAGCAGGTGTTTGTTCCTCTTACCGTTGGAGGGGGCATAAAAACAGTTGACGATATAAGAGAAACGCTGAGGGCTGGCGCAGATAAGGTATCTGTTAATTCTCAGGCGGTTCAGAATCCTCAGCTTATCAAAGAAGGAGCAGATATATTCGGAAGCCAGTGTATCTGCGTTGGAATTGATGCAAAAATGGTTGGGGATAAAAAGTGGACTGTATATATAAACGGCGGAAGAATAGATATGCAGCTTGATCTTGTTGACTGGGTCAAGGAAATAGAGCAGCTTGGAGCCGGTGAAATATGTCTAAACTCCATTGATACTGACGGAGTAAGGGGAGGCTTTGACATAGATATGCTTAAAGCGGTATGCTCTGCCGTGAAGATTCCTGTTATAGCAAGCGGAGGGGCTGGTAAACTAAGTGACTTTGCCGATGCTTTTATAAAAACTGATTGTTCGGCAGCTCTTGCAGCTTCACTTTTCCATTATAAGGAGCTTACCGTTGAGCAGGTGAAGAATGACTGCCGTAATAAGGGAATAATAATGAGGTAAAGTATGATTGATATAAATGATCTTGATAAATTTTTTAAAAAAGGCGAGCTTATTCCGGCAATAGTATTTGAAAAGAATACAAAGACCGTACTGATGCTTGCTTACATGAATAAGGAAAGCCTTAAAAAGACTCTTGAAACTGGATATACATGGTTCTGGAGTCGTTCAAGGCAGGAGCTTTGGAATAAGGGAGCTACATCCGGGCATTTACAGAAAGTATACGAAATTTACGGCGACTGTGACGACGATACCTTGCTTGTATATGTTGAACAGACAGGAGCTGCATGTCATACCGGCAGCTACAGCTGCTTTTTTAACAAAATATACGGAGGAAATGAAAAATGAATAATAGTGCATTAGAAGATTTGTATCAGGTTATGCTTGACAGAAAAAAACTGTATCAGGAATCAGCAGATGCTTCATCAGAAGAACTGAAAAAGAAGTCATATACATGCTATCTTTTTTCTCAGGGTATAGATAAAATTCTGAAAAAGTGCGGAGAAGAATGCTCTGAAATGATAATAGCCGCCAAGAACAATGATAATGTTGAACTGAAAAATGAGATTGCAGATCTGTTCTATCACATTATGGTTCTTTGCGCACAGCAGGATCTTCCTTATTCAGAGGTAGAAGAAGTTCTCAGAGAGAGAAGCAATAAGGTAGGAAATTTGAAGGTATTCAAAAAAACTGATAAAAATACCTGATGACTGTAACTAAAATCAATTAATCTGAATATTATATATTGAAGTGTCAATCAGATTTTGAGGCTTTAATATATTTAAGGAGGATTAATATGAGTGAATATGGCAACTGCGTTGAACATGTACCAATAAAAGTCAACCGTGTATTTGACAGCTGCAGTGATAAGGAATGTCTTACAGATGTTAAAGTCGTTCTTGAGTGCGGAGAATTGCCGGAAAATATCACTTTGGTAAAGACAAGGTGTATTAAGGTTGCCGACGTGTGTATGAATGTTGAACCTGTACCGTTTAATAAGGGATTCTATTCAATAGATATAACTTTTAAATTCAAGGTTGAACTTCTTGCGTATGAAAGCGCTTGCTGCGAACCGGTACCGCTATACGGTACGGCGTATGCCAGCAAAAACTGCATTTTATATGGCAGTGAAACAAATTCTCAGACCTTTTTCAGCAATGGCATGAAAATCGGCAGTGTGGACGATTGCTGTAAATCTGTAAACATGCCTACAGCGTCGGTACAGGTCGTTTCACCAATTGCTTTGAGCAGCAAGATTGAAAATGTATTCTGTGATTCAGCGGAAAAAAACAGTGGCTGCTGCAAAAAGCCGGCTGTAATAATGACTATAGGCCTGTTTTATGTTGTAGAGCTTACAAGACCGGTTACTGTTATGGTGCCAACATATGAATATACGATACCTGAAAAGGAATGCTGTACACAAATAGACAGTCCATGCGAAATGTTTAACAGAATAAGATTTCCTAAGGAAGAATTTTCACCTTTAAAACTGGATAATTCAGATAATGAACATCCGGACTGCGCAAATCCGGGCTGTGGATGCGGAGATTAAAATGATATGGCGGTCATAGTGCCGCCATTTGTTCTTTAAGGTGAAAAATATGAGATATAGACATGAGAAGCTTTCGGGAAACAGCTTAAAAATATGCTTTATAATTATCCTGGTTGTTTCAATAGTTTTTTTAAGTATAAGAGCTGTTGAAAAAGCTCTGGGACCGTCAGTAGATTCTCTTTGTAGATATTACTGTGATCAGTCAGCTGTATATACTGCAAATAAATGTGTAGGCGAAGTTCTGAAAAGAGATAACATTACATATTCAGACTTGTCGGAAATAAAGTATGATGATTCAGGAAATATATCCTCAATTGATATAAATACAATAAAGGTAAATCAGCTTCAGGCAGAAATTGTACAGTCAATCATGGATGACATTTCTGAAAGCAGTGATGATTATATCGAGGTTCCTATAGGCTCTATAAGCGGATATTATATTTTTAATGGTCATGGTCCAAAGGTAAGAATCAGGATTACTTCAAGGGGAAACATTAAAACAGAATTACGCAGTAAATTTGAAGAAGCAGGGATTAATCAGTCATGCCACAGGCTTTATCTGGACATTTATATTGACATGGCAGCCATATTTTCAGGAGGAGAAAAGAAGACTACTATAAAATCAAGCTGCATGCTTGCTGAAACAATTATTGTTGGAGATGTTCCTCAGGGTATTCTGAATACATGACTTTATTTGCACACTGGAAGGTATTTTCAGTGTGCCCTTTGGTATGTACAAAACAAATTTGACAATAATATTTTTAATGATTTTCAGAAAATCAACGGAGGTATAACGATGATTTATACAGTGACATTTAATCCGGCTTTGGATTATACG
>CANPXN010000018.1 GCA_947586185.1 uncultured Clostridia bacterium
GAGGAATATAAACAGGCATATACTGCCGCAAGAGAGCAGCAGTGGAAAAACAAAGCCATTACCGAGCTTTACATTCCGGGATCGGTATTCAAGGTAGTTACAAGCTCGGCGGCTTTGGAGGAGGACGCTATTTCAGTTGAGGATAATTTCGGCTGTAACGGTTCCGTAGTCGTTGTAAACGGAACACCGCCTATACATTGCTGGAAAACGTCCGGTCACGGCAATCAGACCTTTACAGAGGCCATAACTCATTCCTGCAACCCTGCGTTTATTGAAATAGGAAGAAGGCTCGGAGCGGAAAAGTTCTTCCAGTATTTCAGCGCATACGGCCTTACAGAGAGAACGGGCATAGACCTGCCGGCTGAGTCCACAAGCTATTATCAGGGTCTTAACGGAATGGGTCCGATAGAGCTTGCGTCATGCTCTTTCGGACAGACCAACAAGCTTACTCCTATGGAAATGATCACGGCATACTCAGCCGTTATAAACGGCGGTGAGCTGCTTACTCCTTATGTTGTAAGCAAGATAGTTGACGGTGACGGAAACGTTGTTCTTACAAACGAAAAAAGCGTTAAAAGACAGGTTATTTCTGAAGAGACATCAAAGGTAATGTGCGATACTCTTGAACAGGTTGCTATCGGAAACGGTGCATACATAAAGGGCTATCATGTAGGCGGTAAGAGCGGTACTTCACAGAAGCTCGATGAATATCCTGAGGATTACATGAGATATATTTCATCCTACTGCTGCTTTGCTCCGGCTGACGATCCAGAGGTAATAATGCTGCTTATGGCTGATGAGCCAATGTCTGGAGATTATTACGGAAGCGTTGTAGTTGTTCCGTCTGCAAGAAAGATCATGGAGGAAATACTTCCTTATATGGGCTATCTCCCTGAATACAGTGATAAAGAGGTCGCTGAAATGGACGTAACAGTTCCTCTTCTTGAGGATATGACTATCGAAGAGGCGAAGAGTGCTCTTGACAAGCTGGAGCTTGATTACGAGATTATTGGTAAGGGAAATACAGTATACGCTCAGTCACCGACTACCGGAAGCATTATGCCTAAGGGCAGTAATGTTATACTTTATACGGATAAATACTATGAACAGCAGTACTCGATCGTTCCTGATCTTACAGGTATGAGTCTTTCACAGGCAAATCTTGCACTCAGTAGTGTGGGACTTAACTATGTTGCGACAGGTACTTCCTCGGACAACAGCGGAGCAGTGGTTCAGGCTCAGTCGGAGAAAGCAGGTTCATCAGTTGCAAAGGGAAAAGTTGTTGAAATAACCTTTGGTGTAAGGGATCAGTCAGGCTGATGTGTATAGCATAAATATAGAGCATAGAGCAGAAGTGAAAAATAAGGAATAAGAGCTTGTCTTCATAAGAAATGGTACGGATTTTGTAGACAAGGCAAAAATACGTAGGCAAGTATTTTTACGCAGGCTGCGGCAAAATCTGCCGAAAGGATGTGTTCAGATGCTTGTGAAGGCAAGTTCTAAAGGATATAGACGGGCGGTGTTTTGAATGAGGCTTTATAAACTTATCGAGGGTATTGGAAAAACCAGCCTTCCGGACATGGAAATAAGCATGGTTACTGACAATACTAAAAAGGTGCAGAAGGATTGTATATTTGTCTGTATAAAGGGCGGCTCCTTTGACGGACATGACGCAGCGGAGGAAATGCTTCAGAAGGGAGCAGCTCTTGTCGTTGCGGAGCGTGATCTTGGGCTTGGCGACAGGCAGATAATCACAGACAATTCAAGAGAGTTTTACGGCTGTCTTTGTGCAGCATGGTTTGATCATCCGGAAAAAAAGCTCAGTATTATCGGAGTTACCGGTACAAACGGAAAAACGACTATAACCAATGTTATAAAGCATATTCTGAATGCCTGCGGATATAAGACGGGTCTTATCGGAACGATTCAGAATGAAATCGACGGAAAGGTCGTTCACACTGACAATACAACGCCTATGGCTTTTGACTATATGGAGCTGCTGGATAAAATGTGCAAGGCAGGCTGCGATTATGTCATTATGGAGGTATCCTCCTTTGGTCTTGTTCAGAGGAGAATAGGTCCTACTCATTTTAAGGCTGCGGTATTTACAAATCTGACTCAGGATCATCTTGACTATCATCTCAACATGGAAAATTATTATCAGGCTAAGAAAATGCTCTTTGACAAGTGTGATCTTGCAATTATTAATTACGATGATGAATATGGAAAAAGGCTTTACAGTGAAATATCCTGTGAAAAGCTCACCTATGGAAGCGCCTCCGACTGTGATTTTTATGCCGATGTTATAAAGATAAAAGCAAGCAGTATCAGCTTTTGGCTGTGCAGTGAGGGAAAGTCCAGGATCGTTGATGTTAAAATGACCGGTATGTTCAATGTGTCAAACGTTACGGCGGCAATCGGAGTATGCTATAAGCTGGGCATTCCTATGGACGATGTTATAAGCGCTGTTTCAAGCTGTACCGGTGTAAAGGGAAGATGTGAGATCATTCCTACAGGCAGGGATTTTACTGTTATCTGCGATTACGCCCATACCCCGGACGCCGTTGAGAACATTCTAAGAAGTGTTAAAGAATATACTGAGGGAAGGCTTATCTGCCTTTTCGGCTGCGGAGGAAACCGTGACAGTAAAAAGCGTCCTTTAATGGCAAAGGCTGCTGCAAAATATGCCGACCAGCTTATAATAACCTCTGATAATCCGAGGGATGAAAACCCGGAGGCTATTATAGACGACATACTGTCGGGACTTAACGATACGGAAATTCCTTTTGACGTTGTGGTCGACAGGATCGAGGCTATTTATCACTCGCTGAAAATTGCCAAGCCGGGAGATATAATCGTGCTCGCCGGAAAGGGTCACGAGGACTATCAGGTCCTTCCGGGAAACAAGCATATACATTTTGATGAAAGAGAGATTGTTGCCGAGGGCTTAAAGCTTCTTGACTGATTATTATGGAAAGATTAACACTATCGGAAATAGCCGGCATGCTTGGTGCGAAGCGTCCGGTTGACGCCGAAATCACCGATATAAGCACCGATACAAGAACTATTGATAAAGGATCGCTTTTTATTGCAATAAAGGGTGACAGATTCGATGCTCATGACTTTGTGGGAAAGGCTATAGAATCAGGGGCAGCGGCTGCCGTTACTGAAAGACAGGTTGATGATTTCCCTTGTATTGTTGTGGAAAGTACAAGAAAGGCTCTTCTTGATATTGCAGCTTTTTACAGAAGCAAGTTCAGTCCTGTTCTTGTCGGCATTACAGGAAGCGTTGGAAAAACCACTACAAAGGAAATGATCGCTCTTGTTTTGTCTGAAAAATATAGAACCTTAAAGACACAGGGCAACTTCAACAATGAAATAGGACTTCCGAAAACCCTTTTCGGACTGGACAGCAGCTATGAGGCGGCTGTGATCGAAATGGGAATGTCCCACTTCGGTGAGATCGACAGGCTTTCTAAAACGGCAAAGCCGACTGTCGGCGTTATTACTAATATTGGTTTTTCACATATTGAAAATCTTGGCTCTCAGGAGGGCATACTTAAAGCAAAGCTTGAAATTATGGATGGAATGTCAGAGGACGCTCCCCTTGTTGTAAACGGAGATGACAAGCTGCTTGCTCCATTGAAGGATACTCTTAGAAGACCTGTCCACACCTATGGTATAGAAAACGAGAGCAGCGACTTCCGTGCTGTTAATATCAGGGAGGAAAACGGCGGAAGCTTTTTTGAAATAGCCTTTGACGGAAGCCTTACAAAAATTGAGCTTCCATGTATAGGCAGACATAATATTATGAATGCCGCTGGGGCGTTCTGTATAGGGATATTAAACGGACTTACTCCTGAAGAAATAGCGGCTGCTCTGAAAAAATACAAGCCGGACGGCATGCGTCAGAATATTGTAAAAAAGGGTGAGCAGACTGTTATTATTGACTGCTATAATGCAAGTCCTGATTCTATGAGAGCTTCTCTTAACGTATTGTCAGATATTGAGGGCAGTGGAAGACGAATTGCCGTTTTAGGCGACATGCTGGAGCTGGGTGAGGCGTCCTGTAAGCTTCATACTATGGTGGGAGAAATGGCTGCCGGTTCAAAGGCAGATAAGCTTTTCTGTTTTGGAAAGGACGCAGAATACATTGCAAAAAAAGCTTCCGATCTCGGCAAGGACACATTTTTTACCGCTGATAAGGAAGAGCTTACTGAAAAAATCAGAGAATACATAAAGGCAGGGGATATTATTCTTTTCAAGGCAAGCAGAGGTATGAAGCTTGAAGAGGTAATAGAAAGCCTTTACAAGGATTAAGGGGGATTGTATGTCATACTGGATTAATGTTGCGGTAGCGCTTATTTCGTGTGTTCTTGCTGCGCTTATAGGTGTTGTTCTGATACCATATCTTAAAAAAATACATTTTGGTCAGACCATTCTCGATATAGGCCCAAAGTGGCATAAGGATAAGCAGGGAACACCTATTATGGGCGGCTTTATGTTTATAATAAGCAGTATTGTCTCCGTCTTGATCGGCTATCTTCTGTACAGGGGCAGATATATGGTTGACGTTACCTCTGCTGAAACAACAAAGGATGCGCTAAGGCTTTTGTCATGTATTCTTTTCTCTGTGCTTTTCGGCGGTATTGGTTTTATGGACGATTATATCAAGGCTGTTAAAAAGAGAAATCTGGGACTTAGCCCTAAACAGAAGATGCTGTTCCAGTTTATTCTTTCCGCAGCGTTTCTTGCGGCGCTTTATGCGTTGGGAGATACCTCGACGGAAATTGATTTTATTTTCTTCCGTCTTGATTTTGGATTCTTTTATTATCCTGTCATGATCGCTTTTATAATTTATGTATCAAATGCTGTAAATCTTACCGATGGCGTAGACGGACTATGCGGTTCTGTGACCGTTGTGTCGATGCTTGTAATGTCGATCATATGCAATATACTTAAAAATTACGAGATCTCAATGTATGCCGTAGCCATTGCCGGAGGCTGTCTGGGATTCCTTGTGTGGAATCTTCACCCTGCAAAATGCTTTATGGGCGATACCGGTTCAATGTATCTCGGCGGAGCTTTCATTGCAATCGGACTTACGACGCACATGCACCTTATGATCGTTATTGCAGGACTTGTGTATATTTTAGAGGCGCTTTCCGTTGTTATTCAGGTTTCATATTTCAAGATCACTGCAAGACAGCATTACAAAAAAACAGGTGAAAAGGGCAAGGGCAAGCGTATTTTTAAAATGTCTCCTATTCATCATCACTTTGAACTGAGCGGTTTCAGTGAATATAAAATAGTGATAACTTTTTCAATTGTAGGAATAATTGTCGGAGCGCTGGCGATATTATCTGTGATCTGATTTAAAACCTGAGCAAACCAAAAGGCAGGCTGTCGCCTGTCGAGGATTTGCAACGCAGAATGACAGGATTTATGCCGAAAGATAAATTCCGGATTTGACCGGAGAGCATATCTCTGAAAGAGGGAGGAACTATATTTGGCACAGTCATATGGCGGCTCTGAAGCTGCACTTAATACAACAAATATAAGGATGAAAAAAAGGAGCAGATACGGAGACATGGATCTTTCCTTTTTCCTCATTGTCATGACCTTGCTTTCAATAGGCATTATTATGATGTTCTCCGCAAGCTATGCTTGGGCGCTCAGTGAAAGCGGAGGCACAAGCGGTACGATATATGCCAAAAAGCAAATGATCATGGGCGTTGTCGGAGTAGTTGCTCTCATTGGGTTCACATTTCTTGATTACCATATTTTCCAAAAGCCTCTTATTGCTATAGGCTCATATATTGGCTGCGTGGTGCTGCTTGTTGCCGTTTTGTTTTCCGGCGTTACGGACGGCGGTGCAACCCGATGGCTTGTAATCGGACCTTTGAACTTTCAGCCATCAGAGCTTATGAAATTTGCAATAATCATATGCTTTTCATATCTTATCGTACAAAACTATAAGAACATGCAGAAATTTACCATAGGCATTCTTCCTTTCGGGATTCTTCTTGCTATTGTTGCAGGACTGCTTCTTATGGAGCCTCATCTTTCCTGTACTATTCTGATATGCGGAATAGCTGTTGTGCTTTTGTATGTGGGCGGCGTTAAGTATCAGCATATGGCCATTATTGGCATTGTAGGAATAGCAGCAATAGCATTCATAGTATATATGAAATCACAGGGTGAGGACGGTTTCACATATTTTGAAAAGCGTTTTCAATCCTATTTTGATCCGTTCTCAGATGAAAAGGGAACGACGTGGCAGACATGTCAGTCCCTTATTGCTATAGGCTCAGGAGGCGTTTTTGGACTGGGACTTGGTGAATCAAGGCAGAAATACCTCTATCTTCCTGAGACGAAAAATGACTTTGTTTTTGCTATTGTATGTGAAGAGCTTGGATTTATCGGGGCTGTTACAATAGTAATACTGTTTGCGCTTTTAATAATAAGAGGGCTTTATATAGCTTCAAAGGCTAAGGATAAATTCGGAATGCTTATAACTGTGGGCATAACCATACAGATAGGCCTTCAGGCGTTTTTGAATATTGCGGTTGTAAGCAATCTTATTCCAAACACAGGTATCAGCCTACCGTTTTTCAGCTACGGAGGAACTGCCCTTGTAATGCAGCTTGCGGAAATGGGTATCATACTCAATGTTTCACGGCAGGCCGATATGGATACTTAGGAGGAGACAGAAAACATGAAGGTTTTACTTGCAGGCGGAGGTACCGGAGGACATATAAATCCGGCTCTTGCCATAGCGTCGATCATAAAGGAGCATCAGCCGGACGCAGAGTTTCTTTTTGCGGGAACTCCGGGAGGCATGGAAGCAAGGCTCATACCTCAGGCAGGATATGCTTTTGCTCCTATCAAGGTGGCGGGATTTCAAAGAAAGCTTACCTTGAAAAATATAAAAAGAAACTGTCAGGCGCTTTGCTACCTTGCCACATCAGGAAGACGTGCAAAGCAGATCGTAAAAGAATTTCAGCCGGATATAGCGATAGGTACTGGAGGTTATGTTGCAGGACCGGTTATCCGTATGGCTGCAAAAATGGGCGTGAAAACAGCGATCCATGAGCAGAACGCATATCCGGGAGTGACAAATAAGATCCTTTCAAAGGAAGTTGACAAGGTAATGCTGACTGTTAAGGAAGCTCTTGATTACATGGATAAAAGCATCGACTATACCGTAACGGGACTTCCGGTAAGAAAGGGCATTGCAGGTAAATCTAAGGCTCAGGCAAGGGCTGAGCTTGGGTTTGATGATGAGATGTGTATTCTCTCCTTCGGCGGAAGCCTTGGAGCAGGCTGTATTAACGAAACTATGGCGGAGGTAATTGCATGGCATACCTCCAACGGACTAAAAATCAACCATATCCACGGCTATGGCGGAATGGGAAGGGAATCGTTTCCGAAGGCAATTAAGGAAAAAGGTGTTGATACAGGCAGCAAAAGACTGAGGATCAGCGAATATATCAACGATATGGATACATGTCTTGCAGCGGCGGACCTTGTAATATGCCGTGCAGGAGCTTCGACCCTTGCTGAGCTTGAAGCAGCCGGAAAGGCGTCCATACTTATACCGTCCCCTGTTGTTGCAGGAAATCATCAGTTCCATAATGCAAACGTTCTGGGTAAGGCAGGAGCTGCAATCGTAATTGAACAGAAGAATGTAACAAACGAGCTTATGATAGAAAAGGTAAAGGAGCTGTACGAAAACAGAGAAAAGCTAAGCTCTATGTCTCAAAAGGCAGGAGCTTTGAATGTAAGCGATACAAACGAGAGAATATACAAGGTCGTTCAGGAGCTGACTGCAAAGTAACAGCTAAACCGCTTAAAGCATAGTATGAGATGAGGCAACACCGCACAAAGCATGCCTGACGGCTTTGCACCAAATCTGCTTGCATTTTTTCCGCCATATTGCACAGAAAAGTCTTGACATACATCAGTATGCCTGCGCCTTTTCTGTACAATCTGGCGAAAAATTGCCGGCGCATATTTGGCACAATCTTTGTGCGATATTGCCTAAATAATGCTTTAGGTGGTGTTGGTATGCCCGGACAAAAACTTGTAATAGAGGGTGGAAAGTCCCTTTCGGGAGAGATAAAGGTTCAGGGAGCAAAAAACAGTTCGCTGCCGATTCTTGCAGCATCTCTTTTGTGCAGCGGTGAGTCGGTTCTGAGAAACTGTCCTATGCTTTCGGATGTTTATGCCTCATGCAGGATTTTAAATCGTCTCGGATGTAAATGCAGAGCTGAAAATAATACGGTGATCGTTGACAGCAGCAGCGCTGACAAGGCGGAGATTCCTGATGAAATGATGCGTGAAATGCGATCGTCAATTATTTTTATGGGAGCGCTGCTTGGAAGATTCGGTTATTGCAGCCTTTCGTATCCGGGAGGGTGCGAGCTTGGTCCAAGACCAATTGATATGCATCTTGATGCACTGAGAAAAATGGGAGCTTCTGTAAACGATGAGTTTGGAATCATACGGTGCAGGGCGGAAAAGGGTCTGCACGGTACTAAAATAAGCCTTAAATATCCGTCAGTAGGCGCTACTGAAAACATAATGCTGGCAGCTGTGCTTGCCAAGGGAGAAACCATAATTTTTAATGCGGCAAGAGAGCCGGAGATAATCGACCTTGGAATGTATCTGAACAAATGCGGCGCAGTTGTAAAAGGCACAGGCGGAAGCACGATAGTGATCGAGGGCAGGGAAAGGCTTCACGGCTGTATACATAATATCATGCCGGACAGAATTGCAGCTGCAACATATATAGCTGCTGTCGCTGCGACCCGTGGAGAAATAAATATACTGAATTTTGACGCTGCCTTTGCCGAAAGCTTTCTGCCTGTTTTTGAACAGATGGGCTGTGACGTTTATGTTTATGACGGTAATATCTATGTGGGAGCAAGAAAGCCTCTCAAGGGAGTAGGAAAGATTATTACCATGCCGCATCCGGGATTTCCTACGGATGCTCAGGCAGTGGTCATGGCTGTGCTTTGCAGGGCAAAGGGAAGCAGCATTTTTGAAGAAACAATTTTTGAAAGCAGATACAGACATGTCAACGCACTGGTGAAAATGGGTGCGGATATAAAGACCGCCGGTAAGGCTGCTGTTATCGAGGGCGTCAGGAAAATGTATGGCGCAAAGGTCGAGGCAACGGATTTAAGAGGCGGTGCGGCTATGGCTGTTGCAGCTCTTGGAGCCGAGGGTATTACTGAGGTTTCAGAGCTGAGATATATTGACAGAGGATATGAAAGCATTGAAAATGTTCTAACCTCTCTTGGAGCGTCGGTAAAACGAGTTTAACTGAAAGGCAAATGTAAATGAGGGACGTTGTAAAAACCAGTGTAGATAGAAAAAGAAACAGCAAAAGAACAAGACGCCGCAGAAGAAGTATGGGAGCATATTACTTCCTTGTTCTGCTCTTGGTGGCAGGTATAGGCGTTGCTCTTTCGCTTACGCTGTTTTTTAATATAGATACCATAAAGGTAAAGGGCGAGTCCGATTATCAGCCGGAGGATATTATAAAAAATTCCGGAATAAAAAACGGCGATAATTTAATACGCCTTGATGCTGAAGAATCATCCCAAAAGATAATCAGAAGCCTTATTATGGTTGAGAATGTAAAGATAAATAAAAAATTTCCGGACACCCTGGAAATAACAGTTGAAAAATGTGTTCCGACGGTGGGGATCGAATTTGAAAACGGATATCTTATCACAAGCGCAAGCGGAAAGATTCTGGAACAGACCGAATCCATGCCGGAGGGACTTGTAAAGATAGAAGGCTTTGAGCCGAAGCTGACAGAGCCGGGAACGGCTCTTGAGTCCGAAGATAAAACAAAAAATAAAATATTCAGCGAGTTTCTGGATAACATGCAGGAGAATGAAAATAATATTATTGTTTCAGTGAATATGGAGGATAAATACTCGATACAGGTCAATTTTGACGACAGGATCACTTTTGACATGGGAAACTCCAACGATATAAAATATAAGCTGGAGCTTGCTGAAAGTGTTCTCGCTGATCTAAGCGAGGATAAGGAAGGCTATATGATGATGGTCGGCAACAATCAGATATCTTTCAGAAATAAATCTGACGTTGCTCAGAAGGATGATGATAAGATACCGATCAGCGAGGAGGATATGCCTGACGACAGCATGCTTGAAAGCATAAACGACAGCAGAATTGACTCAGAGTCCTCTGCTGAAGGACAGGACGAATCATCAGGTGAATAAAATTTTAAATTTTTTTAAAATTATACTTGAAATATCCTGTAAAGTATGTTAATATAATAATATGTATTGTTAGTATAGAGAACTTGTCTGAAAAATCAGGATGAAATAAACTTAGGAGGAATTTTCAATGACAGACTTCAATTTTGAAGAGGCTTTTGATCCACAGGTAAATATTAAAGTAGTCGGTGTTGGCGGCGGCGGCGGCAACGCTCTGAATTGTATGGTCGATTCCGGTGTTAAGGATATAGAATATATTACTGTTAATACAGACGCTAAGGCTCTTAACAGATCCAAGGCTACAACTAAGATTCAGATCGGCGCAAAGCTTACTAAGGGCAGAGGCGCAGGAAACAGACCTGAGGTCGGCGAACGCTCAGCTCAGGAAAATCAGGATGAGATCGAGGCAGCTCTCAAGGGTGCAGATATGGTATTTATCACTGCCGGAATGGGCGGCGGTACCGGTACAGGCGCTGCTCCTGTTGTAGCTGAAATTGCTCAGGGTATGGGTATACTGACTGTTGCAGTTGTTACAAAGCCGTTTGCTTTTGAAAGAGAGCAGAAGATGTTACAGGCTGAAAGAGGTATTGAGGAACTCAAAAAGTATGTGGATTCACTTATCGTTATCCCTAATGAAAAGCTTCTTGACGGACTTGACAAGCAGCCTACTATGAGGGAATCCTTTGCCCTTGCTGATGATATTCTGAAAACCGGTGTCAAGAGTATTTCCGATCTTATTACAGAGGACGGATACATAAATCTTGACTTTGCGGATGTATCTACAATTATGAAGGGTGCCGGATATGCTCACATGGCTATCGGTCATGGTTCAGGTAAGGATAAGGCTGCGGAGGCTGCAAAGGCTGTTATTTCAAGTCCGCTGCTTGAAACTTCTATTTCCGGCGCTAAAAGACTTCTTATCAACATTACTATGTCAGATGATATTATGGCATCCGATGTAGACGTTGCTACAAAGATGATTACGGATACTGCTTCTGAGGACGTTGAATTTATTTTCGGTACAGCGTTCAAGGATGATATGAACGACGAAATGTCAATTACTGTTATCGCTGCCGGATATGGCGACGATGTTCAGCCAGTTGGAGCTTCTGAGGATGATGTTATCAAAATTGACAATCCTCTTATCGAAGAAAGCCCTAAGGATACAAGCGAGGATGATCTTGACGAGATCCTCAGAATGCTTGACAAATAACAATGTGGCAGCTGCATTTTTTGCGGCTGCTTTTTTATGGCAGAGCCAGCTCTTTTTTAAAAAAATTATACAAATTATGTCGTTCTGCCTTGAATGACGATTAAAAATATGGTATAATAAATGCAAGCATTTATTATATATTTATTTAAAACGCCCTTGCAGATACGCAAAGCAAGCTTTGCTTCCTGCATATCGGGCAATTATATCACAAAATCTTCGATTTTATGATATAATAAATATGAATATTTAAGCAGAACCACAAAAAGGAGTGTAATATATGAAAGATTCTGTAGTATTGAGAACTGCCAAGGTCGGCGGTTTTAACAAAGAAGACGTATTAACTTATGTTGATGAACTGAACTCTAAAATTGAAACCCTTAATCAGGAGCTTGAAAAGGCAAAAGCAAATCAGGCTGACCCGAAACAGATTGATTCCTTTAAGACTCATATTGACGAGCTTAATGAAAAGCTTTCCGAGGCACAGAAACATAATGAGGAAGCTAAAAATGCTCTTGAAACTGAAAAATCGGAGCTTGAAAAAATAAAAAACCAGTTTGATTCTGAAAAATCAGAGCTTAATGAGAAGATACGCAGCCTTGAGGGAGAGGTTGAGGAGCTTAAAAACCGTCCGGCAGCAGTTAGCGTACAGGAGGTTGATAACTCGGAATTTGAGCAGCAGATCGAAGAACTCAAAAATCAGCTTTCCGGTAAGGAATCCAGAATTGTTGAGCTGAGCAGTCTTCTTGCTGAAAAGGATAATACCTTAAACAATAAAAATGAGGAAATAGAAAAGCTCAATCTTGATATTGAAGAGCTTAGGCTTTCCGCTGATAACAACAGCTTCAGCAGCAGCTTTGACATGGGAGCGCTTTTTAAGGATGCCCAGCTCACTGCTAAAAAGGTCGTTGTTGAGGCGAGAATTGCCGCAGATAAGCTTGTTAAGGATGCAGAAACAGAGGCTGCTAAGATCAGGTCTGACGCTGAGACGGAGGCAGCTCAAAAGCTTGCTGATGCTGAAAAAGAATCTGCTGATATGCAGAAGGATATTAAAAATAAAGCCGAAGAAACTGAGAGGCTTGCAGATAGGGTAAAATTCCTCCTTAAAGACGAGGTGAACAAGCTGAGAGAAGAAATTACAAGTCTTTCTGAGTATGTTGCAGCTGCTGCAAAGAAGGCACAAGACGAATTTGCATCCGCAGGCTCAGCTCTTGATGATGCGGAAAAGTTTATCGAAGGTCAGTGGGAGCTTAACAGTACTGTTGCAGAAGTGAAGGACATGAAGTCAGACGACGATATTCCTGTTATGAGCCTTAATGATATTGATGAAAACGATATACCGGAAATTGACAGCTACTCAATGCCTGAAATTGATTATGAGAGCATGGACCTTGATTTGCCTTTAGGCGATGATGACAGCGATGAGGATATAAGCGAAGGCATATCGGAAAGCTTTTTAAGCGATGATCCTGTCGAGGATGTTCCAAATAACATTCTTGACGATCCGGAGGATATTTTAAGCGCTTTTATGTATGATTCAAAAAAATCTGATGAAGAGGATACCGAGCAAGTACCGAAAATGGGCGTAAACAGCAGTTTCGGACTTGACCTTGACGATCTTGCAAAGCTTGCTGAAGAGGATGCTTTGAAGAACGGTGAAAATTAATATTGATAATGAGGCAGCCTGAAAACAGCGCTGCCTTGTTTGGGAACGGAGAGATTATTTTGTCACAGGCAATAAGGATAAAAACAGAAGAATTGAAACAGAAAGCGCCGGAGCTTAAAGCCGGTGATAAGATACTGCTTACAGGAGTGGTGTATACTTCAAGGGATGCGGCTCACAAGAGGATAAATGCGCTGCTGGACGAGGGCAGTAAGCTTCCATATGAGCTTGACGGAGCGGTAATTTATTACGCCGGTCCGACTCCTGCCCCGGAGGGCAGACCTATCGGTTCCTGCGGTCCTACGACCTCGGGAAGAATGGATAAGTTTGCTCCAAGATTTCTTGATCTGGGACTTGCTGCAATGATAGGAAAAGGAGAAAGAAACAGCGAGGTACGTGATGCGGTTGTCAGAAACGGAGCAGTATATCTTTGTGCTGTTGGAGGAGCCGGAGCTTTGGCTGCAAGATGTATAAAGAGCTGCGAGGTTATTGCTTTTGAGGATTTAGGATGTGAATCCGTGAAAAGACTCTATGTTGAGGACTTTCCTTTAATAGTTGCATGCGATTGCAAGGGCGGAGATGTTTTTACAGAGGGCAGAAAAAAGTATGCTGTTAAGTAAAGCGTTGAATAGTAAAACTTAACAAAATGTACAGTGGTTTTTAGTGCAATGTGCCATTTTGAAGGGCTGTGCCAATGTTTTTGTGAAAATAACTTGACAAAACAAAAATAATAGTTTATAATTGGATTGTGCAAAGTAAATTGTACAATTCCATAAGATAAAATTTGTACTTGCAATGACAATTACCGTAAAGCAGGCTTTGTTTTTCGTATTGTTTTAGAACTCGTGTTTATTGTAAAATTCAGGCTTACAGTTTTAAGCTAAGCTATTTGCATTAATTGCAGCAGTTTCAAGCAGGGATCAATTTTATTAAAATATGACCCGGTAGCTTAATTCCAGAGCGTTGTTTTACAAAGGTGTCGGTGTGAATCCGTCCGAGGTCCAAAATACTTTAAGCGAGGTAAATCAAATGTACGAAGACAAGACGTTAGTATGTAAGGAATGCGGTAATGAGTTCGTGTTCACAGCCGGCGAGCAGGAGTTTTATGCTGAAAAAGGTTTTGTAAATGAACCTCAGAGATGCAAGGCTTGCAGAGATGCCAGAAAGAACGCTTCAAGGTCTGAAAGAGAGATGTTTACAGCTACATGTGCAGCATGCGGCGGTGAAGCAAAGGTACCTTTTAAACCAAGAGAAGACCGTGCAGTATATTGCAGCGAATGCTTTGCAAAGATGAAGGAAGAAGCATAATTCAGAAATATTAAAAAAGCACGGCCTGTATAGGGTTGTGCTTTTTCTGATTTTAGAACTTGTCTTCATAAGAAATGTGTTCGGATGCTATGAAGACAAGTTCTAAATGAATAATGTGCAGCTTTTTATTAATACTAATCATATATTATAATACGGAGGAATTAAAAATGGCTTATTCAGTTACTAAGGATACAATAATAGGAGATATTCTTGATCAAGATTTTGACGCAGCGCCTTTCTTTCTTGAGATAGGCATGCACTGTCTGGGATGTCCGGCTTCAAGAGGCGAAACAATTGAGCAGGCATGTGAGGTACATGGAACAGATGCCGACCAGCTTGTTGCAAAGCTCAATGAATATTTTGCCGGTAAGGAATAATCTGGTAAAGGCTTGGAAAGACGGGACATGTTTTCAAGATGAAAGAATAGTATAAACGTAATTTTAATTTGAAAGCGGGCACTTTTGTCCGCTTTTTTATGGAGATAAATAATGGTTACACTTGATAAGCGGCTTATGGTCTGTGCTGAAATGGTTGGAGGAAGCGGTATAGTATGCGATGTGGGAACTGACCACGCATATCTTCCGGCATATCTGATACAGACGGGAAAGTGCAGCGATGTTATAGCATCAGATATAAACGACGGACCTTTGGGATTTGCACAGCAGACCTTGAATAAATACAATATTTCCGGGGTAAGACTTGTAAAGTCGGACGGCCTTGAAAGCATTGACCCAGAAGGTATAAGCGATGTGGTAATAGCTGGAATGGGCGGAGAAACCATATGCGGTATTATTGAAAAATGCAGCTGGGCAAGCAGGGACGTAGCTTTTATTCTTCAGCCTATGACTCGTGCAGGACATCTTAGAAAATGGCTTTATGAGAATGGCTTTGAAATAACCATGGAAAGAGCTGTCAGCGAGGACAGATACATATACACTGTTATAAAGGCTGTTTATAGCGGATATAGAATTAAAATAAATGAAACTGTAAGGAATATAGGAAGAATTACTGCCGACAGCGATGACGGTCGGCTTTATATCAGACAGCAGTACGAAAAGCTGTATAAGATAGGTCTTGGGCTTGTTAAGGCAGGAAAAAACGAGGACTCCGGGCGATATATGAAGATTGCTGGAGAAATTGAAAATATACTGGAGGGACAAATGGTTAAGGTATCTGAAATTTATAGCTATCTGAATGAAATAGCGCCTTTTAAGATGCAGGAAAAATGGGATAATTCAGGACTGCTTATCGGGAGCCATGACAGGGAGGTAAGCCGAGTCCTGCTGAGTCTTGATATTACAAATGAAGTTGCTTTTGAGGCAGCCGTTAAAAAGGCGGAGCTTGTGATCTCTCATCATCCGGTAATTTTTCATCCTCTTCATAATATGGATGAAAATACGCCGGTTTATAAGCTTGTAAAAAATGATATTGCAGCAATATGCATTCACACTCCTTTTGATATTTCCGACTGCGGAACAAGCTGCGTCATTGCGGAGCTGCTTGGCTTTGAAAAATCGGACGGTATTATTGAGATAACAAGGGAGGGCGAAAAACCGTCCGGGTTTGGGATTTTCTGTGATGCCGATAAGGAATATAGCGCTCAGGAGTTTGCTCAGAAGTTAAAAGATGCTTTAGGCTGCCATACTGTAAGATATGTTGACGGAGGCAAACCTATAAGCAGGATCGGGATATGCACAGGAAGCGGCGGTGATTTAGCGGCTGAGGCGCTTAGCGGAGGCGCTCAGGGATATATCACCGGAGATGTAAAGCATGACCAGTGGATCGAGGCAAAGAGGATCGGCATTTCTATGTTTGACTGCGGTCATTATCATACGGAAGAACCGGGGATCGTTTATCTTCAGAAGGCTTTGTCTGCAAACTTCCCATCAGTAAGCTTTGAGATCGCAGATTCAGACAAGGATCCGGTAAGCTATGTGTAAAATGATAAAAAGCAGCTTCGCATGTCCGGTATGCGGCAAAACACTGACATATAACGAAAAGAGCTATTACTGTAAAAATAATCATTGCTTTGATATATCAAAAAAGGGATATGTGAATCTGCTTCTCTCAAACAGAATGAATGCTAAAAATCCCGGTGATAACAAGCTAATGGTTCGTTCAAGGACGGGTTTTCTGAATAAGGGATTTTACGAGCCGCTGCTTAAAGCTTTGGGCGGCGCTGTTTGCAGATATGCAAGAACCGGAGATGTTATAATCGACGCAGGCTGCGGAGAGGGTTACTATACCGCAGGGGTTAAGAAGATACTCGAAGAAAACGGCATCGAGACAGTTATCGCAGGAATTGATATTTCAAAAAATGCGCTGGGTACTGCCGCAAAGAGAGACGGGGAGATCGAATATGCAGCAGGAAGCGTTTTTCATCTTCCCCTAAAAGACAGCTCATGCGATATGCTCATGACGGTTTTTGCGCCGTACTGCGGCGAGGAGTTCAGGAGGGCGCTTAAAAAAGGCGGAGTTATGGTTATGGTCATTCCGGATAAAAATCACCTCTGGCAGCTAAAAGAGGCGGTGTATGACCAGCCGTATCTGAACGAGGTAAAGGACACTGAGCTGGAGGGCTTTGACTTCGTTGAAAAGCTTTGCGTCAGAGAAAAAATACAGCTTGAATGTCAGAAGGATATACAGGACCTGTTTAATATGACGCCGTATTGCTACAATACAAGTTCAGAGGGAAGAGAAAGACTTGCCGCTCTTGACAGTCTTGAAACGGAAATAGAATTTGATATACTTATATACAGAAGATAAGGAGAGTTGAAATGGCGCTGGACGGAGCATTTTTGTGTGCTGTAAAAAAAGAGCTGGAGGTTCTTGTCGGCGGAAGAGTTGATAAGGTCTATCAGCCGTCCCGGGAAGAAATAATTATATCAATCCGTACTAAGGCAGGAGGCTTTAAGCTGCTAATTTCTGCCTCTGCCAGCGGAGCAAGGGCTCATATAACAAATGTTGCGGTGGATAATCCTAAAGCTCCGCCTATGTTCTGTATGCTTCTCAGAAAGCGGCTGGGCGGCGGAAAGCTTATGAGTATTCGTCAGGACGGACTTGAACGTGTATTGTTCCTTGACTTTGAATGCCTTGATGAGCTTGGCGACAGGGTAATGATCACACTTGCATGTGAAATCATGGGGCGTTATTCAAACCTCATCGTTATAGGCGGAGACGGAAAAATAATTGACAGCATAAAGCGTGTTGACGAGGAAATGTCCCGGGAAAGACTTGTTCTTCCGGGTATGGCTTATGAAATGCCTCCGAGGGACGGCCGTATATCATTTATGGATTCAGATGATGAAAGCCTCAGAAATGCTATAGAGAAGCTTGGAGCAAGGGAGCTTTCAAAGGCTATTATAGGAGCTTTTGAGGGGGTTTCACCTGTGCTTGCAAGAGAATGGGCATACTATGCCGGAAAGGGCAGGGAGCTTATCGGCGATAGCCTTGATAGTGAAGTGAAGGACAGATTGCTGTTCATTATTTCACAAACAAGGAAAAGTCTTGAAAGCGGAAGGAATTGCTTTAATGTCATAAAGGACAGAAACGGCATGCTTAAAGACTTTTCTTTTATTCGGATAAGTCAGTACGGAAGTTTGATGATCAATACGGAGCTTGAAAGCGCATGCAGCCTGCTTGATTATTTTTATGCTGAACGTGACAAGGCTGCCCGATTAAAGCAGAGAGCAAACGATCTGTTCAGGCTCCTTATGAATACCTCCGATAGAATTGAAAAGAGGATTGCGAATCAGACGGCGGAGCTTAAGGAATGTGATAAAAAAGATGAGTGGAAGCTTCGTGGGGATCTGCTTTCAGCAAACATATACAGAATAAACAAGGGAGATAAGTCTGTTGTTCTTGAGAATTTCTATGAGGAGGGCTGCCCTCCGGTGGAGATCAAGCTTGATGAAAGGCTTAATCCTGCTAAAAACGCTCAGAAGTTTTATTCTGAGTATCGCAAGGCAATTACCGCTGAAAAAAAGCTTTCGGAGCAGATCGCTCTTGGAAAGGCTGAGCTTGAATATATAGACAGCGTTTTTGACGCTTTGACCCGTGCTGAAACTGAAAACGAGGTAAATGAACTGAGGTTTGAGCTTGCGGAGCAGGGCTATACAAGAGCAGTAAGACTAAAAGGAAAACCGCCTAAGTCCCAGCCACCCATGGAATTTATTTCAAGCGACGGGTATACTATCCTTGTGGGAAGAAATAATAAACAGAACGACAAACTGTCAATGAAAACAGCTGCCAAGACGGATATATGGCTGCATACCCATAATATAGCAGGCTCCCATGTGATTATTTCAACGGACGGAGAAACGCCCCCCGATAGGACTATTGAGGAGGCGGCGATACTTGCGGCATATCACAGCAAGGCTAAGAGCTCGGTTCAGGTTCCGGTTGATTACTGCTTTGCTAAATTTGTGAAGAAGCCTGTCGGTGCAAAGCCGGGTATGGTGATTTTTACAAACAATAAGACCGCTTATGTTAATCCTGACGGCGAGCTTGCAGAAAGGCTGAAAAAATGATGAAACTTAACGGCGATTTCTTTAACCGGGACTGTCTTGAGGTTGCTCCTGAGCTTGTGGGAAAGCTCCTTGTGAGAAAGCTTGACGACGGAAGTATCATAAAAATAAGAATTACTGAAACTGAAGCGTACAGGGGAGAAGAGGACAAGGGCTGTCATGCCTCAAAGGGGAGAACCCAAAGGACGGAGCTTTTATATGGCGAAAGCGGAATAATTTATGTTTACCTTTGTTATGGAATGCACTGGCTTATGAATGTTATCACAGGCGAAAAGGAGCAGCCTCAGGGGGTTCTTTTCAGAGCAGGAGAGGGCAGAAACGGTCCTGCAAAGCTCACTAAATTTTTAGGAGTGGATAAGAGTTTTAACGGTGAAAGCTTTATTAATAATAGCCGCATATGGATCGAAGACGATGGCTTTGAGGCTAAGATCAGAACCGATAAGCGTGTGGGAATTGACTATGCAGGAGAATACTGGGCGTCTGTGCCGTGGAGATTCATTATGGATAACAAGTAGTGTCGCAGAAATAAATTTTTAAAAATTTGGTGTATTCTATCCCCGTATCTTTGTTAAGAAAAAGTTTTTTAGTTCCCCTCCAATTCTATTTTCGTCCCATTAAGGGACGAAAATAGAATTGAGTCGGGATTCTAAAGGGACTTTGTCCCTTTAGCAGGGGGTGCGGGGGACAGAGTCCACCGCATAGTGTTTCAAAAATTGATATCCGTAAAGTAGCGTTACCGCTGCTTGACAAATTATATGGAATAAAGTATAATAAAGCATAGTGATTTTAAGAAGGACGGCAGTCCGTTAATGTATTAGAACCTGTCTTTACAAGCAGCCGCACATTCATTTTTTGATGCTATAAAAGACGGATTCTTAAACTGCAAAAGCAGCAGCTAAAAGCAACTCTGCTTTTAGCTTTTTTATTATTTGTTTGGGAGATGTTTTAATGAGTAAAGAGCTTGCAAAGCTTTATGATCCTAAAGACTTTGAAGACAGGATTTATAAGTTCTGGAACGATAACGGATGCTTTAAAGCAACTGTTGATAAAACTAAAAAACCGTATACAATAGTAATTCCGCCGCCGAATATCACAGGTCAGCTTCATATGGGACATGCCCTTGATGAAACTCTTCAGGATATCCTTATTCGCTACAGAAGAATGCAGGGATACAGTACTTTATGGCTGCCGGGCACTGACCACGCTTCAATTGCAACTGAGGCAAAGATCGTTGAGGCTATGCGCAAGGAGGGCGTTTCAAAGGAGGACATCGGACGAGAGGGATTCCTTGAACGTGCATGGGCATGGAAAAAGCAGTACGGCGGAAGAATCGTTGAGCAGCTTAAAAAGCTCGGCTCTTCCTGTGACTGGTCAAGAGAACGCTTTACTATGGACGAGGGCTGCAACAAGGCTGTAAGAGAAGTCTTTGTAAAGCTCTATGAAAAAGGTCTTATTTACAGAGGCGAGAGAATAATCAACTGGTGCCCTCACTGCCTTACTTCTATTTCCGACGCAGAGGTCGAGTATGAGGATCAGGCAGGACATTTCTGGCATCTTCGCTATAAGATAAAAGACAGCGATGAGTACTTAGAGCTTGCAACAACACGTCCGGAAACATTGCTGGGCGATACTGCCGTTGCAGTTAATCCTGAGGACGAGCGCTATAAGCATCTTGTAGGAAAGACGGTTATTCTTCCTATCGTTCACAGGGAAATACCGATCGTTGCCGACGACTATGTTGAAATGGATTTCGGTACGGGTGTTGTTAAGATCACTCCGGCTCACGACCCTAACGACTTTGAGGTAGGTCTGAGACATAACCTTGAAGTAATAAATGTAATGACTGATGATGCAAAAATTACCGAGGACTATCCTAAGTATGCAGGCATGGATAGATATGAGGCAAGAAAGGCTATCGTTGAGGACCTTGAAAAAGAAGGCGCTCTTGTTAAGATCGAAGATTACAGCCATAATGTAGGTACATGCTACCGCTGCGGAACGACCGTTGAGCCGAGAGTTTCAAAGCAGTGGTTTGTAAAAATGGAGCCTTTGGCAGGGCCTGCAATAGACGCAGTTAAAAACGGCGAAACAAAATTTGTTCCTGAGCGTTTTGACAAGATATATTTCCACTGGCTTGAAAATATCAAGGACTGGTGTATTTCCCGTCAGCTTTGGTGGGGACATCAGATCCCGGCGTTTTACTGTGATGAATGCGGAGAGATGGTCGTTACAAAGGAAGACAGTGCAGTATGCCCTAAGTGCGGCAAAAAGATGCGTCAGGACCCTGATACTCTCGATACATGGTTCAGCTCCGCATTGTGGCCGTTCTCAACTCTTGGCTGGCCGGATAAAACTGAGGACCTTGAGTATTTCTATCCGACAAGCACTCTTGTTACAGGATATGATATAATTTTCTTCTGGGTAGTAAGAATGATGTTCAGCGGACTTGAGCATATGGGCGAGGTTCCGTTTAAAACGGTTCTTATTCACGGACTTGTAAGGGATTCCCAGGGCAGAAAGATGTCCAAATCCTTGGGCAACGGTATTGACCCTTTGGAGGTAATTGACCAGTATGGCGCAGATGCGCTTAGATTTATGCTTGCAAGCGGTAACTCTCCTGGAAACGATATGCGTTACATGGACGAAAAGGTAAAGGCTGCAAGAAACTTTGCAAACAAGCTTTGGAATGCGTCAAGATTTATCATGATGAATCTTCCGGATGATTTTGAAATGAAGGGTCTTCCAGAGCAGCTTACTTTAGAGGATAAGTGGATCGTAAGTAGCTTTAACAGCCTTGTTAAGGAGGTTACCGAAAACCTCGATAACTTTGATCTTGGCGTTGCTGCCGGAAAGATATATGACTTTATATGGGATGTTTTCTGCGATTGGTATATTGAGCTTACAAAGCCGAGAATCCAGGAGGGCGGTCAGACAAAGGAATCCGCTCAGGCAGTTCTTGTTTGGGTAATGCAGGGAATGCTGAAGCTTCTGCATCCGTTTATGCCGTTTATTACAGAGGAGATATGGCAGGTACTTACAAATGGAAGCGGTCCTATAATGCTTTCACAGTTCCCAGAGTACAAAGAGGAATATTCATACAGCAGAGAGGAAGAGGACTTCGGAAAGATCATTGCAGCTATAAAGGCTGTAAGAGCAAGAAGAACTGAAATGAACGTACCTCCGTCGGTAAAGGCAAAAATATTTATTGAAACAGCTGACGGTGAGCTGTTTGAAAGCTGCTCCATATTCTTTGAAAAGCTTGCAAGCGCTTCAAGTGTTGAGGTTGCTGAAAAGTATGAAATTGAGGATGCAGTAACTGCTGTTACTGACAGTGCAAGATTGTTTATTCCTATGAATGAGCTTATTGACAAGGATAAGGAGCTTGCACGTCTTAACAAGGAAAAGGCTAAGGTACAGAAGGATATTGACTTCTTAAGCGGAAAGCTCAGTAATGAGGGATTCCTTGCGAAGGCTCCTGAAAAGCTTGTTGAAGCTGAAAAGGCAAAGCTCGCAAAGGCTGAGGATAAAATGGCAAAGATCAATCAGTCAATAGAAGCTATGAAATAATTTACCGGATAGTCTGAAAAGCGGACGGTTTCTATAGAAAATAGTATTAAAAGGCGGAGCTTTCCGCCTTTTTTATGTGAGGTTAAGATATGAATTTCAGTCAGGCGATGGAATATATAAAAAGTTTTAGCAGGCCGGGAAAACCTGTTACAGATCTGTCCAGAATAAAAGGACTTATGGAACGGCTCGGAAATCCTCAGGACGACCTTTCGTTTGTTCATGTTGCTGGTACAAACGGAAAAGGGTCAGTAGTTGAGTTTTGTTCAGGAGCGCTTATTGAATCAGGGTACAGGACGGGGCAGTTTACCTCTCCGTTTATCGACTGCTATAACGACAGGATAAGAATAAACGGAGAGAATATCTCAGAAGAAAAAGTTGCAGAGCTTTGCGAAAAGGTAAGAGAAGCTGCATCCGGAGATGAGTACTCTCAGTTTGAAATAACCCTCGCCATAGCAATGCTTTATTACAGGGAAGAAAATTGTGATATTGTTTGCCTCGAAACAGGGGTGGGGGGAAGGCTTGACGCTACAAATATAATAAAGAATCCTGTTGTAAGTATTCTTACCTCAATATCCTTTGACCATGTTCAGGTGCTTGGCAATACTTTGCCTGCAATAGCTGCACAGAAAGCAGGGATTATAAAGCCCGGTTGTCCGGCAGTGCTTTCTATCGGTAATGAGCCGGAGGTTGTCGATATTGTAAAAAGAGCTACCCTCAGTGTCGGCAGCAGTCTTACTGTTCCGGAATATCCGCAGATAATAAGCGAATCGGTATACGGAAGTGAATTTGAATACGGCGGATTCAGATACAAAATAAATATGCCGGGGGAACATCAAATATTAAATGCCGTTACTGCAATAGAGGCTGTAAATGCCATGAGGCGCAGAGGCTTTAATGTTCCAGATTCGGCTCTTAGAAAATCCTTTGAAAAGGCAAGGATAGGAGCGAGAACGGAGGTTATAAAAGGCAAGCCGGATATTATTATTGACGGTGGTCATAATGTGGGAGGAATCAGTGCTCTCGTAAAAACCTTGGAGCTGCTGAAAAGTAAGAGGCTTATTGCCGTTTGCGGAATGGTTAACACCAAAGACTATCTTCACTCAGCATCGCTTTTGTCCGCAGTTTTTGATGAGGTGATCTGTGTTGACGGCTTTGCTGAAAACTGTGTTAAATCAGAGGAGCTTGCAAAAGGCTTTAACTGCAAGGCTTTGACTATGAATTATAGAGATGGCTTTGAATATGGCAAGAAAAAAGCGCTCCTCAACGGAGGAACGCTTGTAGTATGCGGTTCGTTGTATCTTGCATCGGCGGTCAGAAAGCTTTCAGCCATATGCTGAAAACAAGCATGCTTCCTTCGATTTGAAAGGAGTCCGCTCCGTCGTATTTTTCAATTATATCTTTTGCCGACCTTCTTATAGCTTCCATAAAGCTGCTTTCAGGAGGAATTGTACTTTTAAGTACAACATACAGAAAATCATCGTTGTTATCCCTGATCGTAAGGTCGATGCGTGGGTGGAAATTGTTTTGTGTTGTGCATTTGACAATTGTATTGTCAAGAATCTCGGACAGAAGAATACTGAGGTCGATTTCGGGCAGCTTTCTTATGTTGCCTGAAATTTGGCAGTTTATAATTATGCCGGATTCTATGCACTTTGCGATTTTTGCATTGATCAAGGCATCAATTGTATCGCTGCCGGTTTTTACATATTTTATGGCTGAGGTCATATATTTGTCCGCAGATTCTGACAGATATATTTCGGCTTCTTCATATTTTCCATGACGGAGAAGCTTAGATCCATGGTCAAGAATGCTTTTATAGCTGTTTTGTACTTCCAGTATTTCCTTATGCTGTTCATTCATGTCGGTAACCTTTTTTGCAAGCTCAGACAGTCTAAGCTCTCTAAGCTTATATTTGCTGTTTTGGCTATAGTTTTTGTTTATCTTTGAAATGAACAGATAGGTCACTATATTTATTGCAATGATCCCTGAGAGAGTTATAAAAGCGCTGATTTCGCTGTAAGAGCTTTTAACTAAAATTCTAAGAACGGTATTGCCTGTAATAATAGTGATAATGAAAACCAGAAGAATCAGTATCCACTCATACTTTGAAAGGGGATAATTCATTTTATTTTTTAAGCTTAGGATTATTCTTGTTATAAGGAAAAATGCAAATTTAGTTATAAACAGGATCATTATACGGTTAACGCTGTTGGATTCCGGCAGCTCATGAATACTGATATTCAGCGTCCAGCTGAAAAGAGCAAGGACAGCGCTGTTTACAATCGTAATGATCAGCATGTTTATACAGCTTGTGAATATTTTTACAAAAACATTGCCCTTTAGCAGAACAAGGCTTAAAATAATGCTTACGCTCCAGGATATAAATTCTGATATGTAAAAAGAGTCGAAAATAAGATCGGTAAGGAGCGAGCAGGCACAAAGCACTGAAAGCATAGAAAAGGATTTAATAAACAAATGCCTTTTGTCTTTAAATCCTAAAAACCGTATAATGAAATCAGTAATTATAAAGCATTCCGTTACTGATGCGGCTACCTCAGAAATCCGGGTTATAATGCTTAACATATAATCATGCTCCAAAAAATTATTTTTGTATGGTTAAGGCGTAAATTTATCACAACTTTTATTATATCAGATGTGTTAAAAAAGTGATAGGATAAAGTGTGGATAAATTGTAAACTCATCGTGAATAAAGCTTTTTTTATTTGCTTAATGGAAAAAATTGTTAGAATTTGTTAAGGAGATAGTTATGACAGAAAAAGAAATTGCAGAGATCAGAAGAAGGTTTAATATTGATAAAACAAATATCAGGTGTATAAGAGGCTGCTATGTAAATGAGGAGAAAGAGGTGATCTCTCAGCTTAGTCAGACTTTCGGGACAATACCGAGGGATGAAGCTGAAGAGCTGCTTAGTATAATTAAAAAAACTCTTTCCGGAACGATCGGCAGAAATCTTATAGATATTGAATACTCAAACAGGCAGGTTATAGAAGGTGAGGAACATAAGCTCCTTATGAAGCTTAGGGATTCCATGCTGGAGGACGAAGAAGCGGTTACAGAGCTTTATCAGAAAATTATCCGCTCCTTTGATATTGAGGGGAAGTATCTTATATTGCTTACCTGTGAGGCATATGATGTTCCATCATACACGAAGGACGATATAAAGCTTGAGGATTCCTCAAATGTGTTTACATATATCGTTTGCAGTATTTGCCCTGTGAAGCCTACAAAGCCGGCTCTCAGCTATTATGCAAGTGAAAATCAGTTCAGGAATATTTCAACGGATTGGGTTATTGCAGCTCCTGAGCTTGGTTTTATGTTTCCGGCATTCGATGACCGTCAGGCTAATATTTACAATGCGCTTTATTATATTAAAAATGCTTCAGTCAGCTATACTGATTTTGTGGATGAGATATTTAAATGCGAAGTACCTATGCCGGCGGAAACTCAGAAGGAGGTTTTTAATTCCATAATCGAGGAGTCTGTGTCCGATGATTGCAGCTTCGACGTTGTTCAGACTGTTCATGAGCAGATATCAGCTATGATCGAAGAGCATAAGGAGAGAAAGGAGCAGGAGCCGCTGGTGATCTCCAAAAACACTGTTAAGGATGTATTGCAGTACTGTGGAGTTTCCGAGCAGCATATCGAAGCCTTTGAAGAAAAATACAATGATGAATTTGGCGAGTTCACAGAGCTTAGTCCGAAAAATATTGTTGATATAAAAAAGTTTGAGGTGTGTACACCTGATATAACTATAAAGGTAAATCCAGAAAGAAAGGATCTTGTTAAAACTCAGATCATCGATGGCGTAAAGTATATTATTATACGTGCTGAGGATAATGTTGAGGTGAACGGAATTAATATAAATATTACATGAGGGCGTCAAATGACGCTCTTTTTGTTTAGCGTTTATAGTAAACGCAGTGAGCGAATGTGCGAGGCATTTAAAATATTTTTTCATTTTATGGGACAAAATACGGTCAAATTGTTATATGATATATGACAGCTGTCGATAAGAGGTGAGTATCAGATGATAAAAGAAAAAAGAATAATAAAAAGAATTGCAGCAGGAGATGAAAAAGCCCTTGAATTGCTGATTGATATTTATTCCTCCTATGTTGGTTCGGTAATTTATGCGGTGATCGGAAGAAGCATGACTCGTGAGGATATTGAAGAAACCGCTGCGGATGTTTTTGCTGAAGTATGGCTCCACCCTGAAAAGCTCCGGGAGGGAAAGGTGAAGCAGTTTTTAGGAGCGGTTGCGAGAAATACTGCAAGGAACAAGCTTCGTAAGCGCGATACAGCCATATCAATCGACGAAAACGACTTTTTATTGTTTGACGATAGCTTTGAGAGTGAAGTTGACAGACATGAAAAATCTGAGATCATTAACGATGCATTAAAAACATTAAGCGATGCCGAAAGGGATATTTTTATCCGATTCTATTATTACAATCAAAACTCAAAGATGATATCTGAAAGTTTATGCATACCCGTTTCAACTGTTACGACTCGTCTTTCAAGAGGCAGAAAAAAGATGAAGGATTTTATGGCACAGAAAGGATGGATATGATATGAAAAAAAGCTTTTTTGAACTTATGGACAATTATGAACCGGAAGACGCTCCTGAGGAGTATAGTATTTCCGCTGAAAATGTAAAGGAGATTGTTATGAGAAAGATAGATAATCATGAAGGTAAAGCAAAAATAAGAATCAGAAGAAAGGCTATTGCTGTTATGGCTGCTGCGGCAACTGTTACTGCTGTCGGTGTTGGCGCTGCCGCTTATACCTTAGGCAGAAGCAGCAATACAGCGCATAAATTCTTTGAAACCTATAACGCTGTTTCAAAAGCGGATAACGGCGATTTATACGCAAGCTCAAGGGTTCTTGACGTGGAGGATATAAAGAATATTGACGCAAACATACATGAGGAAAACACTGTTATTGAGTCAAACGGCTCAACAATCGAGCTTACCGGAAGTATGTACGACGATCAGAGCGCATTACTGTTCTTCACTCTTACCGCTCCTGAGGGAACTGTGCTTGACATTGACACTGATTATGAATTTGCTGATTCTATGTTTGATTTTGAAGGCTCCGGATACGGCGCAATAGGAGGAGAAACCAAGTTTTCAGATGATGTTCCGGGGGACAATGTAATTAATTTCACATATGAGCTGCAATATAACGGTGACGGCAGTAGGTATGCCGCTAAAAGTATTAAGGGCATGCACTTCCAAAACCTTGCAGTATGGGACAAAATGGCATGGTACGGCGATGAACCAAAGGACGTTGTTGTTGAGGGCGAATGGTATGTACCTTTGAATCTTACTGAGAAAGTACAGGAGATAGAGCTTCTGGATGCGCCTTTGGAAGTAAGCTATCAGACGGATACCGAAACGAGAACGGCTGTGATAGATTCCCTTATAATTTCAACTCTTGGAATCAAAACCACGGAAACAATTGATGCTAATTACAGGTATTACTATGAGAATACACTCAAGGTCGTTATGAAGGACGGAAGTGAAGCTGAGATAAATGATTCAAGATTCGGTACTCCGGTTGATCTTACACAGGTTGATTATGTTGAGGTATGCGGACAGAAATTTGAGCTTGGTAACTGATACTTGAAATACGGGGGAATAGTTCCATAAATATTTTAAATGCCGCTTTTGACGCTTTTGTCAAAGGCGGCTTTGCATTTGTTGTCATTGACTTTAGATGTTTTATTTGGTATAATTATAAAAATAGTCTGCAAACGTTTCTTAGATAGTGGAATGACGCCGGAGCAGGTCGCAGGACGAATGGATGTGCCTATGAAATTTGTAAATGCTTGTATGCGATAACTTTTAATTTGTGAGGTGCGTATGAAAAAAACAGCAGTTATCCTTTTTATTATAATGGGTTGTATTTGCTTATCATCATGCTCAGAACAAATTGAATTATTGGGTAATGAAAATTCTGAATCAATCAGTTACAACGGCATTTCATATGACAGAGAATATTTTTATTGTGCTGATGATGATAGAAAGTTAATAGGGCATATCGAAAATGGCGCAAATGTTTATTCAATTGGAACAGCCGATCCGCCGCAGTTTATTTTGGTTGTAGGGAGTGATAACAGCGGCTGTTTTATTGCAGACGGCAGTTTTGTTCCAACAACCGGAACAATTACAAAGGTATTGATAGATCCGGGGATTCGTAGCAGCAATTCCAGATACCTATCAAAAGATAACGAGTTATCTGTTCTTGCCGAAATCACAGAAGTAACCGGAGAGCCACAGGAATTTTTAATAGATAATTACTATACGGATGGAAATGCTTTTTACTATGTTTATAATAATAGTGATGTGTCATGTGAAGAGAATTATGGCGGTTATATAGCATATACGAATGGAAAATGGATATATTCTGCGCCGGGAGAAACCATAGAGTGGAAAGAAAATAATACAGTTCTTGTTACGGGAATTGTTATAGAAAATGATGAATTAATAAAGAAGATTCGTAAAACAGATATTGTAAAGTATATCTCTCAAATTAAATAAAACAACTTCCGGTGATGATAGATGAGAATTTAGTGAGGTGCGTATGAAAAAAATTTATGGTTGGGATAAGTACTCTTTATTTTGCAAAGTATTGTTTTTTCTCCAGATAGCTTTGGCTGCTGCTGTTATCGTTCTTGCGGTATTGCAGATTTTCAGGGTATGCAATACCTTCAATGCCGTCTGTTTGCTAATCGTTGCATTCTGGCTCATAGCTGCCTTTTTGGATTATAAAAAAGGCGTTTCTTTCAAAAAGGATTTAATAGTGGCTGCTGCATTTTTATGCGGCTGGCTTATTGGAAACTTATTATGAGAAATCCCCACAAAGGAAAATCTTCTTTGTGGGGATAGCTTTTTTATTCTATGGAGGTTACTGTGTAGTCCTTATCCTCCACCGCTTTTTTCAAGGTTTCGTCCGGAGTATCTGCGCTGAGCTTGACAACTGCCGTTCCTTTTTCATGGCTTACCTCAGCGCTTTCAACTGACGTTATAGCTTCAAGAGCTTTTTTTACCACTGCCTCGCAGTGTCCGCACATCATGCCTTCGATTTTAATTGTCTTTTCCATGGTAATTTTCTCCTTTGATGTTTTTGTTTTTATTTTCCTATCCCTGTGGGGATCGTGAACCTTGATCAGATTGAGCCTTAAAGCGTTTGTTACAACACAGAAGCTGGAAAGGCTCATCGCCGCAGCGCCAAACATTGGATTTAGCTTTAGTCCGAAAATAGGTATCCATATTCCTGCCGCAAGTGGTATTCCTATAACATTGTAAATAAACGCCCAGAATAGGTTTTCATGAATGTTTTTAAGCGCTGCACGGCTGAGCCTTATTGCTGCCGGAACATCTGTAAGCTTGCTTTTCATTAAAACTATATCCGCTGCGTCAATGGCTATATCTGTACCTGCTCCTATGGCGATTCCGGCGTCAGCCTGTGTAAGCGCCGGAGCGTCGTTTATTCCATCGCCTACCATAGCTGTCTTGCCCTTAGCTTTAAGCTTTCTTATAACGCTTTCCTTGCCGTCAGGGAGGACTTCTGCTATTACTTCGTCAACGCCTGCCTGCCTGCCGATAGCCTGTGCCGTACGCTTGTTATCGCCTGTTAGCATTACTACACGGATGCCCATGTTCTGAAGCTCTTTTATTGCCTGAGGACTCTCTTCCTTGATCACATCGGCAACGGCAATAATTCCGGCAAGCTTTCCGTTAAAACTGAAAAACAGCGGCGTCTTTCCCATTGAGGCAAGCTCCTGTGCGGATGCTTTTATGCTTTCAGGTATGGCGGCTTTGCTTTCAATAAAGCTTAGATTTCCTCCGCATAGCTCTTTTCCATTTAAAACTCCGCTCAGACCATTTCCGGGGAGCGCTTGAAAGTCTGTTACATCTGATGTGTTAATTTTCAGTTCTTCTGCTCTTTTCAGAACAGCCTTTGCAAGGGGATGCTCACTTTTGTTTTCAAGGGAGCATGCATATTCAAGAAGCTGACTTTCACTTATGCCTTCAGCCGGCAGCATATCCGTTACTTCCGGCATGCCTCTTGTAATAGTTCCCGTTTTGTCCAGGGCAACAATACTTACTTTTCCGGTTTCCTCAAGAGCTGTTGCGTTTTTGAAAAGTATGCCGTTTTTTGCACCCACTCCGCTTCCTACCATGATAGCTACAGGTGTTGCAAGTCCTAAAGCACATGGACAGCTTATTACAAGTACGGATATTCCTCTTGCAAGAGCAAATCCAAAGCTGCGTCCTGCTAAAAGCCATACTGCGGCGGCAAGAACAGCTATGCCGATCACTACCGGAACAAATATACCGGAGACCTTGTCGGCTATTTTTGCGATAGGGGCTTTTGTTGCTGCGGCATCGCTGACCATTTTGATGATCTTTGAAAGGGCTGTCTCATCGCCTACCTTTACCGCCTCGCACTTTATAAATCCGGATTGGTTTATGGTAGCTGCTGATACGGAATCTCCTGCCACCTTATCAACAGGGATGCTTTCACCTGTAAGGGCAGATTCGTTTACTGCGCTCTGTCCTTCGATAACAGTTCCGTCAACAGGAATGCTTTCTCCCGGACGTACAACGAATATGTCTCCCTTTTTGACTTGGGATACGGGTACTGTTGATTCTTTGCCGTCTTTTATTATTATGGCATTCTGAGGAGCAAGCTTCATAAGTCCTTTAAGAGCATTTGTGGTTTTACCTTTTGAGTGAGCCTCAAGAGTTTTTCCTACGGTTATAAGGGTCAGTATCATTGCAGCAGATTCAAAGTAAAACTCATGCATGTACTTCATGACGTCATCAGCGTTTCCGCTTACCTGGGCATCAGTCATTGCAAAGAGGGCGTAGACGCTGTAAACAAATGAAGCTCCTGCGCCAAGGGCAACAAGGGTATCCATATTCGGCGAGCGCCTTAAAAGGCTTTTGAAGCCGCTTACAAAAAAGCGCTGGTTAATTACCATGATCATAATTGTCAGCAGAAGCTGGACAAGACCCATAGCAATATGATTATGGTCAAAATATGACGGCAAAGGCCAGTTCCACATCATATGTCCCATTGAAAAATACATAAGCACTAAAAGAAATATAACAGATGCAATAAGTCGTTTTTTTAGTGCAGGGGTTTCCCTGTCCTCCAGTTCGTCGGAGCTGTTTTCTTCCGGCTTTTCTGCGCCTTTCAGTGAAGCTCCGTAGCCTGCTTTTTCTACTGCTTTTATAATGTCACCGGGAGCTGCCGTACCGTCTACAGCCATTGAATTTGTCAAAAGACTTACAGAGCATGAGTCAACGCCGGGAATTTTGGAAACTGCTTTTTCAACTCTTGCGCTGCATGCGGCGCAGCTCATGCCTGTAACTTTGTACTGTTCCATAAAAAACCTCCTTTTAAAAATAGTATAGCTGAGTGTTCTGACTTTATTATATCCAAAACCTTTATTTCATAAGCTTTTGAAGAGTTTTTACAAGATCGTCAATAACCTCGTCCTTTCCGTCTCTGATATCCTGAGCTACGCAGGTGCGTATATGGGATGCTATAAGCTCCTTGTTGAAAGCGTTAAGAGCGGCATTTGCTGCTGCGACCTGAATTATTATATCAGTGCAGTATGCGCTGCTTTCAACCATTTTTTTGATCCCTCTTATCTGCCCCTCGATCCTGTTGAGCCGGTTTATAAGCTTTTTGTATTCTGTCTCTGTTCGCTCCTTTGTTTTGTGAGAGCATACACACTCTTTTTGATCATCCACATTATCGCCTCCATAAAGCTATTATATACCCCCATACGGTATTTGTCAAATCTGTTAGCACGATGCAACAAAGCTATACTATACAGAAATCAATTTTTGAAAATTTGGTGTATTCTATTCCCCATATCTTTGTTAAGAAAAAGTTTTTTAGCTCTCTTCCAAATCTATTTTCGTCCCTTTAAGGGACGAAAATAGATTTGAAACTGGGATTCTAAAGGGACTTTGTCCCTTTAGCAGGGGGTGCGGGGGACAGAGTCCACCGCATAGTGCTTCAAAAATTGATTCCCATGACGATACTGGCTTTGTTTGACTTTTCCATTAAATAAGGGTATAATATTGACGAGATAATCCTGACCTAAGGCGGTGATCAGACTGTATTGCATAAGCATAAGCTACAAAAACGCAGATGCGGAAATCAGAAAGAGGTTTGCATTTTCAAAGGAGCTTCAGGATAAAATATTGATGGAGCTTTCGGCGCTTACAGATGTTTCCCAATGCGTTATCCTTTGTACCTGTAACCGTACCGAGCTTTATTTCTGCTCAGGCCGCAAGACTTTCGGAACTGTTATGGACAAGCTTGCGGAATATGGCGGTACAGAGTCCGGTCTGATATTGCGCTGCGCTATGGTCTATGAGGGTGACGGCGCATTATTTCACTTGTTTAAGGTTTCATGCGGAATTGAATCAATGGTCATAGGTGAGGACGAGATTTTAAGGCAGACAAAAATGGCATATAATAGGGCGGCAGAGCTTGGAACGGTTTCATACGAGCTTAATATGACCTTTCAGGCTGCTTTTTCCTGTGCTAAAAAAATCAAGACTGTAACAGCCATTTCAAAGACCTCTGTTTCTATAGCAACGCTTGCTGCAAATAAGGCATCTGAAAGAGGTGGAAATGTACTTGTTATAGGCGCTTCCGGGGAAACCGGCTCAGCAGTGCTTAAAAATCTTCTTTCTCATAAAAATGTAAATGTTGCTGCAACTCTCAGAAAGCACAAACCGGGCATATTGGAGGTATCGGACAAAAAAGCTGAGGTAATTGATTACGACCGCAGATATGAGTATATAGGCAGGGCGGACTGTGTTGTAAGCGCAACCTCCGGTCCTCATTATACGGTTTCGTACAGAGCTGCAAAGGAGCATATTATATGCGATAAAAGAAGACTGTTTCTTGATCTTGCGATGCCTCCTGATATTGATAAAAATATTATGAAAATACCCGGCGCAGAGCTGTATGGAATAGATTATTTTGAAAATCTTGCAGCAGGAAATAATGCTATAAAGCTTGACTGTGTAGATTCTGCTAAAGCTATAATAAGGGAATGTATTGAGGCATTAAAAAAAGAATTTTTGTTTCACAGCTTCATGCCGCATGTTGATGCTGTCAGTAAAAATGTTGAAAGAGAGGGCTTTGAAAGCCTTTTATTTTGCCTTAAATCTGAGCTTGATGCAAAGTCCCTTGAAGCAGTGCTTGATTCAGTAAGAAAATTTGGAAAGAAAGATTAGCTTATGGGATATTTTCCGTTTTATATTGATATTAAAGATAAAAAATGTGTGATTGCCGGAGGCGGAAGGGTGGCTTTGAGAAAGATTGAAAAGCTTATTCCCTTTGAGCCGGATATAACCGTCATAGCTCCTGAGATTAATTCAGAAATTGAAAGATTTGGAGTTAAGCTCTTCAGGAGAAAAATTCAGGACAGTGATTTTGACGGAGCTTTTTTTGCAGTAAGCGCAACGGATGACGAGGAAGTAAACTGCCATGTTTTTGAGCTTTGCAGCCACCGTGGGATCCTTATAAACACTGTTGACGATATGGAAAAGTGCGGATTTATTTTCCCTGCACTTGTTAAAAGGGATAATATAACTATCAGCGTTTCGACCTCCGGAAAAAGTCCTGCATATGCAGCCTATTTAAGAGGCAGGATAGAGGATATTACCGGTGAAGATGATGAGAAGATAGTGGAAACCCTTTGGAGATTCCGTCCGATCATAAAGAAAAAAATCAGTGATCCGGGAAAGAGAAAGCTTATTTTTGAAAGACTTGCTGATATATGCGTTAAAAACGGAGGTATTCCTGAGGACGGCTTTATTTTAGATTTTATTGAGGAAATGAATAACAGATATGAAGATTAGGATCGGTACAAGACAGAGCAGACTTGCAATGGCTCAGACGCATATAGTAAGAGGTCTTATAAGCTCTGCTTTTCCACATATAGAAACAGAGATCGTTCCCATTGCCACAAAGGGAGACAGAATAAAAGACATTCCTCTTTCGCAGATCGGCGGCAGAGGAGTTTTTGCAGGAGAGCTCGAAAAGGCTTTACAGAACGGTAGAATTGATATTGCAGTTCACAGCGCAAAGGACCTTCCGGTTAGACTTGGAGAGGGATTGGAAATATCCGGAACTCCTGCAAGGGGAAATCCTGTAGATGTAATATTGACTCGCAAGGGTGAAATGCCTGACAGAATGGTAAATCCGGTTATTGGTACGGGGAGCATGAGGAGAAGAGCTTTTGCAGGCAAACATTATCCGGATGCTGTATTTAAAGATATAAGGGGCAATATTGATACCAGAATACAGAAGCTCCTTGACGGACAATATGATGGTATCATACTTGCAGCGGCAGGGCTTGAAAGGCTTGGGATATACGAAAGCGATGATTATGATGTAATGGAGTTTGATTGCACAGAGTTCCTTCCTGCGCCTTGTCAGGGGATAATTGCGGTTGAAAGCAGAGCCGGAAGTGAAATATCACAGGCTGTAAGAAAAATAAGCAGTAGCGATACTTTTATTTGCTTTGAAGCTGAAAGACAGGTACTGAGACTTCTTGATTCTGGCTGCTCATCACCTGTGGGAGCATATTCTCAAATAATTAACAGAAAGATACATCTGTCGGTATCCTGTGACGGTAAAAGGATCGAAAGGGGCAGCAGTGATTCGGCAGAATATCGGGAGCTTGCAGAGGAGCTGGTTTCACGCTTATGAATGGAAAGGTCTATATTGTAGGAGCAGGCTGCGGAAGCTATGACCTTATAACGCTTAGGGGTATGAAAATTTTAGGAAAGTGCAGCGTTATTGTTTATGACAGCCTTATTGACAAAAAGCTGCTTTCCTTTGCAGGAGAGGGAGCTGAAAAGATATGCGTGGGGAAACGTGCAGGCATTCACAGCGAAACTCAGGAAAGGATAAATGAAATTCTCGTAGCCAAGGCAAAAGCGGGTAAAACAGTTTGTCGCTTAAAAGGAGGCGATCCCTTTGTTTTCGGCAGAGGTGGAGAAGAGGCGGCAGAGCTTGAGAGAAATTCTGTTCCATACGAAATTGTGCCGGGAATATCCTCTTCCATAGCTGTTCCTGAGCTTGCGGGCATACCGGTCACTCACAGAAAAATAAGCAGGAGCTTTCATGTTATAACCGGTCATACCGCCGGGGATGCGCTGCCTGAAAATATAAGGCGGTATGCTCAGTTTGATGGAACGCTGATTTTCCTTATGGGTTTAAAAAATCTCGACAGGATAGCACAGGAGCTTATAGCCGGCGGTAAGCCGGGGAGCACTCCTGCGGCAGTTATTTCAGAGGGAGCTTCACCATGTCAGGTCACAGTAAGAGGAACTATTGAAAGCATATACGATAATGTTATTGAAAGCGGAATAAAGGCTCCGGCGGTAATTGTTGCAGGAGATACTGCCGGATTTGATTTTACTTCCGATTTGCTGAAAAAAGCTGTGTCTGTAACAGTTGCAGGGACAAGGAGGTTTACTGAAAAGCTTTCTCGAATATTGGGTGAAGCAGGTGCGGAAACTGAAAGATTTGATTGTCTGCGTATAAAGGAATACGTTGACAATTCTCTATTTGACGATGCTTTAAAGAATGTATGCCGTTATAGGTGGATAGTCCTTACAAGTATAAACGGAGTAGAAATATTTTTTAAGCGTCTGAAAAAGCTTAAGCTGGATATAAGGACTTTGACTGGGATAAGGTTTGCTGTTATAGGAAGCGGAACTGCCGAGGCTATGGAAAAGCATGGCGTTTTTCCGGAGCTTATTCCTGAAAAATATACCTCTGAGTCTCTTGGAGCAGAGCTTTTGTCAGCTGTTAAAAAAGACGAAAGGGTATTGCTCCTTCGGGCGGAGCAAGGTTCAAGGGCGCTTACGGATATGCTTTGCAGAAATAATATTGCCTATGACGATATAAAGATCTATGACGCTGTGAGCTGTGAGGTTTTCCATGAAAAGAAGATCAGTACGGATTTTATTGTGTTTTCAAGCGGCTGTGGAGTGAGAGCTTTTTTTGAACAGGGATTTTACACTGCTGAAAATACAAAAGCAGTTTGTATAGGAAACGTTACTGCCAATGTTCTTGAAAAATATTATAAGGGGAAATACCTTGTCGCTGAAACTCAGAATGTTCAGGGTATAAGGGATACGATTCTAAGGGAGGTTTATAAGAATGAGAAGATTCAGACGGCTGAGGACAAGTGAAAGCATGCGCAGACTTGTGCGTGAAACGCATGTTGAAAAAAGCGACCTTATTTATCCGGTTTTTATTACAGAGGGTAAGGAAATAAAAAATCCGGTGGAATCTATGCCCGGAGTTTTTCAGTATTCAATTGATATGCTGAGTGAAATTCTGGACAGGGTTGCAGAAAGCGGTATTTCGGGAATACTTGTTTTCGGCATACCTAACCATAAGGATGAGCAGGCGACGGAGGCATATAACCCCGATGGAATTACTCAGAGGGCAGTAAGATATATAAAGTCAAGATACCCGGAGCTTATTATAATTGCAGATGTATGTCTTTGTGAATATACATCTCACGGACACTGTGGAGTAGTATGCGGTGAAAAGATCCTCAATGATGAAACTCTTCCTTTGCTTTCAAAAATGGCGGTAAGCCTTGCAGAGGCTGGCGCAGATATTATTGCTCCATCAGATATGATGGATGGTAGAGTAGCGGCTATAAGGAATGCTCTTGATGAAAATGGCTTTGCAGATACGCCAGTGCTTTCCTACAGCGCAAAATTTGCTTCGGCATATTATTCGCCGTTCAGGGATGCAGCACAGTCTGCACCGGGATTTGGCGACAGAAAGACTTATCAGATGGATTGCGCTAACGGACGGGAGGCGCTGCGTGAGATCGAGGACGATATTGAGGAGGGAGCGGATATGGTTATGGTGAAGCCTGCCCTTGCATACCTTGATCTTGTCAGAGCTGCAAAAGATAGGTTCAGTCTTCCAATTGCCGCTTATAATGTAAGCGGAGAATACTCCATGGTAAAGGCGGCTGCAAAGCTTGGCTTTATAGACGAGAAGAAAATCGTTATGGAAAACCTGATATCAATAAAGCGTGCCGGAGCTGACATTATTATCACATATCATGCTCTTGATGCGGCAGAGTGGCTGGAGGAGCAGAAATGAATACTGAAAAATCGCAAAGGCTTTACAAGAAGGCGTTGGAGTTTATGCCCGGGGGAGTGAACAGTCCGGTAAGGGCATTTAAAAGCGTTGGTATGACTCCGATCTTTATTGACCATGCAGACGGCGATATTATTTACGATGCTGACGGTAATAAATTTATTGATTATGTTTGTTCATGGGGTCCAAATATTCTTGGACATAATAACAAAGCTGTGACAGATGCTGTAAAGAAAAGCTGTGATAAGGGCCTTACCTTTGGCGCATGCCATGAAGGAGAAATCAGGCTTGCTGAAAAAATAAAAAGTCATATTCCCTCAATGGAAATGCTGAGGCTTGTAAACTCCGGAACTGAGGCGGTGATGAGCGCTGTAAGAGCGGCAAGAGGTTTTACCGGACGGGATAAGATCATAAAATTCGAGGGCTGCTATCACGGCCACTCCGATGGACTTCTTGTTAAGGGTGGCTCAGGACTTCTTACGGGTTCTGTGCCGGACAGCGCAGGAGTTCCGGTTGGTTTTACTGAAAATACGCTCGTTGCCGGATATAATGATACGGATTCAGTAGCTGCACTTTTTGATAAATATCCGGATGGAATTGCCTGTGTTATAGTAGAGCCTTGTGCTGCAAATATGGGAGTTGTTCCTCCTGAAAAGGGATTTTTACAGTTTCTTAGGGATATAACTTCCGAGCATGGAGCACTTCTTATTTTTGACGAGGTGATAACCGGTTTCCGTCTTGGAATTGGCGGAGCGCAGGCTTTTTACGGAGTAATGCCTGATATGAATACTCTTGGCAAAATTGTGGGCGGAGGAATGCCTCTTGCAGCTTATGGTGGAAAGAGAGAGATCATGGAGCTTGTTGCGCCTGTGGGTTCAGTGTATCAGGCCGGAACTTTATCGGGAAATCCTGTTGCAGTTGCCGCAGGACTTGCAGTTCTGGAGATTCTTGAGAACTCTCCGGAGATATATGACGAGCTTGAAAAAAAGTCCGCTATGATTGAAGCTGCAATGAAAACCGCAGGACTTAATGTTAACCGTGCCGGCTCTTTGCTTACAGCTTTCTTTACGAATGAAACGGTAAGGGACTGTAAAAGCGCCCGTACCTCGGACACAAGCAGATATGCGGAATTTTTCAAGTATCTTTTCAGCAGGAATATTTATATAGCTCCGTCCCAGTTTGAGGCAATGTTCGTTTCAGCCGCTCATTGTTACGCAGATATTGAATACACCTGTAACGTAATAAGAAGCTGGAGGGGATGATATTGATGCTCACTGACAAACAGAAGGAAAGATATGCAAGACAGATAAGCCTTGAGGAAATTGGTCTGGAGGGGCAGAAAAAGCTTTTAAACGCTAAGATCCTCATTATCGGCGCAGGAGGACTTGGATCTCCTGCGGCTATGTACCTTGCGGCTGCCGGAGCAGGAACTATTGGCATTGCTGATTCTGATTCAGTTGACCTTTCAAATCTTCAAAGGCAGATACTGCACTCCGTAAAGGATATAGAAAGACCAAAGGTTATTTCTGCCTCAGAGTCTATGAGAGCTTTGAATCCTGATGTTACGGTTATACCATATCATGTGTTTTTAAACGATAATAATATAAGGAAGATAATAAGAGATTTTGATTTTGTCCTTGACTGTACTGATAATTTTTCATCTAAATTTATAATAAATGACGCATGCGTTTTGGAGGAGAAACCTTTTGTACATGCGGGAATAATGAATTTCAGCGGTCAGCTTATGACTTATGTGCCGGGACAGGGTCCTTGCTACAGATGTATCTTTAAGGAGCCTCCTAAAGTGGAGATGGCTGCTCCGGGAGTAATTGGCGCAGTTGCAGGAACGATAGGCTGTCTTCAGGCACTGGAGGCTATAAAGTATATTACTGGAGCAGGACAGCTTCTGACAGGTTGTCTTCTTACCTTTGACGGGCTTAAAATGGAATTCAGAAAGTTAAAGCTTACAAAATCGGAGAGCTGTCCGGTATGTGGAAACATTGCAGGTGAATAATTTTTGTTTTATAAACGGATAATACATAAAGGCGCATGCCCTTTGTGAGGTGTGCTAAAAAATATTACCGGAGATAAGCAATGATGTATGATGTTATAATTATAGGAAGTGGTCCGGCAGGGCTATCGGCAGCCGTTTATGCTCAGAGGGCATGCCTTAAATGTGTTATCGCAGAAAAGCTTCACAGAGGAACAGGACAGATCTCAGAGGGCGGAAAGGTTGACAACTATCCGGGGATTTACGGAGTAAGCGGCTTTGAGCTGGGAGAGAAATTCCGCAGTCATGCTGAGAGCCTTGGCGCTGAGTTTTACGAGGGTGAAGCCGTGTCGATAACTCCTTTAAAGGACATGTACAAAGTGAGCTTTTCTGACGGAAACGCTTTTGACACAAGGACAATTATTTATGCCGCAGGAACATCAAGGCGCAGACTTGGAGTGCCGGGAGAAGCTGAGTTTACCGGAAAGGGAGTGTCCTATTGCGCAGTATGCGACGGAGCGTTTTACAAAAATAAAACGGTTGCTGTAATAGGAGGCGGCGATACGGCTTTGGGGGATGCGGAGATATTATCGTCAATTGCCGAAAAAGTGTATCTTATTCACCGCCGCAGTGAGTTTAGGGCAGGAGCTGCGCTTCAAAAGAGGGTGTCAAAGCTTTCAAATGTGGAATTCCTTATGAACAGCACTGTAAGTAAAATATCAGGGGAGGGAAAAGTCCGTTCTTTGACAGTTAGCTATAACGCAGCGGAAAGAGTGCTACCCGTTGATGGAGTATTTGTCGCTGTAGGCTCAAGTCCAAACTCAGGTTTGTTGAAGGGGATCGCAGAGCTTGACAGCAGCGGCTATGTAATCGCCGGTGAGGACGGCAAAACAACGGCAAAAGGAATTTTTGCGGCAGGAGATGTGCGTGTAAAAAATCTCAGGCAGGTGGTTACGGCGGCTGCGGACGGAGCAAACTGTGCGGACTCGGCGGAGAGGTATATTTTTGAAAACAAGTAAGACATAATTTAAGAGGATGACAGCTATGATCAATTGTTTATTTGTGGGCATCGGCGGATTTATTGGCTCGGTAATGCGGTATCTTATAGGGCTTGTGCCGATTAAAGACAGCGGCGGATTTCCGGTAAAGACTTTTATTATAAATATATTGGGAGCATTTTTGATCGGTGTTATAGTTTCTCTTGCGGCGAGAAATAAGGATATTGATCCAAAAATAGTTCTTATGCTTAAAGTAGGAGTATGCGGAGGGTTTACTACATTTTCAACCTTTGCCTATGAGATGAGCGGACTTTTAAGCGGACATCATATTTTTATCGGGATAGTATATGCTGCGCTCAGTATAATACTGGGGATTATTGCAGTATACTTAGGACAGACTGTGATAAGGTAGGTGGGTTATGGAAATTACATGCCGTGAGCAGATATATGGACTTAAAATGTACGAGGAGTTTACCATAGGAGGATTGCTGTACAAGGTTACTGCTCCCTATGATGAGAAAACAGATAGCCTTATGGTGGCGGTATATAAGGATTACCCATTGGGCGGTTTTGATTACAATCATATACTTAAGCTTGAGTTGAGCTGGTTATTTGAGGACTGCTGAAAAGGCAGTTCTTTTTTGTTTGGAAAGGCTCTATAACTCGTAAATAAAATTATATAAAACGCTTGACAAGTTATGAAAGCGGTGCTATAATATATACAGTAAGAAAAAAGGAGGCGGATAATATGAAGAAAAGCGTTTACAGCCTTGTGCTGTCGGACGATGTTGTTGATGCCATAGATGAGCTTGCTTACCGCATGAATACAAGCCGTTCCAATCTTATCAATCAAATTCTTGCTGAGCGTGTTTCCTGCGTTACTCCTGAAAAACGAATGAGAAGCATTTTTGACTGCATAAGAGAGGTTATGGACAGCCAGTTTCAGATACAGGCTCAGGGATCGGACGCAATGCTTTCAATGAGAAGTCCGCTGAGATATAAGTATAAGCCGACTATACGATACAGGGTGGAGCTTTTCAGAGAGCCGGAGGAGGTTTTTGGAAAGCTTTCAGTTTCATTCCGTACTCAGAGTATGCAGCTTATAAACGCTCTTGAAAGCTTTTTTAAGATATGGATCGCTCTTGAAAGGCAGTATATAGGAAAGTTTTTCCGGGATGGCATTTATTATGAATATGAAAACGGAAGATTTGTCAGAGGCTTTAAGCTCCCGGAACAGCTTGAAAAACCGGACAGCGATGCTTTAGGAGAGGCTATCGGAGAATATATCCAGAGTATTGATATGCTTATAAAATTTTATTTTGCCAATATAGATTCTCCCGGAGATACGCTGATCTATGAAATGGAGAAGAAATATGCTGACTGTCTTGAAAAGCAGGAAGTAATAATTTAGGAGGTATTGATCATGAATGCACAGAAATATACGCAGAAGTCCCTTGAAGCCATTCAGGAAGCACAGAATATGGCAACTGAGTATCAGAACAATGCCATTGAACAGGAGCATATTATATATGCGCTGCTGAATCAGGAAAACGGACTTATAGCTCAGCTTTTTACTAAAATGAATATTGACGCCGGAGCTGTTATGAATTCTGTAAGACAGGCGGTTTCCCAAATGCCTAAAATAAGCGGAAGCGGCCGTCAGCCAGGAGCTGTCTATATATCAAGTCTTGCTGATAAGACTCTTGTTGATGCAGAGAAAAAGGCATCCCAGATGAAGGACGAATTTGTTTCTGTGGAACACATTGCCCTTGCGGTTATGGATTCACCTTCAGATAAGCTTAAAGATATATTCAGAGCATTTTCAATAGATAAGGATAAATTTTTAAAGGTGCTCATGGAGGTCAGAGGCAATACAAAGGTGACAAGTCAGAACCCTGAGGAGACATATGACGTGTTGAAAAAGTACGGTCAGGACCTTGTGGAGCTTGCAAGAAACAATAAGCTTGACCCTGTTATCGGACGTGACAGCGAGATTAGAAATGTTATTCGTATTCTTTCAAGAAAGACCAAGAACAATCCTGTTTTGATAGGTGAGCCGGGCGTTGGTAAAACGGCTATTGCAGAGGGGCTTGCGCTGAGAATTGTGCAGGGTGATGTTCCAGACAGCTTGAAAGACAGAAAGATATTTTCCCTTGATTTGGGCGCACTTGTTGCAGGGGCAAAATACAGAGGCGAATTTGAGGAAAGATTCAAGGCTGTTCTTTCGGAGATAAAAAAGAGCGAGGGCGGAATAATCCTCTTTATAGATGAGCTTCATACCATAGTCGGTGCAGGAAAAACCGACGGCGCAATGGATGCAGGAAACCTTTTGAAGCCTATGCTTGCCAGGGGTGAGCTGCATTGTATCGGCGCTACTACCTTAAACGAGTACAGGCAGTATATTGAAAAGGATGCAGCTTTGGAAAGACGTTTCCAGCCTGTTATGGTTAATGAGCCGACTGTTGAGGATACTATTTCAATTTTAAGAGGACTTAAAGAGCGCTATGAGGTATTCCATGGCGTCAAGATTCATGACCAGGCGCTTATTGCTGCCGCAACGCTTTCAGACAGATATATTACTGACAGATTTTTGCCGGATAAAGCAATTGATCTTGTTGACGAGGCATGCGCTATGATAAGAACGGAGATCGACTCGATGCCGACAGAGCTTGATGAGATATCAAGAAAAATCATTCAGCATGAAATAGAGGAGGCTGCTCTCAAAAAGGAGAATGACAAAATTTCTGCCGAGCATCTTGCAGAGGTTCAGAAAGAGCTTGCGGACATGCGTGAAAAGTTCAATAGTATGAAAGCTAAATGGGAGAACGAAAAGAGCGCTATTACTAAGGTTCAGAAGCTCCGTGAGGATATTGAGCATACAAATTCCGAGATCGCAAAGGCTGAGCGTGAGTACGACCTTAATAAGGCAGCCGAGCTGAAATATGGCAGACTTCCTCAGCTCCAGAAAGAACTTGAGGAGGAAGAACAGATTGCTGAAAAGGCAAAGAGCGGAAATTCTCTTCTTCGTGACAAGGTTACAGAGGAGGAAATTGCAAGAATTATCTGCCGCTGGACTGGTATCCCTGTTGCAAGGCTTATGGAGGGCGAACGTGAAAAGCTGCTGAATCTGGAGGGAATACTTCACCAGCGTGTAATCGGTCAGAATGAGGCTGTTGAAAAGGTGAGCGAGGCTATTCTTCGTTCAAGAGCCGGTATTCAGGATCCAAACAGACCAATAGGTTCATTTTTGTTCCTTGGTCCTACTGGTGTTGGTAAGACGGAGCTTGCTAAAACTCTTGCTCAGGCCCTTTTTGACGATGAAAACAATATCGTTCGTATTGATATGACTGAGTATATGGAGAAATTCAGTGTAAGCAGACTTATAGGCGCTCCTCCTGGATATGTCGGCTATGACGAGGGCGGACAGCTTACTGAGGCGGTAAGGAGAAAGCCATATTCAGTAGTCCTCTTTGACGAGGTTGAAAAAGCGCATCCGGATGTGTTCAATATCCTGCTTCAGGTTCTTGATGACGGACGTATTACAGATTCTCAGGGAAGAACTGTTGACTTTAAAAATACGATCATTATTCTTACCTCCAATCTTGGTTCTTCATACATCCTTGACGGTATTCAGCCGGACGGTGAAATCTCGGATGAGGCGAGAGCTACAGTTGACGGAATGCTTAAACAGCAGTTCAGACCGGAGTTCTTAAATCGTCTTGATGAAATTGTTTATTACAAGCCGCTTATGAAGTCTGAGATATTCAGCATAGTTGATCTTATGCTTGACGAGCTGAGAAACAGGCTCAGAGATAAGCAGCTTAATGTTGAGGTATCTGACAGCGCTAAAAATTATATTATTGATGAGGGATATGATCCGAATTACGGTGCAAGACCTCTCAGAAGATTTTTGCAGCGCAGGGTTGAAACTCTTATTGCTAAGAAAATAATTGCTGATGATGTTGCTCCTGGAAGTACAATTAAAGTTGATTATGACGGCAGCAAGCTTTTTATAGCATAAAATAAGCCGCAGCTCATATGAGCTGCGGCTTTGCTATATGCTTTGATTATTTAACAAGCTCTGAAAATTCAGCCTTGAGCTTTTCTTCAAGAGCCTGTGCAGTTTCGTGATCGCTTCCGGTTGTAGTATAATATGCCTTGATCTTAGGCTCTGTTCCGGACGGTCTGATAATAACACTTGCGCCGTCTTCCAGTTTGAATGCAAGGACATTTGATTTAGGGAGGTTAATTGCTGTAATATTTCCTGTAGCAATATCCTTTGAGGTACTGTTTAAATAGTCCTCAAATACGGTAACTTTAAGCCCGCCGATTGATGACGGACCGTTTTCACGGAGAGAAGTCATGATCGAGGACATTTTTTCCATACCGATTTCGCCTTCAAATGTAAAGCTCTGCTGTGAGTGTGCAAACACGCCGTATGCTTTGTACATATTTTCTCTTGCCTGGAGAAGTGAAATTCCCTTTGTTCTATAGTATGCCGCCATTTCGCAAATGAGCATGGAAGCGTTAACAGCATCCTTGTCACGGACATAGCTGCCTGAAAGATAACCGTAGCTTTCCTCATAGCCGAAGATGTATCTGTCGGCTTCTCCCTTTGCTTCAAGTATGCCGATTTGTTCGCCGATAAACTTAAAGCCTGTAAGAACTTCTATAACCTCAACGCCGTATTTTGCAGCTATACGCTTTATGATATCCGTTGTAACGATCGTCTTTACAGTAACCGGATTTTCAGGCATTGTACCAAGTCTTGTTCTTTCGCTGCATATATATTCAAGAAGCATAGCGCCCATTTCGTTGCCGGATATGAGAACATACTCTCCGTTTTCGTCCGGAACAGCAATTCCGACACGGTCGCAGTCAGGATCTGTTGCCAAAAGCAGATCAGGTTTAACCTTATCGCAAAGCTCCAGTCCGAGAACAAGAGCCTCACGGATCTCCGGATTAGGATACGGACATGTTTTAAAGGTTCCGTCAGGGTTTTCCTGCTCCGGAACAACTGTGATGTCCTTAACGCCTATTTTGCTTAGAATATGACGGACAGGCTTGTTTCCGGTACCGTTAAGGGGAGTATATACGACCTTTAGTCCGCTGTCAGCAACGAGATTTGTGTTGATGCCCTGAGCAAGGACATTCTCATAGAAAGCGTTTATCACGTCATCGCCGATATATTCGATTCTGCCGTCCTTAAGAGCGGTTTCAAAGTCTACTGATTTAACATCATTGAACATATCCAGAGAATTTACTTTCTGGATTACTTTTTCGGCATCTTCAAGATTAAGCTGGCATCCGTCAGCGCCGTATGCCTTATAGCCGTTGTACTTTGACGGATTGTGGCTTGCTGTAACCATTACGCCGCCCTGACATTTAAGCTCACGTACTGCAAATGACAGCATAGGTGTAGGCATAAGCTCGCTGTAAATATATACCTTAATACCATTGGCAGCAAAAACCTTTGCAACGGATTTTGCGAAAACGTCGGATTTAATACGGCTGTCATATGAAATGGCAACCTTAGGGTTATCATAGGCTTCATTTATATAGTCAGCAAAGCCTTGTGTGGCACGGCCGACAGTATAAACGTTCATGCGGTTTGTGCCTGCGCCGATCACGCCTCTTAAACCGCCGGTTCCGAAATCGAGATTGCGGTAAAATCTGTCGTTTATAGCTTCTTTATCATTTTCAATCTCAGAAAGCTCAGCTGAAAGATCAGGATCTGCTGTAGCCTTTTCACACCAAAGTCTATAGAGTTCGTTAATATTCATATAAGTTCCTCCTGTTATATGTTACTTAATGCCCGGAAAAGACCGGACATTTTAAGATTAAAGTCTTTAATAAATATATGTATCTATTATACCATAAATAAGTCAAAAAGAAAAGGGGATTTTAATATTTTTTTCAGAATTTTATTTTTTATCGGCTTTATTCCTTGTTCGCTCGTATAATTCTTTAAATGTATAATTAAGCTTAGACATGTGTGCTTTTGGATGGGATTTAATAAAGCTTTTCTGGAAAATGCCTATTTTTTCAGAAATAGAATTTCTTTCAGCCTGGAGCTTATCAAGCTTTTTTCTAATGTTGATAATGCGGTCAGAGGCTGTATTTTTATCTGAAAGCTTTTCAATAAGAGCGGTGGCTTCAGTTTTGATTTCGTAAAGCCTTTTAGAAACTGAAGCAACATCCACAGCTGACTTGAAGGATATAATTAAGTCTGCGATAAACAGAATACACAGTACAATATCAGCTGCTGTAAGAATGGTTACATTTATATGTTTTATAAGGCTGACAATATGTGTATGTACATTATAATTTACAAACAGTGTCAGAAACCCCCACATGAGTGTAGCCTCCGCACAAATTCTGCCGCTGATCTGATAGTGGCAGTCGCTGTAGTCCCAGTAACGGGTTTTAAAAATAACCTCCATTAAAGTTCCCGTTACATATTCAAGGAGCGTAGCTGCAAGAGCTCCACACAGAAATACAAGGGTTGGATTGCCCATAACAGGGATCGCTGCAAAAATCATCGTTATCGCTCCAAAGCCATATATAGGAATGTATGGACCTCGTAAAAATCCACGATTGATAAAACGTTTAGCCTCTATAGAGCAAAGCGTACATTCAAAACACCAGCCGAAAAAGCAGTAAATAAAGAAAAATGAAATCCATTCTGTAATGCTGTAAGTCATAAAAAATACTCCTTATATTACTTAATTTTAAAAAGTATAGTACATTATTTGTGTAGTGTCAAGTAAATTCGGGCAAAATCTGTATAAAAGGCAAATAATCTCCCAACAAAACTATGCAACCTGCCGAAAGTAAGGGGAAGGAGTTGACAAAAGGGGAGGAAGGTGATATAATAATAAAGCTGTCGAACGAGAGAGGCGGAAGAGAGCGGGTCAAGAAATTTTTTAGAAAAAGGTCTT
>CANPXN010000019.1 GCA_947586185.1 uncultured Clostridia bacterium
GGCGTGTTTATGGTCATTTTAACAAAAAAGGAGTATGTAAAATGAAATCAGTATTTAAGAAGACATTGGCTTCAATCGTTGCAGTTGCTTCACTGGCTGCAGTTGCTCCAGCTGCTGTAAGCGCTGAGGGTGCACAGCCAACAGGTTATGTTGCTGCTTCAGTAGGTGACAACGTTGCTGCTACACGTTACGGCGACATTGTTGCAGAATCAACAGGTGCAGGAGTTTATGACTACTCAGCACTTGGTCTTGCTTCATCAGACATCAAGGCTGGTCTTGATGCACTCATCGCTGATGAGGCTTCAATCTATGACGCATATGGTATGTCAAGAGCTGACTACATAACAGTTTCTGTTGGTCTTTATGATGTTCTTTCACCATTCATCAACGAAATTGCTAAGGCTGTTGACGCTGAAATCGGCGCTAACGACAAGGAAACAGTAGCTAACATCAAGGCTGCAGTTGACGCTATGTCAGATGCAGAGCAGCTTGCAGCAGCAGGTGCAATCGGTACTGCTCTTGAAGAAAATGCTACTATCAATGCAGCAATTTCTGCTTTTGTTGCTAACGCAAACGGTATTGTTGAAGACCTCAAGGCTATCAATCCTGATGCAACAATCTACTTCACAAACATTTACTCACCATATCTTGACGTATTAAATCCAGAAGCTGAAAACTTTGTTCAGCTTAACCCAACTCTCGAAGGATATATTGGTACAGCTAACACAGCTCTTGGCGCTATTGACGGTGTAGAGCTTGTTGACATTGCTGCAATCTTCAAGGATCACCCAGAATACGTAAAGGCTGGCGCTGATACAGAAGACTACAGACCAACTCCAACAGCTGAAGGTGCTAAGGCAATCGCTGACGCTGTAGCTGCTAAGGTTACTGCTGGTGTTCAGGGCGATGCTAATGCTGACGGCAAGTTCAACATTGCTGATGCTGTTCTCGTTGCTAAGAAAGTTGCTGACCCAACAGTTTACTATGTAAAGACAGCTAACGTTGACTTTGATGGTAACGGTGTAATTACTAACCCTGACCTGGTTGCTCTTATCCAGGCTATTGCTAGTAAGTAATTATAATTTAACGCTACTTAAAAGACCTGTATTTTATAATACAGGTCTTTTTTCTGTCCTGATAGTTGAATTATGTTGCTTTTTGTGGTATTATTAAAATTCAGGCAAAAGCCTTTAGGCGAGCTTCATTTTTATATTCATTAGGGGATGTATCATATACCGGATTTTCAGTGCGGATTGTGCTGCACAATGCCACGCTAAATGACGTTGGCAGCTCCCTTATTGAATCGCCTATTACTATATCTGGAGGTAACTTGTGGAAGAATACAGCTTTGAAAAGCTTTCTGATAAAATAAGCATCTGCGTGACAAAAAGTCATGGATTTGGCACTGACGCTTTTTTGCTGACTGCTTTTTCTGAATACCGCAAAAAGGATGTGGCATGTGATCTGGGAACGGGCTGCGGTATAATACCGCTTCTTATGCAGAGATATGCGCCTCCTGAGATCACTTATGGAGTTGATATCCAGCCTTTGGCGATAGAGCAGCTGGAAATGAGTCTTGAAAAAAGCGGTATAGATTCTGTAATACCAATATGCGCAGACCTTAAAGAGCTTTGGGAGGATGCTCCCTTGGGCAGGTTTTCTCTTGTTACCTGTAATCCGCCATATAAGGCAGGCAGCGCAGGGATAGAAAGCCTTATTCCTGCACACAGAATCGCAAGGCATGAGGTAATGTGCGATATAAATGATGTATGTGCCGCTGCAAATAAGCTGCTGAAATTCGGAGGAAGGCTTTGCCTCTGCAATCGTCCCGAAAGACTGGGGGATGTTATAACCGCTATGAAAAACAACAATATAGAGCCTAAGAGACTGCGCTTTGTATCGAAAAACAGTAGTACAGCTCCGTGGCTGTTTCTTATTGAGGGAAAGAAAGGCTCAAAGCCGTTTATGAAGGTGCTTCCGCAGCTTTATGTAATGGGAGAAAATGGATACTCGGAGGAGCTTGAAAGAATTTATTCTATGGGTCTTGGAACGGAGGACTGAAATGGGTACGCTTTTTGTGGTTGGAACTCCAATAGGAAATATGGAGGACGTGACCTTTCGTCAGCTTGAAACGCTGAAAGATGTGGATTTTATTGCTGCTGAGGATACTCGTGTGACTTTAAAGCTGCTCAGCAGATATGATATAAAAAAGCCGCTTATAAGCTATCACGGACACAGCACTAAAAGCTGCGCTGAGGGAATAATTCAGCGTATTTTAGGCGGAGAGAATGCAGCAATAGTTACGGATGCAGGTATGCCTTGTATTTCCGATCCCGGAGAGGAGCTTGTAAGAATGTGTCATGAAGCAGGCGTTCCGGTAAAGGTCGTTCCGGGTCCCAGTGCGGTTATTTCTGCCCTTGCTGTTTCCGGACTTATTACTTCAAGGTTTTCATTTGAGGGCTTTTTGTCCGTAAATAAAAAGCAGAGGTTTGAGCACCTTGAAAGCGTTAAAAACGATACGAGGACGCTTGTGTTTTACGAAGCGCCTCACAAGCTGAGAAATACTCTCAGTGATTTCCTTAAATATTTCGGAAATAGGAATATCGCTTTGTGCAGAGAGCTTACTAAGATATATGAAGAAGTGCTCCGTATGACTTTGACTGAAGCGATAAGTTACTACGAGCTTAAAAATCCAAAGGGAGAATATGTGATCGTAGTGGAGGGAGCACAGGAAAGACCTCCTCTTGAGCTGACAATTGAACAGGCGGTAAAGCATGCATCAAGGCTTATAGAGGAAGGTATGAAGCCTTCCGAGGCATGCAAGGAAACGGCAAGGGAGACAGGATATAAAAAAAGCGAGATTTATTCGGCGCTGAGCAAGGGAGAATAAAGATATGAATGTAATTCCAAGAGTAGCATGTATTAACGATATTTCAGGCTTCGGGCGCTGTTCTCTTACTACCGCAATAGCTATACTTTCTGCAGCAGGAGTACAGGCATGCCCAGTTCCTACAGCGGTTCTGTCAAAGCATACGGGATTTCCAAGCTTTACTTTCCATGATCTTACGGGGGATATGCCTAAGTATTTCGATACATGGGACGATATCCCCATAGACGCAGTCTACAGCGGTTTTTTAGGCTCTCCAAAGCAGATAGACATAGTGTCCGACTTTATAATAAAACGCCGTAAAACGGCTCCTGACGTTTGTGTGATAATTGATCCGGTAATGGGTGATGCAGGAAAGCTTTATCCTACATACACCGATGAGATGAAGATGTGCATGAAGGAGCTTGTTTCCCATGCGGATATAATCACCCCTAATCTTACAGAGGCATGCTTTTTAACGGGAACAGAGTACTGTGGGGAGGACGTTGAAGACAGTTTTGCTGAAAGGCTTGCTCAGCGGCTTGCTGAGATCGGATGTAATAAGATCGTTTTGACCGGTATAAGGCATGGGGATAGTATGGTAAATCTCACTTGGGATAACGGCAAGGTTTCAATTGATGAGATACACCGCCTTGGAATTGTATTTTCCGGTACAGGAGATATTTTTGCCTCAGTTGTCTGTGCGTTTACGGCAAAGGGATATTCTCTTTCCCGCTGTGTTGCGGCTGCCGGAGGTTTTATATCCGATGTTATTGAGCATACTCTTAGTCTTAGCTCTCCGGTTAAGGACGGCGTGGTTTTCGAGCCTTTACTTAGCGAGATAAATAAATATTTATACTAAAAATAATCCCACTGAGAAGCTTTATTCTTCTCAGTGGGATTATTATTTATGGCAATACCTTGGTCAGAAATCTCCTGAGGTATCAGCGCTGAGCCTGAACTCAATTTCAAAAGGTATCATTTTCTTTGACGTATCGTCCTTTTCAATTCTCAGGCATTTAAGCTTTAAGGTGTCTCCGCCCTTTTTGGTTTTGAGAATCCCCAGTAGATCGTCATAATTTGTAATCTTAACTCCCTCTGCCTCAGTGATGAAGTCGCCCTCCTGGAGCTCTGTATTGGCAATATCAAAGCCTTCTTTGATTGAAGTTACCCACAGACCGGATAAGCTGTCAGGGGCTTCGTAGCCGTATTCCTCTTCAAAAAGAGCTTTAGCATAATCGGTATCCATTGAATAAAATTCAATGCCGATCCTTACACGTCCGCTTACATAGCCGTTTGAGATTATATCCTCAATGATCGGCTTTGCTTCGTTGATCGTGATCGCAAAGCCAAGTCCCTCATAGCTTGCGCTTGCATATTTTGATGAGGTGATTCCTATAAGCTGACCATGCATGTTGACCAAGGCTCCGCCTGAGTTTCCCGGACTGATTGCTGCATTAGTCTGAATACAGTTCATTTCATAGCCTGATACATCGGTTTTTATTTTCCTGTCAAGGCCGGAAACGATGCCGTCTGTGACTGAGCCTGAAAGTCCGGCAGGATTGCCTATTGCAACGACCTTTTCACCCAGAACCACTTCGTCGGAATTTCCAAGCTCCGCTACCGGAAGTCCTGTTTCCTCTATTTTTATAACGGCAATATCGGTTTTAGCATCCCTGCCAATAAGCTGTCCGTTATATTCCTTTCCGTTGCTGAGTTTTACCTTGAAGTAATCGCTGCTTTCAAGAACGTGAGTGTTTGTGACGATATATCCGTCTTCTGTTATAATTACCCCTGATCCGCTTGCAAGAGGCTTTTTAAGTCTGTTGCTGTAGGTGTAAATATCAACTATCTGAGGACGAATTTTTACTGCGATCCCCTCGGTTGAATATGTTCCGTCTTCAAGGCGAAGATTTTCGTCCTTAGAATCTGGCTTTGAGTTTGTGTTCAGCACTACCTTTTCGGAGCTGCCTTGAGAGGAGTAGCTGGCGCCATTGGACAGACTGCCGCTTTTAAGATCCATAAACACGCAGAATATAATAAGGGCTGCCACAAGAATAAGCACTATAACGAGAAGAACTGCCGCAAGTTTATTTCCGCTATGGTTTTTAGAGGCCTGAGCCTTTGGATTTTCAAAGTTTATATGCTCGATTGGAGCGTTTTCTCTTTCCGGACTTCCGTTTAAAAAGCTGTCAAGAGCAGGATCATGGCTTTCAGACTGCTCCTGAACGCTTTCCAAAGGAGTTTCACCGGAAAAGCTGTTAAGTTCATTGTTCCGGTTAAAGCCGGAGGGTTCTGCTGTCTGCTCCACCTGTTCTGAAACATTTAGGGAAGGTTCATCCGGCAGTGGCTGCTCCTGAACGCTTTCCAAAGGAGCTTCACCGGAAAAGCTGTTAAGTTCATTGCTTCGGGTAAAATCGGAGGTTTCCGCTGATTGTTCCACCTGTTCTGAAACATTCAAGGCAGGCTCAGCTATCTGGGGCGGCTCCTGAGGAGCAGTGTCCACGCTTTCGGGCACTGGATTTACACTTTGCTCCGGCGTTTCAGAAATATTATTTAAATTTTCGTTATTATCCATCTGTATCCCTTTCTTTTATAACTGGCTGGAGGGCAATGTAACCGTAAATTCAGTATGCTCATTAGGTATGCTTACAACAGTAATATTGCCATTATTAAAATTAAGCAGCTTCTTTACTATGCTAAGCCCAAGTCCTATTCCTGTTATATCTAAGCTTCTTGAAGCATCTGTTTTATAGAATCTGTCAAATATTTTTTGAATATCCTGATTGTTAATACCCTTTCCGGAATTTTTTATATTAATATAAACAAAATTATTTTCAGAGTATACGCTGATTTCGATTTCTCCGCCTTTTTCTGTAAATTTAACAGCGTTCTCTATAAGATTATACATTATCTGGAACAGAATATTCTCATCTCCGTTAATAAAAACAGGATCGCCGTCAAGTCCGGAGATATCAAGCTTCTTTTCCTCGATCTGCATTTCAAACAAAAAGAAAATTTCAACTATCATCTTTGACAAATTTATTTTTTCGCATTTCAAATCAAGAGAGCCTGTTTGAAGCCTTGTTATATTGAGCATTGTTGTGACAAGCCTGTTCATGCGGTTGACTTCGCTTTGAGTGCGCATAAGGTATTTCTTACGCTTCTCTTTGGCTATTGTTCCGTCAATAATTCCTGTTATAAAGCCGTTTATAGTTGTAAGCGGCGTCTTCAGCTCATGGGATACGTTGCTTACAAACTCATTTCGTTTAAGGCTGCTGTTTTGAAGCTGCTGCGCAATAAGCACAACAGCGCTGCTAAGGGGCTTAAGCTCCGGAGAACTGATCTCCGGCGGATCGCTTTCAAAGTTACCCTCGGCACATCTCGTAACATATTCCGAAAGCTTCAGCTCCTCGTTTATTTTTTTCATATGCCGTGAAAGGAACCATATAATATAAACTATTGTAATTATTAAAATCGGCAAAGCCGAGAGCGCTCCCGTTAAGGCAGCCTTTCGGTAAATATCCTGTGACGTGAGGGCTGCCGAGATATATAGTTCTTCACATTTGCCGTTTTTTAGCTCGACGCTTATGCTGCGGCAGTAGCTTAACTTGCCGTCGGAATAGCTCACCTCAGTGCCGGGTTTGTCTCCGTGTACTGATGGATCGGCTGTAGCTGAGATCGAAAGAGACTTAAGACCATACTTTTTCCGGAAAAAGTCAAGCTGACACGCAATTAAGATGTCATTACTGATATTGATATCATCTGACCGGGAAGCCGCCTCCTGAATACTGTATCCAACAGACGAAGCGATAACCTCAAGCCGTGAAAGCGCTGCTCTTTTCTCAGCCGAAACGATTTTTGCGGCTGAGGCGAACCCTGTAAACAGAGTGCATATGATCAGCAGAACAAGCCCGGCACAGAATTGCCTTAAAACCTTTTTTCTCATAGCCGGTACCTACCTTTCCGCCGGCAGCAACAAAATTTGCCCAAAAGATCTGCGCAGACGCTTGTCAAGTTATGAATATTATGTCTATTAGTCTTCGTCTTCTTCTGATTCAAATTTGTATCCTACGCCCCAAACTGTTTTGAGAGTCCATTTATCCGACACTCCCTCGAGCTTTTCTCTGAGCCTTTTAATATGAACGTCTATAGTACGGGAATCTCCGTAATACTCAAATCCCCATACCTCATCCAAAAGCTGGTCACGTGTGAACACACGGTTAGGATTTGAAGCAAGGAAGTATAAAAGCTCCAGCTCCTTTGGAGGAGTATCCAGAACCTTTCCGTCAACTTTAAGCACATATCTTGTAAGGTTAACTGAAAGCTTATCGTAATTCAGCTCCTTGTTATCAGCTTTTGACGGCATCTTTCCCGTTCTTCTTGCAACAGCCTTGATTCTTGCAATTACTTCCTTTGTGTCAAAAGGCTTGACTATATAGTCGTCCGCACCAAGCTCAAGACCGAGAACCTTGTCAAAGGTTTCGCTTTTTGCAGTGATCATGATTATCGGAACGTTTGACTTTTTGCGGATTTCACGGCAGATCTGCCATCCGTCAATTCCAGGGAGCATTACATCAAGAAGGACAATATCAGGTTTCAGGGCGTTAAATTTAACAAGAGCCTCTTCGCCGTCATGAGAAAGGATTATGTTGTATCCATCCTTTTCAAGATATAATCTCAGAAGATCACAAATATTTTTATCGTCGTCAACGATCATCACTTTTTCAAGGGACATATGTAACTCCTCTTTTTTATTAAATTTAAGGCAATACCGCACAAAGATTGTGTGCAGATTGCGCAGTCAGATTTTTCGTCAGATCGCATAAAAAGCTCGCAGGCATACTGGTGTACCCCAAGGGCACTTCCTACGGGCGTATGTCAAGAGGTTTTTGTGTGACACCGCAAGGGTGCTTCCTGCGGTCGTATGACGGAAAATATGCCAGCAAGATGTGTGCAAAGCCGCAAGGCGTGCTTTGTGCGGTATTGTCTTATAACCGACGCATGCTGATTAAGTAAACTTATCAGCGCTTGCTCCGATTTTAATCCAGACAGGATGTTTTAGAAAGCATTCTGCTGCATTTGATTACAAGATAAATCTTATTAACATTCAGCACAAAATAATGCTTAAATTTATTATACAACAATTTTGGTTGTATTTGTATGAGAAATTATGAAAATTTGATTACAAAGTCGTGAATAAGTTAAATATTATTTCTGATAGCACTGGTTTTAGTTAGTTATTATTACTATTTGAATTGTAAAATTGACAAAAAATATTGTTAAAAAATACAAAAATTAATTTAATATTCAAAATTCCCTTGATTTTTCCTGTAAACTTGGTACAATAGTATTAGCACTCGAAGTACAAGAGTGCTAACCAAAACTAACAAAAATAAATCCAGGAGGAATAAACATGACTATCAAACCATTGGCAGACAGAGTTGTCATCAAGATGATCGAAGCTGAAGAAACAACAAAGGGCGGCATTATTCTTGCAGCGGCGGCTAAGGAAAAGCCACAGGTTGCCGAAGTTGTTGCTGTTGGTCCGGGCGGAGTTGTTGACGGTGAAAAGGTTGAAATGTATCTTAAAGTCGGCGATAAGGTTCTGCTGAGCAAGTATGCGGGAACAGAAGTTAAGATTGATGACGTTGAGTATACGATCCTCCGTCAGTCAGATGTTCTGGCAATTGTGGAATAATCAAATATATATTTTATGACAAAGGAGATTGATTATAATGGCTAAGGATATTAAGTACGGCGAAGAAGCAAGAAAGGCTCTTCAGACCGGTATTGACAAGCTTGCTGATACTGTTAAGATAACACTGGGTCCTAAGGGCAGAAATGTTGTTCTTGACAAGAAGTTCGGTTCACCGCTGATCACAAACGACGGTGTTACTATTGCAAAGGAAATTGAGCTTCCGGACGCATTTGAAAATATGGGCGCTCAGCTTGTAAAGGAAGTTGCTACTAAGACAAACGACGCTGCCGGAGACGGTACTACAACTGCAACACTGCTTGCACAGGCTATGATCCGTGAGGGAATGAAGAATATTGCCGCAGGCGCAAACCCTATGGTAGTTAAAAAGGGTATGGCAAAGGCTGTTGACGCAGCAGTTGAGGCTGTGATCTCCAACTCAAAGACAATCGAGGGCAGCGACGATATCGCAAGAGTTGCAACAGTTTCATCAGCAAACGAGCAGGTTGGAAAGCTTATTGCTGAGGCAATGGAAAAGGTTACATCGGACGGCGTAATCACTATTGAAGAGAGCAAGACTGCTGAAACCTACAGCGAGGTCGTAGAGGGAATGCAGTTTGACAGAGGCTACATTTCACCTTACATGGTTACAGATACAGAGAAAATGGAAGCTGTTTATGATGACGCTTACATTCTTATTACAGATAAGAAGATTTCTTCTATCCAGGAAATTCTTCCTCTTCTTGAACAGCTTGTTCAGTCAGGCAAGAAGCTTGTTATTATTGCTGAAGACGTTGAGGGCGAAGCTCTTACAACACTTATCCTCAACAATCTCAGAGGTACATTCAAGTGCGCTGCTGTAAAGGCTCCGGGCTTTGGCGACAGACGTAAGGAAATGCTTAAGGATATTGCGATCCTTACAGGCGGAGAGGTAATTTCTGAGGAATTGGGTCTTGAGCTTAAAGAAACTCAGCTTGAACAGCTTGGCCGTGCAAGACAGGTCGTTATCCAGAAGGAAAATACTATTATTGTTGACGGTATGGGCGATTCACAGGCTATCAAGGACAGAGTAGGCCAGATCAAGGCTCAGATCGAAACAACAACTTCTGACTTTGATAGAGAAAAGCTCCAGGAAAGACTTGCAAAGCTTTCCGGCGGTGTTGCTGTTATCAAGGTAGGCGCTGCTACTGAAATCGAGATGAAGGAAAAGAAGCTCCGTATTGAGGACGCTCTTGCTGCTACAAAGGCTGCTGTTGAAGAGGGAATCGTTGCCGGAGGCGGTACAGCTCTTATCAATGCAATGCCTGCTGTTGAAAAGCTTATCCCTGAGCTTGAAAGCGATGAAAAGACAGGTGCTCAGATCGTTCTCAAGGCTCTTGAAGAACCTGTTCGTCAGATCGCAATTAATGCAGGTCTTGAAGGCAGCGTTATTATTGATAAGATCAAGGGCGCTGATAAGGTTGGTTATGGCTTTGACGCATATTCAGAGGTTTACTGCGATATGATCCCTGCCGGAATCGTAGATCCTACAAAGGTTACACGTTCAGCTCTCCAGAATGCTGCTTCTGTAGCTTCAATGGTTCTTACAACAGAAAGCCTTGTTGCTGATATTCCGGAAGAGCATCCGGAACCGGCAATGCCTCAGGGCGGAATGGGCTATTGATCCCACGAAAATAATAATGATTCTTAACGGCTTCGTAAAAATACGGAGCCGTTTTTTGTATATATTTTTGTAAGAATTGTATTGACATATTAAAGGGGATCTATTATAATATATGTAACATAATATTAAGGAGGTATCTATGAAACGCATAGCATTTATAACAGCACTTTTATGCAGCTGCGGTCTGCTCTTCGGCTGCAACAGTAAAGAAAGCAGCAGGTTTTCCAAGCCCTCCAATTTTAAGGGTACGGAAAGCGAAAGCATAGAAATGAAGATCGACGAAAAAACCCTTAGCCCGGACGGGTTTATGCTTAATATTGTAAACAACACAAGCGAGGAGGGCAGCTATGGAATGGACTATCTGATCGAGCAAAAGCGTGACGGCAAGTGGTATAGCTCGGAGGACGAGTGGTATTTTATAGCTCTCGGTGTCATACTTGACCCGAAGGGTGAAAATGATTTTGATGTTAAGCTTGATAAGCCTCTTGAAAAAGGAGAGTACAGGATCATAAAATCATTCAATTTTTCATCGGAAGAAATCGAATGTGCTGAAGAATTTAAATTGAGTTAGGTGTGATTAAACGGCTTCGTGAATGCGGAGCCGTTTTGTTGCCTTAAAGCTTTTCCTCAATGGATATTACAATGTTGCTCATTTTAACATTCAGCGCAGTGGCAATTCTGAAAAGAGTTTCAAGGGTAGGCTTTCGCTCTCCGCGTTCTATTGCACTTAAATGGGTTCTTCCAATATCTGCAAGTCCGCTTAGAACCTCCTGTGAGATACCTTTTTGTTTTCTGAATCCGGCAATGACGCTTCCGACAACTTTCGGGTCAAGGGTTGGTTTATACATATTATCACCTCGATAATTTAGGCAAGATGCCCTTTTGCAGCTTTCCACCTTTAATGACGGGGTAATGCCCCTTAATCAATATAATATATCGGTTGAGGGGAAAATATGAATACATATGTTGACATTTGAACACTTATGTGTTATACTTAGCCATGCTGAGGGAGCGTTTATGAGAGATATATATTGTGAATAACTGAAGGAGACAACACCTTTTTGTGTAAGTAGTCGGATGCTCCCGGCAAAAAAAGTCCTGCCGCAAAAACGACAGGACTTTTTGAATGAAACAGCAGCTTGACGCTTATTTGTGGTATGTGATATAATAAGCGTATATTTATTTTAATCCTTGCAGATACGCAAATCGAAGAGTTAAATTGATATGAGGTAGAATATGAAAAGAGTTGTCTTGATCAGCATGCTACTTATAATGCTGTCAGCTTGCAGAAATACTGCATCCTCGGATATAAGTAAGCCGATTTCTCAGGCTTCAACTGTGGAAAGTAGTGGAGCCTTATCCGAAAGCGCCGAAGTTACAACTGAAACTGAACCGATCATTGAGAATACCACATCGGAAGCTGAGCTGGATATTGAAAAGATAGAGGCAGTGCAGCAGCCGTTATCCGAGATCAAAACGGAAGAAAACGATTTGTTTGCCAAAAATTATAATAACGGCGAACCGATTTTTGATGACAATGGTGGGTACTATTATAAAAAACTTGTAGGTAAAAATTGCTTTTATCCGATTCTGTATTACGATAACGGAGATGGAAATCCTATAAAGACAAATTTACCTGAATCACGTTGCTTTTTTTATGATCTGGTATTTCATAATGACGTACTGTATGGCATACTACATCAAGACTTAAAAGAAGGGCGTTTCTTCATTATGAAATATCAAAACGAAAGTTTAGAGATGATCATTAACGATCCCATCGAACATTGGTATTTTGCGGAAGAAGGAATTTATTATCAAATCGACAATGCAATTTATTTAACGGATTATGACGGAATAAATTCAGAGTTAATTGTTGAAATTCCAGATGAATTTTATACAGATTCACACAATTGCAAATATTTACGTGGCTGTAGATTTGTTGTTTATCACGGCTATATTTGGTATCAGCATTACTCCCGCTATGATAAAACAGAAATTCCTCTTTGGAATTATAATATTGACAGTAAATCCTTTACTAAAATATATACGAAGATTAATGAGGCTTATTTAGAAGCTGTCAATAACGGCTTCTTGTATTTTTCAAGTACGAATGGGCTGTGGCGCTTAAATACGGATACATATTGCATTGAACAGGTAAGCGATCAGGAAATTAGATCAGTTAATTTTTTTGACGATAATATACTTTTTATAACGTCAAAAAATGAAGTGTATAAAATTAATTCAGACGGTATGATTAAGATACTGGATGATAGTAATAAAGAATTTGGCTATGATGCGCCGTATTATGATGACATCAGCATTTACGAAAACAGGATATTTTTAGAGGTTCAATATGGGGAGGATCATGGCAAAATTGTAGAAATAGATTTAGGGGGAAGAATGCTAAAGCAAATTACCTCACAATAAATAATAATGGTTCTTAACGGCTTCGTCAAAATACGGAGCCGTTTTTAACTTACCTAAATAAATATTATAATATTGCTCATCAAATGCTCATCAAAAAAGATTTCACATAGTATTGACACCAAATAATGGATATGTTATAATAAAATCAATAAGATATTTTAAGATTCCATAATAAGCCTGTAATTAAAAGCAGAAAGGAGTGTATCTGATGAAAAGGAGTATTTTTCTTTTAAGTACCTTGTTTGTATTTGCTCTTTCGGGCTGTGGCGAAACAGAAAGGTTTTCAAGGGAATCAACTTATAAGGAAAGCAATGATAAGAGTGTGACTCTTTCTATTTCCGAGGATTCTATTACTTCTAAGGGACTTACGCTCACTATTAAAAATAATACGGATAAGGATATAACATACGGGGAAGACTATGTCCTTGAGCAGAAGCGTAACGATAAGTGGTACAAGTCAAATGACGAACAGTCGTTTACGGCGCTGGGCAATGTTCTTGAAGCTAATGGGACGGATGAGCAGAAGGTTAGCTATTCAGCTCTTGAGGATGGAGAACACAGGATCATAAAGATCTTCAATTCAGATTCCGAAGAATTCGAGCTGTGTGCGGAGTTCGATCTGAAAGGAGAAAAGTGATGAAAAGATTTTTAGCGGCAGCTTTAGCTGCTATATTTTGCGTGAGTGTGCCATCGAATGTATTGGCTATAGATACATTTAGTTCAGAGATAGTTTGTCCTAAAGCTATGACAAGTGAGGAAATTGAAGAGTTTCTTGAAACCGCTGAACCTTTGCCGATTCCGGAAGAGAGCAATGAAAGTCTGAGAACAAGTGATTTTCATAATGGTTCTTATGTTTATGATATGGAAACAGGAATCTCTGAATATAAAGAGTTTGATTTTCAGCCTTCAGGTGTTGAAGAGAAAAGTTCTGAGGGATTCTTTCCCAGTAACACAGGGGTGAATGCAGAGTCTGAGATAGAGCCTTATAGTAGCGGAAGTAATAAGGTATCTAATACAACAGGATAGCTTTATCGTAGTACGGCTAAGCTTTTAATTTCTGGAAGAAATGGGAAAAATTATATAGGTTCAGGATTTATGATAGGTCCTAATTCAGTTGCTACATCTGGTCATTGTGTTTATAACAGCAATCTTTGAGGCTGGGCAAAGGAAATAACTGTCATACCTGCTCTTAACGGTACATCTCAGCCATATGGTTCGGCTAAATCCTATAAGCTGGAATGCGGAGGAAACTGGGCAAGTTCTTATGATAAACAGGATGACTGGGGTGTAATAAGAATTAAAGCTAATTTAGGTAATTCTACAGGTTGGTTAGGTTTAAAGTATCAATCTGCATCATATAATGGTGCATTGGTTAGAGCGTTAGGTTATCCGGGAACTGATAGTACTCACATGTATTATATGTGGGGCAATGTAACTTCATGCTCAGCGAGAACTATAGCCGGTGACTGGAATCTTATCAAAGGGCAAAGTGGTGGTCCTGTTCAATATTATTCAAATGGATATAAAATCATAGGTATAAACAGAGGATTCGGAAGTACTTTTTCCGCTTGCTTAAGAATTGATGAATGGATATATAATAAATTAATGTCTTATAGAAGCTTGAAATATTAGTTTAATTTTACAAAGCAGGTAAATGGAAATCTTATATAGTATCTTATGTTAATCCATTGGGAAATGCGGCTTAAATAGACGAAAAAAAGAAGGATCTGTCGTTTGGACAGGTCCTTTTTTGCGCTGCCGCACAATATGACAAAAACAGCGCAGGGCTTGTACTAAAATAAATACAAAGAGAACTTGAAAAAGGAGGACAGCGGAAAAATGGCTGTAAGAATTATAAGCGAAGATAACCGGACAGTGGCTATGCTTTCCGGCGAAATAGATCATCACAGTGCAAAGGGAATGCGGCAGGAGATCGACTTTGCGCTCCGTGAATCCCAGCCGTCAGAGCTTGTACTGGATTTTTCAGAGGTGGGATTTATGGACAGCTCCGGGATCGGTCTTGTTATGGGAAGGTATAAGCTTATGCAGGAGATCAGCGGAAAGGTCATTGTGAAAAATCCCTCCGATCATATAAGAAAAGTAATGAGACTTTCGGGAATTGACCGGCTGGCGGCAATACGGAACGGTTAGGAGATACCAGAATGAAGATTATAAATGAAATGAAAATAAGTTTCCTCAGCAAATCTGAAAACGAAGGCTTTGCCCGAAGCGCCGTATGCGCTTTTGCAGCTCTTCTTGATCCGGGAATAGAGGATATAGCCGATATAAGGACTGCGGTTTCAGAGGCGGTTACAAACTGTATCGTACATGCCTATCGTGGAACTCAGGGGAAAATAGACATTACTGCCAAAATACTTGAGGGCAGGGAGATATACATAAGGATAAAGGACAGCGGCTGCGGCATTGAAAATGTGGAGCAGGCTATGGAGCCGCTTTTTACAACAGCTCCTGCGGAGGAGAGATCAGGCCTTGGCTTTTCCGTAATGGAAAGCTTTATGGACAAGCTCAGTGTTAAAAGCACTCCCGGAAAGGGTACTACCGTAATCATGAGAAAAAAACTGGAGAATCAGGATGAGTAACACACCGCCTGTAGCAGAAGAAAATCTTGGACTTGTACACCTTTGCGCCAATCGTTTCAGGGGCAGAGGTATAGAATATGACGACCTTTATTCCGCCGGATGCGTTGGCTTGCTTAAAGCCGTAAATGCATTTGACAGCGAAAGGGGAGTGAAGTTTTCAACATATGCCGTACCGGTGATATTAGGCGAGATCAAAAGGCTTTTCCGTGACGGCGGCTCTATAAAGGTCAGCAGAAGCCTCAAGGAGCTTTCCATGAAGGCTGTGCGTACAAGGGATGAATTTATTAAAAGAACGGGAAGAGAGCCGGCGCTCAGTGAACTGAGCGAGCTTTTAGGCGCTGAGCAGTGCCTTGTGGCAGAGGCGCTTTCTGTGAGTATGCCTGCTGTTTCACTTACAGACAGCAGTGATGAGGGAGGAGGTCAGATAGACATTTCCGTTCCTGCGCCCGATACGGAAATAGGAGATATTATTGCTTTAAGACAGATACTTGAGATATTGGACGAGCGTGACCGCAGGCTTATCGAGCTGAGATATTATCACAGCAAGACCCAGTCGGAAACGGCTAAAGCTCTCGGCATGACTCAGGTCCAGGTTTCAAGACGTGAAAAAAAGCTGCTGGCATTTATGCGTGAGCAGCTGTTGAAATGAGGACGGCTCTGCGCCGTCCTTTTTGTTGACATGCTTTTATTTTTATGGTATTATTTTTACAAATATTATTAGGAGGAGTTTCAATGAAGCTAACAAGAAAGCTTTTAAGCTTTGCCGCAGCAACAGTATGCGCCGCAAGCTTTATGTGCGGAGGTGAAGCGCTGTTAACCGTCGGCGCTGATGAAACCTACGGTATGCTTACTTATTCAACATTTGATAAAGATCGTGACGGAACATATGATTTTGCGGAAATAATAGATTGTGATAAGTCCGCTGTCTCTGTCAATATACCCGCGGAAATTGAAGGATTGCCGGTTTTATTAATTGAATATGGAGCTTTTAAGGAATGCACGCAGCTTAAAAGCGTCAGCATACCTGATAGTGTGATTGAAATTGGAGAAAGTGCATTTGAAAACTGTACAAGCCTTGAGAATATAATTATTCCAAACAGTGTGACAAACATTCATAGAGATGTATTTAGAAACTGTACAAGTCTTGAAAGCGTAACGATTCCGGAAAGTGTTGTGTCAATCGCAAGAGATGTATTTAGCGGTACAGCCTTAGTTAACAATCAGACAGATATTAAGTATGTAGATGAGTGGGTAGTAGACTGTGATAAGGACGTTACATCAGCTGAAATAAAGAACGGAACAAAGGGTATAGCTTGTAGTGCGTTTTCGCAGAACACAAAGCTAAAGAGCGTTAAGATACCTGATAGTGTTGAGCTTATCAATGCAAGTGCATTTTACAGATGTGAAAGTCTTGAAAGCATAACCATACCCGATAGTGTCAAAGAAATAGGAAATTTAACATTTAGCGGCTGTAAAAGTCTTAGCAGTGTCAGAATGTCGAACAGTGTTAAAGAAATTGGTTATGGTACATATAGCGGCACAAATCTTAATAGCGTAATTATTCCCAAGAGCGTTAAGGGTATAGGAAGCAGTGCATTTTCATCTTGTGAAAGCCTTGAAAGCGTAACGCTCTTAAACCCTGACTGTGAATTCTGGGATAGTGCTACGGCGATAAGTAATGGATACGACCAAAAAGGTCATTATTATAACGGAACGATTTGTGGCTATGAAAACTCCACTGCTGAAAAATATGCGGCTGACCTTGGCTATAAATTCCTTGCAATAAGCGATTATGGCGTTTTAGGCGATGCAGACGGCGACGGAAAAGTATCGGCAAAGGATGCGTCCTTGATATTCAGCGAATTTAAAAGAACCTACGGCGGCGAATCGGGCAGCTTTACTGCACAGCAGATAGAAAGATGCGATTTAAGCGGCGATGGAAAAATAACAGCATTAGACGCATCAAAGGTATTTACGATCTACAAGGAGAATTACAGAAAAGGGTAAAATTACAGGACGGCTCAAAGCCGTCCTTTTGTCTATATTATACTGATCTGTTCCATTAAAAGCTCCTCACCGGATATTTTAAAGGAGTTAAGCTGCGGTTTTGCCATGTTTTCAAGGGACAGAATTATGTAGCTTATATCCCTGTCGTATGCAAGCCTTTTGTCCTCCTTTGACGGATATGCCGGAGCGTTTGGGTGGGAGTGCCAGCAGCCGAGCAGGATAAGCCCCATACTTCGCATATCCCTTGCCGCTGCAAACTGTTCCTTTGGGTCAAGGGAAAAGCTACGCTCAGACCTTGCCGCATTTGTAAGGAGATACGCTTTTTTTACGAGCTTATCCTTTCCGGAGATTTCTCCGGCGATCAGTCCGCATGCCTCATATGGGAGGTAGCTTTCGGCATGGTGCAGAATTTTTTCATATTCAGCTTTTTTTATTTTTATCATTACATTCAGTCCTTATGTCCTGACGGAGCATATTGCGGATCTTTTCAAGATTTTTTGCAATTTTGTCCATGGTGCAGATGATCTGTTCCAGCTGGAGTTTTTCTGAGCTGTCGATAATTCCGTCCTCCAATATTTCTACCAGCTGCTGTGAAATATCGGTCATATCATAGGATGAGCTGAGAAATTGAACAATCATGCGGTCAAGGCTTTCGGAGGAGGTCAAGTTTATTTGCTTATCCCTGAGGAGATAATCTATAGTTACCTGAAAATAGTCGCTTAAAGCTATAAGCTTGTCAACCTCCGGGAGAGAAATTCCGGACTCCCATTTTGAAACGGTCTGACGGCTTATGCCAAATTTTTCAGCAAGCTCCTCCTGAGAAAAACCGCTTTTTATACGAAGATTTCTGAGTTTTTCTGAAAATTTCATGCTTTTATTTCCTTTCATGCGAAGTTGAATAATTCAGTGCAGTATTTTTATTATAACTCATTTTATATTTTGAATCAACCAACCTGTCTGCGCACAGCTGCAACTTAAAGGTGCATCCTACAACGAAAAAGAGCGCTTAAAAACGCTCTTTTTTATGTGCTTTATTTGTCTTCCTGAGCCGCCTGGTCAGCCTGCATTTTTTCTCTCAGCTTATCCATCATGTCTTTGACCTCAAGGTCATTTGTAAGGTCATGAACCATGTTCAGATAGAACATAGCTTCGTTAGGAGAACCGCCGTTGTCGATACAGTATTTTCCCAGTGAGTATGCAATATTTACAACATCCTGGTTTGGTCCGTTCGGAATGTCATATTTTTCAAATGCCGCCAGAACCTCAGCTCTTGTAGGCGGAGCAACCTTTTTTCCTGTAAGGGCGCTTATATGCTGAAGCTCGCCTGCAACGTTTACATTTTCCGCATAAAGGAGGCTCTCGTAATAGAAAGCCACTGCTGAGTCGTAATCCTTTACGTTTATAGCGTAAAATCCTAAATTGCAGTAACATCTTGCAATTGCGTAAGGAGTGTTTGCTATTTTAAGGGTATCCTTAACACATTCAAGGAGCTGTTCATCCTCCAGCAGCAGCTTGAATGCTTCCGCAAGCTCATATCTTGGCTCAGGGTTTACCGGATTGAAGCGTATTGCCTTTTCAAGCACCGGAACAGCCTCCTGAGGCTTGCGCAATTCAACAAGTATGTATCCATAGAACGAAAGCATTTTTGAAAAGTCAAAAGGCGTTCTCTCATGGCGTTTTGTCGGCTTATACATATGAACATAAAGATATTCTTCAAAAGGATTTCTGAAAGAGAACCTGTTTGACTCTTCCGTTGAGCTGAAATGCTTTTCGGCATGCTCCTCGATCTTTGAAAGGATCTCAGCAGCGTCTTTAAGCTTTCCCTCGTTTGCAGCCTTTACTGCTTCATTGTAATGCTGGTCGATACGCTTGCTGCCGATAAACATAACTTCTTTCAGACGTTCCTTCTGGTCGTCGGATAAAAGTGCAAATGTCATTTCGCTGATAGCCTGCAATATCTCAACTGCATTTTCATGAGCGGCATATTTTTCAGCCTGCTCTGCAAGATATACTGCGTCGGCTTTATTGTCTCCGGTAAGACCGGCTCTTACTGCTTCTATAATATCATTAACCATTTTTTACTCCTTGAAATTGATTTTGGATAAGTTTATTATACAATAGATTTTATAAAAAAGCAAGCATAATGTATACCTATTTGTATATTTTATAGAAAACGACAAGTTTATTTGGTGTTTACAATTTTCCGATATGCACGTAGTGAACGCAGTGAGCGGATGTTCGTGGCATCAGAAAGGTATCAGCTGAAAGCAGGAGTTGTCAGCTTCTGCCTTCAGTTTTATTCCCTATGAGCCTCCCAAGCTTCGCTGCGCCGGCAAAAAGCCATTGTCTTAGCTGTTCGATACAGCCGCAGAAAATGAATATGCCGATACAGATCGCAGCGATTTTAAGTGGGTAAAGGTGTGTGCTGTAAAATGATTTTTCGTTTACTGAAAATACTTCCTGCCAGATGTGATCACGGACATATTTGTTGTCGTGTATCATATAAATTCCAAAGGTAAGTCCTGCGATATGGTTTACCGCTGCGGACTTGAACTTTATATCTCTGAAAAACAGAAGCAGGCATATGCACTGGATAACTGCAAAAGGATTTGAATTATAGTCAACGATGCCGTAATAATCAGGAAAGACTCTGTAAAGCACATAGTTTACAGCGGTCATGAGTATGAATACTGCAAGGTATCTAAAACGGCATTTTTCATGGGGAGTGGTGTGGAGTCTTAAAAATCCTCCTAAGATATACATGAACGCAAAGCCGTAAAGACTTTTTCCACCTTCGATATTAATGACGTATTTTGTGGAGATCACTTCCTTTAAATCTTCAAGCTCCGTAAGGGGTGACCATACCGAAAAGAGCAGAAACAAAAATCCCAATAGGAAGGCGTATTCCTTTGCATTAAGGCTTATAAGACATCTGTTTATAAAAGGACTCAGTATGAGCAGGATAATATATACGCTCATAAAATACCATAGTCTTGATGTGACCGGGAGAAACGCCTGTACCTTAGTCTCAGTGTTTTCAAGCTCCCACAGGTTTAAAAGCTGCCCTCCGAAAGCAAGGAGCAGGGAATAGAACAGCATTGGCAGATATATTTTGGGCAGCCGTTTTCCCATTTGTCCCACAGTTTTATTTGATGTAACAGAAAAATATCCAAAAATGAGAATGAAGACATATACCGGACAGCGGCTTGAAAGCCATGTGACCATATAAAGAAGCTCATGCTTTCCGCCAAGGGAAAAGGCTTGTTCCCGGTAGCCTCCGTGGTCGCATATATGCAGAAAAATAACCTGGAGCATCATAATGATCCTCAGAAGCTCAATTCCGGAATCACGCATTGCTTTTTTGCTTTTTAATTCATTCATATGAATCCTCCTAAAGGCTTTCAAACTATTTTCAGCCTTTTTTCACATATATATCACAAAAGACGGATATAATACAATTGTACTTTGAAAGAAGTACAGCATTTCGATTTAACGTTTTACCCCAGCGTTAAATTCAAAATCCCCAATAATCCCTATATCATGGCAAAAAGCTCCCTTCAGGGGGGCTTTTTGTTTTAGGACTTCTTTTATTCAGAAAGGAATTTCTTCGCTCTGTTGTTTGTGCCAAGATAAAAGCCTGCTGTTCCCACTGCCCCTAATATTAAGGGATGCCAGAAGATCGAGCCAAGCGGAACAAAAAGCACTATAATTGCGGAAAAAACAGCAAATCTACCGATTACCGGCAGCAGCGCTTTTTTAGCTCCGTTTTCTTTTATATCATGAAACAGTATAACTAAAAACATTATTCCTAATGTGGCAAAAATTGCGAACACGCTAAAGAATACGCAGGTAAGCATCAGAATAAAGAATGCTCCTGCGCCGGTATAAAATTTTAAAACAGAAAACACTATATACAACACAAGCATGACAAAAGACACTACGATAAGCAAAGGGATATTTTTTAAAAGTGTTATTAAAAGCTTTTTCATTTGAGATCTCCCCTTTATTTCAGAGCAGCATATATCTAAAAACTGTTTTATCCGCCTTATGGACAACTGACAATTGAATTATAGACTATTTTACATATAATGTCAATGGGAAAAAGAATAATGAAGTTAAAGGGGAGAAAATTGAAAAATTTTAGTAAATTTACATAGTGACAGAAAATCCCTCAAATGGTATAATAGAATAAGTGTAGCTTTTGTTTCGAGTTGCCATAAGGCAGCGGCACCGCAGCTTATTACAACAAGCATGCGGTATTGCCTAAAATAAACACGGAAAGATCGGGATTTTATATGCCAAAAAATTATGACGTTATAATTGCTGGAAGCGGTACTGCCGGACTTTATGCGGCGCTGAATCTTCCTGAGGAGCTGAAAATACTCATACTGTCGAAGAGGGAGCTTACCCTTTGTAATTCTGCTCTTGCACAGGGAGGAATCGCCGGAGTTTACAACTCTCCGGAGGATAATGTTCAGCTTCACCAGAATGATACCATGATCGCCGGAGGCTTCAAGAACAATACTGAAACAGTACATATTCTTGTTACCGAGGCGGCAAAGGATATCCAGGCTCTTCTTGACCTTGGGGTCGATTTTGACAGAAAGCCTGACGGCACTCTCCACCGTACTCTTGAGGGAGGGCACTGCCGTCACAGGATATTCCACCACAAGGACGCTACCGGATTTGAGATTCTTACCAAGCTCCTTGCAAAGGTTCAGACGCTGCCTAATGTGGACATACTGGAAAATACTTACATGTGCGGAATACATCGGACTTCTACCGGATTTTCAGTTGACACATGGAAGGACGGTGCAAATGCTTCTTTTAACAGCCATTTTCTTATACTTGCAACCGGAGGAATAGGAAGGGTATATGAGTTTACAACAAACTCCGCTATTGCAACCGGTGACGGAATCACTATGGCCTATGAGCTGGGAGCCGATATAAAGAATTTGAGTCTTGTTCAGTTCCATCCGACAGCCTTCAATAACCGTCATACAAGGGAATGCTTCCTTATTTCCGAGGCTGTAAGAGGCGAGGGGGCATATCTTCTCAACAAGAACGGCGAGAGATTTATGCAAAATTATGACGACAGACTGGAGCTTGCTCCAAGGGATGTTGTAAGTCATGCCATTATTCTTGAGAGCAGAAAGCTCGACTCAACAGAGTTTTACATAGATATAACCCATAAGGATCCGGAATTTATAAAACAGAGATTTCCTATGATATATGAAAACCTGTTAAAGCAGGGCTATGACCTGACCCGGGACAGAGTTCCGATATTCCCATGCCAGCACTATCTTATGGGAGGAATAAATGTTGACAGGTTTGCAAGAACAAAAATAGACAACATGTATGCCTGCGGAGAGTGCTCCCATACGGGAGTTCACGGAAACAATCGTCTTGCAAGCAATTCGCTTCTGGAGGCTCTGGTATTTTCAAGAAGAGCTGCCGGGGATATTGCTTCAAAGGCAAAGGCGCTGGGCGATGAATTTGAAGATTATGAATTTCCAAAGGTAGATGCATCAGAGCATATTCCTCACGGCATAAGAACTGAGATACGCAGGATCATGCAGCAGAGCTATTTCGTTATCCCTGACCCGAAAGGCGCTGTGGAGGGCTTTGAACGTATAAAGGAGATCAGGAGCATGCTTGCTACGGGAAACTATATTGTGGATTCCGATTACATTGAAGCCAAATCTCTTGCCACAGTGGCTTATCTTATATTGAAAGAAGTTATATAGGAGGACTGTATGCTTACTCAGAGCTATATTGATAATATTATAAATACCGCTTTAAGCGAGGATATAAATTATATTGATGTGACTACGGATAATCTTATTCCGGATAGTCATAAGAGCAGCGCATACCTTGTTGCAAAGGACAGCGGCGTACTTTGCGGAATAGATATTGCAATGAGAGTGTTTGATCTCATCGGCGGAGGCGTTGAGTACGAAATAAAAATAAAGGACGGCTCAGAAGTAAAAAAAGGCGACATTATCGCTGAAATGAGCGGCAGCACAAAAACTCTCCTGAAAGGGGAGAGGACAGCTCTTAATTTGCTCCAGCATATGTCGGGTATTGCCACTGCGACAAATAAATGCGTAAAGCTTGTGGAGGGAACAAACGCTTCTGTTACCGATACAAGAAAGACCCTTCCGGGACTTCGTGCATTACAGAAGTATGCCGTAACAGTCGGCGGAGGAAAAAACCACAGATTCAACCTTTCTGACGGAGCTATGCTCAAGGATAATCACCTTGACGCATACGGCGGAATTACAGGAGCGGTCACTGCGCTTCGTAAAAAAGCAGGGCATATGCTTAAAATTGAGGTTGAAGTAAGGAACCTTGACGAGCTGAGGGAGGCTCTTGACTGCGGCTGTGAAGTCATCATGCTTGACAATATGAGTGGCGAGGAAATGAAACAGGCTGTTCAGATCACTGCCGGAAGAGCAAAGCTTGAAGCCTCCGGTAATATTACTTTAGAAAATATAAGAGCTGTCGCAGAAACAGGTGTGGATATTATTTCTCTGGGAGCGCTTACGCATTCGGTAAAGTGTTTTGATATTTCAATGAGAATACAGTGATGTTTTAACACCATAAAATATGACAATAATTTAGACAGAACAGTCAGGAGGGACGGCATGCAGAAAAAATTTTCCTTGAAAAATAACCGCCTTGCTAAGACTATAATTGTCAGTGGCCTGATACTTATTGCAGCGCTATTTGTAATACTCAGATATGAGGGGTTCTTTGCGGTAATTTCAAAAGGTCTTTCCATATTCAGACCGGTTATAATCGGCGGAGTTATCGCTTTCGCTCTTAACAGACCTCTTAATTTTGCGTATGCAAAATACCGGAAGCTTTTCGGCGCTGTCAAAAGGGCGTTCAAGAAAAGGTTTGACAAAAAGGGCAGGATTTCAGATAGCGTTGGACATAAGGTCCCCTTTGCCTGTGCATGCTTTACTACCTATATTCTCACCTTTGCTATTATTACCGGAATAATATGCTTTATTGTTCCTCAGATATCCGACAGCGTGACGCTTTTCAAGGATAATTTCAATGTATACTTTGAAAACCTGAAGGTTTTCATGGAAAGGTTTAAGTTCATCGGCGATTCTGAGATATTTGCCAAGATAGATTTGGATGAGATAGCAGGGAAGATAACTGAAAAGCTTTCGAGCCTTACGGAGTATATTCCTACAGTACTTGAAAAGACCTATGGTATAACAACATCTATAATCGGAGTGATTGTTGACCTTGTTGTTGGAATAGTCTTTTCCATATATATTCTTATCGACAAGAAGAATCTTAAAAAATATGCTACTGTTCTTTCAAAGGCTGTAATAAAGAAAAATTATGATAAGTTTGAGAAAATGGTAGTCCTTTCCTATGACACCTTTTCAAAATTTATAAGCGGACAGGTTGCTGAGGCTTTTATCCTCGGAATACTCTGTTTTATCGGCATGAGCATATTTGGTTTTGATTATGCGCCTCTTATAAGCGTTATTATCGGTATCACAAACATGATCCCTATTGCAGGACCGATTCTGGGAACGATACCATGTGCACTGATACTGCTGCTTGTAAAGCCTATTGATGCGGTATGGTTTGTAGTGTTTATCATTGTGATACAACAGATCGACTCGAACCTTATATATCCTAAGGTAGTGGGAAATTCCATTGGTCTTCCGGCGCTGTGGGTTTTGTTTGCGATTACAGTGGGCGGAGGCCTTGGGGGAGTTCTGGGAATGATAATCGGAGTTCCTCTCATGTCCATTCTGTATACGCTTTTGGGCGAAAAGCTCAGTACGGAGCAGCAGGTACAGAATATCAAGGAACAGAAAATGGAGTAATAAAATAACGGAGCTGCGTAAAAACCGCAGCTCCGTTACTTTGTTTTGTTTATCTGATTTCTCTATACTATATATTTATCTTTTGTCCGCACATCGGGGTGTTCTTTTTTTTATTTGTCAAAGGCATACATTTCAGCGTAAAAAACACTGCCAAAGGTATCGTCATCTGACATATTAAATTGCAGAGTCACATAATATCTTTTTCCGCCATGCTCATATATATAATAATGCATCGGATTGCTTGTGTCTTCATATTTCCCTATAAGACCGGAGCAGTTTTCATAGTAAGGGTCCTTTAAAGCCTGCACTACCTCCTCATAGGTCGAGGCATAGTGCATTTCTCTGTCCCTGTAATAATCACCGCAGATTATGCCCGGGCTTACTTCGATTCCGTTGTATTCGTCATTATAATTATATTGGAATACCATGCCGTCGACAGTCATAGCAGCTTCATCTGAGAATTTCTCAGGATCAATAGAAACAGATTCAGAATACACATATCCGCTTTCAGTATCGACAATGTCTCCGGCGGAGTAGAACTGGATACGTCCGTTGAAATATGATGCGCTGCTCCACAGAGCGTCTATCGACGCTTCGTAATCATAGGCTATATAGCCACCTTCAGTGTTATATTGCCTTGTAAACAATTTCTGTTTTTTCATGCTTTCTTCTATCTCTTTGATATCAAGCTTATTTCTCTTTCTGTCGTTTTCGTTTCTGCCGTAGATAATGAAAGATTCAGTATTGAAACTTAAGGGTTTTCCAATATAGTCCACCATTGAACGATTAAGCTTGTTTACATAAATGGTAATGGATTCTCCGCCCTTGATAGTTTCTCTGTCCTGATGGGAGGTGGAGAGAATGATACCATCCATTTTGTCGTTTTCATGAACATATTCTGTATTGAACAAAATGCCCTGTTCATTTAATGAGTCTATTGCCTCATACTCAAGAAGACCGACCGAATCCTTGATCATCGATTTGCTGCATACATGAACTCTTATCCTATCGTCCGGAGAAACGGCGTCGCCTGCTTTTGGATAGGTGTTATAAACAGTGTTGCCGTCAATGGACGGATCGGAATAGTTTTCAGGGACAGGTGTAACATTATATAATCCGGCGGCATTCAGCGCCTTGACAGCTTCGTCTTCGCTCATTCCCGAAACATCCGGAACGTCAATCAGTTCAAGGGTTTTAAGCGCTGAGGTTTCGTTCCAGTATGCCTCAACGTTTGTAAGTTCGTTTTGCTGGCTTTCAGATATGTCCGTATAGCTTCTGAAAGTAAGATCACTCGTTTCGTCGTAGTCCATGGCGGATTCGATCCTGACAGGGAGAACTCCTGACGAGGTGTATGCAAGCATACTCTTTTCCTGAAAACCGGATGAAGCTTCGGTGAAAAGTCTTCCGTCCGCTATTCTGTTGTTAAAAGCGGAGGCGTCTGCAAAGCTTTCCGTAATGGATATGATGTTCTCCTCTCTGAATCCCTTTCCGTCATATCTTATGATATACTCCTTGTTTGTATATATTTTTTCAGGAGTATTCTGTGGTATATTACCGTCCGATGATTCAAAAATAATCATATCGGCAGGAACATACTTTATATATCTTCTGTATGGGATATTGCCGTACTGATAAATTATTGCGCCGTTATTTTTTATGCTATATCCATCTGAGTCAGGCTTTGCATACCACGGCTGATCCTTCTGCGGGTCGTATGAGCTTTTCTCATAGAAGGTCATATATGCGTAGTTTCCGCTTGATATTTCAGCGGAAAAGCTGTTTACTGCATTGTTAAACTTAGCCGCTTTTTCGGCTTCCTGCTCGGAGAGCTGCTGCTGATTTATTTTGTCATCTTCGCTCTGCGCTTTTTCCTTTGCTTTTTCTGCCTCTAAGGCCTCTGAGGCTTTTTCATCTGTGATGTTTGTCTCAGTATCCTTACTGCTTGTGCTGAGCGCTATTTCCGAGGATGAAGCCTTTATCTGATCAGCAGCCCTCATGCTTCTGTCTATACTGTCGGAAATAACCATTTTGCCGATTATTCCGATGTTGATTATGAGCAGCACTGCAATAGCAAGAGGAATAAACAACGGCTTATGAATAACAGTGACAGTATCCTTTTCCTCTACTGCTTTCAGTATTTTATTTTTAAGGTTTTTATCAGGCTTTATGCTTTCAATGCTCTGATACAACTCCTGTTTCCTCATCATTGCACGCCTCCATTTCCATTTTAAGTTTTTTTCTTGCTCTTGTAAGCCTTGATGTAACGCTGTTCACACTGATTTTAAGTATCTGTGAAATTTCGTTTACCGAATACCCTTCGTAGTAGAACAGCTGAAGAACGGTTCTGTTTTTAGGCGACAGCTCAAAAAGGTCAATGAGCTTAACAGCCTCCTCGATAGTGCCGCAGCTCAGATCCGAGGTGTCCTCAAGCTTGATAACGTTCTTTGTCCAGAACGCCTTCTGGAAATCCTTGCAGCAGTTGATCGCTACCCGGATAAGCCAAGCTTTTTCCTTTTCAAGATTGCCCCCGAAATCCGGCGCTTTGTAAAACATTTTTATAAATGTGTTCTGCATAGCGTCTTCAGCGTCCGATTTGTTACCCAGTCTTATTGCGCAAAGTCGGTAGACTATCGGTGAATACAGATCATATTTATGTGAAAATTCTTCGCTTGTATATCGTCCTTCATCTTTCATATTCCCTCTCTCCCTTCATGATTTTTTACAGTGGTCAGCTGCCTTTGAAAGCTTTCTGCTCATAATACGATTCAGAAAGCTGAAATACTGCATAAAAAATTGCATTTTTGAAAAAAATTTTTTTAACTCTTATATGCTACTATTTTAAATTATCTCTTGCAATTTGTCAAAAATAATAGTAAAATAGAATAGAATGGTTTTGAAAGAATGAAAATTACAGAAAATTAACAGGAGGAGCATTTAAATGCCTATTAAATATGTATTTGTTACCGGGGGAGTTGTATCCGGCCTTGGCAAGGGGATTACGGCAGCGTCATTGGGAAGACTGCTTAAAGCAAGGGGATATAAGGTAACTATTCAGAAGTTTGACCCCTATATAAATGTCGATCCGGGTACAATGAGTCCATACCAGCACGGCGAGGTATTCGTTACTGACGACGGCGCTGAAACAGACCTTGATCTTGGACACTACGAGCGTTTTGTTGACGAAAATCTTTCGGTAAATTCAAACGTTACAACAGGTAAGGTCTACTGGAACGTTCTTAACAAGGAGCGCAGAGGGGATTATCTTGGAGGTACGGTTCAGGTTATCCCTCATATCACAAATGAGATAAAGGAGCGCATATACCGTGTAGGTAAGGATCATCAGACGGACGTTGTCATAACTGAGATCGGCGGTACTGTAGGTGATATTGAAAGCACTCCGTTCCTTGAATCCATAAGACAGGTCATGACTGAGGTGGGTCGTGAAAACGCTATTTCAATTCATGTGACCTTGGTTCCGTTTATCGCAGGCTCTAACGAGCTTAAATCAAAGCCTACACAGCATTCTGTAAAGGAACTGCTTTCTCTTGGCATTCAGCCTAATATTTTAGTGTGCCGCAGCGAATGTGAGATCCCTGACGACATGCTTGAGAAGATCGGATTGTTCTGTAATGTCCGCAAGAGCGACGTTATTCAGAATCTTACCGCTCCGTCCCTTTACGAGGTTCCTATTATGCTGGAGGAGGAGAGGCTTGCCGACTGTGTATGCCATCACCTGAATCTTGAAAATCCAAAGCCTGATCTCACTGAGTGGATAGAAATGATAGACCGTCAGAAGGCTGCTGAGAAGAGCGTAACGATCGGTCTTGTTGGTAAGTATGTGGCTCTTCCGGACGCATACCTTTCAGTTGCGGAGGCTTTAAGACATGGTGGTATTGTTAACGATGTCAAAGTAAAAATAAAGTGGATTAATTCAGAAGGTATCACTCGTTTAACTGCTGATGAGATTCTTAAATGCTGTGACGGTATAATCGTTCCGGGAGGCTTCGGTGACAGAGGAATCGAGGGTATGATCGAAGCTATACACTATGCAAGAGAAAATAAGATACCTATGTTCGGAATCTGCCTTGGAATGCAGATGGCTGTTGTTGAATTTGCAAGAAATGTTGCAGGTATGCAGGGAGCAAATTCAACTGAGTTTGTCCCTGACGGTCCTTACAGTGTTATAGATATTATGGACGAGCAGAAGGATATTACGGATAAGGGTGGAACGATGCGTCTGGGGCTTTATCCTTGCAAGCTTGCTGAGGGCTCAAAGGCTGCATCAATTTATGGTGAGCAGCTTATTTATGAGCGCCATAGACATCGTTGGGAATTTAATAATGCTTTTAGAAAGAAGCTTACGGAAGCAGGACTTAAAATTGTCGGCATCTCTCCTGACGAGCGTCTTGTTGAGATCGTTGAGCTGGAGGATCACCCGTGGTTTATCGGCGTTCAGTTCCATCCTGAGTTCAAATCACGTCCGAACAAGCCGCAGAAGCTGTTTGCAGATTTCATAAGAGCATCGGTTGAAAATCATGAGTCAAAGTAAAAGCCCTCTTATAAAGGACAGAAAAGAAAAAAAGAAGATACAGCTAACAAGGCGTGACAGAATTATTGTCTATGTTTCTGCCGCATTATATGTTCTTGCAATAATGCTGGAAAACACCTTTTATAAAAACAATACCTTTTCATCGTCCTTTATTGTTCTTGCCATTTCTGTTTTCCTTATACAGAAAGCATTTGAAAATAAAAAGGATGGCTTTATATATCCAAAACAGGTCGCAGGATTCTGGGTAATGCTTGTAATTGCTGCGATTTTAGGAGCGTTTGGTATTTACTGGGTGGTTAAAGAGGTTATATAGAAGAAGTCAAGGTATGCCCGCCGAACGGCGAAATAAAAGTTTCGCCAGCCTTTTTAAAGGCTGTGGGGGTCAATGGGGGCAAAGCCCCCTTGTCGCACTCCGCAGAGTGCGAAATTCCTTGACTTAGAAGCGCTCCGCAAGGGGTGAATTTCAAAACAGTCCGGTGGACTGTTTTGGAAGAGGGGACGCCCTGCAAGAGAGGGCGTCCCCTTAACTTAAACTTTTTCTGCAACCTAAAAGGAGCGGTTATTCCGCTCCTTTTAGTATTATGGGCATTCGATAAGATCATCCGCTCTGACAGCTGCTGTAACCATGCCATTAATTCCTATGACAACCCTGTCGCCTTTTCGACTTAAAATGTCGAATTTCTGACTGTAAACAAATGCTGCAAGATTTTTTCCGTCGTAGGACAGCGCTCCTTGTTTCAGCATGACCTTATTATTATTCGTGCTTTTCTGCTCCCTATAGCCGTCATCGTAAATTCCGGTCTTGTTGGGTATTCCCGAAACCTCTGAAACATTCTTGTGCATTCCTTTTATTCCGCCTTTTCTTATGCAGTAGTGGCAGTGGCTGCCGGTGCTTTTTCCTGTGCTGCCCTCTGTGCCGATAACGTCGGTGATATTAACGCAGTCTCCGGTCTTAACTTTTATTTCTGACAGATGTCCGAAATAGTAAACATCCTCCGAGTCAGCCTTGCGGATTTTTACATACTGACCGAAGCCTTGTTTCTTATTCAGACTGTTTTCCCAGCCGGCAAATATAACCCTTCCGTTTACAGTGCTGTGAATCAGCTTGCTGTCTACACCAACAAGGTCAAGGCCGTCATGAAGCGCTCCCTTGTAGATTTGGGATACTCTGAATTTTCCCATGTAGGGACTGTTCATTTATCATTCTCCTCTCTTAGCTGTATGAGCATGCTTTTTAGCTTTTTCGGCAGAGGAAGTCCTGCTGCTGATGCGTTTTCAAGTATGCTCAGACCTTCGTTTGCTGCGTAAAAGCCTATAACAGCGCTGCGGCAGACATTTCCGCTTCCCGGAAGAAAGGAATCCGCAATATGGCCGGCTGAAACCATGATAAGTATAACCGACTTTTTAAGGATTCCCTTATAGCCCACGCTGCTTGAAAGCTTTTTCTTAACGGCTCCTCTGATAACACCGGATATGTAATCCAGTATCATAAGGGTGATCAGCGCATAAAGCATTCCGTCGGCATACCCGAACATGTAGCCTGCCGCTGAAAATGCAAGAGCCGATATAGTTTGAATGTGCTTGTCCATGTTTTCACCTCCTTTTGCCCTCTTATATACGGGCAAAAAACAGGAGAAATTTGCATGGAAATATACAAATAAAAATAAATTTGTTTGATACAACAAAAATGTATTGACAAACGATAAATAAAATGTAATAATTAAATATATATATTGAATCTATAAAGCTGCACTTTTGCGGCAGATTGGAGATTATTATGAAAAGGTTAACCGGAATTTTAGTTTCCGCAGTTATGCTGGCGTCTTCGGTTTTTCCTGCTTTTCCAGGAGCAAGAGTCGGGGCTGCTGATGCCGGAACGGGAAAGTATAACTATGCGGAGGCATTACAGAAATCCATGTTCTTCTACGAATGTCAGCAGGCAGGTCCTTTGCCGGACTGGAATAGGGTAAGCTGGCGTACTGACTCAACAATGAAAGATTTTATTCAGGGCGGCTGGTATGACGCAGGCGACCATGTGAAGTTCAATCTCCCTATGGCTTATTCGGCTGCTGTTATCGCATGGGGACTTTATCAGTACGGAGATGATATTAAGTCCACAGGACAGCGTGAAATTGTGGAGAGAAATCTTGAATTTGTCCTTGATTATTTTGTAGACTGCGATCTTGGCGACGAGGTCGTTTATCAGGTGGGAAATGGTCAGGAGGATCATACTTGGTGGGGAGCTGTTGACATGCTTGAAACTAAGCTTGATATAGAGGGTAAGTCAAGACCATACTATACCACAACGGACTCTGCGGTATGCGGAGAAATGGCAGCGGCTCTTGCGGCAGGTTACTGTGCTCTTAAAGGCTCTTCCGCAAATGCAGACAGCTACCTTGAACATGCGGAAAATATATTCAAGCTTGCGGATGCAACCAGAAGTGACGCAGCTTATAATAACAGTGACGCCCAGGGCTTCTATCAGTCAAGAAGCTTTTACGATGATCTGTTCTTTGCTGCAAACTGGCTGTATATGGCTACCGGAGAGCAGTCATATCTTGATAAGGCTAAGTCATATATTCCGAGCCTTGGAAAAGAGCTTGGAAGCGATGAGCTGAAATACAGCTGGACTCTTTGCTGGGACGATGTTCAGCAGGGCGGTATGCTCCTTTATGCTATCAACACAGGGGACAGCGCCTATAAGGAGCAGGTGAGAAAGCAGCTTGACTATATGACTACAGGCTACAACGGAAATTCCGTTAAAAAGCTTGAGGGGGGACTTGCCTACATAGATACATGGGGATGCCTCAGATATGCATGCAGCGCAGGATTTATTGCAGCTGTTGCAACGGATACTCTTTTTAAGGACGACGCTAAAAAGGACACATATACAGATTTCTATGAAACGCAGATAAACTATTGCCTTGGCGATAATCCTCTTGATAAGAGCTATGTGGTGGGCTTTGGAAAGAATCCTCCGGTAAATGTTCACCATAGGTCTGCTCACGGCTCATGGAAAAATGCTGAGGATACTCCGGTTACAAACAGACATACGCTCTATGGCGCATTAGTGGGAGGTCCGAATGGGGACGGTTCATATGAGGACGACAGAGGTAACTATATAAACAATGAGGTCGCATGCGACTATAACGCAGGGTTTACAGCTTTGCTTTGCAAGATGTGCAGCAAATACGGTGGAGAGGGCATAGAAAGCTTTCCGGTAAAGGAAACTCCTGACGGTCCGGAATATTATGTTGAGGCTATGATAAAGCAGCTTTCAGGTTCCGGAGTAAGCCTGAGTCTTAAATTTACAAACAAGACTGCATGGCCGGCAAGATATGAGGATAACCTTTCTTACAGATATTACGTTGACGTTACAGAGGTCATTGAAAAGGGCTTTAAGCCGGAGGACGTTGTGGTTCGTATCGACAGGGATCAGAGCGCTATGTATGCGGAGTGCAAGCAGGCGGAGATAACCGATCACCTTGTACATTACAAGGATAATATTTACTATATTGAGGTTAAGTATCCTGACGGAAGAGTTGTTATCCCTACCGAGGAGGGACGTTATCAGTGTGAAACAATGGCGGCTCTTGTGTTCCCGGATTATCAGTCGGGCTGGGACGCTTTAAATGACTATTCCAACGGAGATCTGCTGGACGCTTCCGGAAATGCTCTTGAGGACGGAGTTATGACCGATAAGATAACAGTTTACAAAAACGGTGTACTGATCTATGGTACGGAGCCTGACGGAACAACTGCCGGAGAGGTCACAGAACCTACAGATACAGATTTAAAGGGCGATGTTAATCTTGACGGACGCTTTACTACGGCTGACGTTGTTGAAATGTGCAAATATCTTGTAAAGGAAACCGAACTTAAATCAAAGGCTTTCAAAAACGGAGACCTTACAGAGGACGGCATTCTGAATGTGTTTGACTTGATTCTTATGAAAAGAAGTCTTCTTAAATAACAAAATACCCGTTGATCATGTGGTCAACGGGTATTTTTCTGTTATTCTTCTTTTTCAGTCTCTCCCGGAACGACATCCGGGAGTATATCACTTATTTCAAACCAGAAGGTAGAACCCTTTCCGATAGTACTTGAAACACCGAAATTATATCCGTGCATTTTCAGCACAGCCTTTACGATTGTGAGTCCAAGACCTGTTCCGACTACTTCTCGTTTGTGGTTTTCAGAGCGGTAGTACTTGTCAAAAATAAGCTTTATCTTGTCCTCGCTTATGCCTTCCCCGGTATCGGAGAACTCTATTCTTACACAGTTTTCCTTATTTATTTGACGGATAAACACCTTGTTATCCGCTCCGGTATAGTTTATTGCGTTATTTATAAGGTTGTATATGACCTGCTGTATCTTTATAACATCACAGCGCACGGTCATTTCCTCATCCGTAGTAAGCTCTATTTCGTAATCCCGCTTTTTGGAAAGACCCTTATAGCGTGAAACGATATCCTCAAGAAGACTTTTTATATTAAATTCGCTGTAATTGAGCTTCTGACTTCCGCTTTCCATTTTTGAAAGGTCAAGCATATCGCTTACAAGGAGAGCCAGCCTGTCTGTTTCGTCAATGATTATTTCAAGATGCTCGTTGCGTTTCTGAGGGTTATCTCCTGAAAGATCCCTTATCATTTCCGCATAGGCTTTCAGCATGGTAAGAGGCGTTCTCAGGTCGTGGGAGACATTTGCAATAAGATCACGCTGGAGGGTGTCCACACGGGATATTTCCTGACCGGCGTAGGTAAGTGTTGAAGCAAGCTGATTTATTTCGCTGTAATCTCCGCCCTCAAATTCTACGCTGTAGTTTCCGGCAGCGAGCTGCTCTGCGGATTTTGTGATCCTGCTGATAGGCTTTGCTATGCGCCTTGCCATGAAAAATGAAATAATTATACTTATGATAATAAGAAGAACGCTTATTAAGATAAGCTGTCTTTTCATTATTGACGCAGTAGAGCCTATTGGGATAAGGGGCGTATTCAGCAGGATATATCCGTCGGGATTATCTTCGCTACCGATTTTCGCCGCAAGGACTATTGTGTCGCTGCTTATTTTTGCATTGTATTTTTTAAAGTATATGGCTCGTTTGCTGCTGTTTGCAAGCTTTCTGAGAAATGCCGAGCGCTGGGAATCAGGACCGTGAATAAGGCAGCTTTTTCCCATCGTATCCCTGCTGTAAAGCACTCTACCGTATTTGTCATCAATTTCTACGCAAAGGTCGTTGTCGATTGCGATATTTTCAACAAGGCTGCTGTAATCCTCTTCACCGAAATTGCTTATAAGAGTCATTGCCGCCTGCTTTACGTCCTGTATCTTCATGCGTTCATAAAAGTTTTCAAGAAACACGATCTGGAACAGCCAGAGCATAATAAAAACTATGGCGGCAAACAGCATAAAGGATTTCCATACCTTGAATTTAAGACTTATGGTATTTTTAATTTTGGTTTTCTTCAAATTTATAACCCATTCCTCTCAATGTGACGATAAATTTTCTGTAAGGGCCAAGGCTGTTTCTCAGCATTTTTATATGTGTATCAACAGTTCTGTCATCTCCGAAGAAGTCGTAGCCCCATACCTCTTCAAGCAGCTTGTCCCTTGTGAGGGCAAGTCCCTTGTTTTTTACAAGGAAAAACAAAAGGTCATATTCCTTTGGAGTCATGGAGGCTCTCTGACCGTCAACATAGACCTCTCTTCCGGCGATATCAATTTCCAGCCCCTCAAATTTTACTTTATCCTGGGCTGCCGGAGAAGGAGCGCTGCTGCGCTTTATCACTGCCTTGATTCTTGCCATAAGCTCTTTAGGGGAAAAAGGCTTTACCACATAGTCGTCTATGCCAAGCTCAAAGCCGAAAAGCTTGTCGTATTCCTCACCCCTTGCGGAAAGCATGATAACAGGTATCGACTTGGTTTTTTTTATTTCCTTGCAGGTAGAAAATCCGTCCAGCTTCGGCATCATTACATCCATAATAATAACATCGAAATCCTCGTTTTTAGTTATCTCCACTGCCTCCATGCCGTCTCCGGCTTCCTTTACCTCATATCCCTCAAACTCCGCATATTCACGGACTACTCTTCTGATGTTTGCCTCGTCGTCCACCACAAGGATCTTACTCATGTTTTGCCCCAGCCTTTCTTAATTTAATCTGTGGTTCAAATTATAATATAATAATGTGTATATTTTGTGAAGAAACGAAAAAGTTTTATGTAAATCTGACACTCTTTACTAAATTTTGTGCTGTTTTCCTTGACATTTTAGATAAAAATTGATATAATAAATCTGAACTGTTAGGGAATTTTAACTATATTGAGAATAAATTATTATTAATACAGGAGGATGAAAAATGAAAAGACGAATAGGCATACTTACAAGCGGAGGTGACTGCCCGGGGCTTAATGCTACAATAAGAGGCGTTGCAAAGGCATGCTTTGAATGCTTCGGTCAGAATAATGTTCAGATCGTGGGAATTTCAAACGGTTATTACGGACTTATAAATAACATGTGCCGTGATATGGCTCCGTCGGAGTTTTCCGGTATTCTCACAAGGGGCGGCACGATCCTTGGTACAAAGCGTCAGCCGTTCAAGATGATGACGGTTATCGGCGAGGATAATGTTGATAAAGTTAAGAATATGAAGGACACCTACAGAAAGCAGAAGCTTGACTGCCTCCTCACTCTCGGAGGAAACGGTACTCATAAGACCTCTCAGCTTTTAGCTTCCGAGGGACTTAATGTTATAGGACTTCCTAAGACTATTGACAATGATATATATGGCACGGACGTAACCTTCGGTTTCCATACGGCAGTTGATATTGCGACTGATGCTATTGACAGACTGCATACCACTGCGGCAAGCCATTCAAGAATACTTTTATGTGAAATAATGGGAAATAAGGCAGGCTGGCTCACCCTTTATTCCGGTATTGCCGGGGGAGCCGATATTATCCTTATTCCTGAGATACCTTATGATATTGACATCGTATGCGAATCTGTTATGAAGAGGAATGAAAGCGGAAAGAACTTTTCGATCCTTGCCGTTGCAGAGGGAGCATATGATATCGAGGAGGCTAAGCTCAAGAAAAAGGAAAGAGCAAAGCTCAGAGCTGAAAAGGGTATCGTTACTGCTACAAGTCGCATAGCTGCTCAGATACAGCAGAAGACCGGTATAGAGGCGAGAGTCTGCGTTCCGGGACATATGCTCAGAGGCGGAAGCCCGAGCGCATATGACAGAATGCTTGCAACTCAGTTCGGAGTTCATGCTGCTAAGCTTATTTTGCAGGAAAAATACGGACGTACCGTTGCCAAGGTCGGAGGAGAGATAACCTCAAACAAGCTTGCTGATATTGCCGGCAAGACGAAATTCGTTGATCCTAAGGATCAGCTTGTTTCTACCGCTAAAAATCTTGGAGTTTCATTTGGAGATTAAGAAGTTTAATAACCACTAAAAAAACCGGTTCGGAATTTTCCGAACCGGTTTTCTATCTTATCTTTCAATGATCTGACTTCTGTCAGGGCCAACGCCTATCATGGCGATATGACAGCCGCAAAGCTCTTCGAGACGAAGTATATATTTCTGACAAACCTCAGGCAGTTCTTCAAAAGTTCTGCATGCTGAAATGTCTTCGTTAAAGCCTTCAGCTTCTTCATAGATCGGCTCGCAGCCTGCAAGCTCTTCAAGCGCCGGAGGGAAGTTTTCTGTAACTGTTCCGTCCGGCTTTTTATAGCCTATACAGATTTTCAGCGTTCCAAGACCGCTCAGTGTATCGAGCTTGTTTATCGCAAGACCGTCAAGGCCGTTAACTCTTACTGAGTGACGAACGATAACTGCATCGAACCAGCCTGTTCTTCTCGGACGTCCGGTAGTAGTTCCGAACTCTCCGCCTATATTTCTGATCTTATCGCCAATCTCATCGTCAAGCTCCGTTGGGAAAGGTCCTTTTCCGACACGGGTCGTATATGCCTTTGCAACGCCGATAACATTGCTTATCATTCCAGGACCTGCGCCTGTTCCAACGCATACTCCGGCTGAAAGCGGATGTGATGAAGTTACATAAGGATATGTTCCGAAATCTATATCAAGAAGCGTAGCCTGCGCACCCTCAAACATTATTGTTTTTCCAGACTTGTGGGCTTCATATGTAAGAACGGATACGTCGTCAACATATTTCAGGAGCTGCTTGCCATACTCTGTATATTCAGCAATAACTGCGTCGATGTCAACAGCTTCTCCACCGTAAACCTCTGTGATTATTTTATTCTTGAGCATTCCGGTTGATCTTGCCTTTTCTGCAAAGACATCCGGATGAACAAGGTCGTATACCCTTATGCCGCAGCGTTCATATTTATCCATGTAGGCAGGTCCGATACCTCTTTTAGTAGTTCCTATATCTGAATTGCCTCTGAACTTTTCTGAAAGTCCGTCAAGAATGATATGCCATGGCATAACAACATGCGCTCTTGGGTCGATTTTCAGGTTATCCGTCTTTATTCCTCTTTCATGAAGGGATTTAAGCTCTCCGGTAAAGTCCTTAGGATCAAGAACCACGCCGGCGCCGATAAGGCAGAGCTTGTCAGAATAGAGTATTCCTGAAGGAATAAGGTGAAGCTTATATGTTTCACCGTTGTTTACGACAGTATGTCCGGCGTTGTTACCGCCCTGTGAACGAACTACAACATCGGCGCGTGAAGCAAGGATATCAATAATTTTTCCTTTGCCCTCGTCGCCCCACTGAGTTCCAACAACAATATTTGCAGGCATTGCATTTCCTCTTTTCAATCGTTTTATGTATACGCACAAGCTGCATACACAATTTATTATATCAGAAAACGGTCTGATTTTCAAGAGTAAATTGACATATTTTATAATAACCTGTTAGATTTAACAGAAAATACGGTAAATAAATGTGAAATAAATGAAAAACAGTCGGATTCTCTTGATAAATGCCAATATTTAATGTTATAATAAAAAAGTATACAGTCATGTGCAATGCTCAGGTTACGTAAATTTAAGTCTTATCCTTTCGCAAATAAACATTGCAGGGATACAGACAAAAAACCAAAGCACTGTAAACGGCAGGCAGATCTGTCCCAGTATGTTAAAAGGCATATCGGAATAGTCCCAAACCTGCCAGCCCATTATTATATTATCAAGCACACCGACTGTAAACTCAACAGAGGTTATTATCAGTGAGCCGAGAAGACATTTCTGCCACATCGGCGCATTAAATAAATTTTTATTTATTTCATAGAGGACGGTAAGGATCAGTCCTCCGGTCAGAGCCATTGTCCAATGAGTGTAGCCACGGGCGGTTATTTCCATAAGGCCGTAGGCAAAGCAGCCTGTAAGAAAGACAAACGCTCTGATTCCGGTTGCTTTCAATAGTTTCACCTCCTGAACTGCTGGTAGTAATTTTTAATTAGGGCATGTCCCGCCATGATGCGGCAGCCCATCCTAAGTTATTATGTATTAACTGAAATCCAATATACACATGAAAAGAGGTTTGAAGGTTATGAGAAAAAGTGGTATTCTTCTTCACATATCAAGTCTTCCGTCGGCATACGGTATAGGAAAGTTCGGAAAGTCGGCATATGATTTTGTGGATTTTCTTGCGTCTGCCGGAGTAAAGTGCTGGCAGATACTTCCCCTTTCTCCGACAAGCTACGGAGATTCGCCTTATCAGTCGTTTTCTGTTTATGCAGGTAATCCTTATTTTATTGATTTTGAAATGTTAAAGCATGAGGGACTTCTGAAAAGATCTGATTATGAGGGAGTCAAGTGGCAGGATAACGGCAGCAGCGTTAACTACAGCCTTGTTTATCAGAACTGCTATAAGGTTTTAAGAGTGGCATATAAAAAATACCGCAAGGAGCTTTCCGACAGATATATAAAATTTACAGAGGAAAACGCTTCTTGGCTTAATGATTATGCCCTTTTTATGGCGCTTAAATTCAAATTTGACGGAAAGCCGTGGTATCAGTGGGACGAGGCTCTTGCAAAGCGTGACAAGGCGGCTCTTGAAAAGGCTGAGGCGGAGCTTAAAAAGGATATTGAGTTTTTTAAGTTTATCCAGTATAAATTTTTCAAGCAGTGGAGAAACTTAAAGAAATATGCAAACGACAACGGTGTTGAAATAATCGGGGACATGCCTATTTATGTTTCCTATGACAGCGTTGAGGCATGGTCGTGTCCGGAGCTTTTTCAGTTTGATAAAAACAAGAAGCCGTCCGCTGTTGCAGGCTGTCCGCCGGACGACTATGCTAAAACCGGTCAGCTGTGGGGAAACCCTCTTTATGATTGGGAATACCATAAAAAAACAAGCTATAAGTGGTGGATCGACCGTATAAAGTTCTCTTCTGAAATATATGATACAGTGAGGATAGATCACTTCAGAGGCTTTGAAAGCTATTACTCGATCCCTTACGGAAACAAGACTGCTGAAAAGGGCGAGTGGAAAAAGGGTCCTGGAGCAGAGCTTTTTGAAGCTGCGGAAAAGGAGCTTGGAAAGCTGAGCATTATTGCTGAGGACCTTGGCTTTATTACAGAGGACGTTCATGAAATGCTCCGCAAGGTCGGCTATCCGGGAATGAAGGTCTTGCAGTTCGCATTCTATGACGGAGGAAAAAGCGAGCATCTGCCCCATAATTTTGAAAATTCAAACTGCTTTGCATATACCGGAACTCATGACAACGAAACACTGAGAGGCTGGGTCGCAGGAGCTTCAAAGGAAACCTTAAAGTTCTGCCGTGATTACCTGAACGTTGTTAAAAAGAAAGAAATTCCATGGGGCATGATTCGTGCCGTATGGGGAAGTGTTGCACAGGTTGCCGTGGCTCAGATGCAGGATTTTCTGGAAAGCGATGCGGCTGCGAGAATGAACACGCCGTCGGTGCTTGGAAACAACTGGCAGTTCAGAACAAAAGCTGAGGACTTTAACGAAAAGCTTGCTAAGAAAATTCTTAAATTAAATAAAATGTATAACAGATGAGGTGTAAAAAAATGATAGATAGGGAACAGTTTAAAAAGGATTTTGCCGAGGCTCTTGGCAATGAAAGGAATCCTCAGAAGATTCATAATATACTTGGAAACGTTGTAATGAAGCATACTTCGGAAAATTGGGAGAAGTCGAGAAATCTTCACAGAATGAGCAGGAGAGCATGCTATTTTTCAATGGAATTTCTCGTTGGAAGAGCCATTTACAACAACCTTATGAGCCTTGGAATTTACGATGAGGCTGAAAGAGTTCTCAACGAAAACGGCATGAGCATAGCTGTTATGGAGGAGGTCGAGGACGCAGCTCTTGGAAACGGAGGCCTTGGACGTCTTGCTGCATGCTTTTTAGACAGCGCTGCGGCTATGAAGCTTCCTCTTGACGGATACGGTATACGCTACAAGTACGGATTGTTCAAACAGGGTATCAGTGACGGATTCCAGACTGAAACTGCTGACGATTGGACAAGATACGGCGACCCGTGGTCTGTGAGAAACGATGACGAGGCGGTATTGGTCGAGTATAACGGTCAGACAGTAAAGGCTGTTCCTTACGATATGCCGGTTTATGGCTGGGGAACAAAGCATGTAGGCACTTTAAGACTGTGGCAGGCTGAGGCTGTAAATGAGTTTGATTTTGCGCTTTTCAATGACCAGAAATATACGGAGGCTGTTATGGAGAAAAACAGCGCCGAGGATATTTCAAGAGTACTTTATCCTAACGACGATACAAGAGAGGGCAAGAAGCTTAGACTCAAGCAGCAGTATTTCTTCTGCTGTGCATCCCTTACAGATATCATAAAGAAGCATAAAAAGCGTTTCGGTACTCTTGTTAACCTTGCAGACAGCGTTACAGTTCAGCTTAATGATACGCATCCGGTAATTTCCATCCCTGAGCTTATACGACAGCTGAGAAACGACGGAATGGACTTTGATAAAGCATTTGCCATTGCTAAAAAGGTATTCAACTACACAAACCATACTGTAATGCCGGAGGCTCTTGAAAAGTGGGAGTGCTCTCTTGTGGAGGAGCTGCTGCCGGAAATTTACTCTATTATAATTCAGATAAATGAAAAACTTATTGCTGAAATGTATGAAAAAGGCGTAAAGCCGGAAAATATCGAAAAGGTAAAGATCATAAAGAGCAATATGGTCAATATGGCTGACATGGCTGTTTACTGCTCTTCCTATGTAAACGGTGTTGCGGAGATTCATACTGAAATTTTGAAGGATTCTGTTCTTGCTGATTGGTACAAGCTTTATCCTGAGCGTTTCCAGAACAAGACAAACGGTATTACTCAGCGCAGATGGCTTGCCCTTTGCAACCGTGACCTGTCAGACCTCATTACAGAGCTTCTTGGCACTGATGAATGGGTGGGCGATCTTGGGATGCTTAAACGCCTTAGCGGCTATGCGGAAAACGATCAGATCATAAGACGATTCCTTGACATAAAGGCTAAGAACAAGAGGACCCTTGCCGCTTATATAAATGAAAAGGAAAACACCAAAATAAATCCTGACAGTGTGTTTGACATTCAGATAAAGAGGCTTCATGAATATAAGCGTCAGCTTCTCAATGCGTTTTCTATCCTGTGGCTCTACTTCGGCATTAAGTCCGGAGAGATTCAGGATATGCAGCCGGTTACATTCATTTTCGGCGCAAAGTCTGCTCCGGGCTATAGGAGAGCAAAGGGAATTATTAAGTATATAAATGAGATCGCAAGGCTTGTTGAAAATGATCCTAAGACAAAGGACCTTATTAAGGTTGTATTTGTTTCAAATTATAATGTATCCTATGCTGAAAAGCTTATTCCGGCAGCGGATGTTTCAGAGCAGATCTCAACTGCCGGTACAGAAGCGTCTGGTACGGGAAATATGAAGCTTATGCTTAACGGCGCAGTTACTCTCGGAACATATGACGGAGCAAATATTGAGATCGTTCAGGAGGCAGGAGAGGAAAATAACTATATCTTTGGCGCTAAGGTGGAAGACCTGAAAAAAATCATGCCGGAATATTCAAGCAGAAAGCTGTTTTCAGAAAATGAAAAGATAAGACGTGTTGTTGAAACTCTTATTGACGGTACTGTTTCAGACGGCGGTACAGGTGCGTTCAGAGAGCTTTATTTCTCACTTCTGGACGGCGCTTCATGGCATGCGCCTGATAATTATTATCTGTTGGGCGATCTTGAGAGCTATGTGAATACTAAGCTCAGATGCCTTGGCGATTATAAGAACAGCCAGCTTGAATTTGGTAGAAAAATGTGGCTGAATATGTGCAATGCCGGAAAGTTCAGCTCGGACAGAACTATTGACGATTATGCTAAAAATATATGGCATATAGGCACGGTAAGAATTTAAGTGGAACGCCCCTTATCAAGGGTCAGACCGGAGTGCTGTATGTTGACGGCTGGGTCGTAGGCGATGACGGGACACTAACGTCCGTTAACATAAAAGAGGGGACACGAGGGATAGCGGCATTTTCATTTTGGCTTAGCAGTATCGAAGAATTAACTCTGCCGCAAAGCCTTAAATACATCTGTGAGCATAGCTTTTACAGCTGTGCAAAGCTTAAAACTGTAGCTATCCCGTCAGAGGTTTCTGTAATAGGCACTGAGGAATTCGGTCAATGTTATGGGCTTGAGAGAATTGTAATAATGAATCCTGACTGTGAGATAAAGGATACCGACAGTACTTTTGGAAAGCTGAGTGATGATATCACTAAAAGCTGTGACTATACTTTATATTCATATAAAAATTCCACGACTCAGGCTTATTCGGAAAAGTATAACAGAAAGTTTTTTGCTATAAATAATTACGGAGTTATAGGCGACTCAAACGGCGATAAAAGGGTTTCTGCGTCAGACGCATCCACTATATTCAGTGAATACAGGAGAAGCTATCGTGGAGAGAGTGCAAAGTTTACAAGCGAGCAGATAAGAGTCTGCGACTCCAATGAGGATGGAAAGATAACTGCCTTGGATGCTTCATATGCTTTTTCAGCGTATAAAAAGGCATACAGAGCTAATGGAGAATATTGATTATGACTAAATTGCTTAATACAGCAGCGCTGCTTTTGATAACAAACGCTTTTATGTTGCTTTCACTGTTTTCACAGTCAATGATATTGTCAGTGCCGGTATTTATTCTTGCGCTTATTGGATTTTTTGCGATCATGGTAAGACCTTTCGACAGAAAAGCATATACCACGAAAACGAAGATCATGCATGGGGGAACTCAACTGCTTTTTGCGTTCATTGTAAGCACTACCATAAACCTTGCTTTGCTGTTTGTGTATTTCTTAATGCGTGACGCTGCGGATATACGCACAAGGACTCTTGTAATACATATTATCTTAGGAGTTTTAGGGGAGGCAGCCGTTTTTTGGAACGGCATCATAAGAGTATACTGCACCTCCACTCAGCTGGGAATAAAATGGAGAGTCATTGGCGCTTTGGTAGGTATGATACCTGTAGCGCATCTGTTTGCTCTTGCAAAAATCATATCCATTACTGAAAACGAGTATTTGTTTGAAACAGAAAAGTATGAGTTTGATAATCAGAGGGTAAACAGTCAGGTTTGCAAAACGAAATATCCTATACTGCTGGTTCATGGCGTGTTTTTCAGGGATATACGCTTCTTCAATTACTGGGGAAGAATCCCGGCGGCTTTGAAGAAAAACGGTGCTGAGATTTATTACGGAGAGCAGCAGTCTGCGGCTCCCGTCAAGGATTGCGCAGGAGAAATTTCACGCAGGATAGAAGCAATTGTGAAAGAAACCGGATGTGAAAAAGTAAACATTATCGCTCACTCAAAGGGAGGTCTTGACAGCCGTTATGCGGTAAGTCTTCTTGGGGCGGATAAATATACGGCTTCTCTTACAACTATAAATACTCCTCACAGAGGCTGCATGTTTGCTGATTACCTACTGAAAAAAGCTCCTGAGGGATTCAAGAAAAAGGTTGCAGGGACCTATAACAGCACTTTTAAACGATTAGGTGACAGCAATCCAGACTTTATAGGCGCTGTGTATGACCTTACAGCGGAGAAGTGCCGTGAGCTTAACGATACGGTAAAAGACATGCCGGGAGTATATTATCAGAGCGTAGGCTCGGTTATGAAAAAGGCAAAAAGCGGTAAGTTTCCTCTTAACGCTGCATATCCACTTGTAAAGCACTTTGACGGCGCAAACGACGGACTTGTATCCCTTGAATCTGCAAAGTGGGGAGCTGATTTTATCGAGCTTGTGTCAAAGGGTAAAAGGGGAATTTCCCACGGCGATGTTATTGATCTTAACAGGGAAAATATAAGAGGATTTGACGTAAGAGAGTTTTATGTAAAGCTTGTAAGCGGCCTGAAGGAAAAGGGTTTTTAATAAAAAATCCGGACAGTATTAGTTCGATACTTATAAAGAAGTTTAAGTCCCGAAGCAATTATTTATAACTGCTTCGGGACTTATTGTTAATATTCGATTATTTGCATAAATCAGAATTTATCTGAACTTTTCCAAACAATAGAGCTGTTCGTCATTCAATTCTGCAATACCATTTTTATAATCATATCCCATTTTTTTATAAAAATCTACGGCTGTTATCGAAGAGGGGATTTCAATTCTCTTTGCTCTCAAAAAATATTCATCTTCCTCCAAAGTTTCAATTATTTTTCGTCCAATTCCTTTACCTTGATATTCAGGAAGTACAAATATTGTGAATAAGCTGCTTTCATCTTCCTTACCCCAGTATGGACCGATTGCACCACAACCAATGATTTTATTATCATCACACACAACATACAGATTAGTCCAAATTGAGCGTTCAATCAACTTTTCTGCTGTTAAAAAGCTGATATCACTTTCAATATATTCTGGTGAATAATCCTTGCTATTTGTTATTCGCAAGGTTTTAGCAATTACATCTGCAAGTTCAACAGAATCCTCATTTTTGAATCGTCTAATAATCATTTTCATACCTCTATAAATTTCTATTTATCTTAGTAAAATTATACATCAAAGCCTTTACATTGTCAATAAAAACGCCATAGCACTTTTTATTTCCTGTCAAAAGTGCTATGGCGAAAACTTCTTTATGAGCATCTGCTTTTTGTCCGGATTTTTATGTATTATGCGTTTTCCTTCTGTGCTGTCAAAAACCTTTCAACAAGCCTTACCGCGTCCTCATATGAACAAAGGGAGCAGCATTCGGCACGGAATGCCGCTGCACCGTAGTGACCTTTCATATACCATGCAGCATGCTTTCTTGCCTCGCACATGGCCTTGCTTTCACTTTTTGTGCTGTCGCTTTCAAGGATAAGCCTTATGTGATACAGAAGGGTTTCCATTTTTTCCTCGAGAGTTGGGGGAGTGTAGGGGATTCCCTCATAAAAGCTGTTTATCTCATCAAATATAAAAGGATTGCCATAGGTGGCTCTTCCTATCATTACGAGGTCGCAGCCGGTGTAGCTATACATATCAAGGCATTTTTGGAGGCTGTCAACATCTCCGTTGCCGATAACGGGTATTGAAACACTTTCCTTTACCATTTTTATGATGTCCCAGTCGGCTTTTCCGCCGTACATCTGGATGCGTGTCCTTCCGTGTATTGTGAGAGCGTCAGCGCCTGCATCTTCCATTGCCTTTGCAAATTCAACTGCGTTTACATTTTCATTGTCCCAGCCCTTGCGGAATTTTACTGTTACCGGAACGCAGGAGGAACGTTTTGCAGCTCTTACGATCTCAGCCGCAAGCTTTATGTCTTTCATAAGAGCGCTGCCTGAATTATTGTTTACGACCTTTGGCACAGGGCAGCCCATGTTAATATCAAGTATATCAGGTCTATATTCCATGCACATTTTTGAGGCACGTTCTATAAACTCCGGTTCTCCTCCGAAAAGCTGGAGAGCCATGGGTCTTTCCTTTTCTGTTATGGTGCAAAGCTGTGCAGTTTTTGTGTCGTTATAGCACATGCCTTTTGCGGATATAAGCTCGCTTACTGCATAGGCTGCGCCATGCTCACAGCAGAGAGTCCTGTATGCCCTGTCCGCAACGGACGCCATTGGAGCAAGGGCTGCGGTCTTTTTTATTTTTACATTTCCTATGTTTATGTATTCCATGTGATGTACCTCTATGTTTTTGTTTTTAGGTAGCCGCTTTACGAAAGCGACCGCAAAGGTTATATGTTCATTTCTTTGCTCCTGCAAAGAAACGAACCAAAGAAACAGGCAGCTCAGACGCCGCAGGGCAGCAAGGCAACACGCACAAAACTTGCACGCAATCTGCTTGATTATTTTCCGCCATATTGCATAGAAACTCCTTGAAATACAAAAGTATTCCTGCGTCGTTTCTATACAATCTGGCAAAAAATCCTGCGGCGCATCTTCCGCACAAGTTTTATACGTGCTGCCTTGATTTCGCACCCGGTAGAAACAAATAGAAATCTGAAATTTTGCAGGCAAAATTTACAGACTTTCTATTTGTTTCTACATGGGGGTTGATTTATCTGTTTATGTAATATCTTCTTGATCGCTTGTACTCATTGGCACTGTCCTTTGTATGGTTTGATTATAATTGTTGCGTTAATTCTCCCATGGGGAGGCAAGGTGATATTCTACCCATTGCTGTAAGTGGAGGCTTGGTCGGCATCGCTTTGCTCGCCTTATTCCTTGAGCGACTCTCCCAACTGAGCGGAGTCTTTTTCTTTTCCTAACTCTCCCAATTCACATGCGATGTTTTTGCCGCATGCGGCAAAAGAGCATGCGGCGAGAGTTAAAAATGCGGAATGGGGGAGGGAGGTGAGTGGAAAGGGAGTGCAGAGGG
>CANPXN010000020.1 GCA_947586185.1 uncultured Clostridia bacterium
AAAATCGGAGCAAGCGCTGATAAGCTGGCTTAATCAGCATGCGTCGATTATACTAATTAATTATAGCATAGCTCCATGCATTTTTCAAGCTTTATTTATAAATAGCAGATATAGTATTAAGCGTCCTTTTATTTTCCACAGAAATCAATTCTTAAAAATTTGGCGTACTCCATCCCCATATCTTTGCTAAGAAAAAGTTTTTTAGTTACCCTCCAATTCTATTTTCGTCCCTTAAAGAGACGAAAATAGAATTGAATCGGGATGCTAAAGGGACTTTGTCCCTTTAGCAGGGGGTGCGGGGGACAGAGTCCACCGCATAGCGTTTAAAAGTTTGATTTCCGTGGTTTATTTTCCATCTGCCTTTACAAATCTCTGTAATTATGATATAATTAAGTGTTAACACTTGAAAATAAATAAAGGAGCATAAAGCCTTATGAGTACAAACAGCTACGAAAGCCCGTTCTGCACTCGCTATGCAAGCGAGGAAATGCAGTACATTTTTTCGGCGGACAAAAAATTTACCACATGGAGAAAACTGTGGGTAGCTCTTGCAAGAGCTGAAATGAAGCTTGGTCTTCCTGTAACTCAGGAGCAGGTCGACGAGCTTGAAGCAAACATTAACAATATTGACTACGCTATGGCGGCAGAGCGTGAAAAAGTTGTTCGCCATGATGTTATGTCCCACGTCTATACATATGGAAAATGCTGCCCGGGAGCAGCAGGCATTATTCATCTTGGCGCTACCTCCTGTTATGTGGGGGATAATACTGACGTTATTATAATGCGTGACGCTCTTGAGGTCATCAGAAGAAAGCTTATTAACGTTATAGCCCAGCTCTCTGAATTTGCAATGAAGTATAAGGACATGCCTGCCCTTGCATATACCCATCTCCAGCCGGCACAGCTTACAACTGTGGGAAAGAGAGCTACTCTCTGGACAAACGAGCTGCTTATGGACCTTACCGAGATCGAACATAGAATAAGTACTCTCCAGCTTCTCGGCTCAAAGGGAACTACCGGCACTCAGGCGTCCTTTATGGAGCTTTTTGAAGGGGACAGCGATAAGGTCAAGCGCCTCGAAATGATGATAGCCGAGGAAATGGGATTTGACAGCGTCGTTCCTGTTTCCGGTCAGACCTATTCAAGAAAGGCGGACAGCATGGTCCTGAACGCTTTGGGAGGAATCGCTCAGTCATGCAGCAAATTCTCAAATGATATGAGAATACTCCAGAGCTTTAAGGAAATGGAAGAGCCTTTTGAGAAAACCCAGATCGGCTCATCAGCCATGGCATATAAGAGAAATCCTATGAGATGCGAGAGAATAACAAGCCTTGCAAGATATCTTATGATAGATACCCTCAACCCTGCTTTCACAGCCGGAACACAGTGGTTTGAAAGAACCCTTGACGACTCGGCAAACAAGCGTGTTTCCGTAGCGGAAGGCTTCCTTGCATGCGACGCTATACTCAATATAATGATAAACGTTACAAGCGGACTTGTAGTCTATCCTGAAATCGTAAGAAGAAGAGTTATGGCTGAGCTTCCGTTCATGGCTACGGAAAATATTATGATGGACGCCGTTAAAAAAGGCGGCAACCGTCAGGAACTTCACGAAAAGATCAGACAGTACTCAATGGAGGCAGGAAAACAGGTCAAGGAAAAAGGTCTTGACAACGACCTTTGCAGCAGGATCCTTGCAGACCCTATGTTCATGATAACCAAAGAGGAAATGGACGCTATCCTAAAGCCTGAAAACTTTACCGGCAGAAGCGCTCAGCAGGTGGAGGAGTTCGTAAACGATATGGTAAAGCCTGTGCTGGACGCAAATAAGGACATTTTAGGCGAAAGCTATGAAATGAAAAATTGATTTTTCAGGCATCCTTTTACCTTTTGTATGAAAAAGCGATGAAAAATCCCTGTAAACGGGCAAATTCACTTGACTTTTTAATTAAATGATAATATAATTATATGTGATTGTCGGCAGAGTGAGAAAACGCTCTGACGTTCATAAATACGTACTTAATGGCCATTGTGCATAAGTACTGAAAATTAGGAGGCTTGACTGTGAAACATGCTAAAAAACCGGTGGTTTTCATTGTCTTGGCTGTAATACTGCTCTTTGCAGCATCCGTTGTATTCGGTGTTAGTAAGCAATACGGCGATGTCAAAACAACGTATATCAAGGGCGTAAACGATATACGTCTGGGTATTGATATCCAGGGCGGTGTTGACGTGACCTTCGTACCTGCGGAGGGCGCAGAGGCAACCGATGAACAGCTTGACGCTGCTCTCAAGGTTATCGAGCTGAGACTTGCTTCGCTGAACATCAACGACAGCGAGGTCTATGAAGACACACAGAACGACAGAATTATTGTAAGATTCCCGTGGCAGGCGGGGGAAGAAAACTTCGACCCTGAGGCTGCGGTTAAGGAGCTGGGCGAAACGGCTGTACTTACATTCCGAAAGGGAACAGATACGGACGAGGACGGCTCTCCGACAGGAGATATAGTCCTTGAAGGCGGCGACGTTACCAAGGCGGAGGCTGTAAGACAGCAGGATAACAACGGCGATTTTGAATATGTCGTTTCCCTGAAGCTCTCAGAAACTGCTAAAACCAAGTTTGCCGAGGCTACAGGCGCTATGGCAGGCTCCGGCGAATCCATCTCGATCTGGATGGACGACACTATGATCTCCGCTCCAACTGTAAACGAAGCGATCACGGACGGACAGGCTGTTATCAGCGGATCATTTACAGCTGACAGCTCTAAGGACTTAGCGGACAAGATCAACTCCGGTGCTCTTCCGTTCAAGCTTGAAACAAGCAGCTTCAAGACGATCTCGCCAACTCTTGGTTCAGGCGCTCTGGACGCAATGATCATAAGCGGTCTTATCGCATTCCTGTTCATTGCAGTTTATATGACTATCCTTTACAGACTGCCGGGCTTTGTTGCAGCAATAACAATTATAGGTCAGGTTGCCGTTACCCTTGCCGCCGTTTCGGGCTGGTTCGGATTTATGGCAAGCTCAACCCTTACAATTCCGGGTATCGCCGGTATCATACTTACAGTTGGTATGGGCGTTGACGCAAACATCATTACAGGCGAACGTATCAAGGAGGAGCTTGCTTCCGGCAAGAACCTTGACTCCGCACTGCATTCAGGTTATAAGAGAGCGTTTTCCGCTATTCTCGACGGTAACATTACAAGTATCATCGTTGCGATCATTCTTATGGCTGCATTCGGAACACCGGACAGCTTCTTTGCAAAGGGACTTAACTGGCTGTTCAGCATCTTCGGAATCGGCGCAACAACAGAGGGCGTTATCTACTCCTTCGGCTATACTCTCCTTGTAGGTTCTCTTATGAACTTCCTCATGGGCGTTTTGGCATCAAGACTTATGGTCACATCTCTTGCAAGATTCAAATGCCTGAGAAACAAAAAGCTTTACGGAGGTGCGAGCAATGAATAAAAAGACTTACGACATTGCCGGAAAAAAGAAGCTCTGGCTTATAATCTCCGCCGCACTTTTTGTAATTATCGCCGTTTTAACAGTTATAAAGGGAACTGAGATCGCTATTGAATTTAAAGGCGGTACGATCGTTTCCTATTCATACGCAGGCGATATTAATACAGGCGATATCGACAAGGCTATGCAGGAGATATTAAATACTCCCGTTACTATCCAGAGCGGTGAAAACATCTCCGGCGACACAAAAAACATTACTGTTTCATTCAGCTATGATGACGGTCTTTCAGAGGATACTCAGAACAAGATGCTGGAAAAGCTCCAGAGCATGTATCCTAACGGAAATATTGAACAGCTTGAATCAAATGACGTAAACCCAACATCAGGACGTGAATTTTTCCTGAAATGCGTGATCGCTGCAATTATTGCAGCAGCCCTCATTATCGGCTACATCGCATGGCGATTCAAAAAGATCAGCGGCTGGTCGGCAGGTATCTGTGCGATCATAGCGCTTCTCCACGATCTTGTTATCGTGTTCGGTTCGTTCATTCTCTTTGGATATGAGATTAACGCAAACTTTATTGCGGTAATCCTTACAATCCTCGGCTACTCAGTTAACAACACAATCGTTGTATACGACAGAATCCGTGAAAACCAGAAGATACTCAAGGGAGCTTCCGTTGCAGAGCTTGTAAATGTCAGCGACTCCCAGACTCTTACACGTTCCATAAGAACATCTGTTACAACGGTCGCAACAATGCTTATCGTTAGTATCGTAGCTTATATTTACGGAGTAAGCTCCATTCTCAGCTTCGCTGTACCGCTTATTTTCGGTATGGTTTCAGGTACCTATTCAAGTATCTGTATTGCACCGTCACTTTGGGTATGGTGGTACGAAAAGAGAAAAAGCAAGAAAAAATCAAAGAAGTAATTTTAAAGCCCGTCCTAATGGACGGGCTTTAATTCTGTCGAAAAGTCAAGGTATGTCCTCCAAGCGGCAAGTAAAGGTTTCGCCGGCTCTCTTTTACAGGGCGTCCCTTTGATTTTAGACCTTTTCACCAAATAAGGGTGGCTTTTAAAAGCCACCCTTATTTATTACTTATCAGTTGTTTTTTTAACCGTTTTTTTCTTTTTAGCCGCCGTTTTCTTTACCGTTTTAGTATCAGTCTTTGCAGCTACCTTCTCCGCTTCTTTCTTCTTTTCAGCAGCTTCCTTTCTTGCGGCAGCTCTTCTGCGATCGGCCTCCTTCTTTTCAGCACGCTTATAAGCCTGCTCAAAGAAATATATCTGGGAATCCAGAGGCTCTCCGATTTTATCCTTATGAACATAATGACCGTCAGTCACCATTCGCCTGCCCTTCACATTATCGGCAAGCATGATCTCAAACATTTCCCAAAGGCGAAGTCTGATTTTCTCATTCAAGATCGGCGCAGCGACCTCCACACGGCGTATTGTATTCCTCGTCATATAATCGGCAGAGCTGATATACATTTTACACCGCTCCTTAGTACCGAAAATATAGATTCGGCTATGCTCAAGATATCTTCCCACAATGCTTGTGACCGTAATATTTTCTGTCTGCTCCTTTACGCCCGGAATAAGGCAGCATATACCACGGACAATGAGATCAATCTTTACGCCAGCCTGGGAAGCCTCGATAAGCTTGTCCATCAGCACCTTATCACATAGGGAGTTGATTTTTGCGCCTATATATGCCGGCTCGCCGCTCAGAGCAAGCTCTATTTCAGAGTCGATCATCTCCATAAGCTTATGTCTAAGACAAAGAGGCGCAACAAGAAGATATTTTGAATCCGTTACCAGTCTTCCCTCCAGAAGATCGGTAAAGACCTCCTTAGCCTCAAGACCGATCTCTCTTTTAGCAGTAATGAGGGACAGGTCGGTATAAAGGGTCGAGGTTTTTTCGTTGTAGTTTCCCGTTCCGATCTGAGTAATATATTCCTCTCCTCCCGGAATCTTTCTTGTAATAAGGAGGAGCTTTGAATGCACCTTCAGATCTCTCGGACCATAAATTACCATACAGCCTGCTTTCTGAAGCCGTTTTGACCACTGGATATTGTTTTCCTCGTCAAACCTTGCTCTCAGCTCAACAAGCACTGTAACTTCCTTTCCGTTTTCAGCAGCGCTGCACAGAGCCTCTATGATCTGACTGTGCTTTGCAACACGGTAAAGAGTAATATTGATCGAAGTGACCTTAGGGTCCTTAGCCGCCTCAAAAAGCAGGGATATAAACGGTTTTATCGTTTCAAAAGGATAGGTCAGAAGGACATCGTTGCGCTTTATCTGAGGGATAAGGGAGCGCTCCATATTCAGTGACGAGCTTTTCTGAGGGATAAGCTCAGAATATCTCAGTGCCGGCTCATTGCACATATCCCCAAGCTGTCCCACAAATGAAAGGTCAAGAGGCGTTTTCAGATAGAATATCTGACTATCGTTAAGCCCCAGCTTTTTCATAAGGAACTCAAGAGCAGTACGGCTAAAGCTCTCCGAAAGCTGCATTCTTACAGCCTGTAGCTTTTTGCGCTTTTTGCAGAGGTTTTCCATGATCTCCCGGAAGTCCAAATCCTGATCATAAAGACCCTCCTCAACAGTGATATCTGCATTTCTTGTTATTCTGAAAAGAGTTTTGTCAATAACCTTGTAATTCTTGAACACCGATGGAGCAAAATGAAGAATGAGGTCCTCCGCTAAAATAAATCTTTTTCCATCCCCAAGCCTTATTATTCTTTTAAACTGACCGTTTGCAGGGATAATTCCTATTTTCAGATTGGATTTTGTCTGAATCTGCAAAGCACAGTATATTTCCTTGTTCTGCAAAAACGGGAAAGGATTTTTCTTGTCGATTATCAGTGGAAAGATCATAGGCTTTATTTCTTTTTTGAAGTAATTTTCAAGATATTCCTGTTCTTCCTTTGTAGCAGAGTTGAATTTCACCTGTTCTATCCCATATTCTCTGAGCTGAAGCATAATGCTTTTATAGGTAATATCCTTCTGAGGCTCAAGCTCTCTTACTACGTCAAAGATCGCTTTAAGCTGCTCCTTAGGGCTCATACGGGTCTTATTGTCCTTTTTGTTGTCGTTAACAAGAATCCTGTCGTAAAGAGAACCGACCCTTACCATGAAAAATTCGTCTAAATTGCTTTGAAAGATGCTTGCAAAGTTAAGTCTTTCAAGTAGCGGTACGTTTATATCCTGAGCTTCTTCAAGGACTCGTTCGTTAAATTTAAGCCAGGAAAGTTCTCTGTTGTCGTAAATATCTGCCGGCATTATTTTTACCTCCGTTATAGCGATTATATCTGATAATATTATATAATATTATGCCCTTTCAGTCAAGCATATTGATTAAAGTTTATGAAGTGTGATTGTAAAATTTATGTAAAATGTACATTTAATTTATGTTTTGGCATTTTTTAAAAAAAGCTTTGGGAAAAGCTTTCAGTCTGCCAAAAAAGTTATTTTTAAGTAATTAAGGGGACGCCCTCTCTTGCAGAGCGTCCCCTCTTTCAAAACAGTCCACCGGACTGTTTTGAAATCCACCCCTTGCGGAGCGCTTCTAAGGCAAGGAATTTCGCCTTCTGCGGAAGGCGACAAGGGGGCTTTGCCCCCATTGACTCCCACAGCCTTTAGAAAAAGGCTGGCGAAACCTTTATCTCGCCATTCGGCGGACATACCTTGACTTTTTAGTACGGAGTCCACCGCATAGTGTTTCAAAAATTGATTTCCGTGGCTTTTTCGTCATTTTATTGACAAATACCATACATTATGTTATACTTTTTAGAGAAAAAAACAAGTAAACAAAAATTTTATTTGTAATGAGAGGGGAAAATTTAAATGGGAAACAGTAATCACAGTACAAAAGTGATTACGGCAGTAACATATGTTTACATGACCCTGCCGTTTTTGATTTTTGCCATAGGCTGGATGAAAATTTATTTTTGGATCCCTGCTGTGGCAGCCGTCATTTTCTGTGCATGGAAAGCATGGAGGGATACTCCTGCATTCTGGAGGCCGCAGTTTAACAAAGACAACATAGTTAAGATCATCTTTATACTGGCAATAATCGCCGCATGGGTCTTTTACTCCGGAATAGGAAAACAGGTCTTTCAGAACAGCGACCATTACTACAGGAACGGTATTTTTGAAGTGCTGGTGGACTGCAATTGGCCTGTTTACAATAAGGAAATAAACTTCGGCGTATACCCTGAGGGAACAACCATGACCTCAATGATGTACTATATCGGTTTCTGGATGCCTGCCGCAGTTGTGGGAAAGCTTTTTGGACTTGAAGCCGGCTACACATTCCAGATGATATGGGCGTTTATCGGCATTGTCCTTATTTATTATTATATATGTACAAGAAAGAAAAAGCTGGCAGTATGGCCTTTAGCGCTGCTGATCTTCTTTTCTGGCCTTGATATTATAGGAATGTTCCTTACCGGAACCAATGTGTTTGACGTTGCAAACGATGCACATATAGAATGGTGGGTGTTCCCTTACCAGTATTCTGCAAATACGACTCAGCTTTTCTGGGTGTTCAATCAGTCCCTGCCGGCTTGGCTGTGTACTGTCTTTGCAATGCAGCAGACAAACAACCGCTCGCTTGTATTTATTCTTGCGACCCTCCTTTTAAATGCAACCTTCCCTTTTGTGGGACTCCTTGTGTTCGTGGTATTCTGGGCGCTAAGCCGGAAATATACTCTGCCGGAAACGGATATACGGAAGGACAAAGCCAAAAGCTGGCTCAAAGCCTTTTCAAAGGATACCTTTACGATACAGAATATACTGGGCGGAGGCGTGCTGGGAATATTTACCTATCTTTATATAAAGGGAAATGTTGCCGCTTCAAATATTGCCTCACAGGAATCTCTACTTGAAACTATTGAATGGGAAAAATATCTGATCTTAGTACTTGTTGAAGTCGGAGCATATCTGCTGCTTCTTTATAAATACAACAATAATAAGGGCGTGTACTTCGTTACCCTGCTGTCCCTTGTTATGGTTCCGCTTTTAATGGGCGGCTCAAAGGACTTCTGTATGAGAGTTTCCATACCGGCTCTGTTTATACTTATGCTCCTTGTTCAGGACACTCTTGAAGCTTCAAAGCACAAAAAGGACAAATTTGTCTTTATAGGACTTGCCGCAGCTCTTTGTATCGGAAGCATAACCCCTATACACGAAATATCAAGAACTATTAAGGGAACAATGGAATGTAACAGCAACGGAACGGAATACGGCACAACACAGACAAAGTATGATGTTCTGAATTTTGAAAACTTTTCCGGAAGCGTTGACGACAACCTGTTTTTTGACTACATAGCAAAAGAACCAAAAGAAAATTAAGGCGGCGCTGAAAAATGAAGTATTACATTAAGGAAATGCGCCCCCACCACTGGATAAAGAATATCCTTGTATTCGCCGCTTTAGCATGCAGCGGACATCTCTTTTCAGCTTCCGGTGCGATAAAGGGATTGTGGGGATTTGCTGCGTTCTGTTTTATTTCCTCTGCGGTATATTTTATAAACGACATACGGGATGTGGAAAAAGACCGCAGACACCCTGAAAAGTGCAAAAGACCTATAGCGTCCGGAAAGATTCCCGTAAGAAACGCATGTATAGCCGCCGGAGCATTGTTCCTGTTGGCGGCGCTATGTAACCTTATGGTTTTTGAACCCGTCGCAAGCATCATTATAGCTGTGTATTTCCTGTTGAACTTAGGCTATAGCTTAGGGCTTAAAAATGTGCCCCTCCTTGACGTTACAATTCTTGTATCAGGATTTATCTTCCGTATACTTTACGGAGCTATTATAACTGATATTGAAATATCAAACTGGCTGTATCTCACGGTCATTGCCGCAGCCTTCTACTTCTCCCTTGGAAAGCGGAGAAACGAGCTGAAGCGAACCTCTCCGGGGAACACAAGAACTGTGCTGAATTACTATTCCGAGGGCTTTCTTGACAAGAATATGTATATGTGTCTTACGCTGACAAACATTTTCTACGCCCTTTGGAGCATGGACCAAAAGACTGTGGAGGCATATGGCAGCCGCAACCTTGTCTGGACCGTACCCATAGTGCTTGTTATCTGCATGAAGTACAGCCTTGACGTTGAGGGAGATTCGGACGGCGATCCGGTAGAGGTCGTGATTCATGACAAGGTGCTTTCGGTTCTGTGCATAGCCTATCTTGCGCTAATGCTTGCTATTCTATATTTTTAGGATGTGATTTATTGAACGTATATGACTTTGACGGTACGATCTATAAAGGAGACAGTACCATTGACTTTTACAGATATTGTGCGCTGAGATACCCCTCAGCGCTTCTTTATCTTCCTGTTCAGATCAAAGGCGCGATCTTTTATAAGCTTGGCAGATACTCCAAAACTCGTTTCAAGGAAGAGTTTTTCAGCTTTCTCAAAGCTCTTGACGATCCGGAGGCTGTGGTGGAAAAATTTTGGGAAAAGCATCGAAAAAAGCTGTATGACTGGTATATTTCACAAAAGAGGGAGGATGATATTATAATCTCCGCCTCGCCGGAATTTCTGCTGCGCCCAGTATGCAAAGACCTTGAAGTAAGACTCATTGCCTCAAAGGTTGATATAAAAACAGGCAGCTTTAATGGACTTAACTGCCATGACAAAGAAAAGCCGGTAAGACTAAAAGCAGAAATGGGGATCACTCATATAGATAAATTTTACTCCAACTCCCTTTCAGATAAGCCTATGGCAGAAATAGCTGACAGGGCATACCTTGTTAAGAAAGGCGTTGTCAAGCCTTGGAGCATTTGAGCTACGGAAATCAATTTTTGAAACACTATGCGGTGGACTCTGTCCCCCGTACCCCCTGCTAAAGGGACAAAGTCCCTTTAGAATCCCGATTCAATTCTATTTTAGTCCCTTTAAGAGACTAAAATAGAATTGGAAGGGAGCTAAAAACTTTTCTTAACAAAGATACGAGGGTAAAATACACCATATTTTTAAAAATTGATTTTTGTGTATTTGAGTTTCTTCACTTTAAGGAAAAACTCTCAAGCTCCGTTCCCGGATAGTAATGTGCAAGTATCTCTTTATAGCTCTTTCCCTCCTGAGCCATTGAATTAGCTCCGTACTGGCTCATTCCAACGCAGTGGCCGTAGCCCTTTGTGGTGATCTTAAAGCCGTTATCGTACTTTATATCGAAAATCGCAGAGCGCAGGGAAAGAGCGCTTCTTACCTCCTGACCGCTTGCATCCTCCTTATCTCCCACTCTTATTTTCAGCACAGTTCCCGACTTGCTGGTTTCCGGCTCGCCGAACCACTTGGTGGGATCGTCCTCAAGAGCTATGCCGCTGAAAGCGCTTTCAATGCGCTCCCTCATTTCCTCCGCTGTAAGCTCAAGTTCGTCAAGATATCTCGGAGCGCCCGTATCATCCTTGCTGCTTACCGGAACAAGATAATCCACTCTGCTGCCCCATACGTTTTCAGCGCTTTCAGTAGTTCCTCCGGACATTGAATGAAAGGCGGCTATGATCGGCTGCTGCTCATATACGAGTATCTCGTCCTGAACCTCTTTTACAGCCTTTCTGATCTTTTCCATGTTCATATCATAGTTTTCGCCATAATACTGCTTTGCCTGATTTTCTGTAAAGTATGCCTGATACTTCTTGCTGTCGTTTGAAAAATATGCTCCGCAAAGCTCTTTAGTCGGGTTTTCAAGCTCTCTCAGCCTCTGCCTTTCAGCATAGGTGTGAGCGGCTACCGCCTGAGCCTTCAGCGCTTCTGTTTCAAAGGCAGCCGGCATTTCCGCACACACAGCTCCCGTTATGTATTCAAGCTGGCTTATCTGCTCAACCTTTCCGGTCGTTATATCCAGCATGAGATAAGGCTCCTCTGACGTACTGATTTTATCCTCTCCCTTGGAGCTGTTTTCAGGCTCCGTTTCCTTTACCGGCGATGCTACAGAGCTTTCCTCCTTAAAATCCGCTTTAGAGATCAGCATGGGAACTGACGGTATGGATATCAGCAGACAAACAAATATCAGTATTGCAGGAATACAGGACTTCATAACGTTCCTCCTTTTTGTCCGGACACGGCAGAAAAACCGACATCTGCGGACTGTACAGTGATTGACAACCTTTGAATTTTGCTGTATAATTAAATTTGATTATTAAGATGAATGGAGAGTGAAATGTGTGAGCAGGTACGGAGATAATACGGATATTAAAAACTTATGCAGCAGCCTGTCCGATAATTCCAAATTTGATCCCAAGCTTTATGAAAAATTTTATGTTAAAAGAGGTCTGAGGAATAATGACGGCACCGGCGTTCTGGCAGGAATCACCAAAATATGTAACGTTCACGGATATGTTGTAAATGAAGGCGAGCTTGAACCTATCCCGGGCGAGCTTATTTATAGAGGCTATAACATAAACGATCTGGTCGGTAACGTTAACGCCGAGGACCGCTTCGGATTTGAGGAGATAGTGTTCCTTCTTCTGACAGGAAGACTGCCAAACGCTGACGAGCTGAAAAAATTCAGCGCCTACATATCTGAAAACAGAGAGCTGCCCCAGGGCTTTGTAGTGGACATGATTCTGAAAGCTCCTTCAAAAAATATAATGAATAAGCTTGGAAGAAGCGTTCTTGCTCTTTATTCATATGACGATAGATGCGAGGAAAAAACTCTTGAAAACGAAATGCGTATAGCTCTGTCCCTCATAGCGAAAATGCCTGTTATTATGACAAACGCATATCAGGTGAAAAAAAGTCATTATGAGCATAAAAGCATGGTCATGCACCACCTTAACAAATCGGAAAATACTGCTCAGACTATCTTGTCCCTTATGCGCCTTGACAGGCAGTACACAAAGGAAGAGGCACAGCTCCTTGACACTCTCCTTATGCTCCACGCTGAGCATGGTGGAGGAAATAACTCCACCTTTACATGCAGAGTGCTTACCTCCTCAGGAACGGACGCATATTCGGCATATTCCGCAGCCATAGGCTCTCTTAAAGGACCACGCCACGGCGGAGCTAACATTCAGGTAATGAATATGCTCAGCGATATAGAAGCGCATGTAAAGAACTGGAATGACGAAGGCGAGGTCGCCGACTATCTGAGAAAAATCCTCCGCAAGGAGGCAAACGACAATTCAGGTCTTATCTACGGTATGGGTCATGCGGTCTATACTCTTTCCGACCCGAGAGCGGTAATACTTAAAAAGAAAGCCTTTGCCCTTGCTAAGGGAAAGGAGATCGAAGCGGAATTTGAGCTTTTAAACACCATCGAAAGACTTACTCCGGAGCTGTTCAGCGAGGTGAAGACAAGCAGTAAGGTGGTTTGTGCAAACGTTGATATGTATTCCGGACTTGTGTACAGAATGCTTGGACTGCCAAGAGACCTTTACACTCCGCTGTTTGCCGTTTCGAGAATAGTAGGCTGGGCGGCTCACAGAATGGAAGAAATACTTACAGGAAGCAGGATCATAAGACCTGCATATAAAACCGTTGCAAAGCCAAAGGAATACGTGAAGCTGTCCGACAGATAGACAGCCGGGAGGAAGCTTTAGCTGTGAAAAGAATAATCGGTATACTTGCCGCAGTTTCGCTGTTTTTTACCGGATGCGCTTTCAATTCCGGCATTGACACTCTCCTTACCCCTCCTAAGCTGAGCGCTCAGCAGGAGCAGATATACAACGCTCTCAAGGAGTATGTGGGAACAAATATAAGCCTTAAATATCCTAAGTCGGGGGACTATCTCTCCGCCTTTATAATAGCGGATATTGACCTTGACGGCAGGGACGAATCCATAGTATTCTATGAGAAGAATACCCTAAAGACTGACGATAATACCCTGAGAATAAACATTCTCGATCAGGTGGACGGAAAATGGAAATCCGTTTACGACTATGCCGCAGCCGGAGCAGAGGTCGAAAAGGTAATCATATCCCCTCTGGGCAGCAGCGGAAAAGTAAACATCATTACAGGATGCAGCCTTATAAACCAGAGCGAAAAGGTCGTTACAATATATGACTATTCAAACGGAGTTCTGAACACAAACTTTGAAAACAACTATTACTCGGTTTTCGATGCACAGGATATCGACGGCGACGGGGCTAAAGAGCTTTTTATCGCCCTTGGACAAAGCTCCTCGAGGGACGCCTCCGCCGCAGTATATAAGCTTGGAGAAAACGGAGATTATACCGAAACGACAGTATCGCTGAGTGAAGGCTATTCCGATTACTCCGGCATATCATACGGAAGCGTCAGCAGCGAAACAAGAGGAATATACCTCGACGCCGTATCCGGCAGCAGCGTTATTACGGAAGTCCTCTACATGGAGGACGGGATATTAAGACGGCTTTTCAGCAATAAGCAGGCTCAGGAAACCTCCAGAGCTGCCAGCTATCTTTCAAAGGACGTTGACGGAGACGGAGAAATTGAGATTCCAATTCCCTCGGTGCTTTCAGGGTATCAGGACTATCCGGAAAAGGAAAGGCTCAGCATTACAGACTGGTATGGTCTTAAAAACGGCTCTTTAACAAAGCGCTTTTCCAGCTATTACAGCATTTCCAACGGATATAATTTTATAATACCCGAAAAATGGATAGGAAAGGTCACGGCTGTCTATGACAGCGATAATGACGAGCTTACATTCTGCCGGTATCAGGGAGCTATCCACGATAAGCTTCCGGTACTGTTTAAAATGTGCGTTGCTTCCGATACTGAAAAGTCGGATTCCCTTGCAGCGGACGGCTATACCCTCATAAGAACAAAGGGGAATAAACATTTCTGGCTCTGGATAAATGATAGTGACAGCTTTATTGATTCTCCTTCGGAGCTTATGTTTAACTTTATTTTTGATAAATGATATTATTTTCATCACATATAGACAACGGCTTTTGTCCCACGCCTCTCAGACTGCGGACAGCTTAGTCTTTCAGCAGGAAGTGCCTTCCGCTGAAGTATAAAGGGGCTGACACCCGGTGCCGTTGCTGAATGACGGGGCGATGCCCCTTATTGAAAAGGAGCGCATTTATGAAGCGTATTTTAGTATGCGAGGACGAGGACGCAATCAGAGACTTTGTTGTAATAAACCTGAAACGAGCAGGCTATGACGTTACAGACGTAAACTGCGGAGAGGACGCCCTCAGAAAATTTGTTGAGGAAAAGGGAAACTTCGACATCATTCTTCTTGATATCATGATGCCGGGTATCGACGGCTTTACGGTATGCAAAAAGCTCAGAGAGAAAAGCTCTACCTTGGGAATAATAATGCTTACCGCTAAAGCCCAGGAAATGGATAAGGTAAGCGGTCTTATGATAGGCGCAGACGACTATATAACCAAGCCCTTTTCTCCGTCGGAGCTTACTGCAAGAGTTGACGCAATTTACAGGCGTGTCTGCATGAGCTTTATCAAGGAGGAACAGACGACCTCCCTTGAATCCGGTCCGTTTGTACTGAACCTTAAAAGCAGAACGGTCACTAAAAACGGTGTTCCTATCGACCTTACACAGGTGGAATATCAGATAATGGAATACTTCCTGAACAATAAGAACACAGCTCTCGACCGCTCCAGCATTCTTACCCATATATGGGGAGAAAGCTATTTCGGTGATGACAAGATCGTTGACGTTAATATAAGAAGAATAAGAATGAAAATAGAGGACGAGCCGTCAAATCCTAAATATATAATGACTATCTGGGGATACGGCTACAAATGGAATGAAAAATAGGCAATGCCGCATAAAGCTTGCGTACGGTATTGCCGGTGAGCAGGAGTTGTTCTTTCGTGGCTAAAAAAAGCATTACCAAACGCTGGCTTTTCAACAATCTCGGCGTTGTTCTTATGATACTTCTTGTAATAGAAATGGCGTTTATCTATTCAGTACAGACCTATTACTATAATTCGGCAAAGCAGTACTTGGTTTCCAAAATAAACGCCGTTACAAGCATACTTTCAAGGTCCTCCGACGACCCAAAGGTGAATCTTTCAGCAGAGGTAAGGGATCTTCTGGAAAACTTCTCCGAAAAGGAGCGCATGGAGCTTATGGCTTTAAACTCCAACGGAAGAACAGTGCTGACCTCCTCAGGATTTTCTCCGGGGAATGGCGCTGCTTTGTCGGACTACAGCGACGCTATGAAAAGTGAAAATCACTACGGCTACTATGTGGGAAAGGCTCACAGCGGCGAAAAGATAATGTCGGTCACATGCTCGATCGAGTCAATGAACAGCGAATACAGCGCCGTGAGAGCAGTCGTCTCGCTTTCGGAGATCGACGACACTATAACCGGATTTATTGTTGTAGTCACTGCGATATGTATAGGAATACTGCTGCTGCTGGCGTTTACCGGTCTTTATTTTATGAGCTCCATTGTAAAGCCTGTTCAGCAGATAAGCTCCACTGCGGCAAAATTCGCACAGGGCGATTTTTCTGTCCGTATAAAAAATGCCGGAGACGATGAGATCGGCGAGCTGTGTACTGCCATAAACCATATGGCGGACGAGCTTTCCAATGCGGACGCTATGAAAAACGAGTTTATTTCCTCCGTGTCCCATGAGCTGAGAACCCCTCTTACAGCCATTAAGGGCTGGGCAGAAACCATGAGAGCCGATCATGACCCGGAGATCATAGCTAAGGGCATAAGAGTTATAAACAATGAAACGGAAAGGCTTTCCCAGATGGTGGAGGAGCTGCTGGACTTTTCAAGGATGCAGACAGGCCACTTTACCCTCCAGTTCGACACTATGGATGTTTTAGCGGAGCTTGGAGAGGCAGTTTTGATCTACGGCGAAAAAGCAAAAAGCGAAAACATATCCCTTTTCTACTCCGAGCCGGAAATGCTGCCATTTGTCTATGGGGATAAAAACCGCATAAGACAGGTGTTTATAAACATAATAGACAACGCCATAAAATACTCCGAGCCGGGTGGCAGAGTTGAGGTAGTCGCCGCTTCCGACGACAACAATAATATCGTGGTAACGGTTACCGACAACGGCTGCGGCATAAAGGAATCGGATCTTCCAAAAATCAAAACAAAATTCTATAAGCCTAATCATACAAGAAGAGGCTCGGGCATTGGTCTTGCCGTTGCAGATGAGATCATCAATATGCACGGAGGAAAGCTTGAGCTTGAAAGCGAGGAGGGAGTGGGCACAAAGGTTATCATTTCCCTGCCCTCCGAAGACAAGTCCAGAGAATAACTGGACGGAAAGGTAAATAAAATGGCTGATAAAAAAGAACTCCACAAGTCCAGGATCGGCGGTCAGGCTCTTATTGAGGGAGTCATGATGAAGGGCGTAAGAAAGGGCGCTATGGCATGCCGTCTGCCAAGCGGCGAGATAGATATTGAAACATGGGACGAAAAAAACGATAATCTTCCATGGTTCAGAAAAGCGCCGGTCATAAGAGGCGTGTTCAACTTCATTTTCTCCATGAAGGACGGTTACAGATGCCTTATGAAATCCGCTGAAAAGCAAATGACCGAGGAGGAGCTTGAAGAGGAGAAAAAAGAGGCTGAGACACTGAGCGCTAAGGCAATGAACGTGATCATGTCCATTGCAATGGTTGTAAGCGTCGTTCTTGCAGTGGGACTTTTCGTTTTTCTGCCGAAGTGGCTCGTTAATTTTGTTGAGCCATTGACTGTAAACCGCTTTGTGAGAACTCTTGCGGAGGGAATACTGAAAATAATAATTTTCCTTGGCTATCTGTGGCTTACATCCCTTATGAAGGATGTAAAGCGTACATACGAATATCACGGCGCTGAACATAAAACCATCGCCTGCTTTGAGGCAGGAGAGGAGCTTACTGTGGAAAATGTTAAAAAGTTCACACGCTTCCATCCGAGATGCGGCACAAGCTTTATGTTCATAACCCTTATTATAAGCATACTTATTATGTGCCTTATTCCTTTTACCGTTGTATGGCAGAGAGTAATTTCAAGCCTAATCCTCCTGCCCCTTATGGTGGGGATATCCTACGAGTTTATAAGGCTTGCAGGAAGGCATACAAATTGGTTTACAAAGGCGGTTTCCGCTCCGGGACTCTATGTACAGAGGCTCACTACCAGAGAGCCGGACGCCTCACAGATTGAAATTGCAATAGCGGCTTTAAAGCCGTGTATTCCGGAAAATTTAGAGGAAGATAAGTGGTAACGGTTTCAGAACTTTACGCTCACCTGAGAAAAGCTCTGGATCAGGGCGGAATAGAGGACAGCCGCTTTGAGGCAATGTGTATAACCGAGGAGCTTTTCGGAACAAAGCTCCAAAGGCTTCTGCTCAGCAGAGCGGAGGCGAACGACAGCCTTGTAAAAAAAGCGGACGAAATGGTTTTCAGACGATGCAGCGGAGAGCCACTCCAATATATTTTGGGTAAATGGGAGTTTTACGGTCTTCCCTTTTATGTGGGAGAGGGGGTTTTGATCCCAAGACAGGACACTGAAACTCTTGTGGACCTTGCCCTTGAAAGATGCAGCGCTATTGAAAACCCAAAAATACTTGACCTGTGCAGCGGAAGCGGCTGTGTCGCCATAGCTCTCGACAAGCATCTGAAAGGCGATATCACCGCCGTTGAAATATCCGACAGGGCGCTTTATTACCTTGAAAAAAACGCTGTTTTAAACAGCTCATCAATAAATATTGTTAAAGGAGATGTTACGGACAAGACTTTGCCCGAACATTTCAGAAACTTTGACATGATAGTTTGCAACCCTCCGTACCTTACCTCGGAGGATATGAAAGCCCTCCAGAAAGAGGTGACCTTTGAACCGGAAAGCGCTCTTTTCGGCGGAAAGGACGGTCTTGATTTTTACAGGAGCATATGCGCTCTGTGGCATGACAGCCTCAAAGATTCAGGCATTATCGCCTTTGAGGCAGGGCTTGGTCAGGAGGGGGAGCTTGCCCTGATACTTGAAAGAGGCGGCTTTAAAGACATAGAGTTCAGGGAGGATCTTACCGGTAGGATAAGAGTGACCTCCGGCAGAAAATACAGGGGACAGCGCTGAAAACTGCGCCGTCCATACTCAGACAGGCAGAATGGAGATTTATATGGCAGCTAAAAAGAAAAGCAAACCGATAATAGAGATACCGGCAACGGCGGAGGAGAAAAAGAAAGCTCTTGCAAGCGCCATTGCCCAGATAGAAAAGAGTTACGGAAAGGGAGCAATACTCCGCCTCGGACAAACTGAGACCTTAAACGTTGACGTTATACCTACAGGCTCCATGGGTCTTGATATGGCTCTTGGCATAGGCGGTGTTCCAAGAGGAAGGATAATAGAGCTTTACGGTCCGGAAAGCTCCGGTAAAACCACCGTTGCTCTGCATATTATAGCCGAGGCTCAGAAAATGGGCGGAGAGGTCGCCTTCGTTGACGTTGAGCATGCTCTTGACCCGGTATACGCCAAAGCCCTCGGAGTTGATATCGACAACCTGCTGGTTTCCCAGCCGGACAGCGGCGAGCAGGCTCTTGAGATAATGGAGGCTCTTATACGCTCCGGAGCCATTGACGTTGTTGTTCTTGACTCGGTAGCAGCCATGACTACAAAAGCGGAGATCGACGGCAATATGGGAGATTCAAACGTCGGCCAGCTTGCAAGACTTATGTCCCAGGCAATGAGAAAGCTTACCGCTATAGTTTCCAAGTCAAACTGCGTTGCCATATTTATTAATCAGATACGTGAGAAGATCGGAGTTATGTTCGGAAGTCCGGAAACAACTCCGGGAGGACGCGCTCTTAAATTTTATTCCTCTGTAAGACTTGACGTCCGCAAGGGCGAGCCTATAAAGGACGGACAGGATATAATAGGTACAAGCACAAAAATAAGAGTCAAAAAGAATAAATGCGCTCCGCCGTTCAAGGAATGTGAATTTGATATCATCTACGGAAAGGGCATTTCAAGAACCGGAGAGATACTCGACCTTGCAACGGAGCTGAATGTTGTAAAGAAAAGCGGCGCATGGTTCAGCTATAACGGTCAGAAGCTCGGTCAGGGACGTGATAACTCCATGAAGACTTTAGAGAGCAATCCTGATATAATGAAAGAGCTTGAAGAAAAGATCAAGGAAAACCGTGACTCGCTTTCCTTTGCCGCTAAGGATACTAAAAAGAAATCCAAGGTCGAGCAGGACGCCGAAGCCGCCGCAGGAGGACAGCCAGCGGATAACGAGGCTGTTATGGGGGATATGGACGAAGGCTTTGATGAGATCGACCCTGTTATAAATGCAGAGGACGATTTTGAGGAGTTTTCCCCTGCTGAATGATGACTATAGAATCTGTTGAAAAATATAAGGGCGAAGCGTTCTGTATCACCTTTGACACAGGAAAAAAGATATTTCTCCACAGGGATATCGTAAGGGAGTATAACCTGTCCCCCGGCGTACAGCTGCGAGAAAAGCAGCTTGACGAAGTCATGTATGCCTCAGAGCTAAGACGTGCAAAGCGCAGAGCCATGTACCTTATAAACGAAAGGGATTACTCCTATGTAGAGCTTTACAGAAAGCTTGAAAAAAACTACTGCGAGGAAGTATGCTCCGAAACGGTAAAATATATGGCTGCAAACGGCTATATAAACGACCGGAGATACGCTATGCAGCTTGCGGAAAGATATATGGAGTGCAAACTTTACGGTCCACGACGGGCTATGCTTGAAATGAAAAAAAGAGGGATACCCGACTGCGCCGCTAAGGCGGCTGTGGAGGAGTATTCCGAGGGAATATATGAACGCCTTGAGGAGATCGTTGATAGGAAGTATTTAAGTCTCCTTGACGACCCAAAGGATTATAAGAGCATTGCAAAGGTGAAAAATGCCCTTGCAAGGCTTGGCTATGATTTCAGCGATATAAATAGCGTTGTAAATGAATTTTTGTATGATGAATAACCGTGAACGGATGTCCCTTCGTTCACTTGTTGAATAACGGGGGTTAGCCCCCTTATTGAAGGAGAGCCTTATGCCGATTAAAATTGGAATGGTTTCACTTGGATGTTCAAAAAACCTTGTGGACTCTGAAAGAATGCTTTATAAATTAAGACAAAGAGGATATGAGCTTGTAACAGAGCCTGGTCTTTCCGATATTGCCGTTGTGAATACATGCGGTTTTATTCAGTCAGCTAAGGAGGAGGCTATTGAAACTATTCTGGAGCTTGTAACTCTTAAAAACGAGGGAACTATAAAAAAGATCATTATAACAGGCTGCCTTTCCGAGCGATACAGGGATGAAATGGCAAAGGAGTTCCCTGAGGCCGACGCAGTGATCGGTATTGGCAAAAACGACGACATTGTTGACGTGATAGATCATGTGCTTGCGGACGAAAGGGTGATCGAGTTCGGAAATAAGCTTGATCTCTCGCTTACAGGCTCCCGTATCGTTTCAACTCTCCCCTTTTTTGCATACCTTAAAATAGCCGAGGGATGCAGCAACTGCTGTACCTACTGCGCTATACCATATATAAGAGGAAGGTTCAGAAGCGTTCCTATGGAGGACGTTATCGCCGAGGCAAAATGGCTTGCAGAAAACGGCTATACGGAGCTTATCGTTATTGCACAGGATTCCACAAGATACGGTGAAGACCTTTACGGCAAATCCGTGCTGCCGGAGCTTTTGAAGGAGCTTTGCAGGATAGAGGGCATTCATTGGATAAGAGTTCTGTACTGCTATCCGGAAAGGATCACAGATGAGCTTATAGACGTTATCGCAAGTGAAGACAAGATCGTGAAATATCTCGATATACCGATCCAGCACTGTAACGACGATATCCTCCGGAAAATGAACAGAAAAAGCAGCAAGGAAGAGCTGACTGCTCTAATAAAAAAGCTCCGTGAAAAAATACCGGAAATCACCATTAGAACGACCCTTATAACCGGCTTTCCGGGAGAAACACAGGAGATGTTCGAGGAGCTTGCAGAATTTGTAAAGGAAATGCGCTTTGAAAGGCTTGGCTGCTTTGCGTATTCTCAGGAGGAGGGAACTCCGGCTGCATCCTTTGAGCCTCAGCTTGACGAGGAAGTAAAAGCTCACAGAGCCGATATAATTATGGAGCAGCAGCAGCTTATAAGCGAGGAAATGAACGCTCAGAAGCTGGGTGGAACCTTTGAGGCTGTTGTGGAGGGCTTTGACAAATGGGCAGAATGCTATTTCGGAAGAATGGCATGCGACGCTCCCGATATTGACGGAAAAGTATTTTTCACAAGCGATTCAAAGCTTGAAATAGGACAGTATGTAAGGATCAAAATAAACGATACCCTTGATTATGACTTGATTGGAGAGGTGACTGAAGATGAATCTGCCAAATAAGCTTACTCTTATGAGAGTTTTTCTGGTTCCGGTTTTTCTGATATTTGTTTTTGTGAGCAAGATACCGGCTCATTATACCATTGCTCTTGCGGTATTTGCCATAGCGTCAATTACCGACGCACTTGACGGACATATTGCAAGGAAGAACGGACTTGTTACAAACTTCGGAAAGTTCCTCGACCCATTAGCTGATAAAGTGCTTGTCTTAGCGGCTTTAGCAGCGTTTGTGGAGCTTGACGTAATGAGCTCCATACCTCTTATAATCATAACTGCAAGAGAGTTTATGGTATCAGGACTGAGGCTTATTGCGGCGGACAGCGGAGTGGTAGTTGCCGCAGGCTTTTCCGGCAAGCTGAAAACCGCCTTTACAATGGTTTCAATAGTATTTATTCTTGCCGTCCTTGCGGTACAGTCTGATTACAACTGGTTTAATATAGCCGTTTCATCATCGGTAAAGAGCGCTATCCAAGTTGCAGAACAAACGCTGATCTGGATATCCACTGCGCTGACAGTAGTTTCCGGATGCGTCTATCTGAAAGGCTACTGGAAGCTTATTGATTCTGATAAATAGGGCTTTCTGAAGAAAGCCGGCAAAGACTTTGAAGACTTTCCTACGGGAAGGGCTGAAAAGTCTTTTTTTGCTTTTAAAAAAGCAAAGAGGAAAAAATTTTGATTGCTTTGGATAAAGCTGTGGGGAAACTCTTTTTACGCTTTACGAAAGCTTTAGCAAAAGTTTATGTTCATTTCTTTGCTCCTGCAAAGAAACGAACCAAAGAAACAGGTTGCTCAAACGCCGCAGGGCTTAATACCCGCACCCGGTAGATACGCACAGAAATCTGAAATTTTGCAAGCAAAATTTGCAGACTTTCCATGCGTATCTACATGGGGGTTACTTTAACGGTTTACGGAACATCTTCTTGATTGCTTGTACTCATTGGCACTGTCCCTTGTACGCTTTGCTTATAATTGTTGCGTTTTTTCTCCCACGGGGAGGCAAGGTAATGTTCTACTCATTGCTGTAAGTGAAGGCTTGGTCGGCGTCGCTTTGCTCGCCTTATTCCTTGAGCGACTCTCCCAAATTTATTGAGAGTATCTTTCGCTTAATTCTCCCAATAACCTGCGATGTTTTTGCCGCTTTTCAGCGGCAAAAGAGCAAGCGGCGAGAGTTAAAAATGCGGAATGGGGGTGGGAGGTGAGTGGAAAGAGAGTGCAGAGGGAAAACCTACAGGAGGGAGGGGGAAATCCGCATTTTTGTTGGTTTTTCTCTTTCCCCCTCCCTCCTATAGGTTGTCCCTTTGCATTTACCTTCAAGGACGCTTTCGGAAAGCGTTAAAAAAGTTTACTATGCTTTTCCAAAGCATAAAAAACTTTTTTTAAAGTTTTGCAGCTTTTTCCGTTTTTTAAGGCAGTTATAAGTGAAAGGGGGATTTTATGGACTTCGATATCGAAAAAATTATTGACATGTACAGCGATGTTGTCTACCGTATCGCCATTGCCCGAACCCGTTCCAGAGCTGATGCTGAAGACATTTTTCAAGAGGTGTTTTTCACCTGTGCCAAGAAAAAGCCGCAGTTCAATGATGAGGAACACTGCAAAGCATGGCTTATACGAACAACGATCCTCTGCTGTAAAAAATTCCTTTCTCTGTCATGGCTGAGAAAAACCGTACCCCTTGAGGATACGGTAAGTGTTGAAATGGAAGAAAGCGAAAGCAGCGTTTACTGTGCCGTAATGGAGCTGCCATACAAATATCGTATAGTTATATGGATGTTCTACTTTGAGGATATGTCCGTATACGAGATACATAAAGCGCTGAATATAAAAGAGGCGACTATACGAAGTCAGCTTACACGAGGCAGGAAAATGCTCCGAGAGAAACTGAAAGGAGAGTATTTTCATGATGAAGCCTGAACAAAAAATAAAGCTTGCTGTAAAACCCTCACAGGAGCTTATAAATTCAACCAAATCCTTAATAAGAAACGGAAAGACAAAAAGACGAGTGCCTTATAAATCAATTATAGCCGTCGCATGCTGCGGAGCCCTTGCCGTAGGCGTAGCGGCTCACAACCAGATATTCAGCCTGCTGGGTATGGAAACCGAATGCAACGATAAAGATACAAAATGCGGCGTTTCAGAATCCTATGCCATGTCGGACAGCAGAGAGCTGAGTGAGGAAGTTTTAACAGATAAGCTGGAAGAAGTAAAGTATGAAGACCTTGTGTTTGCAAACGGCGATACCGGCGACACAAGCCAGCTTGAACATATTGAAAGCCGCCTTGCCACAATGGCTGACGGAAGCTGTTCCTTTGACGAGGATAGTCTTTTCTTCGAGCCGACCGCTCTTTTAAAGGTAACCGTCACAAGCCTTGAAAGAGATGAAGAGTGTGACACCTACGGATTGTCCGTAGACGAATTTTTGTGCGGAAGCCTTATAACGGACTATGATACGACAACAGTTTATGACTACAGGGACTACATTCTCATGGAAGAGCTTGCCGATACCGGAAGCCTTATGAAGGTGGGTCACAAGTATGTGCTGCCCGTTACAGCGGCAGGAGGTATTCTGAGCGTCCAGCCCCCTATAGAAATAACTCAGGACGGCATGTATATGATAACCACCGACTGGAAAAGCTTTGAAGGCAGGGGCGAAAAATGGGTGGATATGGGCAGATTTGACGAAAAGTTTGACTATGACATTTATCTGCTGAATCAGCAGGGCTTTGACGCAGGACTTGAAGACTTAAAAATGCGCTACTTAGCATGTGATACCTATATACCTCCTATGGACAATTCTGTGGACTATGCAGAAAACGCCAACGGAACAGTAAGCTATGAAAATATAATCTTTGCAAATGGCGATATGGGTACCCCTGAAATAATGGACGCAATAGCTGACGCTACAGCCACAATGGACCTTAAAGGCTTTTCCGAAGAAGACCTTATGTCGCAATGCTTCAACATTTTAGAGGTGAATGTTAAGGGTATACACGAAAAATCATATTCTGTATCAAACGGCGATCCTTATGGAGAGTCGCCGAAATCAATCGTTTATGAATGCTCCCTTACCTTTGATAAAGACAGCCAGCAGTCCCAGTCTTTAATCATAGAGGACTTTTTCTACGGCTCAAAGCCGATAGCCTTTATGAAAGAGGGACATATCTACGTTGTTCCGGTCTATATAAACGATGAGGAAACAAAGGATTATGACGGACTTAACGAACAAAAGGAAAGCTGCTTTAGCCTTATGCACTGCTATATGCCTCCTATAGAGGTCACCTATCACGGAAACTATGTTGTTCCGGAGGCATGGAAATCCCTTATTAAAAACAGCAGCTTCGGCATTGACGCATCCTTTACAGGAGGACAGAACTATAATATGTATGGTTTCAAATATGTTCCGAGAGAGGAATTTGAAGCGAACCTTAACGAGCTAAAGCATAGATATTTTTATGACAGCGAAGCTCCTAATGTTCTGGAGGGCAGATGCGTATTTGCAAGCGGAAGCTATCTTCTTGCCTGCTATGACGGCGAGCTTTATGAGATGTCTGCTGAAAGCGGTGAGGTTTTCGGACAGCTTGAAAAGCTTGAAACAGGGGATGAAATTTCAGTGACCTATGACGGAAATATTGCGGAAACATATCCTATGCAGATCCATGTTACCGAATGTCAGATACTGAACAAAGGCTCAATTGAGGATTTGTCGGAGGACACTATCAATGCTCTCAAAGAGCTTGGCTGGAAGATTGACCAGTGGGAAACGTGGAATTATTCAAAGTGATAAACTGAAAAAGGCTGCACTTTCGTGCAGCCTTTAGTTTATCACTTTACAGTATCGACCTTCATAAGATTTGTATTTCCTGAAACGCCCAAAGGAACGCCTGCGGTAATAACCACCAGATCGCCGCTTTCCACTAGTCCTGCCTTAACGGCAGCGTCTATTGCATGGTCAAACAGGTCGTCCGTATTGGTTTCTTCGCTTATTACCATAGGAGTAACTCCCCACGACATGTTCATTTGCCTGCAAACCGTATCGCTTGTTGTACAGCTTATAATAGGACATAAAGGTCTGTATTTTGAAATAAGCCTTGCAGTGCTTCCGCCCTTGGTAACGGTCACTATTGCCTTTACATTAAGGTCATGGGCAGTTGTAACTGTTGCGTGGGAAATTGCATTTGCAATATTTGTATCGTTATCCGCTTCTCTTCTGGAGAACCTTTTTTTATAGTCGATATTCTGCTCCGTGGTTTCGGCAATTAGAGCCATAGTGCTCACAGCGTCCACAGGATATTCTCCGGCAGCGGTTTCTCCCGAAAGCATTATAGCGCTTGTACCGTCATAAATAGCGTTTGCAACGTCAGTGATCTCCGCTCTGGTAGGACGAGGGCTTGAGATCATTGATTCAAGCATTTGGGTAGCGGTAATGACCTGTTTGCCGGCATTATATCCCTTGTGTATAAGCTCCTTCTGGATAGCCGGTATCTTCTCAAAAGGTATCTCAACGCCCATATCTCCTCTTGCTACCATGATGCCGTCGGCTGCGTCAAGAATCTCGTCTATATTTTCAACGCCGTCAAGGTTTTCTATTTTTGCAATGATCCTCACGTCGAACCAGCCAAGGCTCTGAGTGAATTTTCTGAGGTAATTTATATCTGCGGCAGTTCTTACAAAGCTTGCGGCGATAAAGTCAAATTTCATTTTAGCCGCAAATTCAAGGTCGTTCATATCCGCATCGCTGAGATAAGGCATTGAAAGCTTTACTCCCGGAACGTTGATCCCCTTATTATCCGAAAGCTTTCCTCCGTGAATAACTCTGCATGTAATATCGGTTGCAGTAACGTTTTCAGCAAGCAGCTCGATAACGCCGTCGTTAATAAGTATTCTTGTACCGACCTTTACATCCTCCGGCAGCTTTTTGAAGGTAACGCTTCCGACCTTTTCATCGCACATAACATCCCTTGTGGTAAGGGTATATACATCGCCGTTCTTTATCTGTACAGGCTCTGCAAACTTTCCAAGCCTCACCTCAGGGCCTTTTGTATCCATCATTGTTGCAACAGGAAGACCAAGCTCGTTTCTTATGCTTTCGACCTGTCTGAAACGCCTTTCGTGAATTTCATAGTTCCCGTGTGAAAAGTTAAAACGTGCAACATTCATACCATTCTCCATAAGGGAGCGCATAATGCTGTCATCATCCGTTGACGGGCCTATTGTACAAACTATCTTTGTTTTTCTCATAAACTGCCTCCTGTTTTTACATACTTATTTTCATACGTTTACATTATACCTCATTTTTCATATAAGGTCAATGAGGTTAAATGTAAAACATTCGTAAATATCGGAGAATATTGGAAAATACAGAAAAAACCGCTCTGAAATTCAAAGCGGTTTCCCATAATTATGCTCAGCTTTTGCTAACGGCAATAGTCCAGCCTGCCGGCTCGTTTCTGACATCAGCCGAAAGACCGCTATAAAGTCCCTCTCCGGCAGGAACGATATATCTCACATTAAAGCCGTTGTCCTCCAGCTCCTTTATAATATCCTCTTTAAGCCATGCCGTTTCAAATATTTCGCTCCGTGCCCAGTCCTTTATCCTGCTGCATACCCTTACATTCGGGGCATTGAAGATAAACAATCCCTCCGAGGTCATGTTGGACTGAATCTTTTTATACATATTTTTCCTTGCTGAATATGTAAAATGCTTTATATTCTTAAAGCATACAGCCACACTGTAAAGCCCTCTGTCCTCACGTTCAAAGTAATCCCAGTCAGCGTCCAGCTCGCAAAGGTCTGCATTTCCGAAATAGTCCTTGACAATAGCTTTTATTGCCGCTCTTTCCATTTCCTCTATACAGCTTTCAGGAGGCGTAAGGTCTTCCGTTTTTTCAAGGCATGCCGCTTTTATATCCCCATATCCAAGGGCAAGCTTTCTGCCTTTAAGAGCAACTGCATTTTCCCATTTAGAAAGGGAAATAAGATTCCCGGAAAGCTTATTTTCGGCATACTTTTCCCCAAGGCTCACAATATCGCCGCTTATGGTCTTAAAGCTGCGCTCTGAAAGCTCCTGCTCCGCCGAAGCCGTCAGCGGAATATAGTGGTGCATACCGGTGTCGTTTAGATATCTCAGCTCGTTAAGAGTGCTCCTGTCAAGCTCTCCCACAGGATTTTCTCCTCCAAGGCGGACAATACAGTCATAGCCTGTAAACACTCTTTCAAAGCCTATCAGATCAAAAATATTATCAGTGCATACTATACATAGATCGGGGTTCAGCGAGTCAAGCCTTACCTTCAGCGCCGACGACGGAATATAGGAAATATTCCTGCTTGCCTGAGGCTCGCTGATGCTGTCCTCAGCAGAGATCATAACGCTGTTGTATACGCTTCCCTTTGTGATCTCCGCATAGGTTTTAAGAGCGTCGATATTTCCCACCTTGGAAAGGTTAAAGCATACCACTGCAATAAGTCCCTTGCCGCCCCAGCCTGTCCTGGAAAGCTCTTTAAGGGTCATGGAGCAGGTGTACTTCCCAAGCTCCGCAAGCTTTGGCGCAGCCTCCTGTGCGCTGCATCTTTTTATAGCGTCCACCCTTTCGCCGATTCCAGAATAAACGCCTCCGGATATTTCCTTACAGCCCTTGATTTTTCCCTCAAGCCTTGCCTCCGGTTTTACGGCAAGCATACAGCCGCCGATCTTCCTGTCCTGTACGTCCATAGCTATGCCGAGCTTTTCAAGCTGCTTTGCGTTGAGAGTCGAGCGCAGTCTTACCTTGTCGAACTCCTTTTTCATTGCGATCATTGCCTCAGCGTATTTTCTGAGCTTGTCCTCAAGTCCTGCGCATCTGCTTTCCAGTCCCTCTATGGCCTCGGCAGCCTGAGCGTTAAACTGATTCTGCTTTTCGCCAAAGGGTTCAAGACCGTTTTTCATAACTATTCCGGCAGCCTTTCCAGCCATGCCCTTATTTTCAGTCTCCGTCAGAACAAAGGCTTCCGCCTTGCTTTTCAGATCATTTTCCATAATATTACATCTTACCCCCCTTATCGGCAATATCCTTTTCTCTTTCCTTACGCTGGGAATTCATTTCTCCCGGAAGTATCATTGTCTTTATTGTCATAAGAATGATCCTTATATCCAGAATAAACGAATAACTTTCTATATACATAAGATCCATTTTCAGCTTGTCATAAGGAGTCGTATCATAAACCCCTGTTACCTGCGCATAGCCGGTAAGTCCTGCCTTGACTTTAAGCCTGAATCTGAACTCCGGCATTTCTCTTTCATATTCCTCTGTAAGCTCCGGTCTTTCCGGTCTTGGTCCAACCACCGACATATCGCCTTTTAATATGTTGAAAAGCTGAGGCAGCTCGTCCAGACGGCATTTCCTCAAAAACGCCCCAACAGGCGTTACCCTCGAATCCGATTCCGTAGCAAGCCTTGGCACTCCATCCTTTTCAGCGTCGGGTATCATGCTTCTGAACTTCATTACATAAAACTCTCTGCCGCCGGTAGTAAGCCTTTTCTGCTTATAAAGCACCGGTCCTCTGTCATAGAGCTTTACTGCTGCGGAAATTATAAGCATAAACGGCGAGGTCAAAACTATACATATAAGTGAAACAACAATGTCGAAAAGTCTTTTTAAAAGCTTCTGTTCAAAGCCAAGGCCATAGTTCCTGCAAAGGAGCAGCGGCGAATCGAATATTTTTATATCCTCCGCTCCCCTTATGATTATATCCGATATCTTAGGGGCGATATATGCTCTCTTTGACTGCTCAAAGCAGTATTTTATAAGGTCGTTTCTTTTCTGACCTCCGACATCGCATATTATAGCGCCGTCATACTTAACGATCTCGCTTTTGAGCTGCTCTAAAGGAGCGTCTATCCCGATGGACTCGCATATAATATATTTGTCGTCCCTCTCGCACATTTTATCCACAAGGTTTGCCGCCTGCTTGCTGCCGTATATTATCACAAGCCGCCTCGGCGGAAAGAGCCTTGCATAAACTCTGGTGTTTATAAAGTTCCAGCATATTATAAAAGACATATCTATTATAGTCATCAGCGCTATAGGATAAAGCTTCATAAAGTCACGTCCGATAACGCTTATCTGGAAATAGGTTATAATGTTAACGGCTATCATGGATATTCCCTGACCGTAAAGTGCGTCCGTCCGCTTGAAGTACCCTATCTTAAAGCTTCCGTACGCCTTAAAAAACAGCAGGGTCAGGATCATATAAATAAATATAACGACCCAGTTTCCTCGTCTGTAAAAAGGGAAAATAATTGCGTCACTGTAGTACTCATACCATATATAACCAAAAGTCACCGCAAGGGCGATTATTAAAATAAAGCTTGAAAAAAAAGAAATTATCCTTTTATATTGTTCTTTGTTTTTGCTCATCACACTGTCTCTCTCATTTTTATTCTACGCTTTCGGTGCGGAGAAAATATAATTAATATTAATTATATCAAATTCATGTTAAATAGTCAATAGCTTTGAAAAAGCAAGGAGTATCAAAAATGCTCCGGAAAGCCATGAAAGCTCCGCTTTTTTCCTGAGCATTCTTCCGGCAGCAGAACCTGCGGCAACAGCTGCAATTCCAAGCAGCATGCTGAAAACAGCGGTCCTGAGGACATTTACTCCGCAAAGACCTGCCCCGACGCCGCTTGCAAGGGAATCCGCCGAAAGGGCTGCGGCAAGGGTAAGAGCCTCCTTACAGCTAAGCGACTTTGAGCAGTCTATATCTGCTTTTGTTTCGTCGAGATAGACCTCTATGACAAAATTTATGCTGAAAAGCCTGAACGACAGCCGTTTATCCCCCTTGAGCCTTCTTATAAGCGCTTTAAGTGTATTCTGACACAAACTAACTATTCCTATGCACAAAAGCAGTGCAAAGCCAAGCCATCGGCATACGTTTTCAGGGATCACCTCTCCCAGCGCCGAAGAAAGCAGCAGAGAGCCGGTCAGAACAGCCGTACCGGTCACGCTTATAATAAAAGCGGAAACAGCCGGTATCCTGATATTTCCTGCTCCATATGCAGCAGCGGCAATAAATGCGTCGGTGCATACCGCAAGCACCAGTATAATTTCCTGAATCAAATTTTCCGCCTCCGCTTGTTATTGTCGGTTTTCTGTGCTATTATTATTGTATGTTAGCTTTAAAGAAAGGTGAATGAAATGACAACAAAGGAAAAGGTTCTCGAAGCCCTCTCAGAAACGGACGGCTATATTTCAGGTCAGGCTCTTGCCGGAAAGCTGGGATTAAGCCGTAATTCGGTATGGAAGGCTGTAAAGCAGCTACAGGAAGAGGGATGCCAAATAGAAGCTGTTTCAAACAAGGGATATCGGCTTCAGGAATGCGCCGACGTACTGAGCGAGGGACTGCTTAGCTCATGTCTGAGTGTGAAAAAGCACAATATAGTCGTCCTTGACAAAACGGACAGCACAAACAACTACGCAAAAAAGCTTGCGGCAAAGGGAGCAGAGGACGGCACTATCGTAATTTCCGACACACAGACCTCTGGAAAGGGAAGACTTGGAAGAAGCTTCTGTTCGCCTCCCGGTATAGCTGTTTATATGACGGAGATCATTCGTCCGGATACGGATATGCAGACAAATCAGCTTATAACAAGCTGCGCTGCCGTAGCCGTTTCAAAAGCGGTGGACGAGCTTTGCGGAGCGGAAACAAAGATAAAGTGGGTAAACGATATTTACCTTAACAGGAAAAAGATATGCGGCATACTGACAGAGGCATCCCTGAGCTTTGAATCGGGACAGCTTGACTATGCTGTAATAGGTATTGGAGTAAATATACGGTCGGTCAAGGAGCATTTCGACGCAAAGCTCCTTGAAACGGCGACCTCCATTGAGGACGAAACCGGAAAAGCGCCTTTAAGATGCGTTCTTGCCGCAAAAATAGCGGACAACCTTGACCTTTTACTTGGGGATATCGAAAGCAGGAGCTTTATGGAGGAGTACAGAAAACGCTCCTGCATTATCGGCTGCCGGGTAGCCGTTTCAAAATACAGCGGCGAGCGTGAGGCTCTTGCTGTGGGCATCGACGACAACGCAGGGCTTATCGTAAAATACGACGACGGAACGGAGGAAGTGCTTAACTCAGGTGAAGCAAGGATAATCAAGGAGTCCATGTGACTCAAAAGAGGGAACTGCTGCACAAATACTGGTGCGGCAGTTCCTTTATTTTTTTGAATAACTGCATACCATTCTTGTTAACAAAAAAATTTTTCTCAGCTTTTCAAAGCTAAATTGACTTTTAGAGATTATAGTTGTATAATGTAAAATGTGAAATTATGTAAATTGCATTTTGGAGAAGATTATGAAAAAAGCAGGTTTTGTTATAAAGCAGCTTGTAAAGATGCTTTCTCAGGCAGTGATACTGCCGCTGTGGTATACTCTCTTCAGATGGCAGAAAACCGATGAAAGACTTGTGATCTTTGCTGACGCCCACAATCACTCTATGCCGTACAGCATGAAGCTTATCCATGAAAGATTTGAAGCGGAGGGTTACAGGATATGCGATATGTTCAGCGACTACGGAAGGGACAGCTTTCTTGTCACCTTTAAAAATATGCTTGCGTTCACAAAAACCTATGCAAGGGCAAAATATGTGATAATATGCGATTACTTTCTTCCGGCATCTGCTCCGTCAGTAAAGAAAGGCACTGAGGTGGTCCAGCTGTGGCATGCCTGTGGGATATTCAAGCGTTTTGCCTATGAGGCACAGGACGATATTCCCAAATACTATAAATGCAGGGTCATAAAAAACTACAGCCTTGTAACCGTCAGCTCCCCTCAGTGTGTTCCCGTCTATTCAAGGGCAATGCAGCTTGAAAGCGGAATCGTCAGAAGCACAGGAGTGAGCAGGACGGATATTTACTTTAGTGAAAGCTATCGGGAGCAGTGCCGCAGGAGGCTCTATGAAAAATACCCTGAGGCAAGGGGTAAGAAGATCGCTTTATGGGCGCCTACATTCAGAGGCAACGCCGCTATACCGTATCTTGAGGGAAAAGAAGATGTTTTAAAGCTCAGACAGGAGCTACCGGAGGACTGGTTTTTGCTTATAAGGCTTCATCCCCATTTTCACGATCATGACATAAACTGCGATATAAGCACCGAGGAGCTGCTTCCGGTCATAGACCTGCTTATATCCGATTATTCAACGGTCATTTTTGAGTATTCTCTTTTTTTAAAGCCGCTGGTGCTTTTTGCCCCGGATTATGACGTATACGGCAGCAAGAGAGGCTTTTATATAGACTATAAGTCCCTGCCCGGCAGGATCGTCACGGATAAGGACGAGCTTTCCAAGGCTATACTCGAGGAATATAAGGGCTTTGACCGGGAAAAAATGAAAGAGTTCAGAGATAAATATATGTCAGACTGCGACGGAAGAGCTACGGACAGAATTTTCAGGCTGCTGACAACAACAGAGAGAGGAGAACAAATTGAAAAGTGATAAGAAATTTGGCTTTTTCGGGCTCAGAGATATCGTCGAGGACCACAAGGGCTATGGAAGACAGATATTCCTGCTTTCCAAAAATGAGCTGAAAAAGCAGTACAAAGGCTCGCTGCTCGGACCTCTTTGGGCGATAGTGAAGCCGGTATTCACCCTTTTTATTCTTTGGTTTGCATTCACAGTGGGAATCAGAGGAAGCGGCAGGATCAACGGCTTTCCGCAGTTTATGTTCCTGCTGACCGGATATGTTCCATGGTTCTATGTAAGCGAGAGCATACTGGGCGGTTCAAGATCCCTGAGAAAAAACAGCCAGTTCGTTACAAAAATATCCTTTCCGGTATCGAATATCATGACCTTTACAGCGCTTTCAAGGCTTTATGTCCACATTTTCCTTGCGCTGCTTATGTATATCGTGCTTGTGATCTTCGGTTACTGCCCGAATATATATAATTTTCAGGTGCTATACTATCTTCCACTTATGTTCATGTTTTTCTTAGCTCTTTCATGGACAACGGCATGCTTCAGCGCAGTGAGCAAGGACTTTGAAAACCTTGTAAACTCCATTATGACCGGATTGTTCTGGCTCTCAGGCGTGCTCTGGGACACATATGGCGTACACAACGACTGGGTAAGACGGCTTATGTATCTTAATCCTATAAACTATTTTGTAAACGGCTACAGGAAAACATTTCTCTATGAGGAATTTATTTTCGACAGAGTATGGGAAAATATTATTTTCTTCGGCGAATTTGCGGTTATAATACTTCTTGGAGCACACTACTACAAAAAGCTGAGAAAAACACTGCCGGATATTCTTTAAGGGAGGACGGATATGGAAGCTATTATAAAGTTTGAAAACGTCACAAAGGAATACTTTTTATATAAGGATTCAAAGGCAAGATTCAAGGCAATATTCACTAACAACAGAGGCGTAAAAAAGCATACGGCTCTTAAAAATATAAGCTTTGAGATCATGCCGGGAGAATCCGTGGGTATCATAGGCAAAAACGGAGCCGGAAAATCGACCCTCCTTAAAATGATAACGGGAGTTTCCTTCCCGACCGGAGGGGAGATAACTGTTAACGGCAAGGTTGCGGCTCTGCTGGAGCTTACCGCCGGATTTTCAGCGGATATGACCGGCAGGGAAAATATATATCTAAAAGGCTATCTTTTAGGCCTTAACGACAGTCAGGTAAACGAGATAGTGGACGACATCATAGACTTTGCAGACCTGGGAGAATATCTTGACCAGCCGGTAAGGACCTATTCAAGCGGTATGAAAATGCGCCTTGGGTTCGCTATCAATATCAATATAAGACCCGATGTTCTTGTTATCGACGAGGCGCTTAGCGTGGGCGATGCAGAGTTCAAGAAAAAATGCAGAAACAAAATAAGCGAAATGATAGCCTCGGGAATAACGGTTCTCTATGTAAGTCATTCCGCAGACAGCCTCAGGGAGATCTGTACAAGAACTATCTACCTAAAGGACGGTGCTGTTGTCTTTGACGGAGCCGTTGAAGCCGGTCTTGAAAAATACGAAAAAAGCAAAAGTAAGAAAGGAAAGTAAAAAATGAACATAGGCTTAGTTATTGCCGGCGGCGTCGGCGCAAGAATGAACAACACGACCCCTAAACAGTTTATCGCAGTAAAGGGAAAACCGATCATTATTTATACTCTGGAGGCGTTCCAGAAAAACTCCTCAATCGACTATATCGCTGTGGTATGCTTAAAGGGCTGGGAGGACATCCTCAGAAAATATGCCCAGCAGTATAATATCACAAAGCTCAAATGGATAGCTCCGGGTGGAAGCACCGGTATGGAATCACTCAGAAACGGCATGAATCTTCTCCGTGAAAATTGCAGCGAGGATGATATTATCGTTATTCACGACGCAGTGCGTCCTTTGCTTTCCGACGATATCATTAACGCAAATATCGCAGGTGTCGTTGAGTTCGGAACTGCTATTACAAGTATTCCTTGTACCGAGGCTCTTCTCTACAGCGAAAACAAGGAAACCTCCTCTGAGGTAGTTGACAGAAACCTTATCTGGAGAACACAGACCCCTCAGAGCCTCAGACTCAGCAAGTTTGTATGGGCGCACGAGGAGGCTATGAAGAGAGGCATCACCGATACAGTTGCCACCTGTACCCTTCTTGTGGAGCTTGGGGAAACTGTTCATTTCGTTCTCGGTCAGAGCAGCAACTTTAAGATCACCACTGCTGAGGATATAGGCCTTCTTGAAGCGTATCTCACTCAGAGAGAGAAAAAAAGCAAGTGATTCCGGAGGTTTATGAATGAATACCGTTATTTTGCAGGACGCTGAAAATATTGCCCGAAGCAGCTTTATAAGCTGGGACAGGCTGTCAGGGAAAACCGTTTTTATTACAGGAGCTACAGGCTTTATCGGCTCATGTATCATAAGAGGCATCATGTACAGAAATATGCACATGAATGCCGGTATAAAAATTGCCGCTATGGTCAGAAACAGGCAAAGAGCAGAACAAATGTTTTCCGAATATCTTGAAACAGGTCTTCTTGACTTTGCAGTGGGGGACGTGTGCTCAGAGGTAAAGTATGACGGAAACGCCGACTTTGTGATCCACTGTGCAAGCAATGCCGCTCCAAAGGAATATGCGGAGGACCCTGTGGGAACTATGAAGACTAATTTCTACGGAACTTTAGGTCTTCTTGAATTTGCAAAAAGCAAAAACGCTGAAAAATTTCTGTATGTTTCAACCATCGAGGTCTACGGAAATACCGATAAGGACGGGGAGATAACCGAGGACGGCTATGGATATATTGACGCTGTGAATCCAAGGTCGTGCTATCCGATAAGCAAGAAAGCATGTGAAACCGCTGCGGTATGCTTCGGGGCGCAGTATGGAATGCCAGTCTCCATCGGAAGACTCAGCTATATTTTCGGAGCAGGAATGAAGAAAAACGACTCAAAGGTAGTAGCTATCCTTGCAAGGGCGGCAGCCGCCTGTGAAGATATGGTTCTCAAAAGCAAGGGAGAGCAAAAGCGCTCTTACACATATATCTCGGACGCTGTAACAGGTCTTCTGACAGTTTTGCTGGAGGGCGAAAACGGTCAGGCGTATAACATTGCTTCATCTCTCTGTATCACTACAATTGCAAATATGGGAAAAACCTTGGAGGAGCTTTACTCGGATAAGGGCGTAAGGCTTAAATTCGACCTGCCAAGCGAGGACGAAAAAAAGAAATTCTCGCCGATAAGGGATGCTGTGCTGTCAAACAAAAAGCTGAAATCCCTTGGCTGGGTGGAAAAAACAGACCTTAAAGAAGGTCTTTACAGAATGACTGAAAGTATTGCGGAGGACAACAGATGAGCCAATATGTTTATGACATAGTAAATAATGCAGGAAAGCAGTTTTCCTCCTTAAAGCTTATAAAGGATACTGTGGCTTCCGATTACGTTATAGTATGCGGAAACCACCCATACCCTTACTATCTTGCGGCAGCTCTTGCAAGAACGGTCAATGAGGCTGTGGCAAGGCGGGTAAACCTTATTTACGAGGGATGCGCTAAAAACGACTTTTTTGAAAGCTTTATTGACGAAAGCTTTCCGGATATCGTAAGACGCTTCGATACCTTAGAGGACTACAGAAAAGCCGGAGCCTATGAGGGAAATCCGGAGGTAAGCGCTGTTTCGGATGAAACCCTTATATTTTTCTTTACAAATTTAAGGGACGGAAGCTTTGAAAATTCAGAGGGCATAAAAAGCAGATGTACGCTCCTGAGAAAATATCTTGACTTTGCCGCTGAAACAGAAAATGCAAAGTTCATTCATGCGCCGTATATAGCCCCTGTGGATATTCTGCCGGAGGGCATGTCGGGTATATCCGAACGAGAGTACGAGGTGGTATACAGAAACGCTCCGGAAAACAGTCCTCAGAAAGCGCTGCTTAAACTGGAGGACGTTTGCCGGGAATATGCGGAAAGAATAAGGATAAACGCATTAAGGCTTGATACCATGTTCGGCCCTCATATACCGGACGACAGCGATATTACCCTACAAAAATACATTCTCGAAATAATGCACAGCGGAACTCTTACAGCAAACGCTGATGCAAGACAGAATTACTACTCCGCATCGTATATACAGGACGCTCTTATCAAGACCATGATCGTTGCCGCTGCGACGGAAATAAACGGAAATATATACCATATAAGCTCATGGCATTTTAGCCTCTTTGAAATGATATACGACCTCTATACCCTCCTCACCCATATGAAAATAGAGCTGCGGCTTGAGGGAGAGGCAAGCAATACCTTAAAATATCACGTTATTAATCCGAGGAAGATAAGATTCATTGCAACGGGAAAACAAATAAAGGCAATGAATACTACTCTGAGAAAATCCGTTCATGTGACGGCTCTTTCAGCTATGCAGGATTACGAGCACTATGTGACGGAAAAGATAAACGTATATTACGGAAAGATCGACCGCATAAGAAATCTTGAGCTGGAGCTTATTTTAGATGTTGACAGGATATGCAAAAAGCATAATATCAAGTACTTCCTTGCAGGAGGAAGTATGCTGGGTGCGCTCCGTCATGGAGGCTTTATCCCTTGGGACGACGATATGGATATCGGCATGCTGCCGGAGGACTATAAGAAGTTCGTAAAGGTATGCCCGGGAGAGCTGCCGGAAAAATACAGCTATCAGACCACCGATCTTGAACCGGAAAGCCTTTATATACACGATAAGATAAGAGTTAAAAATACTGTTTTCTCAACACGCTATGCAAATCAGTTCCAGATGCAGAACGGCGTCTATATTGATATTTTCGTGTACTACAAGACCTCTGACAAGCCAAAAAAACAGCAGAGGCATATAAGAAAGATCATGATTATGCGCCGGATATTGGGCATGCGCTGGGTAAACAAGCCGAGAAGAAAGATACACTATTACAAGTCCCTTGTGATGCTGCCGATAATGAGACTGTTCCCTACGACATTTTACAGGCATTTGTATATAAAGCTCCTTGAAAAGTACGAAAAGAAAGATACCCACTTCCTTATTGACGGAAGCGGCTTTAACCTTCAGAATGTAGGCGCTTTTCCAAAGGAATGGTTTGACGAGATAACCTATCGTGACTTCTGCGGACATTCACTGCCTGTCCTGAAAAGATATGATGACTATCTTAAACACTGGTACGGCGAAAAGTATATGGAGCTGCTGCCGTTTTCAAGCAGGAACTCCGTCCACGACGTTATCCGTATTGATCTTGGCGACAGGCTTTTCCCTGAAACCGACGGAGGTAATTTCCACCAGATGGATTTCAGAGGAGAGCTTTATGAGAAGCTGAAAAAGGAATAATAAGCTTCCCTGTAACAAAGACATTTTTATCAGGACATAAGAAGGAGAGGAAAATGAAACCGATTTTTTTATGCGGCTTTATGGGCTGCGGAAAAACCACTGTGGGCAAAAGGCTTGCAACTGTTCTGGGTGCAGGCTACTGCGATATGGATCAGCTTATCGTAAAAAGAGAGGAAATGACCATACCGGAGATATTTGAAAAATTCGGGGAGGATCATTTCCGAAAGCTTGAAACAGAGCTTATCGCAGAGCTTTCAGAAAGCTATAAGGGCGTTATTTCCTGCGGCGGCGGAGCTATGCTAAAACAGGAAAATGCAGAGCTTGCGAAAAAAAGAGGGATAGTCCTGTTTTTAGATACACCGTTCAGGCAATGCTATTACCGTATAAGCGGCGACAAAAACCGTCCTATAGCGGCTAACAGTACAAAAGGCGAGCTGGAGGAGCTTTTTGATAAGCGCTATCCTCTTTACAAAGAACATTCCTCCTATACCATTCCATGTGTTGGAAGTCCCAACAAGATAGTAACCGAAATTGTGGATACACTTAGATTACACGGAGAGCTTTGATGATTATATATAATGCTAAGATATATACCATGTGCGGAGATAATATCGAAAATGGATGGGTGGAGATCTCCGGCGGAAAAATTGCCGCAGTTGCTGCCGGTCAGCCGCAGAAAACCTCTCCGGAGGACATTGACGCCGGCGGAGCGCTGCTTATGCCCGGCTTTATTGATGCTCATACCCACCTTGGTATCATCGAAAACGGTATTGATTTCGAGGGCGACGACTGCAACGAGGCAACAGACCCGTTTACCCCTCAGCTCAGAGCCATTGACGCTGTGAATCCCATTGACAGATGCTTTCAGGAGGCAAGGGAAAGAGGCGTGACCTCAGCGGTTATCGCTCCGGGAAGCGCAAATCCCTGCGGCGGAGAGGTTATCGCCGTTAAGCTTATGGGCAGAAGAGCGGATGACATGCTGATAAAAAATGTAGGAATAAAATTCGCTTTGGGAGAAAATCCTAAGAGAGTCTATAATGACAGGGACGAAACTCCGGTCACAAGAATGGCTACGGCGGCTATTATCAGGGAGGGGCTTTCAAAGGCAAGACGTTACCTTGAGGAAATGGAAAAGCATGAAAAGGACAGCGAAAGCTTTGACCCTCCGGAATATGACATAAAGTGCGAGGCTCTTATCCCTCTGCTGAAAGGGGAGGTAAAAGCGCATTTTCACTGCCACAGGGCGGACGATATGTTTACCGCTTTGAGAATATGCAGGGAGTTTGATATAAGGCCTGTGCTTATCCATGCAACAGAGGGGCATCTTATTGCGGATATCCTTGGAAAGGAGCATGCGGAGGCTGTTACTGGACCCATCCTCTGCGACAGGTGCAAGCCGGAAATGGCAAACCTCAGTATCGGCAATGCGGCGGAAATGGTAAGGTGCGGCGTAAAGACTGCGGTATGCACCGACCATCCGGAAACTCCTTTGCAGTATCTCCCTCTTACGGCAGCCGCTGCGGTAAAGGGCGGTCTTGACTATTTTGAGGCGCTTAAAGCCATAACTGTAAACGCTGCGGAAATAGCGGGGATAGCTCATAGAACAGGCGCTGTAAAGCCGGGACTTGACGCCGATATTCAGCTTTATAGGGGGAATCCCCTGGACATTCTGTCCCAGCCGGAAATGGTCATGATAGACGGTGAGATCGTTTTCCGGAAAGGAGCGCTTTAATGTACTCTCTTTCAGAGAAAGCCACAGCATTCCTGTTTTTGATCGGTATGATCGTCCTTGCCTCCCATGCGGTGCAGGGTATAAGAGAAAAGAATTATAAAAAAGCCGCCCTCTGCGGAGGAATATTTGCGGCGCTGATAATTATTCCTTTTGTGATCATTATAGCGGTCGGCGGAGCGTCCCTTATGCTCTCGCTTATTTCATCGGCGATCGGTTATCTTTTTGCACTTGGAATGCTGAGCATTTTTTGGCTTGCAACTAAGAGCATCAGCGAGAAAAAATACTTAAAGGCGGTTATATGCTTTGGTGTATTTGCGGTGATCATAATGGGGATAATTTTACTTATTATGGCGGCTGGGGGAGCCTTTTAGTCTTGGGGTATCGGCTTTGAAAGGAGAAGTCTATGTTTCACATCATGGTTGTGGAGGACGATGCAAATACGAGAAAGCTTATGTGCACCGTTTTAAAGCAGGGCGGCTATGAGCCTGTTCCGGCAAAGGACGGGCTTGAGGCTCTTGATATCCTTGATAAAAAATATATAGACCTTATCGTTCTGGACATAATGCTTCCCGGCATGAACGGCTATGAGCTTACACGAACCATAAGGGATTCCGGAAGCGAGCTGCCAGTTCTTATGGTAACCGCAAGGGAGGCTAAAGCCGACAAGATAACGGGCTTTACCTCGGGAACGGACGACTATATGGTAAAGCCGGTGGACGAGGACGAGCTGCTGCTGAGGATAGCGGCTTTGCTTAGGCGTTCTAAGATCGTATCGGAGCATCGGCTTACCGTGGGAAAAACAGTTCTTGACTATGACAGCTTTACAGTTACAAGGGACGGAAAAAGCATGGAGCTGCCAAACAAGGAATTTATGCTTATATACAAGCTGCTTTCCTATAAGGATAAGATATTCACAAGGCGTCAGCTTATCGACGAGCTTTGGGATATGGAAACGGAAAGCGATGAGAGAACCGTTGACGTACATATCAACAGGCTTCGTGAAAAGTTCCGGGATAACGAAGACTTCGAGATAATAACCGTAAGAGGACTTGGCTACAAGGCGGTGGAGAAATGAAGCGGTTCGGCTCTTTTCATGCAAAGGCGGTCCTGTTTGTATTTTATGTAATGGTCTTTTCGGGATTCCTTACGGGAGCTATACTTTTTATCCTCCATTATTTTGGAATAGTGAGATTCAGCATTTTCAATCCTCTGCTGCTTCCCCTTGTGGCATTGCTCGCCAGCACCATACTGGGACTTGGACTTTCCTATATTTTCGGAGAGCATGTCTTAAAGCCGGTGAGAACCCTTACCGAAGCTACAAGAAAGGTGGCAAAGGGGGATTTCAGCGTCCGTGTTCCGGAAATTGACGACGGTGACGAAAACGAGATCGCAGAGTTTCTCAGGAGCTTTAACAAAATGGCTCAGGAGCTTTCCGGCATCGAGATGTTCAGAAACGACTTTATAAACAACTTTTCCCATGAGTTCAAAACGCCCATGGTTTCCATAAGGGGCTTTGCAAAGCAGCTACAGAAGGGCGGACTTGACGAGCAGCAGCAAAAGGAGTATATCGGTATCATTGTAAGCGAGTCGGAAAGGCTTATAAACCTGTCCTCCAATATACTGCTTCTTACAAGGTATGAAAATCAGCAGATAATTTCCGACAAAGCGATCTATTCCCTTGACGAGCAGATAAGACAGTGTATACTGATACTTGAAAAGGAATGGAGCGCAAAGGGCATAGAGTTCGATCTTGACCTTGACAGGACGGATTTTTACGGCAGCAGAGAGGTTATGTCCGACCTTTGGATAAATATTATAGGGAATGCCGTTAAATTCAGCTATGACGGCGGAAAAATTGATATAAGATGCACACATTCGGGAGATAATATTCGTGTGACAGTAAGAGATCACGGCTGCGGAATGGATAAGGAGACCCTTGACCATATTTTTGAAAAGTTTTATCAGGGGGATAAGAACCATGCTGCAAGGGGAAACGGACTGGGACTTGCCCTTGTAAAGCGCATAGCCGAGCTTTGCGGAGGATATATCAAGGTCAGCAGCGAGCCGGGAAAGGGTACGGAGTTCAGTGTGAATCTTAAAACGCAACAAGGGGGATGAGTGTGGAAAAATACAGCGTTCTTATGACGGTATACGGCGGCGAAAAACCGGAATTTTTAAAAGAGAGCCTCAGCAGCATGCTAAATCAGACTCTTCCTCCGGAACAGCTTGTCCTTGCTTGTGACGGAGAGCTTACCCCGGAGCTTTACAGCGTTATAGATTCTTTCAGCCGGAAATACGGAGAGGTATTTGAGCCTCTTTTTCTGCCGGAAAATAAGGGAAACGCATACGCTGCAAACAGAGGCCTTGAAAAATGCCGCTGTGAGCTTGTGGTGAGAATGGATTCGGATGATATCAGTCTTCCGGAAAGATGCCAAAAGCAGGTAAGGCTAATGGAGGAAAATCCGGAGCTTGACATTTCAGGAGCGTATATCAGAGAGTTTGATTCTAAAACAGGGGAGTTTATTGCCGTTAAGAAAACGCCCTCAGGTCATGAGGAGATACTTGAATATTCAAGGCGGAGAAATCCCTTTAACAATCAAACTATTATTATGAGAAAAAGCCGTGGGCTGAAAATCGGCGGCTACAGTGAGCTGAGAAGATGCGAGGACTACGATTTTGCATGCAGGCTGCTCATGGACGGAGCAAAAAGCGCCAACATTCCCGAGGTCCTTGTAAATTACAGGGTCACTGAGGAAAACTACCAAAGGCGCAGCAACTGGGCGAATACAAGAGATTTTATTTCTGTAAGGCTTCTCAATTTCAAAAGAGGCTATTGCAGCCTTTGGGATTTTCTTGTCGCATCTCTGATGCAGGTATTTATTTTTCTTATGCCAAAAAAGCTTACCGGAGCTATTTATAAGAAGTTTTTGAGATGAAAGGTTTTTCTGATTGATAAAAGCAAAATAAAGGGGACGCCCTATCTTGCAGGGCGTCCCCTCTTTCAAAACAGTCCACCGGACTGTTTTGAAATTCACCCCTTGCGGAGCGCTTCTCAGGCAAGGAATTTCGCTCTCTGCGGAGAGCGACAAGGGGGCTTTGCCCCCATTGACCCCCACAGCCGGGCGTAAGTGCCCTTTGGGTAAAAAGGCTGGCGAAACTTTTATTTAGCCGTTCGGCGGATATGACTTGACTTTAATACCTTACTTATTACTCTTCCCAACAAGTAAACTACCAAACCCTGCCATGACCGGTACGGCAAAGGCAAAGGCAAGAGCCGTAAGCAGCATTTTAGAACCAAGGGCAACTGTTCCGAATACCGCCTGTATCGCCGGAATGTAGATCGCCCCCAGCAAAACGGCAAGAGACACTGCTACAGCAAGTATGAGCTTTATATTATTCAAATAGTTGACACTGAAAATACCCTTGTCTTCGGATTTGCACTCAAACACATGTATAAGCTGGCTTATTACTAAGGTCACAAGAGCGCCTGTTCTTGCAGCGTCTATGCTGCATGACATTCTCAGAAGCACTGAAAAGCTTGCCAGCGAGCAAAGACCTATCATTATACCTCTGAAAAGTATCTTAAAAAGAAGCCCTCCTGAAAAGAAGCTTTCGTCCGGCTTTCTCGGAGGCTTTTTCATTGCCCCCTTGTCGCATGGTTCAAGTCCAAGGGCGATAGCCGGAAGTCCGTCGGTTACAAGGTTTACAAGCAGCAGCTGAGTCGGGAGCATAACCATAGGGAATCCCATGAGAATACCTAAAAACATTGTTATTACTTCGCCGATATTGCTTGAAAGGAGATAGCGGACAAACTTCCTTATGTTGGCATATATCCCCCTGCCCTGCTCCACAGCGTTTACAAGGGTCGCAAAATTGTCGTCAAGAAGTATCACTGACGCAGCCTGCTTTGTAACATCCGTTCCGGTAATTCCCATGGCAACGCCTACGTCCGCTTCCTTTACGGCAGGAGCATCGTTTACGCCGTCCCCCGTCATTGTTACGATATGCCCTTTGCGCTTATATGCTCTTACAAGCCTGAGCTTATGGGACGGGTTCACTCTTGCATATACCGTATAGTCGTCAATGCGGCTGTCAAGCTGCTCATCTGAAAGCATATCAAGCTCTGCTCCGGTAATGACCTTTCCGCCCTTTAAGATTCCGGCCTCTTTGGCTACTGCCGCTGCGGTATCCTTATGGTCGCCGGTTATCATTACTGTTTTTATGTGAGCGCCAAAGCATTTTCTGACAGCTGTTTTTGCCTCCTCCCTCGGAGGGTCGAGCATTGCCGCAAGTCCCAGAAACACAGTAGCGTTTCCCTCGGACTTAGCAAGGGCAAGCACCCTTAGGGCATTTCCTGAAAACTCTCTTATCTTTTCCGATACCTGAGCCTTGTATATGCTGCTAAAAGGCTTTACAGAGCCGTCCTTCATAATAAAAGAACATTTGTTCATAATAATATCCGGAGCGCCCTTTATATAGGTAATATCCTCTCCCGAGGGAGCTTTTACAGTAACGCTCATAAGCTTGGTTTCGCTGTCAAAAGGTATCTCCCCTGTTTTTACGAAGTCCCGCAGCCTGTGAGCGGTAACTCCTCCCTTAGCCGCCGCAACAAGGAGAGCGACCTCCGTAGGATCGCCGTTTACCTTCCAGCTGCCGCTGCCCTTTATACTTCCTCTGTTTCGTGAGGAAACGGGACTGTCCGAGGATATCGTTGCCGTAGAGCACAGAACCGAGCATACAAGGGACTGATAAAGCGCCGGTATCGTGTCCGGATTAGGGTTTGTATTTCCAAGACGTATTTCCCCGGTAATGCGGTAGCCGCTGCCTAAAACGTCGAACTCCTTCATATCCGCAAAGATTTTCTTTACGGTCATTTTGTTTTCGGTTATAGTACCGGTCTTGTCGGAGCATATAACGGAGGTGCAGCCAAGTGTTTCAACAGAATGTAGCTTATTTACAAGAGCCTTTTGCTTTAGCATTCGGCTGACAGCAAGGGCAAGGGCTATTGTAACTGTTGCCGGAAGCCCCTCCGGTATCGCCGCTATTGCTATTGTGATTCCGGTCATGAGCATGGAGAAAACAGGCTCTCCTCTTAACACTCCGGCAAGGAAAACGATTATGCACACAGCAATACAGATCAGAGAAACCACCTTGCCAAGCTCCCCAAGGCGCTGCTGGAGTGGTGTACGGCTTTCTTCGATCTCGCTTATCATGCCGGATATTTTGCCCATCTGAGCGTTTTTACCGGAGGCGATAACGATACCCCTGCCGTTTCCTCTTGTGACGCATGTACCCGAGTAGGCTATGTTTTTCCTATTAAGGCTGTTGTCATTATCGGAGGGACTTCCTGCCTGCTTGCCCACAGGATTGGACTCGCCGGTAAGCACTGCTTCATCTGTAAAAAGTCCATTTGCGGTAGTTATGGCAATATCCGCCGGTATCTTATCTCCGGCTTCAAATTCCACAAGATCACCCCTTACCACATTTTCCGCAGGAATGGTCACAAGCTTTCCGTCACGGTATGCCTTAGCTGTAGGAGCTGTCATGTTTTTCAGCGCCTCAAGGGTCCTCTCCGTTCGGTATTCCTGAATAAAGCCTAAAATTGCGTTAAGCAGTACTATCAAAATGATTGTTACAGCGTCATATATCTCTCCTAAAAAGGCTGAAACAGCAGTTGCCGCTAAGAGGATCATAACCATAACGTCCTTGAACTGCCCTGCGAAAATCTTTACCGGAGATGGCCCTTTTACGCTGCTGAGAGTGTTTTTTCCTTCTCTGCGGAGAATTTCCTCCGCCTGTTTATTACTAAGTCCCTGCATAATCTTCTCCTTAAAGTGTTGTCCTTTAATGATTATGCAGGGACTGTCCGATTTATACATAATACCGCTTTACAAAAGCGATTGGAAAGGTTTATGCAAAGGGACAACCTTACCGGGGAGAGGGGCGAGAAAAAACCTTCAAAAAGTACGCAGCCCCTCTCCCCAATAAGGTTTTCCCTCTGCACTCTCTTTCCAATTCCCCCTCACCCTGCGTACTTTTTTCTTCATAATTTATAACGAAGAAAAACCGAAAAAAGGCAAAGAAAGCAAGTTTTTACTGCCGGTATAAAAATCAAAGTAACTTCTTCACTTTCACTTTTGGGAAAGTGAAAAATGCGAGGTGGGAGTATTTTACTTTTTCCCTAACCCTCTAAATTCACCTGCGATGTTTTTGCCGCATGCGGCAAAAAGAGCACCCGGCGAGAGTAAAAAATGCGGAATGGGGGTGGGAGGTGAGTGGAAAGAGAGTGCAGAGGGAAAACCTACAGGAGGGAGGGGGAAATCC
>CANPXN010000021.1 GCA_947586185.1 uncultured Clostridia bacterium
TTGACATTGATAGTATATGCGAATACCGTGTGCCGTGAAGAAAAAGACTTAACAACAGATAAGGACTGTCATTAAGTTTTTACAAAGTTATTTGATTATTCTTGCATGGACTCAATGCAAGATAATCTAAAGGGCTCATATTTGACATGATGATTCACCCCCTTTCATCATAATCATGCATTAATTATAAGAACAAATCAATAGAAAGGAAAATTTAATATGAATGAATTAAAGGTATTTCAGAACAGCGAATTCGGAGAACTTGGAGTTCTCACCATTGACGGAAAAGAATATTTTCCGGCTACGCAGTGTGCAAAGATTTTAGGTCATGAAAATCCAGCTCGTGCAATTCGCAAGTATTGCAAAGGGGTGACCGAAGTGGTCACCCCCACAAATGGAGGTAACCAACCTACTAAATTTATTCCAGAAGGAGATTTATACCGCCTGATCGTCCGTTCCAAACTTCCTTCGGCTGAAAAGTTTGAGCGCTGGGTTTTTGACGAGGTTCTTCCGGAGCTCAGACGCACCGGATCATACGGCAACAATATTAACCTTGAAGAGATTATTGCTAAAACGGCAACAGCTGTTGTGTCGGAGGTAATGAAGCGGATCATACCTGTTTTTGGTTCAGAAACAACCCGAGATATCTCAGAGACAACCATAATCAGAAGAAAACGTTCTCCAAGTATCATAGACAGGCTTGACCCGGCAGTTGTGAAAGAAGTAGAAGAGATGCTTATGTCGAACAGATACAGCTATCTCGATATCGTTAATTATTTGCAGGATATGGGCGTTGAAATTTCCGTCGGTTCAGTTCACAGATACGCAAAAAGAATGAGAGGTACAATAAAATGACATTAGGAAAAAGAATAAAGCTCAGACGTGAGATACTGGGGCTTTCTCAGAGCGAGCTTTCAAAACACGCTGGAATCTCTCAGCCATATGTTTCAGCTCTTGAAAATGATATATTTCAGCCTACTTCCTCGGTGATATGCAGTCTTGCAAAGACTCTTAAATGTACTACGGATTATCTGATAATGGGCAGCGAAAGAAAGGTAGGGTAATATGGTTCAGATAGGAAAAGTTATCGGCGGATATAAAATCTATGGTATCTGTAGAGGATACTGTATTGCAAGAAATGTTTCTCCAAGGACCGTTGATTCATGGGTTGTATGGACAATTGACAACGATAAAACCGGAGTTCACACAGGGCGATATTTTTCAGATAAGATGGATGCTGAATGGGAATTTGCAAGCCTTGCCTTTCCTTGGTTTAAGGATAATGTGAATATTAATTTTATTGATGAAACTGGTTAGGGAGCGATCCAAAATGTACGAAGCCGAAATATCATGGCACGGCGGTAAAAATTTAAAGCTGATAAGCGGAACGTGTAATGACGGTAACTACATAGCCCGCATTCTAAAAAATAGAATCGAGTTCGAGCGTAAGCAGATCAGGATAGAAAGCTATCTTGAAGCTTGTATACAGTATAATGATCAATTCCGCTCTTGTATCTGCACAGAGCAGAAAACGCTGTTACTGGACAAATATACCCGGTGTAACGCTTCCGGAGGATAAGGGCATTCTTCTTAAGGATATCGCCAAGTCTGATACAGTTTGGGAAGGAAGAACATATGAAAATTGTTTTAAAGAATATGCTCCTGTAGGATGTGCTGTTAGAAGCCGGTATATTAACTCAGACAGCAGAAGCAAAAAGGTTGAAGGAGGCACATATTCAGCTATTGAATGTAGAAAGGATGGAAAAGCAAATTGCATAACAACAGTCACAAAGGACAGTATGATATTGCAGCCGGTAAGGATCGGCGATATAGGAAGCAGCGCACAAGGACATAGAGTATATTCAGTACAAGGAAAATCTGTCACATTATCAGCAAGCAGCGGAGGTCAGGGCGGTCAAACCGGATTGTATAAAGTTGACTTACCAAATGGTAATTACATAATTAGGAAGCTTTCTCCTGTTGAATGCGAACGGCTTCAAACACTGCCGGATAATTATACAGCAGGAGTATCTGATACCCAAAGATATAAGATGCTCGGAAACGGTTGGACTGTTGACGTTATCGTTCATATTTTAAATTTTATATAAACATTAAAATACCGTTTTAAGGTCAATTTTTTAGCCTTAAAACGGTATTTTTTTGCATTTTGCGTGTCACTTTTTTGCATTTTGCGTGTCCGGCAACATATTGTATCATTTACATACACATTTTTTCATGATAAAAATAAATAACCGCCCTGAGCTTCCAAACTAAGGCGGTTATTTTATTAACCATAATTAACTGGGAGCAGCCGTCTGTCGGTATGCCCCTTTTTTATTATTATACATCAAAACTGAAATTATGTCAAGACTCATATTTCCTTACTCTCAGTTTGATTCCCAGCTTATCTGCAACAGCCTGAGATGCAGCGATCTGCTCCTCTCCGATAACATCAACAACAGTAAGGATAACTGAAGGAACATAATTTTTGCAGTCGGAAGCAAACTTCTGCATAGCTTCAAAGGACTCATCGCCGTACTTCGGACGGGTTACTTTTAGGTATTCCTCCTTAGTACCGGCATTAAGACTTATGGAAACTATGTCCACAAGCCCTTTAAGCTTATGGGCTGTAGGCTCTCCATGGATAAGGTCTGAAAGTCCATTTGTGTTGAGCCTTATAGCAGGACATCCCTTTTCTTTAAGCTTTCCTATAACGCTCAGCATCACGTCAAGTCTCATAGTTGGCTCGCCGTATCCGCAGAAAACAATTTCGTTGTAGCGGCTCAGGTCGTATTTTTCAAAATCTTTTAGTATCTCCTGTTCCTCCGGGTCATGCTCCAGCCATAGACTGTCCGAGCCGTATGCGCCGTCGCCGTTGTTTCTTATGCAGAATGTACAGCTACACGGGCACTTATTTGTAAGATTTACATAAAGGTTATTTCCAACCTCATAAAGTATTGTCATTGACATTTAAAACACCTCTTAAATAAAGGGCGGATTTTCTCCGCCCTTATTTTTATTTATTTTTTGCGGCTGCTTTTTCCTTATAGATCTTAATAAGCATCTTATTATTCTTCTTATCATATCTGAACAGGAATACTATGCAGGCAACGCCTACTATAAGCAGCAGAACTCCCGGAACAAGTCCCGGAGCGACATACCGCATTTCAACCGTATGCTCGCCGGCTCCCATAGGGATACCGATAAACGCTTCGCTTATATTGACAGGATCAACCTTTTCACCGTCAACCTTTACATTCCAGCCCGGTTCATAAGGAATACTTGTCACCATGATCTGATGATCCTTAGCGGTAATAGTACCCTCAAGGTGGGTAGCGTCAGTTCTTGTAAGATTCCACTGCTGAGCCTTGAGAACGTCGATTGACTGCTGGTAAAGCTCCTCGTCGAACTGATAGAAGAAGAAGTCCCTAACGATCGCATATTCGTTAGCAACAGTCATTCTGAGGTCAAAGGTCTTTCCAGGCTCAAATCTTCCTAAGCATACTGAGTGGTAGTCGTGATTTTCAAAGTATGCGCTTACGAAGTCGAAATCAGAGAAGTTACCGGAGCTGTCCTGAGTTGTACTGAGCCACAGGTTAACGCTCTTCTGGTTATCTGTTTTGAAATAAATGTATATCGGCTGATCCGACTGAGGAGTTATCAGCATATCAACAGTATGGTCTGTCTGATCCTGAGTAGCCGTATACATAGTCTGGTCGCCGTAAGGTGAAACCGTAACATTATTTAAAATAAAGGAATTAGGGTCAACATCCATTCTCTTATAGTATTCAACAAAGCTCACAAGCTTGCCCTGTGTAGTATCAAGCTCCGTGTTTCCGCTGAGGGTACTGAGGAGAATGTTCTGGCTGTTGAAGGTATTGTCGGTGCCGTAGCGTTCGATATATCTTGAGTTTTCATCAGCCATGAAGCCTATTGAAAGAGCGTTAGGATTCTGATATGCGGTGATAACTCTGTCCTTTTTATTTTCGTCCACATATTCATAGGAGAATACCGGAGTATAGGTATCGTTTACTTTTGGCTTTGCATCCGGGTCATCCTTTAGCTGTTTGTCAAGGACATATTTGATGCCGAGGATCGAGTCCGGAAGCGGTGAGCCTCCGTCGTATCTTGAGAAATACGTGCTTGCGGAATAGCCCATGGATTCTACAAATTTAAGGAATTTTGCGTTCATGACAGAGCTTGAATGGCTGATTCCTCTAAGTCCAAAGGCTGAGGTATCGTTAACAGTTCTGTGGAAGGTCTTATCTGCACGATAGAAGCCTTCATCATAAGCATAAAGGTTCTGAGTTACATCACGGCCTGTTTCTATGAAGTTATACCATGATTTTCTTGTTGAGAAAGTAATATCCTTATCTTCATCCTTAAAGGTTGCCTGAGCGTTATATACCAGCTCGGCGGAGGATATTACCAGAAGCATAATAGGAACGATCGTCTTCATAAGCTTCTCTTTCTTTACAGCAAGGAGTACGATCAGCGCATATACGGCGCAGAGCCCTACTGAAAGCCATATTGTTCCCATAGTACCAAGATGCTTTATATCCTGGGAATCTATTATCAGAAGCAAAACGAAGATAAGGGCAAAGGAACCTCCTATTGCAGGCAGCTTTATTCCCTTTGGCTTTGAGAATGTAGTTGCAGCCATGCTGAGCATAACGAATGAGAATGTGAATGAATAACGGAAAGGCAGCCAGTTCGGAGCCTGGAAACCGTGCCATACCATATCAATCGGTCTGATATACATAGAAATAAACAGAACAGCTGCAAGGAGAGTATAGCCGATCTTTTTGCGTGTAGCGATCTCCTTGTTCAGATAGAACAGCGGCAGCAATAATACTGTAAGAACGCCGCAGTAGATTTCAGGGCTTCCATCAATGTCTACAGTATCGTACTGAGCCACAAACATCTGACCAAAGAAGTTCAGAGGCTTGAACTGGAGCTTGAATGAGAAGTCCGGATCTGAAAAGTCAAACTTACCAAGCTTCAGTGCGTTGTACATAGGAAGCAGCATAAATGCGGCGCAGCAAAGTGCGATAACTGTACAGTATGCCATTCTTCCAAGGGAGTTCAAAAATCTTTCATAAAGCTTGCGGCGATCCTTTACCTCGGTTCCAAAGAACTGGTAATAAAGATAATAAAGCGCCGTAAAGATACCGATCATGTATCCGATATAGAAGTGGACTACAAACATAATCGCCAGAGGGATTATGTAGTTAAGCTTTCGTCCATCGTCCACAAGATATTCCACACCCAGCATTATAAGCGGCAGCAGTATAAGTCCGTCCAGCCACATAGGGTCCATAAGCTGGATAACGCAATATGCCATAAGAGCATAAAGGGTGGAGAAAAGTGTCGAATGGAGCGGGGTCATTTTCTTTGATTTTTGCAAGTAATAGCTGAAAGCAACTGCGGCAGAGCCGATTTTTGCAAGCTGCATAATAAGCAGACTTCCCAGAATCATTGTTTCAGGAAGAAGCATTACGATCAGCGTATACGGACTTGCAAGATAATAACCGATAATGCCCATATATCCGCCGGATAGATTTCTTGACCAGTTGTAGAATATGCTTCCGTCTCCCCAGAATGCGTCACGGAGAGCCTCGAAGTAATACACATACTGACCGTTTAAGTCGAGAACGAGAACGGACTTTTCGCCAAAAGGATACAAGCCGAAAATAGCATATGCAGTATATAGCAGTATGACCGGTATTGCAAATGCAAGAAAATAAAACTTGTTTCTGAAAATCCATTCTCTGAGAAAGATCAGAACGTTCTTAAAGGAAAAGCCTTTTCCCTTAGATTCTGCTCTGACTCTCAAAACAGATGAATCTGCCATTTTATTCCTCCTAATCTTTTCTTCTGCAGCTTGTCCCATTACTGGTTTCTGCTACATCATAGATACATTATATTATACAATATATTTCAGGATTTTACAAGCTTTTATTTAAAAATTTATCTACAAACATGCAAAAGAAATTCTGTCGAATTAATACAAATAACCAAAGCTCAGAATGATGGAGCTGTGAACGTTCATTTATATATACACATTAAATTGGAAAAGGTTACAAAAAAATAAGAACGCAGTTTGCGTCCTTTAGTCTGTCGAAAAAGTTATTTTTAAGTAATTAAGGGGACGCCCTCCCTTGCAGGGCGTCCCCTCTTTCAAAACAGTCCACCGGACTGTTTTGAAATTCACCCCTTGCGGAGCGCTTCTAAGGCAAGGAGTTTCGCCTTCTGCGGAAGGCGACAAGGGGGCTTTGCCCCCATTGACCCCCACAGCCTTTGGACAAAGGCTGGCGAAACCTTTATCTCAACCTTCGGCGGACATGCCTTGACTTATTAGATGCTGAAAAGTGCAGCTATGCCTCTATTTTTCTACAATAAGCTCAGCTATGATATCGGCATCGTTTTGATTTACCGTTCCGTTTCCGTCAGCGTCGGCCGCTCTCACAGCGGCTGTATCAAGCTTTAGCTCATTGTCAAGATACTGTTTCAGCGCTATCAGGTCAACAATATCCACAGTACCGTTTCCGTCAACATCTCCTCTTGCATAGATCGGCGTACCGTCTGTTACGCTTATGTCAAAGCTGTCAGTATATCCGCTGTAACGGACGGTTATGCTTTGTATACCGACCTTATCCGGATCATAGCCCTCGATAATATAATCTTCGATTTTAAGCTTGCTGTTGTTGTCATAGTATGCATATACAGTTATGCCATTCGGGTCGAAAGCATCGCCTAAAGCATAGCTTGTTTTATCCGGATATGCCGTGACCTTTATTCCGCAGAGCGTTTTAGGAGCTACTCTTATTTTAAAGGATGCTTCAAAGCCGTTATAGCTTACGGTTATGGTCTTCATACCGGAAACAGGGGAGTCAATATTATATGTATAGCCGGTTATCTCCTCCCTTGCGCCGTTGTCATATACAGCGTTTACTTTCAGTCCCGTAAGATCTAAAAGCTCTCCGGTTTTATAGTCCGTCTTATCCGGCATTGAAGCGATCTCTATTCCGGCAAGGGATTTAGGCTTTATGGTAACGCTAAACTGTGCGCTCATTCCCTCAAAGGTCACTTTAATGCTGTGAGTACCCGGAGATGTATCAAGGGCTGAAATTTCATAGTCAGTAATGATCTGTTCCGAGCCGTCGCTGTATCTGCCCTTTACCTCCAGTCCGGTCATATCGGGTGCTTCGCCTTCAAGATATATTTTCTTGTCCGGCTGTGAGCTTATGTATATGCTTTTCAGCACAGGGGTCTGTGGCTCAGTACCGCTTTGAAGCTCCGCAAAATTCAGCGCACACCAGCCGCTTTGACCGTCAAATACCGTTTTGCCCCATGTATAGCCATCTGCGTTTGCAGAGGCGGTTACTGTAAAGGTTTTTCCGCAAGAAATAATCCCAAGCTGGCTGTAGCTCAGTCCCGGACCGCTGCGGAGCTTTAGCCCTCCAGAGGCGGTTACTTTCCATACCTCACTGTCCACAGGGTTTACCGGAATGTCGTATTCAGCTTCTAAAGGCCCTCCGACCATATACTTCGCATAGCCAAGGGAGCACCAGCCTGTAACGCCGTTATAGTTAACCTTTCCCCATACGCCGGATTCGGAAACTCTTTTTTCTGTTACTCCGAAAATTGTGTAGAGGGGCATTTTTCCTGCCACTGTACCCGATTCCGACGGAGTGAGGCGGATATTAAGCCCGTCCTCAGCTGTGACACGCCATACCTCGGAGGAGCTTTCGGTTCTGTCAGAGAGAAACAGAGCTGTTTCCTCATGACGTCTTTTAACAAGTCCGCCAAGGACCTTTCCTCCGGCGCATCGCCATTCTCCGAAAGCCTGTGCGATCTCAAGAAAGCTGTAATTATCGCTTCCGTTTATAAGTATTGTTTTCAGGTCAAATTCGTCATACTTTGTCCATACGCTGCCCAAAGCGTAGGTATAGCAGACAAGTGCATCATACTGGCACTGGCTCAGAGTAATATTGTTTTTGTTTATAAAGCTCTGCAAAATCGACTCGTACTCCACAAGAACCTTTCTGAGCAGGGCGTCCGCCTCTGCCTCAGTGATACCGCCTGGATATTCGTCCTCTTGGCAGTAGGTTCCATATCCAATGGTCCATTGGGAATAATCCCAGTATTTGTACCGGCTGAATCCCTCGCAGCGCTTTATAAGCTCTATACAGTCGTCCCCTGCCTTTAAAACAGAGGCTGAGGAGGTGTTTCCCGGCATGACCGGAAGCATGATAAGTACGGCGATAATTATACTTAAAAATCTTTTCATACTCCGCCTCCCGATACAGTTTTAAGGAGTTGTACACAGTCAGCGCCTGTAACAAAGCCATCTTCGTTAATATCTCCGTTTGCATAGGCTGTGTTGGAAAGAGGACAGTCTGACGGGTCCGCCGCATATCTGCACAGGCGAACAAGGTCGGTAAGACCTACACTTCCGTTTCTGTCAACATCTCCGGTCAGGACGTCCTCCGTTACCATTACAAATGGAGTATCCGCCTTTACCTCGCATCTTTCATGCTTTGAGTTCGCCATGTCAATAGCTGATATTTTAACGGGGGAGGTCATATCTCCTGCATCCTCAACTGCGTCAAAATATATGCTAATCAGCTTTGTGCTGATCGTTCTGTCCTTTGAATCCGCCCATACTATGGAAAGCTTTCCCGGAGCCGTATCGGTGCAGTAAAAGCTTGCTCCGGAAAGCATGGCTCCCGGTTTTGCAGAGCGGAAATCAAGGATCGCAGGGTCGTAGGTTATTTCTGCGGAAAATCCCGAAAAGCCCTTGTTTGAGGAAACGCTGAAGCTTACACAGACTTCCTCTCCCTGAGTAACAAGGCAGTTTTCCGCACTGAGCTTTATCGTGCTTTCAGCGGCTGCTGCCGGAAAAGAAGATATTACAGCAGCGCAGGCGATAATGGCTGCCGATAATTTTATTTTCATAAGCATACTTCCTTTCTTTTTTTCTTTCTTTCTTATTCATGCTGCTGCGCAGACCTGCTGTTTTTTAGGCTGCGGCAGCATGAAGTTTACCACATATTACAATTCTATCACAAACCGATTAAAATTTCATTACTTTTGTATCCGATTTGTAATAAAATCTACCTATTGCACATTTTTTTGCCAATAATCTGTTTATTCTGCGGGAACAGCTGTTCTGTTGACATTTTTCTTATATATGGTATATTATATAAGCACCAAATAAATTTGCCGTTTACTATAATTAAGAGGGTGTGATTTTTTGAAGCATTATCATCTTATAAAGCTGGTCCGCAAACCTTTTAAAACCCTTGTACCCATATTCAAGGGATTTTTCAAGTGGATCGTTCTCGGACTTATTACCGGAGGCGCAGTGGGGGTTATTGCATCTTTGTTTCATCTGAGCCTTGGGGCTGCAACGGATATACGGGAAAAATATCCGGTTATAATATGGCTGCTGCCTGTGGGCGGACTGCTTGTGGCGCTGATCTACAAGTGCCTGCATCTTGAGCATGACAAGGGAACTAATATGGTTCTTGTCGCCGTGCGTGACGGAAAGGACCTTACACTGAGAAATACTCTGAGTATATTTTTAGGCTCGGTCATTACCCATTTATTCGGCGGTTCGGCAGGCCGTGAGGGCGCTGCTCTGCAAATAGGCGGAAGTATCGGCTCTCAGGCGGGTCTGTGGCTTAAACTCAGCAATCAGGATCACAGGCTTATAACAATGTGCGGAATGAGCGCCGGCTTTGCAGCCTTGTTCGGAACTCCTGCGGCGGCAGCACTTTTTGCTATGGAGGTAATAAGCGTAGGAATTATGCACTATTCAGCCATAGTGCCATGCGTTGTGGCTGCGGTCACGGGATGCAGGATATCGGCGCTGGTAGGATCGGGTCCGGAAAATTTTAAGGTGATACTTCCGGAAATGTCTGCGGTGGTCCTTATGAAATCCGCCGTTATTGCTGTTGCGGCGGCTCTTTTGAGCATATTTTTCTGTTTTGTACTGCGCAATGCGGCCGGATTATACAAAAGGTATATAAGGAATCCTTATTTAAGAGCTGCTGCCGGAGGCGGAGCTGTTGCGATCCTTACATTTATATGCGGTACTTACGATTATAACGGCGGCGGAATGGAGGTAATAGTCCGTGCTTTTGATGTTGCGGCTCCTCCGTGGCAGTTTGCTTTAAAGCTGCTTTTTACCGCACTTACTTTAGGGGCAGGCTTTAAGGGAGGAGAAATTCTTCCGGCATTTTTTACAGGAGCGTCCTTCGGCAGCTTTGCTGCGCCCCTTTTAGGGCTTGACTGCTCGGTGGGAGCGGCAATAGGCCTTGCGGCAGTGTTCTGCGGTATAACAAACTGTCCCGTAACGGCTTTTATTCTCAGCATAGAGCTTTTCGGAGCGGAGTATATTCCGGTGTATATGCTGACATGTGCAATATCCTATATGCTTTCGGGATATGCCGGACTTTACAGCGAACAGAAGATACTTTATTCAAAGCTTGAACCGAAATATATTGACAAGAAGATAGGAAGATGATTTCTATAACCAACGCTTATGTCCCCCGCCTATAGAGGCGGTTGCAATCGTCGCACGCTGATTAAGCCAGCTTATCAGCGCTTGCTCCGATTATAAACTCCAAAATTGCAGCTCCTATGAGCTGTTTTTTTGTTATATTGCACAAAAATGAATAATTCCCTTGACAACGAGTTATAATAGTGATAAATTATAGTTAGCACTCGGGGAGATTGAGTGCTAACACTCTTAAATCAAAACTGCCAGATATACCGGCAGAAGGGGGAGAGGGGCAGTGGACGACAGAAAGCTGAAAATTTTAGCGGCTGTTGTTGATGAATATATAATGACCGGCGAGCCGGTTGGTTCAAAAACCATTGCCGGACTTCCGGATATAAAGGTTTCGGCTGCCACAGTCAGAAACGATATGGCTTTGCTGGAGCAGCTTGGCTATCTTGAACAGCCTCACACCTCGGCAGGACGTGTTCCCACTATCAGCGGCTACAGGCTCTATATTGACAGGATCATGAAGACACAGACTCTGTCGGAGGAGGAAACCGCAAGGCTTGACGCTATGCTGGGAAGCGAGGAAAATCTGACGGAGGAGCTGATAATACAAAGCGCAACAACAGCCCTTGCAGAGCTTACGAACTGTACGGCAGTGGTTGCAAATGCAGCGCCGAAATTTTCAGTAATATCAAAGGTGGAAGTGATCCCTACAGGCAAAAGGCTTTATGTCATACTTCTCATTACATCAAACGGAAGTATAAAAAACAAGGCATGTAGGCTTGAATTTGACCTGACCCATGAACAGCTTGAGTTTTTCACTGATTTTATTCAGGAGCATCTTCAGGGAATTTCTGTTGACCAGCTTTCAGATGAAATGATGGAACAGCTTTCCCAGGCAATGGGGGCGTATATGATGACTCTTTCGCCTCTTGTACAGGGAATATATGAGCTGTCGCAGGGACTCAGACACAATGAGGTCACGGTCAGCGGCGAAAGCCATCTGCTTTCGTGCAGCGAGATAGATAAAATGGATGTTGTAAAGTTTATGGATCGCAAAAACGAGCTTGAAAGCTTTCTTGACGATTCCTTTAACGGCATTCAGGTAATGTTCGGAGGGGACGGTAACGGTTTTGTTATCGGCAATTCCAGCATGATAGTTTCAAATTATCAAAAGGGAAACAAGCCGGCAGGCTCCCTTGGGATAATCGGACCTATGCGGCTTAATTACGCTAAGATAATACCTTATATAGAGTATTTTACAAATAAGATCTCACGCCTTATTTCTGATGAGGAATGGGATGTGGACGGAAAGGACGATGACGATGAGTAAAAAGGATATAGACGCTTCTGAGCTTGACGTTCCGGTATCCGAAGAGGAACCGGAGAAAAAAGAAACAGACAGCGCTGAAAGCGAAGAAAGCGAAAAGACTCCGGATATCACCGAAAAGCTCGATAAGATAACCGCTGAGCTTGGAGAGGCAAACGACAAGTATTTAAGGCTCTATGCTGAATATGATAACTACAGAAAGCGTACTGCCAAGGAGAAAACTCAGACCTATGGCGATGCAACTGTTAAGTGTATTCAGGAGATACTTCCGGTGCTGGACAGCTTTGAAAGAGCTCTTGATGCCGAATGTACTGACGAAAAGTTCAAAAGCGGCATGGTGATGATCCACACTCAGCTAACGGATATTCTGAAAAAGCTGGGAGTAACGGAAATGGAGGCTCTCGGATGTCAGTTCGATCCTAACATTCACAACGCAATAAAAAAGACTGAGGACGAAAGCCTCGGGGAAAATGAAATATGTGAAGTATTCCAGAAAGGCTACATGCTGGGCGATAGAGTAATTCGTCATGCAGTGGTAGCCGTTGCAAACTGATTTGAAGAAAGGAAGATTTTATCATGGCTAAGATTATCGGTATTGACTTGGGTACAACAAACTCATGCGTAGCAGTTATGGAAGGCGGCAACGCAGTAGTAATTCCTAACTCGGAGGGCGCAAGAACAACTCCTTCCGTAGTCGCTTTTTCTAAGACAGGCGAAAGACTTGTAGGTCAGGTCGCTAAGCGTCAGGCTATTACAAACCCTGAAAAGACTGTTGCTTCAATAAAGCGTCATATGGGTTCTGACTATAAAGTAAATATTGACGGAAAGAATTATACTCCTCAGGAAATTTCAGCAATGATCCTCCAGAAGCTGAAAGCAGACGCAGAGGCTTATCTGGGCGAAAAGGTTACTGAGGCTGTTATCACAGTTCCGGCATACTTCACTGACTCCCAGCGTCAGGCTACAAAGGACGCTGGACAGATCGCCGGACTTACAGTAAAGAGAATTATCAACGAGCCTACAGCCGCAGCTCTTTCCTACGGCGTTGACAAGGAAGAAGACCAGAAGATCATGGTTTATGACCTTGGCGGCGGTACGTTTGATGTTTCCATTATCGAAATGGGCGACGGAGTTACAGAGGTTCTGGCTACTGCCGGAAACAACCACTTAGGCGGCGATGACTTCGACCAGAGAATTATCAACTGGATGACGGAAGAATTTAAGAAGGCTGAGGGAATCGACCTTACTTCGGATAAAATGGCTATGCAGAGACTCAAGGAGGCTGCTGAGAAGTCCAAGATAGAGCTTTCATCAACTCCTACTTCAAATATAAACCTGCCATTTATTACAGCGGACGCAGCAGGTCCTAAGCACCTTGACCTTACTCTTACACAGGCTAAGTTCAACGAGCTGACAGCAGACCTCGTTCAGGCTACTATGGGTCCTGTAAAGCAGGCTCTCTCCGACAGCGGCCTTTCAGCAAGCGAGCTTAACAAGGTTCTTATGGTCGGCGGTTCTTCAAGAATCCCGGCTGTTCAGGAGGCTGTAAAGAGCTTTATGGGCAAGGAGCCTTTCAAGGGCATAAATCCGGATGAGTGCGTAGCTCTCGGCGCTGCATATCAGGGCGGCGTTCTTGGCGGAGATGTTAAGGAAGGTCTTCTCCTTCTGGACGTTACTCCTCTTACACTTGGTATCGAAACTGCCGGCGGCGTAAGCACTCCTATGATAGAGAGAAATACAACTATCCCTACAAAGAAGACACAGATATTCTCAACCTATGCCGATAATCAGACGGCTGTTGATATCAACGTTTTGCAGGGCGAGCGTGAATTTGCAAGAGATAACAAGCAGCTGGGTACTTTCCGTCTGGACGGTATCGCTCCTGCACCAAGAGGAATCCCTCAGATCGAAGTAACCTTCGATATTGACTCAAACGGTATCGTTAAGATATCTGCAAAGGACTTGGGTACAGGCAAGGAACAGAATATTACAATTACTTCTTCAACAAACATGTCCAAGGAAGACATTGACAAGGCTGTTAAGGAAGCTGAAATGTATGCCGAAGAGGACAAGAAGAGAAAAGAAGAAGTTGATACTAAAAACAATGCTGAAAACCTTGTTTATCAGTGTGAAAAGGCTCTCACAGACTTTGGCGACAAGGTAACAGCTGATGATAAGGCTCCTATCGAGGCTAAGTGCAATGATCTTAAGGAAGCTTTGAAGGGAACTGATATGGAAGCTGTAAAGGCTAAGACGGAAGAACTTCAGAAAGCGTTCTATGCCCTTTCTGAAAAGGTATACAAGAATGCAAGCCCTGAGGAACAGGCTGCGGCTCAGCAGGCGGCTGCACAGGCGGCAGCAGGCATGGGCGGCTCAGGCAGCGGAAATGATGACGGAGTCGTTGACGCTGACTATACAGAAGCGTAATTAGTAGGTATATACCGGGCGGACTATATCCGCCCGTATGCCGTTATAGGGGTTAATGGTTACTAATCGGAAAGGTATGGTCATTTATGGCTGAAAAAGACAGAGATTATTATGAGGTGCTGGGAGTTCAGAAGAGCGCATCTGAGGATGAGATAAAAAAGGCGTTTAAAAAGCTTGCAAGAAAATATCATCCTGATCTGCACCCTGATGATAAGGAATGTGAAGAAAAGTTCAAGGAAGTTAACAAGGCTTATGAAATACTTTCTGACCCTCAGAAGCGTCAGCGCTATGATCAGTTCGGTCAGGCAGGTGTAGACCCGTCCTACGGCGGCGGAGCAGGAGGCTTTAGCGGCGGATTTTCCGGCGGAGGCTTCGGTGATGTGGGAGATATTTTCGAGGATTTGTTTGGCGCTTTCGGCGGAATGCGTTCAACACGTTCCAACCCAAACGCTCCGAGAAGAGGTCAGGATGTAACTGCTAACGTAAACATAAGCTTTATGGAAGCATGTGAGGGTAAAAAGCAGAATTTAAAAGTATACCATATGGAAAAGTGCAGCGAGTGCGGAGGCAGCGGCGCTGAAAAAGGCTCTGCGCCTGTAACGTGTCCGGACTGCCACGGTCAGGGCTATATAAAAGTAGGCCAGCGTACTGCGTTCGGCGTTATATCCTCCACCAAGACCTGTCCTAAGTGCGGAGGCAAGGGAACGGTTATTTCCAATCCATGCCAGAAGTGCGGCGGAGCAGGACGTACAAGAGTGCAGAAGGAGATCAACCTTGACATTCCGGCAGGTATAGACGACGGTCAGATCCTGAGAGTGGGCGGTCAGGGAGATGCCGGTCTTAATGGAGGACCGAGCGGAGACCTCCATGTAAATGTTTCGGTAAGACCGCATCCGCTGTTTATAAGAAACGGCTTTGACGTAAACTGCGATATCCCTATTACTTATACTCAGGCTGTGCTGGGTGCTGAAATCACAGTTCCGACAATAGACGGAAACGTTAAGTACAACGTTCCGGAGGGAACTCAGACCGGTACTGTTTTCAGACTCAAGGGCAAGGGCATTAAAAAGCTTGGACGCTCCGACAGAGGCGACCAGTATGTTAAGGTGAATATCGAAGTGCCGAAGAACCTTACTTCAAAGCAGAAAGAGCTGCTCAAAGAGTATGAAGCCTCAATGGGTGCAACGGAAAAGCACTACGCTAAGCGTCAATCGTTCTTTGAGAAGTTCAAGGAAAAGTTTAATTCATAAGTTTTATATGAGCTGTTGCTTTTATGCAGCAGCTCTTTTTGTTGCCGCTTTCCAAAAGCGACTGCAAAGGGCTGTATGTTCATTTCTTTGCTCCTGCAAAGAAATGAACCAAAGAAACAGGCTGCTCAGACGCCGCAGGGCTTGATACTCGCACCCGGTAGATACGCACAGAAATCTGAAATTTTGCAGGCAAAATTTACAGACTTTCTATGCGTATCTACATGGTGGTTGATTCACCTGTTTATGTAACATTTTCTTGATTGCTTGTACTCATTGGCACTGTCCCTTGTACGCTTTGCTTGTAATTGTTACGTTAATTCTCCCATGGGGAGGCAAGGTGATATTCTACCTATTGCTGACTGAGGAGGCTTGGTCGGCATCGCTTTGCTCGCCTTATTCCTTGAACGACTCTCACAGATTTGTTGAGAGTGTCTTTCACTTTTTGTCTCCCCAGTACCTGCGATGTTTTTGCCGCTGAAAGCGGCAAAAAGAGCAAGCGGCGAGAGTTAAAAATGCGGAATGGGGGTAGGAGGTGAGTGGAAAGAGAGTGCAGAGGGAAAACCTACAGGAGGGAGGGGGAAATCCGCATTTTTGTTGGTTTTTCTCTTTCCCCCTCCCTCCTATAGGTTGTCCCTTTGCATAAACCTTTCCGGACGCTTTCGGAAAGCGGCAAAAAAAGTTTCCCTATAGCTTTGTACAAAGCTATAACAAAAGTTTCCACTCAGCTTTATTCAAAGCAGAAAAGGCTTTACAAAGCTTTTCCTCTGAAAGCGCCTAAGGCGTTTTTTTATTTATTTTTGCTATTGACAAACAAAAAACATTATGGTATACTAACTGTATTAGATAATATAGTACACATTAGGGAGGTGCTTTTCATATGTTTGATATTGATCTGCAAAGCAGAGTGCCTATTTACGAGCAGCTCTATAAAAAAACCATAGAGCTTATCATAAAGGGTGTTTTAAAGGAAAATGATCAGCTTCCAAGTGTGAGGAGTCTTGCGAAGGAGTTGGGCGTAAATCCTAACACTGTAGCAAAATCCTATCAGGAACTTGAAAGGAACAAAATAATCTATTCGGTATCAGGACGAGGAAGCTTTATTTCTAAAATAAGTAATTCCTCTGTAAAGGATTATATTCTTGAGGATTTCGACTGCTCTGTGGAGGAGGCTGTAAGAATCGGAATAACAAAGGATGAGTTGAAAAGCAGAATTGATGAGGTGAGTTTATGATAGAGCTAAAGGGGCTTACGAAAAAATTTGACAGCTTTAATGTCCTTGATAATATTGACCTTACCATACCAAAGGGTACGGCTTTTGGACTGCTGGGTTCAAACGGCGCCGGTAAGTCAACGATTCTGCGCCTTATTTCCGGTATATACCGTGCTGAGGGCGGAACTGTAATGGTTGATGGTGAGAACGTATATGATAATGTCGATGTTAAGAAAAGGATATTTTTTATAAACGATGAAACAGTGCAGTTTCAGTCGTATACTCTTAAAGAGCTGAAAAACTTTTATAAAAGCTTTTATCCGAAATTTTCTGAGGAGCTTTTTGAAAAGCTTAGAAGTACGATCAATCTTCCGCTGGACAAAAAGCTGAACGCTTTTTCAAAGGGCATGAAAAGGCAGGCTATAGTGATAATCGCTCTTGCTTGTCAGACAGATTATCTTCTGCTTGACGAGGCGTTTGACGGACTTGATCCGACTATGAGGATCATAGTAAAGCGTATGCTTGTTGACGCTATGATCGACAGACAGCTTACGACCGTCATATCCTCTCACAATCTGAAAGAAATAAATGAGGTGTGCGACAGCGTTGCCCTTTTGCATAACGGCAAGATCATCTTCTCCAAGGATCTCGACAGCGTAAAGGGAAATATTCATAAGATTCAGGCGGTGTTTGAGCCGATAAGCCCTGAGCTTCCTCAGACCTATACCATGGAGGAGCTTACCGGTTTGGGTGTTGAGATACTCCATTTTGAAAAGAATCAGAGCGTTTATTATATTATCGCAAAGGGCGATGTTGACGAGATCAAGAAAAAGCTTGCTCCTAAAAAGCCGGTGGTTCTGGATATAATCCCACTTTCTCTTGAGGAGATATTTATATATGAAATGGAGGTGCTTGGCTATGACTACAATGTCCTTGCGCAGAATTAAAGCAAGCGGATTCTGGGTAAATTACAAGCTGGGCTTTAAAAATAATAAAAAGATATTAATTATTATCACTGTATTGCAGCTTATAGCCATGCCGCTTTTTTCCGCAGTGCTTGTTACAGAGTGCCTTGCCGGAGACGATTACAACAGCGAAAACACTTTATCGTATTTTATGCTGATAGCATGCTTCGGCATTGTTTTAGCCACTCTTGCCGGAATTGTGGTAGCTATAAACAATTTCAGCTATCTTTACAAGAAAACTCAGGTGGATATGATCTATTCCCTGCCGATAAAAGCATCCCATAGGTTTTTCAGTGACTTTCTTTCGGGACTTTCGGTGTATACCCTCCCATATATAGGATCGTTTCTGATAGCCGTTCTTATTCTTCTCGGCGGAAGCGCATGCGATACTGAGCTGTACACCGACCTTTTTGATAACAGGATAATGCTGACGTTTTTCCAGTTCGCTTTGTGCGGTCTGCTGATAATGGTAATGCTCTATACCCTGACGGTTCTGGTGATAACCTGCTGCGGCTCGCTTTTTGAGATCATATTCAATACGATGATCATGAACGGACTTATTCCGGGAATAATTATGATAATTTCCTATATTTTCTTTGGTGATCTTTACGGCGTTTCAATATACGATACAGCCGCAAATATTATGGGTCACACAAGTCCTTTGGGTGGCGTGATATACATTATCTATTATTCCGTCGAATCGGCTGTAAGCACGGATTATATGGTCATAGGCGCAGTTACGCTTATAAAGTGGATTTTGATATTTTCTCTTGTAACAGCCGGAATGATGATGCTTTCAATGGTTCTATACCTGCGCAGAAAGGCTGAGGACGTTTCAAAGCCATATGTTTATAAGTTTTTGTATTATATAGTTATTACCTCGGTGACTATCAGTATATGCTCAATTGCAAGAGCAAGCGCTGACACTATATTTGCAGTTATTGTATTCAGCGCCATTGTGTATTTTATTTTCGAGGTCATTGCAAACAGAGGCTTTAGAAAATTTGCTTTTTCCGTGGCAAGATATGTGTTAACAATGATATCGGTGTTCGTGCTGTGTATTGTTTCAATAGCTACTGACGGCTTTGGTATAGAGCACCATGTTCCGAGTCTCAGTTCTATTAAGAGCGTTACTCTTTCATATGTGCCTTTTGATCTGGCAGGCGATCACTATTATGATTCTAAGATCAGTGTAACGCTGACTGATAAGGCAGGCATAGAGCTTGTAAGAAGTCTTCACAGGGAAGATATAGAGCGTCATGAAGCGCAGGAAGAAGAGAAAAGAAACAATGTATATGACTATGAATATTACTATGGTGAACCCTATCCTGTCAAGATAAAATATCACCTGAAAACAGGCTCCAATATAGTAAGGGAATACAGCTTTAGCTTTAAGGAAATGACCAGCATTTATCAATTTGACCTCAGAGGCGAAATTAAGGACTATTTAGCACAAATTATAAAAGATGACTCGGACAATTCCTATTATGACTATAATAACGGAAGGAAAAAAAGAGTCGAGTCATATTCTCTTAATATTAGTTCAAAGGATCATACCCTTGAATATAACCCTGAAATTACAAAGGAGCAGCTGAATCAGCTTATAAGCGCATACAAAAAGGATTTTGAGGCTATGACCAAGGAGGAGTATTTCACTCCTGAAAACGTGTACTGCTTTATTACAAACTATGATTTACCTATACGTTCAAGCTTTAAAAATACAATTGATTTTCTCGAGAGCAATGACCTTTCAGTACAAATAAGCCATGAGTTGGGAGACCGTACTCAATCAAATCCGCCGGTTGGAAATACCGGAATGACGGCTAAGGTTTTGATCTATGCCCCGGATGACTGTGTTGTTAACGGATATACCTCTACGGCATGCCCTCCTGGTTCATTACGTCAGATTGATAGCAGCGGACGTGTTGTAAATACGAAATATATGGCGGATATTTTAGAGGCGGCTCAGCCTGTATATATGACCGATAAGGACTGCTTTATGCTAAACTTCGGCTCTTATAATTACGTTATCCCTTATGAATACACCGACCTTGCCCATGATGCTTATTATGCGTCCATTGAATATGATCAATATAATGATGATGAAGAATATCTTGACGATAATGTCGGACCGATCGCAAACTTTGACGATCTGTCCAAGCACTTCATGTATTACGGCACATTCAGCAATTACCAGGAAAACAATGAAGTTGTGAATGAGGCGATGGAAATGAGGCTCTATGATATATTTAACACTTATCAGTTCCAGAATTACCATTCCTTTGAAGACTATGCCGAAATAAACAGCGAGGACTTTGCAGAAGATGATAAGATCACAGGTGCGGCTGAAACAGAATATGATATCGCCAAGAGAACATGGGGCGAGTATGAGCTTGTGAAAAAGTTCTTTGAATACGATGATTTTGAGTCATACTGTGTGGATAATGACATTTTAGAGGATACTGACAGCTATCGAAGCGAAAAATATGACTGGAACAGATATGAGAGCTTGTTCCCGTATATTAATGATATCTGCTATTGAGAAAGGGCGGCATATAAACTGCTCAGTTTGTCGAAAAAGTTATTTTCAAGTAATTAAGGGGACGCCCTCTCTTGCAGGGCGTCCCCTCTTTTGAAGCGCTTCTAAGGCAAAGAAAATGTTTTATCAAGGATTTTTGAAAATCCCTGTCCGTCCGTGGCGTACATGCGTATTTACTAAAAGCACATGAGGCAAAAGCCATATTTTTGTAATCTATTACTCTTGATTTTCCGCCGGAAATATCTTATACTAATATAGAGTTAAATAAAGGAGTATTTTGTATGAACGTTAAAGTTGTAAAATTCGGCGGAAGCAGTCTTGCTGACGCAAATCAGATAAAAAAGGCTGCGGAGATAATAAAGGCTGACAGTAAAAGAAGATTTGTCGTGCCATCCGCTCCGGGAAAGCGCTTTTCAGATGATATAAAGGTAACAGATATGCTTTACCGCTGCAATAATCTTGCAATGGAAAACAGAGATATCAATGAGGCGTTTGGTAATATCGTTAACAGATATAACGGAATAATAAGCGATCTTGGAATTGATCTTTCCCTTGATGAGCAGTTTGAGGAGATAAAGAGAAATATTAAAAACAAAGCCGGAAACGAGTATGCTGCAAGCCGTGGGGAATACCTGAACGGTATTATCATTGCCGCATACCTTGGGTTTGAATTTATAGACGCAGCAGAGGTCATTGAATTTGACAGCGAGGGCGGATTCAGGCTTGACAAAACTATCACAAAGCTCAGAAACCGTATAAGAAACGTTGAGGCTGCGGTAATTCCGGGATTTTACGGAGCAACTGCCGACGGAGTTGTAAGAACCTTTTCAAGAGGCGGTTCGGACGTTACCGGTTCAATTGTTGCAAATGCTGTAAACGCTGAGATATATGAAAACTGGACTGACGTTTCCGGATTTTTGGTTGCAGACCCGAGAGTGGTTGAAAATCCTGAGGTCATCAGCGTTATAACCTATAAGGAGCTTAGAGAGCTTTCATATATGGGCGCTACGGTTTTACATGAGGATGCCATTTTCCCTGTAAGAACGGCAGGAATACCTATCAATATAAGAAATACAAATGCTCCGGAGGCTCCGGGTACAATGATCGTTTCTGACGATAACGACGAGTTTGGCAGATTCACTATTACCGGTATCGCCGGCAAAAAGGGATTCTCAGCTATCAATATTGAGAAGGCAATGATGAACAGTGAGCTGGGTTTCTGCCGTAAGGTTCTGAGCGTTATTGAGGACTTCGGCGTTTCAATTGAGCATATGCCGTCCGGTATCGACACATTAAGCGTTATTTGTCCTACAAGCCAGCTTGACGGCAGAGAAGACGAGCTTATGGCAAGGATTCGCAGAGTCGTTGCTCCGGATCATATCGAGATCGAAAACGGTATTGCTCTTATGGCGATCGTTGGACGTGGAATGCGCAAAACAAGGGGTACTGCCGGAAGAATTTTTTCCGCTCTTGCACATGCCAGAATCAACGTTAAGATGATTGATCAGGGCTCAAGTGAGCTTAATGTAATCGTAGGTATCGGAGAAAACGATTTTGAAGAAGCTGTCAGAAGAATTTACGATATGTTTGTAAATTCAGCCCTTTGATATGAAATATTTTATTGTTTACCTGGTGCTTATAAATATTGCTGCATTTATAATGTACGGCGCTGATAAGCATAAGGCTAAAAAAGGACAGTGGCGCATACCGGAGAAAACCCTTATCGGCGTTGCAGCCTTGGGGGGAAGTATCGGAGCTGTTTTGGGTATGCGGTTTTTCAGGCATAAGACAAAGCATCCTAAGTTTTATATTGGGGTACCTGTTATAATCCTGCTACAAATTGCCGCTGTAGTGGTATATTGTTTTTTGAGATAAAAAGTGAGCGTTTCCGGAAAAGGAAACGCTCTTTTTATTAATATGAAAATTACGATAAGCCGGTTATACAAGCTCGATCTTGATTGCAGCAAAGCCATATGGCGGAAGAACGATGTTTCCGTCAACGATCTCACCGTGTCTCATGTCATATTTTGAGAAGTTCAGGTAATCGAGCTTAGGGACATATCTTGTCTGATCGCTTCTGTTCAGCATGATTACCATGGCCTTTTGTTTTTTCTTTCTAAGACGTGTGAAAATAAGCACATTTTCGTCAAAGGAAATGAAGTTCATAGAGCCGTCAACAAATACCTTTGAGGATTTTCTTATGCGTGACAGCTCTTTTATAAAGTGAATAAGCTCCTGATCCTCGTTACCCCATGGGAAGCACTGTCTGTTGAACGGGTCCTTATAGCCCTCAACGCCTGCCTCGTCGCCGTAGTATATGCACGGTACGCCCGGCAGGAAGAACTGGAGAACCATTGCACATTTCAGCAGGTCCTTTCCGTGCCTGTACTCCTCAGGAGTCATTTTTTTATTGCACATCCACTCACGGTCCTTGCCATCGCCGTTTTCGCCTCCAAGGAGAGTGATAGCTCTTTCAATATCGTGGGTAGAAAGGCTGTTCATAAGCACATCTATTGTCGGCTTTGGATAGTTTTCAAGGATAGTCATGACTTTGTTGCGGAAGTTAAATGCGCTGTCGCCCTTTATGTAGCTTATGATAGCTTCACGGAAGGGATAGTTCATAACGGAATCCAGCTGGTGACCCAGCAGGTAACGCCTTTTAACGCCGTAGCTCTCTTTATTGGAGGCGTCCTCCCATACTTCTCCGATAATGATTTTTTCGCTGCCGTGTTTTTTTACACATTTGTTGAGGTTGTCAAGAAATTCGTCCGGAAGCTCGTCTGCAACGTCAAGACGGTAGCCTGCCGCACCCTGTTCTATCCAGTAGTCCAGAACGCCTCCGTCGCCGCATATATAATTGGTGTACTGCTCGTTGTTTTCGTTTACGTTCGGGAGAGTGTCGATTCCCCACCATGCTTCATAGCTGTCCGGATATTCATGGAAGGTATACCACGGATAGTATTCGCTTTCAGGCGAGTTATAAGCGCCCTGGTTTTCGTATCTGTTGAATTTGTTGAAATAGATACTGTCTGCTCCGGTATGGGAAAACACGCCGTCAAGAATAATTGAGATACCTGACTTTTTCGCCTCGGCACAAAGCTCCTTGAAATCGCTGTTTGTACCAAGGAGCGGATCTATTTTCCGGTAATTGGCAGTATTATACCTATGGTTTTCATGAGCCTCGAAAATAGGGTTTAAGTATATACAGGTCACTCCCAGGTCTTTTAAATAAGGGAGCTTGGAACGTATGCCCTCAAGATCTCCGCCAAAGTAGTCGTTATTCCAGACATGGCCGTTTTCATCCGGACGGAAATACGGAGTTTCTCCCCATTCCCTCATAACTCTTCCATATGGTATATCCGGGTGCTGCTTTCCGCTTTTGCAGAATCTGTCAGGAAATATCTGATACATAACTCCACCCTTTAAAAATTCAGGAGTTTTATAGGTCGGGTCATAAACAGTAAGCTGGAACAGCTCGCCATTGTTTATAGAGCTTTCGTGGCTTGCTGATTTCTTTATATAGTTTCTAAATCCGTTCTGTTTATATGAGAAATAATAGTAATGAACTCCCTCATGGGTAGGCGTAAAGGTTGCCATGTAAACATTATGATCGTCTTCCTCTGATTCAAGGTTCATACTGAGGAAGGTTTCCTTAAAGCCTGTTCTGAATACTACTAATATAGGAACAGGAGGAAAGTCCAGAACAACATCCTTTGGAAGCCTGAGCCTAAACTCACATGGCTGTCCCTTTTTTATTGCTCCGAAAGGCTTTTTATATTTAGTATTCCAACTGTCATATATTTTCTGCATATGCTCCTCCAATCTAAAAAACAAGGGCTTTTATAATAAAAACCCTTGTTTTATTATTAACTAAGGCATGTATCTGCCATACTGCATTTTAAGAAATACAGAAATTAAAGTCCCCAGATATCTTTTGCGTATTCTGTTACAGCTCTGTCAGCAGAGAAGATACCTGCGCCTGCAATATTATTAAGGGACATCTGTGACCACTTCTTGGTATCCTTATAGCATTCTGATGAATAGTGCTGAGCGTTTCTGTATGAATCAAAGTCAGCAAGAACCATGTAAGGGTCAACATCCTTGAGGGAGTTTGCCACCTCGTTGAAGTTGCAGCCGTTAATACCCTTGTACATTCTGTCAATACAGTTCTTTATCAGCGGATTCTGGTCATAGTATCTGCCAGGATTATATCCGGACAGCTTTAGAGCATTTACCTCGTCTGTCTTCATACCAAAGATGATAATGTTTTCGTCGCCTACTGCATCCTTGATCTCGATGTTTGCGCCGTCAAGAGTACCCAGTGTTACAGCGCCGTTGAGCATAAGCTTCATGTTGCCCGTACCGGACGCTTCTGTTCCGGCAAGGGAGATCTGTTCTGAAATATCGCTTGCAGGCATGAGAAGCTCTGAGAGAGTAACTCTGTAGTCTTCAAGGAAGTATACTGAAAGCTTTTTATTGATCTTAGGATTCTTTCTTATTTCCTCAGAAATAGCCCAGATAAGCTTTATGATCTGTTTTGCAAGGTAGTATCCCGGAGCTGCCTTTGCGGCAAAGATATAGGTCTTAGGAGTGAAGTCTGCATCCGGATTATTCAGGAGGTAGTCATAGTCAGCCAGTATATTCATAACGTTAAGGTGCTGACGCTTATATTCGTGAAGTCTTTTTACCTGAACGTCAAAGATGCTGTCAATATCAATTTTAGGGCCGCCGTTTGCCTTGACATACTTTGCAAAGCGCTCCTTATTGTCGCGCTTAACCTTTCTGAGCTTTTCAAGAACTGCGTCGTCGTTTTCAAATACGCAAAGCTTTTTAAGCTCAGCGCCGTCCTTCAAGAACTTGTCGCCGATCTTTTCTTTAAGGAGATTTGTAAGACCAGGGTTTGACTGATACAGCCATCTTCTGTATGCGATACCGTTTGTAACGTTTTTGAACTTTCTCGGAGTATCCGTATATTCATCATGGAATACGTCCTGCTTGATGATCTCTGAGTGGAGCTTAGAAACGCCGTTTACGCTGTGTGAAGCAACTACGCAGAGTGTAGCCATATGGATCTGGTTGTCCTTGATGATGGACATGCGTGTTGTCTTTGCACTATCGCCGTTGTTGCGGTCCATAAGCTCTGCGCAGTAGCGGTTGTTGATCTCAACGATAATTGAGAAGATACGAGGGATGATCCTCTTAACAAGGTTAACGTCCCATTTCTCAAGGGCTTCCGCCATAACTGTGTGGTTTGTATATGCAAATGTGTTTGTAACGATATGCCATGCCTTTTCCCATGTATAGCCGCAGTCGTCAAGCAAAATTCTCATAAGCTCAGGGATAGCAAGTGTCGGGTGGGTATCGTTAATATGAATAGCAACCTTTTCGTGGAGGTTATCAAGAGTTCCGTAAACGGACATGTGATTGTCAACGATATCTCCTATTGAAGCCGCACAGAGGAAATACTGCTGACGAAGTCTTAATGACTTTCCTTCAAGGTGATTGTCGTTCGGGTAGAGAACCTTTGAAATAGCGTTTGCAACAGAGTTCTGCCCCAGAGCCTTTTCATAATCGCCCTTGTTGAACATTGACATATCAAAGTTCGGAGCCTTGGCTGTCCACAGACGGAGAACTGAAACGCCCTCGCTGCCATAGCCTGAAACATACATATCATAAGGGATTGCCTGAACTGTTGAATAGTTTACATGTGAAATATGGTGGTACTGGTTATCCCAGTATTCGTGGAGCTCGCCCTCAAAGTGAATATCAATTGCACGTTCAGGACGAGGATCAAGCCATACTGAACCGCCAGGGAGCCAGTTATCAGGAAGCTCTGTCTGCCAGCCGTCTTCAAGCTTCTGCTTGAAGATACCGTATTCATAGCAGATAGAGTAGCCCATTGCCGGATAAGCAGTTGTTGCAAGAGCGTCAAGATAGCATGCTGCAAGACGTCCAAGACCGCCGTTTCCGAGTCCTGCGTCAGGCTCGTATTCAAATATATTATCAAGGTTTACGTCATATTCCTTGAGCATGGTTCTTATATCTTCTGCAAGCTCAAGGTTATAAAGGCTTGTCTTCAGGGAACGTCCCATAAGAAATTCCATTGAAAGGTAGTAAACCTGCTTTCTGCCTACAGAATGTGCGCCGTTAATAAAGTGCTGACGCTTTTCTCTCAGTATGTCAACGATAATCGAAGAAAGTACCTGATAGATCTGCTTGTCAGAAGCTTCATCAGGAGATACATTGAAATGCATCTGAAGTTTTTCAATAAAATTGGTTTTGATTTTCTGAATTTCAGGTTTAGTTGTCATTTTTAAACTCCCATCTGTAATAAGTTAAGTGAATATCATAAAATCAAGGATTTTGTGATATAACAGCCCGGTTTGCAGAAGAAAAGCTTGCTCTTCATATCCGCAAGGGCATTTAAAAAATAAACGCTTGTGTTTATTATATCATAAAACGGATTCTTTTTCAATAGGAGATTATATTTTTTAAAAATAACTTATATTAATTTTTCAAAAATTTTTCTTGACAACCGAAAGGTTATGTTGTATAATTGTAAAGTAATTTGCCTTTACAGCAGAAAGTGAGTGATGATCCTGAGAGGAAAAAATCTTGATTTTGTCATTTTGCTTGACGTATACGGTGATGTTCTCACTCAGCGCCAGAGGGATTTTCTGGAGCTTTATTACTGTAATGATCTCTCCCTTTCCGAGATCGCCGAGGATGAGGGAGTTACAAGGCAGGCTGTAAGGGACAGTATTAAAAGAGGCGAACAGATTCTTGCGGACCTTGAAAGCAAGCTTTTACTTGCGGAAAAAATAAAGGGATGCAGGGAAATTTTCAATAAAATAGAGGAGCTTGCCCTGAGCGCGGATATTCCGGAAATTGCCGGTCTGGCTGCAAGGGGAAAGGAACTGCTGTAATATTTCCATAAGGAGGGCGTCTATGGCTTTTGAGGGTTTGTCGGAAAAATTGAATAATGTGTTCAGAAAGCTTAAATCAAGAGGAAAGCTCAGTGAATCCGATATTAAAGAGGCTATGCGTGAAGTCAGACTTGCGCTTCTTGAAGCTGACGTAAGTTATAAGGTCGTTAAGGATTTTGTTGCAAAGGTTTCTGAAAAGGCTGTGGGTGAGGAGGTTCTTGAAAGCCTTACTCCTGCACAGCAGGTCATAAAAATTGTAAGAGATGAGCTTTGCGCTCTTATGGGCGATTCAAACGCCAGAATAAATATGCCTTCAAAGGGACCGTGTATCATTATGATGTGCGGACTTCAAGGCTCGGGTAAAACTACCCATTCGGCAAAGCTTGCAAAGCACTTTAAAAAAGAAGGACACAGGCCGCTCCTTGCAGCCTGCGACATATACCGTCCGGCAGCTATCAACCAGCTCAAGGTCGTTGGCGACAGGGCGGGAGTCAAGGTCTTTGAAATGGGACAGATAAGTCCTGTTGTGATCGCAAAGCAGGCTGTTGCATACGCTAAGGATTACGGCCACGATATTATTATTCTCGATACCGCCGGCCGTCTTCATATAGATGAAAAGCTCATGGATGAGCTGAAAAACATCAAGGCTGAAGTCCAGCCAAGCGAGATCATGCTTGTTGTCGATGCTATGACGGGTCAAGACGCAGTTAATGTTGCCAAATCCTTTGATGACGCTTTGGGCATAGACAGCGTTCTTATGTCAAAGCTTGACTCCGATACAAGAGGCGGCGCAGCACTGTCAGTTCTTGCGGTAACAGGCAAGCCTATAAAGTTTGTGGGAACGGGTGAAAAGCTTGATGAGTTCGAGCAGTTCCACCCTGACAGAATGGCGTCAAGGATCCTTGGAATGGGAGATGTTATGACTCTCATTGAAAAGGCTGAAAACGTTGTAAATCAAAAGGAAGCTGAAAAGCTTGCTCAAAAGCTCCAGGAAAACAAGTTTGATATGGAGGATCTTCTCTCTCAGCTTAAACAAATCCAGAAGCTGGGTTCAATAAAGTCCATTATGTCAATGATCCCCGGCGTGGGCGACAAAATGAAGGACGTTGATGTTGACGAAAAGCAGTTTCTGCGCATAGAAGCTATGATAACTTCTATGACGCCGGCAGAAAGAAGAAAGCCGTCCATCATCAATCCGTCAAGAAAGAGAAGAATTGCTGCCGGAAGCGGTACTAAGGTGGAGGATGTTAACAGACTCCTGAAACAGTTTGAGCAGATGCAGCAGATGATGAAAAAGCTCGGCGGAAAGGGCAAGGGCAATAAGAGAATGATGAAGCGCCTTGCCGGTATGAATTTTGAAAATATGCCGGGCGGCGGAAAGCTTCCGCCTATTGGTTAACCTGATTCAATGCGGTTCCCCGCTTTGATATATAGATTTCGGCAGGTAAGGCTTGCGGAATCTATTCGCCATATTTGCGTTTGTAACCTTTGGTTTCGAGTACCACTGGTACTCCCATTGGTGGCAAAATGGCGCTTTAAATAAAATATTGCTCCACACAACTTGGAATGGCTTAATTAATGGGGCAATATTCATAATGACGGGGCAATGCCCCTTAACAGAAGCTTTATGGAGGTGAAAGACATGGCAGTTAAGATCAGACTTAGAAGAATGGGCGCTAAGAAGGCTCCTTTCTATCGTATTGTTGTTGCTGATTCAAGATACCCAAGAGACGGCAGATTCATCGAGGAGATCGGTTACTATGATCCTACAAAGGAACCATCAGTAGTAAGCGTTGACGCTGAAAAGGCTAAGAAGTGGATCGCTGACGGCGCACAGCCAACAGATACTGTAAAGAGCATTCTCAAGAACAACGGTGTGCTTTAATGTATCTGAAGCTGATGTTGTAGGGCAGGAGCAAAGCTCTTGCCTCTATAGCAGGCCTTTTGATTGGAGGATCACTATGAAAGACTTATTATATGCTATTGTGGAGGGTCTTGTAGAAGACAGATCCGCTATTAAAATTACCCAGGACGATCCTGACAGCGAGGGCGTTATTGTTATGCACCTGAGCGTTGCTCCGGACGATATGGGTAGAGTAATCGGAAAGCAGGGCAGGATCGCTAAGACAATACGCACTATTATGCGTGCCAGCGCTGCCAGAAGCAATATGAAGGTTACTGTTGAAATAGATTGATTTCTTGCGGCTGCGGCCGCTTTTTTTTAAACGGAGGTATCGCTCGCTCTATGGAAAAAAAGTATCTCGAAACAGGAAAGATCGTCAATATTCACGGACTTAAAGGCGAGGTAAAGCTTATGCCGTGGAGCGACAGCCCGGATTTCGTCTGCGGCTTTGATACCCTTTACTGCGGAAAGGATAAAGCACCTTTTGAAGTGGAATTGGCAAGAGTCCATAAAAACTCTGTGCTTATAAAATTCAGGGGAGTGGACGATGCGGCTCAGGCTGAAGCAATGCGAAACACTGTTGTCTATATTGACAGGGACGACGCTGAGCTTGAGGAGGGAGTGTATTTCGTTCAGGACCTTATAGGTCTTACCGTTCAGGACGTAGATAACGGAAGAATTTACGGAAAAATTGACGATGTTTTTCAGACGGGAGCAAATGATGTATATTCTGTAAAGGATAAGGGCAATACTTATCTTATACCGGCTATTCCTGATGTGATCCTTGAAACGGATATCCAAAACGGAATTATGAAGATCCGTCCGTTAGAGGGGCTTATAGATGAGAATTGATATTGCAACGCTTTTTCCTGAAATGATGGAAAGCATACTTTCCGAAAGCATTGTGGGAAGAGCACGAAAAAAAGGCGCAATTGAGATATTCTGCCACCAGATAAGGGACTACACTCTTGACAAGCACAGGAGAGTTGACGATATTCCCTACGGCGGCGGAAAGGGAATGGTCATGCAGGCTGATCCTATAAACAACTGCTATAACGCAGTCTGTGAGCAGATCGGCTGCAAGCCGCATACTATATATATGACACCCAAGGGTAATGTCTTTGATCAGCAGAAAGCTGTCAGGCTTTCACAGATGGAGAATATCCTGCTAATTTGCGGACATTATGAGGGTGTGGACCAGAGAATCCTCGATAAGATCGTGGATGAGGAAATTTCAATCGGTGATTATGTGCTTACAGGAGGAGAGCTTCCGGCTGCCGTTGTGACCGACGCTGTGGCAAGAATGTGCACAGGAGTGCTTTCAAGTCCGGAATGCTATGAGGACGAAAGCCATTACAGCGGACTCCTTGAATATCCTCAGTATACACGTCCTGAAATCTGGGAGGGGGAGGCTGTTCCTCCTGTGCTCCTGACAGGGCATCATAAGAATATTGCTCAGTGGAGGCTTGAGCAAAGCCTCAGAATTACCGGCGAAAGACGTCCGGATATGCTGGAAAAGTACTTAGAGCAACATAATTCTAAATGACTAATTTCATTTTGTTAAATATGCACACAATTATTTGTTGAAAAGTGTTGCAGTTTCACAAAATAAATCAACATTTTTCCTTGGTTAATATAAACAAATATTGAGGCCGGAAAAATCCCAACATTAACTAAACCGTAGAAATTTCGGTAAAAAAGTGCATTTAGTGTAAAAAACACGTTGACTATGCTGAAAATAGCTTGTATAATAAAATTCAGCAAGAGATATAAAAATTCAAAGATATGAAAATAGTTTTTCATAGTAAAGATGGGAGAGTTATATTATGTTTGTTAAAGATGTAATGGTTCAGAATCAGGTTGGACTGCATGCAAGACCAGCTACTTTCTTTATCCAGAAGGCTAATGAATTTAAGTCTTCAATCTGGATCGAAAAGGAAGAGCGCAGAGTTAACGCTAAAAGCCTTCTCGGTATCCTTTCACTGGGAATAGTAGGCGGTACTTCAATCAGAATTATTGCTGACGGTTCCGATGAACAGCCTGCCGTTGACGCTCTTGTTGAACTTGTTGACAGCGGTTTTAGCGGAGAAAACAGATAATTTAACTTTATGGCGCTGCTGCGGGGCAGCGCTGTTTTTTTGCGCTTTCAGTCTTCCGGCAGTGTTGCTTTAAGTAATTAAGGGGACGCCCTCTCTTGCAGGGCGTCCCCTCTTTAAAAACAGTCCGCCGGACTGTTTTTAAATTCACCCCTTTCGGAGCGCTTCTAAGGCAAGGAATTTCGCCCTCTGCGGAGGGCGACCAAAGGCTCTGCCTTTGGAATCTGCAAACTTTTAAAAAAGTTTGAACAAAACTTTCATTTCGCCGTTCGGCGGATATACCTTGATTTTTTCTACGGACTAAAAGGAGAGGCTATCTCCCTTTAATACATGATCGCTGAGCTGTACATGTTCTCACAGAATATGCCGTAGCCCTTTTCAGGATCATTTACAAATACATGGGTTACTGCTCCCACAAGCTTTCCGTTTTGAATGATAGGGCTTCCACTCATTCCCTGTACGATGCCGCCGGTCTTTTTAAGCAGCTCCTTGTCAGTTACTGTTATGGTCATGTTTTTTGTGTCGGAATTTTTATAGTCGATCTTATCTATATTGATCGAGTATTCCTTTGGCTCAGTTCCGTCGATGGTGGTGTATATAACAGCCGGACCTTCGGTTATTTCCTGCTTCATTGCCATAGGTATGCCTTCGCTGTGGTCGGAAACGCTGTAAAGCTTGCCGTATATTCCGTATTTATTGTTGCAGTAAATGCTGCCGCTTGAATATCTGGATATAAAGCTGCCGAGAAGCTCTCCGGGAGTTCCCTCTGTGCCGCGCTGTACGCCGTTTATGCGTACGTCAACTACCTCGCCCTTTGAAATAGGGACGATCTCCCCAGTATCACTGTCGCAGATTGGATGTCCAAGGCCTCCGAATCTACCGGTGGACGGCTCGTAGAAGGTCACTGTTCCGATTCCGGCAGTGCTGTCACGAACCCACATGCCTGCCTTGTAGCTTCCGTCCTTTTCAGAATATACCGGCTGCATTCTGGAAATGTATTCCTTTTCGTCACGGCGGTAAATTATTTCAACAGTTTTTCCGCCGCATTCTGATACGGCGTCCTGAATATCGGAATTAGATGTCATTTTTTCTCCGTTTATGGAAAGAATAATATCTCCCGGCTCAATGCCGCATTCTTCAGCCGGACATATGCCGCTTCCGGCATCGCCCATTCCTACGACCATTACCCCTTCCATAAGGAGCTTTATCCCAAAGGGCTGACCTCCGGGAACAAGGACGGGGGTGTCTACGGTCAAAACCTCAACTTCCTTTACGGGTACGACTCCGAAAAGCTTTAAAGCCATGCTTCCGTGTGATGCGGAGGTGCGGTCTGCAAAGCTTTCAACTGTTTCTTCGGAGGAGGCGGTTATGGATAATTTTGTTGAAAGAGTAAGAGAGCTGCCCTTTTCAACATAGAAGCTGTCCGGGAGAGTCAGTGCGTAATATCCGGCGGATATGCTCAGAAATAACACTGCTGAGGCGAGGAGCAGCCATACAGCCTTTATTGCTTTTTTCATTTTCGTTGTCCTTTCGTTTTGTGATTTTCTTTGTATTTATACTATGGACATATTAAGGCTGCTTTATTTAAGCAATTAGATACTGTAATTTTGCTAAAATTTTAGACGGCGCCTAAAAATGCTGAAATATGGACGGTTGACGGCTTTTTTGACGAAAAATTACGGAAGAATGCTCCGAATACGGAAAAAGTTACAGATAAGTCTATAAATTTAAGAACTTGTACCGATATAATTTATAAGTATAATCTCTTTCACGACAAGGCAAAAATTCGCAGGAATATGCGCATTTCTCAATAATTTTTATCGCAGTCAGCAGGGCGATTTGCCAAAAAGTCGTGCGCAATATCCTATTGGTGCAAATTTTAAGGATTGTCGTGCAGAAATGATGTATTGCCTTGAAGAAATCCGGCATTTACGAAAATTCACGGCTATTAAACTAAATTGTGGTCAATACTTTTTTTCAGGAGTTTTTTTAGCTTAGTTTTACGTCTGTGTCATTCGAGTTAACAAATTATTAACAGTTTATTTACAATAAATACCAAATAATGATAAAAAGTTATAATAATTGCTATTGCACAGAGCGTATGAGTATGTTAATATATGTTGTAGAAAAAAACAGGAGGTAGAACAATGGTAAACAACAAGATAAAGGTGCTAATAGGAGATGACAGTGTCGAATACGGCATTTCATGCGCAAGCACCTTGAGGAACATGGGTATGTACGCATTTACAAGAGCTAAAGACGGCAGCTCACTGTTTGAGACAATAAAGAATGACAGTCCTGACGTTGTTGTGGTAGATGCGATACTCCCGCATATGGACGCTATTGAGCTTATCAAAAAGGTCCAGTCACTTAGCATTAAAAAACCGGTTTTTATTGTAACCTCTTCCTATGACAATCCGTTCATAGAAAGACAGGTCATGCAGAGCGGAGCCGCATATTTTATGCTGAAACCATTTGATGTTAATACATTGGGGGATAGAATTATGTCACTGATGCACGGAAATTCAGAAAGCGGAGGTACTGAGGATATGGAGGTCGTTGTGACCGAGGTCATCCATCAGCTCGGAGTACCTGCTCACATAAAGGGATACCATTACTTACGAGAAGCTATTTTAGCCTCGCTGGATAATAAGGAGCTTCTTGAAAGCGTTACTAAAATGCTTTATCCGACAGTTGCTAAGAAATTTGATACAACCTCTTCAAGAGTTGAGAGAGCTATCAGACATGCAATCGAAATCGCATGGGATAGGGGTGATCTCGATACACTCAATTCATTTTTCGGGTATACTGTTAATACATGTAAGGGCAAGCCTACAAATTCTGAATTTATCGCTCTTATAACCGATAAGCTCAGACTCCAGTATAAGCCTGTTCTAAAAAGAGCCTGAAAAAAACTTGTAATAAGATCCGTTTTGTGATAATATGTTATTATTGCTCCACCAATTAGACAATGCCAAATTGGCAAGAGCAATAATTAATTTAAAATGCCATTTTTCTCGCCACCAAAGGTGACAATCGAAAAATATGGCAAATAGGTTTCGGCAAGCTTTACTTGCCTCATCTATAGTATTACAGAAAGGATTGATTTTATGAGCTTTGAAAAAACAGATATATTTAACGCCGGCATTAACCCTTTTAAGCTTATCGGCAAGGACTGGTACCTTCTGACAAGCGGCGATGAAAAGGGTTATAATACCATGACTGCTTCATGGGGCCAGATGGGTGTTTTATGGGGCAGTCCGGCTTTTACCTGTGTTGTACGTCCTAACAGAAAAACCTTTGAATTTATGGAGAAAAATGATTTGTTTACCGTTTCATTTTTCAGCGAAAATTACCGAAATGTTTTGAGCTTCTGCGGAAGCCATTCCGGTCGTGACTGCGATAAGGCCAAGGAAACTGGCATTACGCCGCTGTTTATCGACGGAACTACCGCATTTGAAGAAGCGGATATGATTTTTGTTTGCAGAAAGCTTTATGCTCAGGATTTGAGCGAGGAGTTTGTAAAGGATGGAAAAATCATGAAATTTTATGAAAGCGATCCTTTCCATAAGTCCTTTACCGGTGAGATCATCGGCGCTTATATTAAAAAATAACCCTGCATGAGCTTGATAATGTATTTGTTTTGTGGCTGCTGCGCTTTACATGGCGTACAGCCATTTTTTTATTATTTCCGGCATATTTCCGGTGCAGTGCATACCTATTATCTGCGTTCAAAAAATGTATATATACACTGAAAATGTATATTATACATTGATTTACGGGGAGATTTGCATATTTATGCAAAAAGCTCTTGACATTTATGTATAAAGGTGTATAATAAACGTAACAGAATAAAAACACGGAGGTTACTTAAAATGGAAAAAAAGGATATTAAAAAAGTTGTTCTTGCATATTCCGGAGGACTTGATACTTCAATCATTATTCAGTGGCTTAAAGAAAATTACAATAACTGCGAGGTTATCTGTGTTTCCGGTGACGTAGGTCAGAAGAGCGAGCTGGAGGGCCTTGAGGAGAAGGCTCTTAAAACAGGCGCTTCAAAATGCTATATTGAGCATCTTACTAAGGAATTTATCGAGGACTATGTTTTTCCTACCGTTCAGGCAGGAGCTATCTATGAAAACAGATATATGCTGGGTACTTCCTTTGCACGTCCTATAATCGCAAAGAGAATCGCTGAGATCGCTATTGCAGAGGGTGCAGACGCAATCTGCCACGGCTGTACAGGTAAGGGTAACGATCAGGTTCGTTTTGAGCTTGCTATAAAGGCTTTTGCTCCTGATATGCCTATCATTGCTCCATGGAGAATATGGGACCTTAAATCAAGAGATGAAGAAATTGATTATGCTGAGGCTCACAACATTCCTCTGAAAATAAACCGTGAAACAAACTATTCAAAGGACAAGAACATCTGGCATCTTTCACACGAGGGTCTTGACCTTGAGGATCCTGCAAACGAACCTCAGTATGAAAAGGAAGGCTTCCTTGAAATGGGAGTTTCACCTATTCAGGCTCCTGACAAGCCGACTTATGTTACTATCCACTTTGAAAAGGGTATCCCTACAGCTATTGACGGCAAGGATATGGACGCTGTGGAGCTTGTTACAAAGCTTAACGAGCTTGGCGGCGCAAACGGAATCGGTCTTGCAGACTTGGTTGAAAACCGCCTTGTGGGCATGAAGTCAAGAGGCGTTTATGAAACTCCGGGCGGAGCTATCCTTTATCACGCTCATGAGGTCCTTGAAACTATCACGATAGACAAGGAAACTGCAAGAGTTAAGCAGTATCTGGGAATCAAGTTTGCTGATATCGTTTACAATGGTCAGTGGTATACTCCTCTCAGAGAAGCAATGAGCGCATTTGTTACTGAAACACAGAAAACTGTTACTGGCGATGTAAAGCTCAAGCTTTATAAGGGCAATATTATCAATGCCGGCGTTACTTCACCGTATACCCTTTATGACGAAGAGGTTGCTACATTTGACGAGGACAATGTTTACGATCAGAAGGACAGTGCAGGATTCATTAATCTGTTCGGACTTCCGATCAAGGTTCGTGCTAAGCTTGAACAGAAGAGAAATAATAAATAATAACGAATAACGATATGGGCGGACTTGCAGTTCGCCCGTATGTTCTTATCTGATAGAAAGGAATCTGAACATGGCTGATAAAATGTGGGCAGGAAGATTTTCCAAAGAGGTCGATAAAACCGTTAATGCTTTCAACTCCTCGATCGCCTTTGACGGAAGAATGTACAGACACGATATTCATGGGAGCATGGCTCATGCACAGATGCTGGGCGACTGCGGAATTATCTCAAAGGAAGACAGCGAAAAGCTGATAGAGGGACTTAAAGGCATACTTGCGGATATAGACAGCGGCGCTCTGGAATTTGATATGACTGCCGAGGATATTCACATGTTTATCGAGGCGGAGCTTACAAAGCGCCTTGGAGATGTGGGGAAAAGGCTTCATACATCCCGTTCAAGAAACGATCAGGTGGCTCTGGATATAAGGCTTTATCTCAGAGATGAGATAAAGGAGGTTTCTGCTCTTGTGCTAAAGCTTGGAGAAACGCTCTGCGATATGGCGTTGGAGCATCTCGATACTGTTATGCCGGGATATACACACCTTCAGAGAGCTCAGCCGATCACCTTTGGACACCACCTTATGGCCTATGCTCAGATGCTTGTAAGAGATTTGGGCAGACTAAAGGACACTGCTGGCAGAATGAATTACTGCCCTCTTGGAAGCGGCGCTCTTGCCGGTACAACATATCCTATCAACAGAAAACAGACAGCTGAGCTTTTGGGCTTTACCGCTCCTGTCGCAAACAGCCTTGACGGTGTTTCTGACAGAGATTTCTGTGTGGAGCTTAACTGTGCGCTTTCAATACTTATGACGCACCTTTCAAGATTTTCTGAGGAAATTATCATGTGGTGCTCATGGGAGTTTAAATTTATTGATCTGGACGATGCTTATGCAACAGGCTCTTCAATAATGCCTCAGAAGAAGAATCCGGATATTACCGAGCTTATAAGAGGCAAGACCGGAAGAGTTAACGGCGATCTCATGACCCTGCTTTCCATGCTTAAAGGACTTCCCCTTGCATATAACAAGGATATGCAGGAGGACAAGGAGGCAATTTTTGACGCTGTCGATAATGTAAAGCTTTGCCTTGAAACCTTTATTCCTATGATCAGGACAATGAAGGTCAATAAGGATAAAATGAGAAATGCTGCTGCCGGAGGGTTTATTAATGCCACCGACTGTGCAGACTATCTTGTGAAGAAAGGCATGCCTTTCAGGGACGCATATAAAATTACCGGCAGACTTGTGGCTCAGTGCATTGATACGGGAATGACTCTGGAAACTCTTCCGATAGAGGAATACAGAAAAATGTCAGAGCTTTTCGGCGAGGACGTTTATAGGGCTATAAGTCTTGAAACATGCGTGGGAGAAAGAAAATCCGAGGGCGGCCCTGCTCCCGAATCGGTCATGAAGCAGATCGAGCTGACCAGAAAGCAGCTTGAGGCGTATCATGAATAAAAAACAGGTTAAATTTATTGTTCTGCTGACCATATCGGCGTTTGTGATATGGCTTGTGGGAGAGCTTATAATCGGACTGCTTCTCAATCTAAAGGGAATATGTTCGGTTGTTTGGATAATAATTGCTGTTGTAGCCACATGTACCATAAGCGTGGTTCACAGCTTTAAAAAATATTAGTGGAGAAATAATTATGGCTGTAAAGGTATATATTGACGGACAGGAAGGTACTACGGGACTTAAAATTTTAGAGCGCTTTGAGAACAGAACAGATATCGAGCTGCTTAAAATTGATGAGGACAAGCGTAAGGATACGGAGGAAAGAAGAAAGTTTATAAACAGCGCTGACTTCGTTTTTCTCTGTCTGCCGGACGCTGCTGCAAGGGAGGCGGTTTCTCTGGCTGAAAACGACCATGTGAGAATTATAGACGCTTCCACTGCCCACAGGACGGATCCTGAATGGGCATACGGATTTCCGGAGCTTTCACCGGAGCATAGGGAAAAAATAAAAAGCTCTAAGAGAGTTGCCGTTCCGGGATGCTATGCCAGCGGATTTATTTCAATAGTGTACCCTCTTATAAAATGCGGTATTCTTCCGACATGGTATCCTGTATTTGCCTATGCGACCTCAGGCTACAGCGGAGCAGGAAAAAAGGCTATCGCTTTGTATGAAAGCGAGGATAAACCGAAGGCTCTGCTTTCGCCAAGACAGTATGCTCTTGAAATGAACCATAAGCATCTTCCGGAAATGCAGAAGATAACAGGACTTGCATACAAGCCGATGTTCAACCCTATTGTTGATAACTACTACAGTGGAATGGTCGTATCCATACCTTTGCAGGCAAGAATTATGGAAAAAAAGTACACCCCGGAGGATGTGCGTCAGGCTTTGTATAACCATTACAAGGGTTCTAATTTTATCGAGGTCAAGGAAGCCGGTGCAGCAAGTACTCCGGACGGCTTTCTCTGTTCCAACGGACTGAGCGGAACGAATAAAATGGAGCTTTATGTTTTCGGAAACTCCGATCAGATGCTCCTTTGCTCAAGACTCGATAATTTAGGAAAGGGAGCGTCAGGCGCTGCGGTCCAGTGCCTTAACATCATGATGGGCATTGACGAGACAACGGGTCTTTTATGAGGTGTTAAAAATGATCAGTAAAGTTGATTTTGACGGATTTAAATATATTGACGGCGGCGTATGCGCTGCTCAGGGCTTTAAGGCAAACGGCATTCACTGCGGTCTTGCTCATAAGCCTTTAACGGAAACCGAAGGTAATTCCGCTGCGGCAAATAACGTTCTTCCGTCAGCAGGAAAGAAAAAAGACCTTGCCGTTATTATGGCGGATAACCTTTGCTCTGCGGCAGCGGTGTATACCTCCAACAAGGTCAAGGGCGCTCCTATAGCTGTAACTAAGGAGCATATTGAAAACGGCTTTGCAAGAGCTGTTATTGTTAACTCAGTAAATGCAAACACCTGTAATGCCGATGGTGAGGAAAAGGCAAGGAAAATGTGTGAGCTGGCAGCAGCTCAGCTTGGTATCAGCGACAGCGACGTTATAGTTGCTTCAACGGGAGTTATTGGACAGGTGCTCCCGATAGAGCCTATTGAAAAGGGCATGCCGGAGCTTTGCAAGGGACTGAGCTACGAGGGAAATAGCGCCGCAGTTGAGGCAATAATGACAACGGATACTCAGCCTAAGGAGGTTGCCGTTGAGTTTGTGCTCGGCGGAAAAAAATGCGTTATGGGCGGAATGCTCAAGGGAAGCGGTATGATACATCCTAACATGGCTACCACCCTTTCATTTATTACCACTGACGCTGCGATCGCTCCGGAGTATTTACAGAGAGCGCTCAGCGAAATTATACCAAATACCCTTAACATGGTAAGCGTTGACGGCGACCAGTCCACAAACGATATGTGCTGCATCATGGCAAACGGTATGGCAGGAAACGCTGAAATCAAAAGTGAAAACGATGATTATGATGTATTCGCAAACGCTTTGTACGTTATACTCATGAACCTTGCAAGAATGATGGCAAGGGACGGTGAGGGTGCTACAAAGCTTATAGAGTGCATATGTGCCGGTGCGGATGATGTTAGGACTGCTAAGACTGTAGCAAAATCGGTTATCACTTCAAGCCTTTTTAAGGCTGCTGTTTTCGGAGAGGACGCTAACTGGGGCAGGATACTTTGCGCAGTGGGATATGCCGATGCGGAATTTGATATAAATAAGGTCGATGTGGATCTGAAATCGGCTGCCGGAAAAATTGCAGTTTGCAGAAACGGCGCCGGAGTTGAATTTTCCGAGGAGGCTGCTAAAAAGCTCCTTGAGGAAGAGGAGATAGATGTAATCATAACCATTGGTGACGGAGAGTGCAGCGCTGTTGCATGGGGCTGTGACCTTACCTATGACTATGTAAAAATCAACGGGGACTATCGTTCCTGACGGGAGAATATGTTAAGATGGAAATTTCAAACAGTATAAGGGCAAAGGTGCTTATTGACGCACTGCCTTACATACAGAAATATAACGATAAGATCGTAGTTGTAAAATACGGCGGAAACGCTATGACCAATGAAGAACTGAAACAGGCTGTTATGAGCGATATAGTTCTGCTTTCCTTAGTAGGAATCAAGGTCGTTTTAGTTCACGGAGGCGGTCCGGAAATAAGCGATATGCTTAAAAGACTTAATATCGAAAGCAAATTTATCGGGGGACTGAGATATACTGACAAGGACACCATTGACATTGTAAAAATGGTCCTCGCCGGAAAGGTGAACAAGGAGCTTGTTGCCCTGCTGGCTCAGCATAAGGGAAATGCTGTGGGACTCTGCGGTATTGACGGAAAGATGATAATTGCTGAAAAAGCTGAGGGTGCAGGCGGCGAAGATTTAGGATTTGTAGGAGAGATAAGAAAAATAAATACAAAGCCGATCACGGACGCCCTTGAAAACGGCTGTATTCCTGTTATTGCAACGGTTGCATGCGATGAGGACGGTCAGACATATAATGTTAACGCTGATACTGCCGCTTCAAGAATTGCTGCCGAGCTGGGAGCTGAAAACCTCATTCTTATGACGGATATAGCAGGTCTTCTGAGAAACAAGGACGACCCGTCCACCCTTATTCCTTTTGTGAATGTAAGCGAGGTTCCGTTTATGAAGCGTCAGGGAATTATTTCCGGAGGAATGATCCCGAAGATCGACTGCTGTGTTGAAGCGGTCAGACGTGGGGTCAGAAAGACATCTATTATCGACGGACGTATCCCTCACTCGATCTTGATAGAGATACTCTCAAACGAGGGTATCGGCACTCAGTTTAAGTAATGAAATATATAATTATCATTCTTCCGTTTGTTTTCAGCATGGCGCTGATCGCCGCAGGACTCTGGCTTAAATCGGGGATAAGACCCGGATGGGTCAGGACTGAGGCTTATGTCAGGGACGTTGCTGTGCAGCGAAAAAGAATTTTCGGCGCAGATGCCATAATGGAGATACCGGTGCTGGAATATACCTTCGGAGGAAGAAAATATATAACGGCTGTCAGCAGACGTATGATGAATGTTCCTCAGTTTATTAAGGGACAGAGAGCTATGGTTTTGGTATGCAAACGCAGACCGGAAAGAATAAAGCCGTCGGGAGGCGGAAAGGTCTTTTCCTCAGCTCTTGTTTTCGGAGGGGTCTGGATTCTGATAGCATATGCTGCGCTTGTTTTGCAGCACTGAAAAGGAGCATGAAATGAATACTATAGAAAAATTCAACGGCAGTGTTATGCATACCTATGGGCGGTTCAATGCTGTTCTTGAAAAGGGAAGTGGCAGATGCTGCACTGACGAAAGCGGCAGGGAATATATCGACTTCGGAAGCGGTATCGGCACAAACAGTCTTGGATTCTGCGATAACGACTGGGCAGACGCTGTGTGCGCTCAGGTCAGGACCTTGCAGCATAATTCAAACTATTACTATACTAAGGTCCAGGCGGATTTTGCCGAGGCTCTTTGCAGTACCACCGGGTACTCAAAGGTTTTCTTCGGAAACTCCGGAGCGGAGGCAAATGAATGCGCTATAAAGCTTGCAAGGAAATACAGCTTTGACAAATACGGAAAGGGCAGGCATAATATCATTACCCTTAAAAATTCATTCCACGGAAGAACTCTTTGTACCCTTTCGGCTACGGGTCAGGACAGCTTCCACAACTACTTTTTTCCTTTTGTTGAAGGCTTTGTAAACGCTGAGGCAAACAATATAGACGACCTTAAATCAAAGCTTGACGAAACCGTATGCGCTGTTATGATAGAATTTATCCAGGGTGAGGGCGGTGTTGTCGCTCTTGACGAGGAATATGTAAGGGAGCTTTTCAGCCTTTGCCGTGAAAAGGATGTACTTGTTATTACTGACGAGGTACAGACCGGCGCTGGACGTACAGGAAAATTCTTTGCCGCAGAGCATTACGGCGTTCATGCGGATATTGTGACTCTTGCAAAGGGGCTTGCAGGAGGTATACCGATCGGGGCATGCCTTGCGGATGAAAAGTGCTCGGAGGTGCTTTCTCCGGGAACTCACGGTTCTACATTTGGAGGAAATCCGGTTGCCTGTGCAGGAGGACTTGCTGTTATAAAAAAAGTAACAGCTCCGGGATTTTTAGAGGAGGCTGCTAAAAAGGGTGAATATTTCAGGGAGCAGCTTCATAAAATAAGCGGTGTTAAATCGATCAGCGGTAAGGGGCTGATGATCGGTATTGAGCTTGAAAAAGGGGACGCTCATGACATTGCGGAAAAGTGCCTTGAAAGGGGTTTGCTGGTGCTTACAGCTAAAACTAAGGTAAGGCTTCTGCCGCCGCTTAACATTACATATGATGAAATCGACAGGGGGCTAAAAATCTTTAAAGAAGTGCTGGAGGTTTAATATGGTTTTGCTTAATATTCTTCCAAAGGGAAATAAGTGGCTTGTTACGGATTCAAAGGAACGGACCATTTATACGATCAAAAAAAGCGTTTCCGGAGGTAAGTTTACTCTTATCGACGCAAGCGGATATAAGCTTTATTACGTTACTTTTAACAAAAAGGAAAAGAAGCCGGTTTTCAAATTCTTCCTCAATGATAATAATATCTTCGATCTGAAGTGTACTTCTATTTTCCTTGAACCGGGCTTTGAGGGAAAAGGCAATAGAGGAGAGTTTAAAATTACAAGCGCTGACAGACGTGATTTCAACCTGTTTGACGTTACTCTTAACCGCGATATGGGAGAGATCATTGTTTGTGAAGCTGAAAAGGGCGACCTGCCCTATGAAATAAGAATGGACGAAAAATATTTTGACGACTTTGTACCTCTGTTCGCCGTTTGCATTGATCAGGTTTACGGCGAGCTGAATAAGGCACAGTAATACGAAAGGAAATTAACATGAAACATTTACTTAAAATGCTCGACCTGAGCCGTGAAGAAATTATTGACATTTTAAACCTTGCAGACCAGCTTAAATATGAGCTCAAGCACGGTATTCCTCATCACCACCTCCAGGGAAAATCCCTTGGAATGATATTCCAGAAGGCTTCTACCCGTACAAGAGTTTCCTTTGAAACCGGTATGTATCAGCTTGGAGGACATCCGCTGTTTCTCTCAGCAAGCGAGCTACAGATAGGACGTGGTGAGCCTGTTCAGGATACTGCCCGTGTTCTTTCACGCTATCTTGACGGAATAATGATCCGTACATTTGAGCAGAAGGAAGTTGAGGACCTTGCCGACTTTGGCAACATTCCTGTTATAAACGGTCTTACAGATTTTTCTCATCCGTGTCAGGTGCTTGCTGACCTTATGACGATCCGTGAATTTAAGGGCAGCTTTGACGGCCTTAAAATGTGTTATATAGGCGACGGAAACAATATGGCGAACTCCCTTATTGTCGGTTGCTTGAAAGCCGGTATGGCTGTTTCTGCGGCTACACCGGAGAATTACCGCCCTGCAAAGGAAGTAATGGATTTTGCTACCGGCTTTGACTGCTTCAGTATCACTGACGACCCTAAGACGGCTGCTGAGGGCGCTGACGTTCTTATCACTGACGTATGGGCATCAATGGGTCAGGAGGGCGAAGCTGAACAGCGCAGGATCGCTTTCAAGGGATACCAGATAAACGACGATATAATGAGCGCAGCTAACACTGACGCTATGGTTATGCACTGCCTGCCGGCTCATCGTGAGGAAGAAATTACTACAAAGGTCTTTGAGGCTCATGCTAAGGAAATTTTTGAGGAGGCTGAAAATAGACTCCATGCACAGAAAGCTGTTATGGTCAAGCTTATGGCGTAAAAAATATACCGCCTTCGTGAAAACGGAGGCGGATTTTTTAGTATGAGATACTTATAAAATTAATTATAAAGGGGCTTTTGAAGTAAAAATTGGACAAGTTTTTGTGAGAAATGTATATAAACCTCCGAACAAACTATGCAACCTGCCGAAAGTGAAAAGAAGGAGTTGACAAAAGGGAAGGTAGGTGATATAATAATAAAGCTGTCGAACGAGAGAGGCGGAGGAGAGCGGGTCAAGAAATTTTTTAGAAAAAGGACTTGACAAAGCTCAGGGTCTATGATATAATAGATAAGCTTTCTC
>CANPXN010000022.1 GCA_947586185.1 uncultured Clostridia bacterium
GAAAGGAAAATAGAAAAATGAGTAATTTAGAAAAAATCCAAAAAGGAATGAGGGTGTTGCAGATACTCTCAAAAATTGTTTTGATATTTGCTATTGTGGGAGTGGCTTTCACATCAATCGGGGCGACTCTCGTGGCATCAGATGTGTTAAACATGGAAAACCAGTTTCTTCACTTCCTGTCAGTTACGGCTGAAATAAGCAAAGGACAGCTTGTAGGAACTTTAACCGCTGCGGCTGTGTCCTTGTTGTTTGGAGGGATTATCACAGTGTTTGTCTACCGTTATTTTACGGCGGAGCTGAAAGAGGGAACGCCATTTACAAACGCAGGTGCGGACAGAATAAAGTGGCTTGGGATTATGCAGATAGTGTTATCTATCATATCTACACAGATTGTGGATGTAATCTACGAGAAAATCGGTCTGGCGGAATGGAACCGCTTTGATGATGCAAGCCACATTGGGATTGGAATCGGTCTGATTTTACTGGGAATGGTTGTCCTTTACGGTGCGGAACTGGAGCAGAAGAAGTAATCACAAGCAAAGCGGAGGAAAGGAATGAAAACGAAAAAAAGGATAAAAATTATGCTTATCATAATGGCTGCTTTACTTGTTGTAGTAATGATAGCATTTGCAGGGATATGGAATATGTTTGGTGAAAAGATTAAGGCGGCAAAGAGTATCCATAGCCTTGAGGATGGGCTATATTATCTGGAATATAAAGGCAATTATGGCTTTGATGCGTTTCTTGAGCAAGGCGGAGCGGTATCTGATGCGGATATGGCTGTATATATCACAGAATTTCTGTCGAATGGATTTTATCACGGAAATAGCAGCTCAGCTGAAAAAGATTTTGGGTGCAGTTCCTTATGTGTAGGCACATCCTCTGGCTCTCAGCTTATGGGGCGCAATTTTGACTGGAAAAAATGCAGCGCAATTATCGTACATACAATACCCGATAACGGTTATGAATCCATTTCAACCTGTAATATTGAATTTTTGGGTTTTGGCGAGAATTGGAAACCAGAGGGAATCACGAATCAGTATATGGCATTGGCGGCAATTTATGTCCCATTGGACGGTATGAATGAGAAAGGGCTGTGCGTAGCTGATTTGATTAACGGTGATGAGGAAGAAACACATCAGAAAACTGGAAAGCCTGCTTTGACAACCGTATCTGCAATCAGACTTCTTCTTGATAAAGCGGCGACTGTTGATGAAGCTGTTTCATTATTATATGAATACGATATGAATTCTTCTATTGGTACGGCACATCATCTTGCTGTTTCCGATGCGGATGGAAATTCTGTTGTGATTGAGTATGTCAATAATGAAATGGTAGTTACAAAAACTTCTGCTGTTACAAATCATTATCTGTCCGAAGGAGAAAAGTTTGGGATTGGCAATGAGGAATCCCATAAACGGTATAACACTCTGGTTTCTGCGTGGCAAGAGAATGAGGGGTGTATGGAGATTGGAATGCTTCAGGAAATTATGGAAACTGTTTCTTATTCCAACGTAACACAATGGAGCATCATTTATGATAAAACAAATCGGACAGCGGATTTTTATTGGCAGAGGCAGTATGACACTCCGCACCATTTTGAAATAGGGGAAACCTGTGAAGAAAAATAAGAAGCATAAATCGGGAGGATTTCTATGGAGAAAACGGAATGGATAAATTGCCCTCTTTGCGGGAACAAAACAAGGTTGCAGATACGGCAAGATACGGAACTGAAAAAATTTCCCCTCTACTGCCCGAAGTGCAAGCAGGAAAGTTTGATTGAAGCAAAGGATTTACAGGTAACGGTCGTTAAAAGACTTGAAACGAAAATATCAAATTGATTAACAAAGCGGCAAATTGGTATTTGGAGGGAAAAATAGTAATGTCAAGATTAGAAGTGAATATAGAATATATTGAGCAGCAAACAATATACGGATTGTGGCAAAAGTCAAACGATAAAACTATTTCCAGAGATATAAACGCTCTGTCTAAACAGTATCATTCCGTGGTTTCCATGCCAGAGGGAAAGGTGTTACCCTATTTTGTCTTGTCCAGAAATTACAATGAGAAAAGCCACGATTTTGAATTATTTATTGGTAGTGTGATTGACAAAGGTGGTTTAGAAAGCTATGTCCTCTTAGGCAGCGAGTACGCCAAAATCACAGTAAAACCTAAATTGGGCTTTTTATGGGGTACTTCTATTGGAAAGGCAAAACAATATTTTTATACAAAATGGCTGCCCGCAAGTTCCTTTGAAGCGTTGAATTTGGAGTATGAGTATCACACAGAAAAAAGCATAGAAAAGCAACCGACGATTGATGTTATCTTTGCCATTCGACGCAAAGCTATCAATTAAATTTAGATAAATTAGAAGTTGCAAAGGAGAATATTTTGATATTTAATATAGCAGATACATTTGAATTATTGTTCGACAAAAACAATACCATTGCATATAAGGCATTACAGGTATTGCAAAAAGAAAGTAAAGAAACGGATTGTGTTTATCCTTATATGGATAGATTAAGCGAAATGCTTAACAGTGATAATTCTTATGTCCGCACAAGAGGGCTTACACTAATTGCCTATAATGCAAAATGGGATAAAGATTATAAAATTGATGAAATTATTGATAACTATTTGAAACATATAACAGATATTAAGCCTATTACAACAAGACAATGTATTAAGCTGTTGCCGATTATTGCAAAGGACAAACCAGAATTGAGGAATGATATTCTTTCAGCACTTCATAAAGCTAATGTATGTATTTATGATGATAGTTTGCAGCCATTAGTTTATAAGGATATACAGAAAGCATTGAAAGAAATACAACAATTATAAAAATGCAAATTCAAGTTTGTTGGGAAGAACAACATATCATCAAAGAGCCAGACGCACAGACGCAGAGCCGATGAAATCACTTAAAAATGTATTTGGAGGAAAATTATGCGAAAAATGATTGCAAGCGTGTTGGCATTTCTGTTGTTTCTTTTGTCGGGGGTAACAACTGCTTTTGCCGCAGAGAATACAGAAGAAACGCCGTCTGGCATTGCCTACACGGAGTTAGGGAAAGAAATTGACGGATACATAGATGTCCGAAAGGATACTACTTCATCAGTTTCCATAGCATACTTCAATGAAACAGAGAATATTGCTTCCGTCATATACGGCAAGGCTAACGCTGCCGAGAATATCAAAGCAAATGAAGAAACCGTTTATGAGTGGGGGTCGATTTCCAAAGTTTTAGTCTGGACAAGCGTTATGCAGCTTTATGAGCAGGGAAAAATTGACCTTGATGAAGATGTCAGAAGCTATCTGCCAGACGGCTTCCTATCCAATCTTTCTTATGATGAGCCTGTAACCATGACACATTTGATGAATCATACGGCGGGTTTTCAAGAAACTACATGGGACGTGGAGGTACTGGATAAAAAGGATATTATCAGTTTAAGGGATGCCTTGCTTGCAACGGCACCGCCGCAGATTTACAAGGTTGGCACAACTGTTTCCTATTCAAATTGGGGTGCTGCTCTTGCGGCTTATATTGTGGAATGTGTCAGCGGAATGGATTATGCGGAATATGTGCAGCAGAATATTTTTGAACCGCTTGGCATGAACCAGACTTCCATACTTCCCGATTGCAGTGATAATGAATGGGTGGAAAGCAGACGGGATTTGACGAATGCCTATTATAATGTGCAGGGGGAATATGAAGATTATGGAGCGTGTCGGCGTTATATTCTGCTTTACCCCGCAGGAGCGGCGACAGGAACAATGAGCGACCTTGTACGGTTTGCGAAAGCGTTCCTTGCAGATAGTAGGGATTGCCCGCTTTTTACAAAAGCTGACACACTGGATAAAATGCTTTCTCCCACGCTCTATTATGACGGGACAGATACGCCGAGAATCTGCCACGGACTGTTTTCACAGGAATATGGTGTGCGCCTAATCGGTCACGCAGGAAATACCACAGGATTCTCCGCAAATTTAGTGCTTGACAGGGAAAACAGGACGGGACTTGTGGTAATGACGAACGAGGTAGGGGAAACCACTTATAATTATGGGCTTGTGAGCCTTATCTTCGGAGATTGCAGGGCGGAAACAGGTTTTACCAATGATGACTTGTCGGGGATTTACTGTAACAGCAGGGCAAATTATAGCAAGAGCTTTATGAAGCTATACAGTATGATTAGCGGTCTGTTGCCCGTCACAAAAGGAGAAACCGAAGAAAGCTATCAGGCGGCTATGGTAGGCAGCATTACACAGATTTCAGAGAACGCCTGCATTATGGACGACGGGAATGGATTGAAAACCTATCTGCACATAAAAAGAGATAGCAACGGAAATGTGGCTGCATTGCAGCACATGACGGGCATGGACTTCCAAAAAGAGAATACGGCAGTTTTCGTCATTAAGATTATTTTTTTCTTCCTGTTTGTACTGTCCTCTTTCTGGACGCTGCTTATGTTTATTGTGCATGGGATAACGCTGCATAAGCATAGGCGGACGGAGATTTGGAGTAAAAAACTATATCAGTTATTGGCGGAGCTGTTTATGGTGCTTGCGTCTATCATGATTTACTGGCTTATTTTACCGCCGCTGATGGGTGGCAGTTTCACCAAAATACAGGTTGTTATAAAGTGTGTATTGATTATTCTTTGTACGCTTATGGAAGTTGTGATGTTGCTGATTGGGTGGTTTGGCGTGAAGAATACGGAAAACATTAAGAATAATCTGCGGCAGAAAATCGGATTTACTGTTACAAAAGCAAGCGGAATAATTCTGATAGCAAATGTACTGTATTGGCATTTCTATCAGTTCTGGGGTTGCTGATGTAGGATATATTTAAGTTCGTCTGACAGGACGATTATCAGAAAGGGTATGCCTATGAAGAAAGAAATATGCAGGATAAATAAAGGAAAAATGGCTGAAGGTGTTTGCGGAGGTATTGCAAAACACTTTGGTATAGATGTAAGCATAGTGCGTTTCGTCTGGCTGTTTTTCTGCTTGGCAGGCGGCATTGGAATTTGGCTCTATCTTATCTGCACACTTGCAATGCCTAAAGAGGAAAATTAAAACATCATCACAGAGCCAGACGCACAGACGCAGAGCCGATGAAAAAGCGACAAATTGGTGACTGTGGAGGAGGAAAGATTATGACATTGTTTTTAAATAAAGTGGTGAGCAGTATAATTCAGATTATTCTGTTTGCGTTAATACCTTTTATTTGGTGGCTCATTTCTGGACGGGAACAAGAGAAATTTACACAGTGGATAGGAATAAAAAAAGTAGAGGGAAACAAAAATAAAGTAAGTATTATTGTGATAGCAATATCTCTTGTGTTTATGCTTTTAGGAGCGATAACTTTATACGTCTTAAAGGATGTTGAAATGGCTACTTCTGAATTCGCAGATTTGAGAATGTCCGCACTTCCTGCAATTTTTGTTTATGCAATTTTTAACACAGCGTTTCCAGAAGAATTGTTTTTTAGAGGTTTCATTTTAAAGAGAATGTCAAAAAAGTTTGGTTTTATATGCGGAAACTGCGTTCAAGCAATTTTGTTTTCCTTACTTCACAGCGTGATGTTTTTCTCTATTGTTGGAATAGTGAAAACTATGCTTATTGCAAGTTTTACAGGAGTTATTGCGTATTCTATGGGTTGTGCGAATGAGAAAATTGCTAATGGCTCAATTATTCCAAGCTGGATAATTCATTCTTTATCAAATATTTTTTCTGGGATTTGTGCGGCGTTTACGCTCATCTAATTCCCATTTGCCAGGAAGAACAACATATCATCATAGAGCCAGACGCACAGACGCAGAGCCGATGAACTTGTGAGAAATCACAGTTTGTCGGCTCTGCGCCTTTTATATAGCATAGGTAGGACAAGCCCACCGAATAAAAAAAACGATGTTTTGGTGGGCGGTTTCACTATGCCCAAATGAGCAAGATATTCTCCCCCAGACCCGTTTTTAGAGTTTGGAGGGATTTTTTTATGTGCTGGTCAAGTACCACCGAAACGCTGCTTATCAGAAGCAGCAGCTATCTACATAATACCACGGATTAGCGAGGATAACCTGTTAAAAAAATCTTTGCTTCTGCGTGGCACTCTTATACCCTCAAAGTAGATGCCAAATATCTACATAATAGAAATAATAACGCCTATATCCGCATTGGCTTGACAGCCTTTGCGGTTTTTCTTTTGTCGTTTTTTGCAGGAATACGCCGCAGGGCTGTTTCTGATGCCCACTGTCGCTCTCCGCCCCTCAATCTGGATTTTTTCAAAAAATTCAGATTGGAGGTAACAGATTATGGCTTACAACAAAGCCAAAGAAGAACGGAAATGGCGGCTCTGGAAAGAAGCCGAAGAAAAGGAACTGCGGAGCTTGGGTGTCAGTGAGGATACCATTGAACAACTTCATACCCATGATTGGGCTATCTTCAATTCCGACAGGCGGTACTACGAGAAATTGCAGGACGCAGGTACATACCTTGAGGAAGTCGCAGAGGATACGGCACAGCCCGAAACAAAGACTGTGGAGGACTTCTTGGACAGCATTGAAAATCAAGAGCTTTATCAGCTTTTGATTAAGGTGGACAGGCTCACTCTGCAAACCGTTTTATTACAGCTTCAAGGCTTCCCCGTGCCAGAGATAGCAAAAATACTTGGCATGAATGAGGATGCCGTGTATAAGCGGATACAACGCTTGAAGAAAAAAATCAAAAAACTTTTGGGATAGTGTCCAGATTTACGCTTTCCCATCGGCTACTGGGTGAGAGGACAAAAATCCTCTTGCCCAGTTTTCCTTTGTGTGGCGAAAACGAGGGCAGTTCCTTGACAACCGAATACCCATTCGCCAAATACTTTCTCTTTGCGATTGTGATGAGCATAAGCGTGTGCAGAGGTACGCCACGACCTGCCGAAAGGCAGAGAGCGATAAATGCCTACTCGAAATGTCGGGCAGCTCCCGACCTCGCCGTAACCCGCAGAGAGGATAATGATACTCCCGTCCAGTCACAGTCCGAGCGTGAAAAAACCGTCGCAGGCAATGAGGGCGGCTCTGTCAGAACGACAGTTGGGGTGAAACTCCCGTGGTGTCAGTTCGCTGCTGACCGTTTGGCGACTTCCCATAGCATTTCGGGGTGTCGAGGACAAATTGAAATGCTCCTATCATATCAAGCCAGATACAAGGCGGTCTATGGAAACAGAGTTTTGTTTTATGCTCTCCAGACCTTAAATACTTCCTTGTGTCTGGCTTCTACATAGGCAGTACATACCTGCCTAAATACCAGATAGGAGGTCAGACACATATATGGAAAGAAAAATCAGGCGTGGGGACATCTACTACGCTAACTTAAACCCCGTTGTCGGCTCTGAGCAGGGCGGGCGGCGACCCGTCCTTATCGTTTCCAACGATATAGGAAACACGCACAGCCCTACGGTCATTATCCTGCCGATAACGAGCCGAGTACAGACAAAAGCAAAGCTGCCAACCCATACCGAGGTAAGCAATGTAGAGGGGCTTGATAAAAATTCCCTTATCCTTGCTGAGCAAATCCGTACCATAGATAAGCGGAGATTGGAGGGATATGTCGGCAGACTGCCCGAAAGCATGATAACGAAACTCAACCACTCCCTCGCCGTCAGCATAGATTTGAAAACAATGGCATAACTGCCAGACGGGAACTGTTTAACGCTTGCGTTCACTTAACGCAGGCATTTTTTGATTGGAGGTCTTTATGAATTACAACGATGTTCCCATCTGGGAAAAATACACGCTTACTATCGAAGAAGCCGCAAAATACTTCCGCATCGGGGAAAAGAAGTTGCGGCAGCTTGCTGAAGAAAACCCCACCGCAAACTGGCTTATCATGAACGGAAACCGTGTGCAGATAAAGCGGAAGCAGTTTGAAAAAATCATTGACAGTATGGAAGTCATATAGTTGCATTGAGCCGAAATAACGGTATAATATAAGTATGCTGTATCAAGGCTCGTTCCAGAACGGAAAGGAGCTTCACGCCATGTCAGAAAAAAGACGGGATAACAGAGGAAGAATATTAAGGACTGGAGAGAGCCAGAGAAAAGACGGGAGATACGCATACAAATACACGGACGCATACGGCAAGCCGCAGTTCGTCTATTCGTGGAAGTTGGTTGCCACGGACAAGACCCCTGCGGGGAAACGGGATGTCCCTGCACTGAGGGATAAGGTAAAGGAGATTTGCAGGGATTTGGACGATGGCATTGATACCATCGGCAAAAAAATGACGGTATGCCAACTCTATGCCAAACAGAACGGCTTGCGGAAGAATGTGAAGCACGGCACGGAAAAAAACCGTGAGTATCTGATGAGCTTGTTGCAGGACGACCCTATCGGCATGAAAAGTATTGACACCGTGAAACAGTCGGACGCTAAAGAATGGGTAATACGGATGAGCGAGAAAGGCTTTGCTTACCAGACAATCAGTAATTTCAAGCGTTCCCTAAAGGCGGCGTTCTTTACCGCCATAGAGGATGACTGTATTCGCAAAAACCCTTTTAACTTTACACTTGATACTGTCATAGAGGACGACAGGGAGGCAAAAGCCGCCCTTACGCCGAAGCAGGAGGAAAACCTGTTAGCGTTTATGGCACAGGATACGGTCTACAGGAAATACCGTGACGAGGTTATTATCCTGCTCGGTACGGGACTGAGAATTTCAGAGTTCTGCGGGCTTACCACGGCTCTGGACTTCAAAAACCGCTATATCAATGTAGACCACCAGCTCCTGCGTGATGCGGATGTCGGCTACTATGTGGAAACGCCCAAGACCAAGAACGGTATACGGCAAATTCCCATGACCGAGGAAGTTTACCAAGCCTTGAAACGGGTGCTGAAAAGCCGAGAAAACGCCGTACCGTTCAGCGTGGACGGCTACAAAAACTTCCTGTTCCTCAAAAATGACGGTATGCCGAAAGTGGCGGCTAATTATGAGAGTATGCTGAAAGAGCTTGTGCATAAGTACAACAAGCAGAACAAAGACCAGATGCCGCATATTACGCCGCATATCCTCAGACACACTTTCTGTACTCGGTTAGCCAATGCGGGTATGAACCCGAAAGCGTTGCAGTATATCATGGGTCACGCCAACATCACGATGACTTTGAACTATTATGCCCATGCAGACTTCGATTCCGCAAAGGCAGAAATGGAACGGTTAGCTGCATAACAGTATCGGTGCTTTTACTACCGTCGTACTACTTTTCAACGGAAACCTATGCCAAAACAGACAAAGATATGCCAAGTATCTCCCGAAATGACAAATGGCGAGAAAGCCCATAAATCCAAGCTTTGCCGCCATTTGCCGAGTTACATAAGGATAATCTAAAAAATTGGTTGTCGTTTCTTCAAAAAATTAATCGTGAGCAACTACTTCCTGATAGAACTGTGCATAGTCCTTTCTCTTTTCGTTTGTGAACTGGATAGCTGTTCTCGGATGCTGATTAAGAAGACCCGTCATGAGGTACTGAAGATCATATCCCCATACAACTCCGTCCTCTTTAAGCTTGTTCATATGCTTTTCAATAAACTGGATAACAGGATATACATTAAACTTAGGATTGCGGAGGAAACCTAAAAGAAGCTCCATTGCACAGTTTCCTGCGCCTCTTCCCATTGCGGCATATGTTCCATCCAGCCAGTCAACACCATCGCCTACAGCCTCAATTGTATTTGCAAAAGCGAGCTGCTGGTTATTGTGGGCATGAATACCCACCTTCTTGTTATATTTAGCTGCAAAGTTTGTATATGTTTCAGCAATTCTTGCGATCTGCTCCGGATAGAGTGCTCCATAGCTGTCAACAATGTAGAATACATCAACAGGAGTCTGACCCAATATGTCAAGGGCTACGTCAAGATTGCTTTCCTGAGCATTTGAAATAGCCATAATATTGCATGTTACTTCATAGCCTTTTTTAGCAGCATCTTCAATAATATCAACTGCTGCCGGAATCGTGTTAAGATATGTCGCAACACGGATGAGGTCAATAGGACTTTCTGACTTGTCAATAATATCTGTCTTGTAATCGCATCTGCCGACATCAGCCATTACTGCGACTTTAAGATCAGTATTATTTTCGCCTACGATAGCTCTTATATCATCGTCATTACAGAACTTCCACTTGCCAAACTTGTTTACATCAAACATATCCTTAGAGGCTTTATAACCGAATTCCATATAATCAACTCCGGCCTTGATGTTAGCCTGATATAAATCTTTAACAAAATCATCACTGAAATAAAAATCATTTACAAGACCGCCGTCACGCAGAGTAGCGTCAACAACCTTTACATCAGAACGATAATTAATTAAGTTTGATAAATCTTTCATAGCTATTTGCTCCTTTAAAGCGTTAAATTGAATTAAATCACTTTAATAGTATATCACATAAAGTCTCCTATGTCAACATTTTTCTTAAAAATTACACAAAAATCAATTTTTGAAACAGTATGCGGTGGTCTCTATCCCCCGCACCCCCTGCTAAAGGGACAAAGTCCCTTTAGCATTGGAGGGAAACTAAAAAACTTTTTCTTAACAAAGATAGATATGGGGATAGAATACAACCAAATTTTAAAAACCGAACAAAACTAAATAAAATCACATAACCTGTAAAGGGGGATAAATTATGAATCCATGTGAGTTAAGCATGTCTGTTGCAGCGCTGGCAAACGCTATAGCCTGTAAGCTTGAATCTACGGAAGAAATTTCAGCACTTGCCGCTGTATTCATTCAGTTGGGATATACTCTTGAAACGATCTCAACTCAGAAAGAGCTAAAAGAGAAAACGGCAATGCTCAGCCGCTGCTGCAATGATGCAAAGGAAGATAAAAATAAGGTCCCGTTCATTTGAACAGGGACCTTTGAGATCATGCCTTATTGTTAAGTACTGGACTAAAATCAATTGCCGCATCGCTTTCAAAAGCTTTTGTATATACAGCTTTAGCCTTTGATTGCTTTACTTTTCGTGCCTCCGGAGTATTTTCAGCCTTGATCCTGGTCATTTCCTTATCAGATTCACTTTCAGCTGTTTCACACTTCTCGGCTTCCTCATTATCCTTTACTTCCTCAGTTTTGCTGTTTTCTTCAGCCTTCTCAGCCTTGCCGGCATTAATACGCTCATTTTCTTCAGCCTTTTTCATATCATGCTCAGCTTTTCTCAGCTCAGCCTCTGTAGGCAGCCTATGATAGCTTTCGCTTTTTTCAAACTTAGCTGAAACCTTATTAAGCTCGGACAACCTCCGGCATTCCTCAGCCGCAATTCCAAGCTTTACACTCTGTGGAATATTAGGATTATTCTTTACAGCATTAATTGCTGAAAGGGACTCGCAAACCTTTGAAGTTTTAAGTCTTTCAACCTCATCCTTAGTTTTGCAGCGTTTAAGCTCCTTTTCATAGCTCTTCTTTTCAAGCTCCAGATTCTTTAATTTTTGATATAACACAGGATCTTTACTTTGAAGATATCTCATTTCAGACAGAGTCAGTTTTGAACCCTGATTAATCTTATTTTGAATGGCTTTTAAGGTTTCATCGTTTTTATCATTCTCTCTGGTCTCATAATATGATTTTTTGAACGCTTCGTTCATGATCTCATATTTATTCTTATGCTTTTCTTCCGGCGTAAAATCTCCGGTTGCCTTCTTCATAGACCATTTATTTTGCATACCAAGGCTTTTAACATAACTGCTTAAAGAGCCAATTGCCAAAAAATCCATATAATCACTCCCCGATATCTTATTATATAAGGAGGCAAGCTGCAACTTGCCCTAAATTATAATCACAGACGATGTCTTCCGTCTCTTAGGAGGCTAACATCTTTAGATTAAGTCAGAGATACAAACTTCGACTAACCATTGCTTATTGACATAAGTCGTCTGCTTGTTTAAAGCTTAGGCAACACCGCGCAAAGATTGTACGCAGATTGCGCAGTCAGATTTTTCGCCAGATTGCACAAAAAGCTCGCAGGCATACTGGCGCACCCCAAGGGCACTTCCTACGGGCGTATGTCAAGAGATTTTTGTGTGACACCCCAAGGGTGCTTCCTGCGGTCGTATGACGGAAAATATGCGCCCGAAGGAAGTGCCCTTGGGGTACAAGCAAGATGTGTGCAAAGCCGTCAGGCGTGCTTTGCGCGGTGTTGCCTTTATATAATACATATCGGAAGAGTCTGAAAAAAATAAAGAGATCATATACTAAAATCAATTTTCAGAAATATAATCAATTATGTATTCTTTGATGAGATTCAGAGGAACAGATTTGCTTTTAAGCGTAAGTAACAGCGATTCAACCTTGCTATAATCGGTATAGACATCATAAACGGAAACAGAATTTCCGTCAGGCTCTGCAGCAAATATACCATAGCTTACAGCAAATTCTTCATCAACGGCTGTCTCATGCCTGAATATTCCATACACAACTCTTTTGTTATCGGAAATACAGGTGAAAATAATTTCTACTTTTTGCATATATAATACCTTCTTTCTTATTATATACACATTATATCATATATTTCGACATTTGAAACATTAAATTTTGCTATTTTTTGGCGAATTATGTCGAAGCGTGTCGAATTTTAAAAATTATCAAATAATTCCCGATTTTTTTTTATCAAAATCTTCCCGCATGTAATATCAGTCAGCTTTTCACACAAGGGCTGATACAGCTCTTTTTTTACATTAACAGTTAATTTCACATTATCCCCGAAATCCGAATCTATTTGTTTCACCTCAAAATCCGGTAGCACATAGCTGACCTTTCCATACATATCATAATTCATAACAAGCTCTGCCGATATACATTCATACATATTTAAAATTCCGGCAGCTGAGACAGCAATAGCGGCACAGTGAGAGTATGCCCTGACAAGACCGCCTCCGCCTAAAAGTATCCCTCCGAAATATCTTGTTACAACACAGCATACATCTGTAAGGCTCTGCTTCTTTAGAACGTCAAGCACGGGAACTCCCGCAGTACCCTGAGGTTCTCCGTCATCCGAATATCTTATTATATTATCCTTTCTCAGTATGTATGCATAAACGTTATGTTTTGCCTTTCGGTGCTGAGCCTTTATGCCGCTTATAAACTCCACAGCCTCTTCATTGGTATTTACAGGCTTAATGCTGCCAATAAATTCTGAACGTTTTTCAATAAACGAAGCCTTGGCAGCGCTTTTGACAGTTGTATAATTCATAAAACTCCTTATATGTAAAAAGGACGACTGTTTAAGCCGTCCTGATTATATTACTTGTCCATATTAAAACGCTTCTTAAATCTGTCAACACGTCCGCCTGTATCAACAAGCTTCTGTTTACCAGTAAAGAACGGATGGCACTTTGAACAGATTTCAACCTTGATATCCTTCTTTGTTGAACGAGTTTCAATTACATTACCGCAATGGCAAGTGATTGTAGTCTTTTCAAAATTCGGATGGATTCCTTCTTTCACGATTGTCACCTCTTTTTCAAAACTATTATGATTAACATAGTAGCCCATCAACACATTTAGACAGTAGTACTATTGATAATTCACTGACAGAATTTATTATAACACAACTAAAAACAAAAATCAAGTGTTTTTTTACATTTTAAGTCAAAAGTATATACAGCGCTCCCACATCGGATTGAGAGCGCCGTACAAATATGTAAGAGAATCTGAAAACTCTTAAAAGACATTAATTAAAAAACATTGATTAACGCCCTTCACTACATATAACAATTTTAACACCCTGTTTGTGCACTTTTTTCCGAAATTTTTTCAAAAATCAGCAATATAAACAAAATTAGCAATAAAATCTATACATTATCTACAAAATCATAAACGAGTGAGCCCCTCTGGAGAAGTCGATCAGGAGGATCTTATATAATATTTGGAGGAACGTTTAAATCAGATCATCTGAATCAGAGCAACCAAATCCGCATTTGTCAGTTCCCCGTCACCGTTAATATCCGCAGCAAGCTGACTGTAGGTCAGAAGTGGAAAAGCGGTCGGGTCAGCGTTATATTTTGCAAGCTTTACAGCGTCAACTATATTTACCTTGCCGTCCATGCTGAGGTCGCCGGAAAGGGGTTCAATATCGACTGGTTCGCCGAAATCCGCCCGCATAGGTACTTCTTCCATTGTAATATACCATAAATTAATACCCTCCATATTTCTAAGAGTATTCAAAATTTCAGTATACTCAGAATCTGTCACTCCCTTAAAAGAAATTTCTGCATAAATCTTTTCTTCCATTTCAATATCCGAAATAGACAAAGACCTTGTTTCAGTAAGCACATTAGATATCAATTTAAGACTGTCAACCATATATTTGTATACCTCAGAATTGACATCAAGAACAAACTGAATATTTCCATTTTCATCCGTTGTCATTTCTGATATGCTTTCATCAAAGTTCACACAAATAGTGCGTTTTGTATAATCCCTCTGAATCACTTCTTCCATTTCTTCTTCGGTATAATATATCCCTAAATTCTGAAAGTAACCCTTGAAATTCACAGCTGACGCATTAATGGAAGGAACTGTCATTACCCCGAGCGTTATGACGGCTGATATACCAGCTAAAATATTTTTTAATTTTTTCATATAAATTACTCCTTTAAATCATCTGTATAAGTGCAACCAAATCCGCATTTGTCAGTTCCCCGTCACCGTTGATATCCGCAGCAAGCTGACTGTAGGTCAGAAGCGGAAAAGCAGTCGGGTCAGCACTATGTTTTGCAAGCTTTACAGCGTCAACAATGTTTACCTTACCGTCCATGCTGAGGTCGCCAGAAAGGGGTTCAACATCATTTGGAACAGGTGTAATATCGTTTACTAATTGTATAACAGCAACATCTACAATGCCTTTAACACCATTCAAATTTTTTATCTTATCAGCAACAGAATCCTCATTTGTACCTGTTAATTTTACAGAAACACCCGGATATGCTGAATCTTCAACAAAAGGCACTTTTCCACCATCATGAAAAACTGAATTACCAGAATTATTTATAATATTCAAGTTTTCATATAAATCTGTTTCAGGGTCTATGGCATAGACAATTTTCCCATTTTCGTCGAGCTTTTCTGTTAAATATTCTTCTTCAACGTCAATAGAATAATGGGCTGTTCTATATTGTGACAAAATTTCGTCTCTCTTTGCCTCATATTCTTCCTGTGTAAGATATTGACCGTCAAGGAAAACAACAGCTATTGCCGAAACCGGAGCAACACTTGCTGCGCCTACTACAGCTGCTGAAATCAAAGCCGCTAAAATCCTCCTAAATTTTTTCATATAAATCAACTCCTTATAAATGTTCATTATCAAGCGCAAATTTTAATATATTGCTGTTAATCGGTACAAACTTATTTTTGTTTTGGGAATCAGTGTCATTGTGGTCAATATCATAACAAATTGGATCTACAACGCCATAAAATTCCGCAAAATACTTGCCGAACGAAACAATACCCATAATATAAATTAAGCTGTTTTGATTGCTATCCATTCTTTTTTCATCAATCGTGAACGCCCCTGCCGAAAAAGTCGCCGCTGATAAAACAGATAAAAATTTTTAACCATATTAATTTCTCCTTTAATTGTTGTCATTCCTAATCACTGTGTAATTTTATTCCTGCAATCTCATTATATACCCATTATTATATTTTATTAATAACCTTTAAAATAATATTTTGATATAACTATCTATACAGCGTCCCAATACGGCTTGGGAACGCCATATAAATATATAATGAGAATCTGAATTGAAAGTGTCAATCGCAAACCCTCGATCAACGACTTTCACTATATATAACAATTTTAACACCCTGTTTGTGCGCTTTTTTCCAATTTTTTTTAAAATTGGATATATGCACAAAATTCGTATACCAATCATAGCATTATGCACAAAAAATTACATATATATTTCTGCTCACGGTCTGAAAACCGGTTAATTTATTTGACTTACCGCCATAAATATGGTATTATTAAATAATAGTTAAAAGCGAAAAAAGAAAGGAAAAACTAAATGCAGTTTAATGAAATTGAGCTTTCAGAGGAAATCCTCAAAGCCATAAATGAAATCGGATATTCGGAAATGACTGAAATACAGGAAAAAAGCATACCCGTTCTTCTCAGCGGCGCAGATGTTATCGGACGTTCAAATACGGGTACCGGAAAAACCGCCGCATTTGGTATTCCGGCTGTGGAAAGCATCTCTCACGACAAATCAGCCGGAGTGCAAACGCTTATCTTATGTCCTACAAGAGAGCTTGCTGTTCAGGCATGCGATGAAATAAAAAAATTTTCAAAATTCATGCCATGGGTAAAGCCTGCGGCAGTTTACGGCGGAGCAAGCATCGAAAAACAAATCGGTGAGCTGAAACACGGCGCAAACCTAATTGCAGGTACTCCGGGCAGAGTTATGGATCATATTAAAAGGCATACCCTAAAGCTTAACGGCTTGAAAACTATCGTCCTTGACGAGGCGGATGAAATGCTGAATATGGGCTTCCGTGAGGATATTGAAGAAATCCTCCAATACGTTCCGGATGAAAGACAGACCGTTCTGTTCTCTGCAACTATGCCTCCGGAAATTATGGCTATTACAAGCAAGTACCAAAAGAATCCGCAAATTATAAAAACTATATCCAAAAGCCGTACTGTGGAAGCTATTAACCAATCCTATTATGAAGTTCCGTCATCTCAGAAAATTGACGCTCTCCATCTGCTGCTTATGGCATATTCTCCTAAATCCTCAATGGTGTTCTGCAATACCAAAAAAATGGTTGACGAGCTTACCGATGCTCTCTGCATAAAGGGGTTTAGAGCAGCCGGTCTTCACGGGGATATGAAACAGATACAGCGAACACATGTTATGAACGGATTCAAAGCCGGCAAAACAAATATTCTTGTTGCAACGGATATTGCCGCAAGAGGTATAGATGTAAGCGGTGTGGACGCAGTTTTCAACTATGATCTGCCCCAGGATAACGAATACTACATCCACCGAATCGGACGTACCGGTAGAGCCGGAAAATCGGGAAATGCATACACTCTTATAAGCGGAAGAAAACAGTTACTGGATCTAAAAGCGATCGCCAAATATACAAAATCTGAAATAACCAAAAAATTCGTTCCGTCCAAAGCTGAGGCAATTGCATTAAAGGTTCATCAGCTTGCGGATAAAATCAGTCTTTCATGCGCTCAAGAAACAATTCCAGAAACAGAACAGATAATAAGTATTCTTGAAAGCCAGGGATTTACTGCAAGACAAATTGCAGGAGCGCTTATAAATAAAAAACTTGCCAAGGAAATACGCTCTGTACCGGAGGTTTCCAACATTACATCAGAATACAGAAGCAGGGAAAGCCATGGCAGTAAAAACGGAAAAACCGTCAAGGTCAATATCAACGTAGGACGCATGCAGAAAATTGCGCCTAATTTCATTCTCGGCGCACTGGTCGAGGCTACCGGAATGTCAGGAAAAAGCTTTGGTAAAATAGATATTCACGACAAATATACAACAGTTGAAGTTCCAGGAAACGAGATCGACCATGTTATACATTCTCTCAACAACGGAAAAATAAACGGTAATAAGGTCACGGTAAAGAAATACGAAGGCGGAAGGCGCAAATCCTACAGGCAAAACGACAAAAGAAGCAATGGCGCATACAGAAAAAATACGGGCAATTCCAGAAGGAATAATAAATCTTACAAAAAAAGAGGTTAACAAGGAGCGGTAGCTATGAGAATATTAGTTGTAGAAGACGAAGAGGCAATTGCTGACGCACTTGTTCATATTCTTACAAAAAATAAATATATCGCAGACGCATGCTACGATGGTGAAAGCGGTCTTGACAATGCTCTTACCGGAATATATGACATAATCCTCCTCGATATAATGCTGCCAAAAATAAATGGACTTGACGTACTTAAACAGCTCAGGGACAACAAAATAGATACTCCTGTGCTCCTGCTCACAGCCAAGGACGAGATTCCAGATAAGGTAAAGGGACTTGATTTCGGCGCTGACGATTACATGACCAAGCCTTTCTCATTCGACGAGCTTCTCGCCAGAATAAGATGCCTGTATCGCAGAAAAGCAAATATTTCGTATGAGAATATATTGAAGTTCAATGATGTTTCACTAAATCTGCAAACCTATGAAATTTCTACAGAATCTCAATCTTTTAAGCTTGGTTTAAAGGAATTCAGTATAATGGAATTAATGCTTCAGAATCCAAACAGGGTTTTTAGTAAAGAATCCCTTATTGAAAAAGTCTGGGGCTATGAATCCGACGCTGAATATAACAATGTTGAAGTATACATTTCATTTCTGAGGAAAAAGCTTTCTCACATGAATGCACATACTGTGATCAAAACTGTTCGAGGCGTTGGTTATCGTCTGGAGGAGATAAAATGATCAAGCGGCTTCGTCGCAGATTTATTATTGTCAATATGACAATACTTACCTGTGTTCTATTCGGAATACTTGGTGGAATTTTTACTCTTATGTATTCATCCGAAGTTAAAACGTCATATGACCTTATGGAGCAAATGCTCAAACAGCCCGACCGTGGAAATGCAGCGGATATATTATATGATGATACATATTTGCAGTGCGGCAATTACCAAATTCCTTTAAGCGTTCCCCTTGCCTTCGGCGATGAGCATTACAATAATTCCCCTGATGACCACAACCAAAACAATGATGGATACGGCGAATTGGGACCGAGACCTCAGCCCCCTCGTCCATGGTTTCCGGAGGAGCCGGATTTTCCGGATGTTCCTCCTGAAACAACTGCTGTAACAAAGGCTGAAACGAAAAAACAGACTACAGCTATCGCAAAAACTACAAAGTCGGCGGAAAAAACTACTGCCAAGGCAGCGAATAACAATAACACAGTAAATAAAACTACTGCCAAAAAGCACACTATGTTAACGGAAACTACTGCGGCTAAATCAACGAAAAAAGAAAGCAAAGAAACCACTACGACTGTAAGCAAAAGTACTTCTGTGACTGCTGATGTTAGCAGAACGAAAATGCCTGACGCCGGTTCAACGCCTCCGCCTATGCAGCCGGGAGAAAAAAGGGAGCCTAAGCCTTTTGTTGAAAAAACAAAGAGAGCATCTATATATGTCAGATTCAACAGTCTTGACAACATGGATGCTATCATATACAACTACTGTGAAAACGAGGATAATGAGGCGGTTAAAAAAGCCGTTCATACAATTGTTGACAGCGGTAAAAACAAGGGAACTATCTCAATAAACACAACACAGTTCAGATATTTACTGCAAGACAACACTATCCGCAATCTCGGCTTTGAGCTTATTTTTCTCGACAGGACTATTGAAATTTCCACCGTCAACAGACTTCTTTTTATTTTTATAATAATAGGAAGTATCGGTCTTATAGTAATTTTTGGCCTTAGTGTTATACTTGCAAACTGGACAATAAAGCCTGTTGAAAAAGCATGGGATCAGCAAAAGCAGTTTGTGGCAGACGCCTCCCACGAGCTTAAAACGCCCCTTACCGTTATATCAGCCAATACAGACGTTATTCTTGCAAGTCCGGATGATCTGGTAAAAAACCAAACTAAATGGCTTAACTATATAAAAACGGAAACTACCAGAATGTCAAAGCTTGTTGCAAACCTCCTTTGCATTGCAAAATATGACGCAAATCAGATAAAAACCATTATCCAGAACTTTGATTTGAGCAATGTGATTTCAAGCATATGTCTTTTATTTGAACCTCTAGTTTTTGAAAACGGAAAAATACTGGAATCTGAAATTCAGCCGGGTATAAGCTTTAATGGTGACGAGGACAAGATAAAACAGCTCATTAACATACTTCTTGACAACGCCCTTAAATATTCAAGTGACAACGGAAAGATCCTTGTGAGCCTCAGTACCGATAAGCAGAACAAAATATGTATAGATATTTCAAATTCAAGTGATACTATCCCAAAAGAAAAGCTGGATAAGATATTCGACAGATTCTACCGTATAGACGATTCCAGAAACAGAAAGACAGGCGGTTCCGGACTGGGACTTAATATTGCAAAAACAATTGTTGAAAATCATCACGGCACGATATCTGTAAAAAGTGAAAATAATATCACTACATTTCATATTGTTCTGTAATTAAAAAATCCCCACAAAGAAGGTAATTTTCTTTGTGAGGATTTATCTTTCAATGTATAGTGTCATTGTATATCCCATTCAAGTACTCATAAAAGTTATCCGCAACAGGTCTGAACAGCTTTAAAAGCTCCTCTTTAGGTATAAGTATTCCTTTTTCTTCAGAATCGTACATCAGGTCAAAAAACGGTTCATGGTCTATTTCAACAATAGGACATTTTTCTTCATCCGGCATATTTGTAAGGTCAATACAACGGATAAAGAAACTTTCTTCATCCCAACCAAAGGGAAGATATCCGTTATTTGCAAGATGATGATTATAAGAGTGTTCAAGTTCATAAAGCGGATTATTTATATAATTGCGCCCGAGGGCATCATCGAATCTGTGGTTATAAACCGAGAAAAATGCTTTTATGCATTCAGGAAGCTTTACATTGAATTTTTCTTCATGCATTGCAAAATCACTTTCCGTAACCACGGCAGGATATAATTTCCAGACATTCCATTCTTTATTAGGGTCTGCACCGTCCTCGAGCATTTCAGGTGGAATCCCAACCCCCTTAACCAGTATGATATCTTCGCTTTTTCTTTTTTCATAATATCTTTCAAAGAAATTCTTCATAAAGGCTCTGTTTTCTTCAATTGTCATTACTAACTCCTCCATAAATTCAAATTTAACTTAACAGCATATATGCAATTCCGGCAATAGCCATTATCCCACATCCACAAGACAAAAAAACAGTGCCAACTATACCGCTTATAACAACTACTTTCTCAACAAATGCTTGTCGTGGTTTTCGGGGATTATAAACAACAGTCATTTCACTTCCCAAAGGCCATTTTTCCTCTGCAAGTTTTTTATAATTATGAAAAACTCCCTTTGTATTTATGTGAAAAACGTCCTTTTCAGAAATATAAAAACGATCACTTTGTCCAAACATTTCATTTGGATTGTGAGTTGATTGATATTTGGACGAAACACATCTATAATGTCTATATGCTTTGAATTTTCTGCCATTTACATAAAACTCTACTACAGGAGCAATGGAGGATAGATTACCGCTTCCTCTAAACCGATATTTCACAACCTTTCCCTTTGTTTCCTCTGTACAATTCTTTCTTACTGCTTTTTTGTGCAGGAAAAAGGGTATCGAAATAATTGCTAATAAAAGACCAGCTCCTGCTATACATATACTGGATATTGTTAAATCATTCATATCATTTTTCCTCACTTTCTATTCTACAAATTCTGATTCATGGTGTTTCATCTATATCAATTGCAGTCCATACATCATCTGTCTTTTCTAATTCGATTCGTGACAGAATGTCCTTCGAACCTGTATTTCTATTTCCATCTTTGTCAAGTCCTTCTTGACTATATCTTATCCAAACATATCCGGTATTCCCATTTATTTTTGCGGTAACAAATTTTATATCATGGTTTTCTTTAACAACATCCGGGTATGATTCTTTACACAAACAGTACCGTGCCAGCACACCAAACTGTTCCTCACAATCATGGCTGTCGTCACTGTACGAAAAGGCTTTTTCAATTTGGTCAAGTATAGGCTGAACTATTAATTTATCCCCATGACTGCATATGTGTCTTGTCTCACGATATGTATCTGTCCCAAAGTATTCTTCCTCATATCCTTTTGGAAAAGAACATCCGGCTAAAGCATTAGTTATTATAAATATCAAAATAACAGCAGCAGCTTTGACTTTTTTCATAACAATACCTCTCCTATATCACTCCAAGCTCTTTTAGCTTTCTTGAAAGAGCAGCTGCCGGAAGTCCTACAACATTAAAATAATCTCCGCATATGGCTCTGACCAGCAGCGCTCCCCTGCCCTGTATGCCATAGCCTCCTGCTTTATCAAAAGGCTCACCGGTGGAGATATACCAATTGATCTCCTCCTCAGACAGCTTAAAAAACTCAACCTGAGTAGCCTCTGTAAACGAATGTAACCTGCCGTTTACAGCTATTGCTGTGCCGGTGTAAACAGTATGTTTTTTTCCCGAAAGCATGCGAAGCATTCTTCGGCAGTCCTCCTCGTCGGCAGGCTTTCCGAGAATATTATCATCAATAACAACCGACGTATCACAGCCTATAACAGCACAACCCTCAGCCTTTGCGGCTGCCGCCTTTTTACATGCCAGATACCCGGCAGCCTCAGAAGCCGAAATATCCTCCGGAATAGTTTCATCAACATTAGCAGGAATGACCTCAAATCTGTCAGTTATCAGCTTCATAAGCTCGCATCTCCTCGGAGAAGCCGAAGCAAGTATAATTTTCATAGCGCTACCCTCTTTAAATTTTTATAATAATTATAACATAATCATCATATTTTGACAAGCTGAACCTTGACAGATCATTCAAAACATGCTAAAATTGAAAATGGTTATTAATTTTAGTTAGGAGAAGCTTATGGGCAGACCTTCGGATTATAAAACAAAACAAAAGGAACAGATACTCTCCTTTATCAAAAGCAAAAAGGATGTTCATGTAACCGCTTCCGACATAGTTATGTTTTTAAGCCGTGAAAATACCCCTGTGGGAACTGCAACGGTATACAGATATTTAGACAAGCTTGTGAGTCAGGGTGTTATAAGAAAGTATACGATGGATGAAAAAATGAGTGCATGCTATCAGTATATCGGGGACGCTGAAAAATGCCGTGAACATTTTCACCTTAAATGTATTGACTGCGGCGCTTTGATCCATATTGACTGCGATTATATGAAATCTCTTAATGCCCATATCTTAGAGCATCATGGCTTTAAGGTGGACAATTCCAGAACAGTATTATACGGAAGGTGCAGCGATTGTGAAGAAAAAAAGAATAATTAAAATCATAGTGTCCACCTTTATTTCAGCTGCTATGGTAATAATGCCCGGATGTACAAGCTCTGAAACTGCAAAAACGGATTTCAGTATAATAACGACTATCTTTCCTCAATATGACTTTGCAAGAAAAATTGCCGGCGATACCGCTGACGTAACTCTGCTGCTGACTCCCGGATCTGAAAGTCACAGCTATGAGCCTACGCCAAAGGATATTGCAAGAATCCAGAAGGCTGATCTGTTTATATATAACGGCGGAGAATCAGAAGTATGGGTGGATGAAATTTTAAAGTCCTCCAGCAATAAGGATATGAAGATCTTAAAGCTTATGGATTGCGTTGATCTGCTGGAAGAGGATAGCGAAGAAGATCATCACGAACACGAAACCGAATATGACGAGCATATATTTACATCTCTTAGAAACTCCGAAAAACTGATCGAAAATATTCAAAATGCAATGTCAGAAGTAAAGCCTGACAACTCAGAGCTTTATAAAAGCAATGCAGATAAGTATAAAAGTGAGCTTGACAGCCTTGACAAAAAATTTACTGAAATGATAAACGGCTCAAAGCGTAGAACCGTTGTATTCGGTGACAGATTCCCTTTCAAGTATTTTGCTGAAGATTACGGACTTGAATGCTATGCGGCTTTCTCAGGATGCAGCTCAGAAACCGAAGCAAGCTCCGCTACCATGTCAAAGCTGATAGATACGGTGAAGAATGACAGCATACCCGTTGTTTTTCATATAGAATTTTCAAGTGAGACAATTTGCAGGAAAATTTCCGACGCTACCGGAGCGCAAATCGCTCTCCTTCACTCCTGCCACAATATCTCTAAGGATGATCTTGAAAACGGCGTTTCATATCTTGATCTCATGACTCAGAATTATAATGAGCTGGAAAAGGCTCTTAACTAATGAAGGTGTTTAACATATGCTGGAAAACTTAAAGCTGATGATGACTCCGGAATTTATAAAATATATACTTGTACCGGCGTTGATCGGTGGTGCAGCAGTAACTCTTTGCTCCGCACTTCTTGGAGTAAGCCTTGTACTGAAACGGTATTCCATGATCGGGGACGGACTTTCCCATGTAGGCTTTGGAGCGCTGTCCGTTGCAGCGGTCATGAATTTGGCACCCCTTAAATTTGCTCTGCCTGTTGTTATCGCAGCTGCATTCATTCTTTTAAGGCTGAATGAAAACAACAAGCTCAAAGGAGATTCTGCAATTGCAGTTTTTTCGACTACAGCCCTTGCAATAGGAATACTGGTTTCTTCAAAAGCCGGACTTACAAATGATGTAAGCCATTATATGTTCGGAAGCATTCTGGCTATGGACAAGGACGATGTTATATTAAGTGTTATCCTGTCTGTGATAGTACTTGCTGCATTTCTGCTTTTTTACAATAAAATATTCGCTGTTACCTTTGATGAAAACTTTTCAAGGGCAACCGGAACAAATGTAAGTCTTTACAATATGCTTATAGCCCTGTTGACAGCTGTTACAGTAGTTCTGGGAATGATGATGATGGGCGCTCTGCTTATTTCAAGCCTTATAATATTTCCTGCTATAACGTCAATGCGGCTGTGCAAAAGCTTTAAAGGCGTAATAATAAGCTCCGGGGTAATATCCATAATATGTTTCTTTACAGGAATATTTATTTCACTGCTTCTTGACAGCGCTCCCGGCGCAAGCATAGTAGTGGTCAATGCAGTAGTATATGCGATCTCATCAGCTATCGGAGCCTTTAAAAACAGAATACATTGCTCCACTAATTAAGCCATGCCAAATTGTGCGAATAAATATTTTTTTAAAGCGCCATTTTGCGACCAACGGGAGTGCCTATGGTACTCGTTCCAAAGTTGACAACCACAAAATATAGCGAACAAATGAGGCAAGCTTCGCTTTCCTCTTCTATAGTAAAACAGCCGGCATTACTGCATGCCGGCTGTTTTTTTGCTGTCAAACTCCTCAATATTCTCCCTGTAAAGAAGCTCCGACAGGTTTTGTCTTGTTGTACCCTCATAATTATACGTTATTATCTGAGGATTCACAGTTTTTGGTATATAAATTTTAGTTTTCTTTTCACAGTATACACGTTTTGCCATAGCTTTATCTCTCCGTTCGATACAATTATTGTTCTTACATTATTATTATGAATTTTGTACGGGAATTTATCGCATGAAATAATTGAAAATTTTTAAGGTTAAATGTCTTCCAGTAATATATTCTACTTTTTTAACATAAGTATTACTAAGAAAAAGTTCTAAAAACAAGGAGTTATACTTATGAAAAAAATCAATACAAAAATATTAAAAAGAGCTGCATGTGTAATGGCTGCTTTGGCTATAGGCGGCGGCGCTTTGTATTATTCAATCAATAAAATACAAAAGGTATCCCCTGTTTCCGCAGGTGTCCAAACGGATAAGCCTGTTATTATTCTCGATGCAGGACATGGCGGCCTTGACGGCGGATGCTCAACTGCTGACGGAGTGCCTGAAAAGGGCATCAACTTAAACATTCTCCTTTGCCTGAGGGATATGCTTATAGTGAACGGCTATGACGTTGAGGTTACAAGGGATACTGACACCTCGATACACGACAGCGGTGTTGAAGGAATAGCGAACCAAAAAAGCTCCGATATGGATAACCGCCTTGAACTGTTTAACAAATACTCAAACGCTGTGTGTATTTCAATACATCAGAATCAGTTTACCGATCCTAAATACAGCGGAGCACAAATGTTTTTCTCTGAAACAAATTCTGCAAGCAAGGATTTAGCACAGATACTTCAAAACAATTTTGTAAAGAATATTCAGCCGGATAATCAACGTGAAATAAAGCAATGCGGCAAAGAGCTTTTCCTGTGCTATTTCTGTGAAAATCCAACGGTAATGGTCGAATGCGGATTTCTTTCAAACCCTGACGAGGCAGAGCTTTTAAAAACAGAGGAATATCAGTATAAAGTAGCGTTTACAATTTTTGAATCAATAAACGAATTTATGTCCAGGAAAAAATAAGCCTTTGAGCGTCCCTTAAAAGAGACGCTCATTTTCATATACAAGCTTTTTAAAAGACTTTAAATTATACTAAATTGCCGAAATTAGAAGACTCTGTAAAAATTTTTCTTGACTAATTCAAATAGCTGTGTTATACTTTAGTTAGCAATTGCTAATTCGTATGGAGGTGAAAGGATTGAGCGTAGTTGTAATAGGCGGAAACGACCGTATGGCAACACGATACAAGGATATTTGCAAAGCATATAACTGTAAAGCAAAGGTGTTCACACAGATGCCGTCTGACTTTGAAAACAAACTTGGAAATCCTGATTTGATGGTTGTATTTACAAATACCTGTTCTCACAAAATGGTAAAAAGCGTAAATCGTAAATCCCAAAAGCATGATATTCCTGTAGCAAGAGTTCACAGCGCAAGTGTATGCGCACTAAAAGGCATTCTTGAGCAGTTCTGCCAGAAGACATAATGCGAAAGCATTTTTATTTTTGATTTCTTGTTAGCTGATGCTAACTTGTGATAACGCATTATACTTGTGTATATATGCCAATCAGTTACTGTATGCTAACTAATTAATCTGTAAATTTTTAACGAAAATGGAAATCTGAAAAAATTATTCAGAGATATGCCTTGACAATCTAAAAATAAAGGAGTAATATATTTGTTAGTTAGCAGTGGCTAATCTTATTTTTTGCGCATCAGTTAGTCTTATCTAACATCGGGAGGAGAGTGTTTATGATGCCTTTAACACTGGCAAATACAGGGGAAGAAAACATGATAAAAAAGGTAGGTGGAAGTCCTGAAACACGAAAATTTCTTGAAAGTCTTGGATTTGTTGCAGGCGGAAGCGTAACTGTCATAAGTGAAATCGGCGGTAACGTCATCGTAAATGTCAAAGAATCAAGAGTTGCAGTTTCAAAGGAGATGGCTTGTAAAATAATAGTTTAGGGGTGGCATAATGATAAATCATATTGGAACTCAAACCATAGAAACAGAACATCTGATACTTAGAAAATTTTCTTTTGATGACTGTGACGATATGCTGAGATACTGGGTATCAGATGAGCGTGTTCAGAAGTCATACGGCGAACCAATATACGAAACGGAAGCTAAAGTAAAGCTTCTTTTAGATAAGTATATTAGCGGATATGAGCATAATAGCTGCTATAGGTGGGCTGTGATAGAAAAATCAAGGGAAAGCTGTATCGGTCAGATCGCTTTTTATTTGGTGGACAGCAATAATCATTTCGCTGAAATTGAATACTGCATCGGTGTTGATTTTCAATGCTGCGGTTATGCAACCGAGGCAACAAAGGCAATAATACAATATGGCTTTGAAAAGGTTGGATTTCACAAAATCCAGATTTGTCACCGGTCAAATAATCTGCCGTCTAAAAGAGTAATTGAAAAGTGCGGTTTTGTTTATGAAGGCGCTTTGAGAGATTACTTCTATATCGACGGAAAATATTACGATAGGCTTTATTATTCTATTCTCAGGAATGAATATAAATCAGAGCTTTGAAAAGCAATCAGGGAGGAATACATATGTCAACGCTTAAAGAAGCAAAAATCGGATCCACTGTTACTGTAAAAAAAATCAGCGGTGAAGGTGCCGTCAAGCGCAGAATAATGGATATGGGTATAACAAAGGGTACAGAAATTTTTGTACGCAAGGTCGCACCATTGGGCGATCCTATAGAAGTTACCGTCCGAGGCTATGAGCTTTCACTTAGAAAAGCCGATGCTGAAATGATCGAAACGGTTTAAGACAACACCGCACAAAGCACGTCTGACGGCTTTGTGCGCAGACTTTGTGCGGTATTGCCTTAATTTTCTGTGCGCAAGTTAGCCCATCCTAACTTGCAGAGAGGAGTATTGAAATGGAAATAAGAATTGCGCTTACAGGAAATCCTAATGCAGGCAAAACTACGCTTTTCAACGCTTTAACCGGTTCCAACCAATTTGTCGGAAACTGGCCGGGCGTTACCGTTGAGAAAAAGGAGGGCAAACTGAAAGGCCGTAAGGATGTTATCATTACCGACCTTCCGGGAATTTATTCTCTCTCGCCATATACCCTTGAAGAAGTAGTTGCGAGAAATTACCTTATCGGAGAACGTCCTGACGCTATCCTGAACATTATCGACGGAACAAACCTTGAACGAAATCTTTACCTTACGACACAGCTTATCGAGCTTGGAATACCTGTTATCTGCGCCGTTAATATGATGGATGTTGTTCGCAAGAACGGAGATAAGATCAATACGGCTCAGCTTTCAAAGGAGCTTGGCTGTAATGTAGTTGAAATTTCCGCCCTGAAAGGAACAGGAATAAAAGAGGCGGCAGAAGCTGCGGTCAAGGCAGCACAGATTAAGGATGCGTCCGCTCCCCTTCACAGCTTCTGCGGATGTGTTGAGCATGCCATTGCTCACATTGAGGAATATGCTCTCCACAATATTCCGGAGGAGCAGCAGAGATGGTATGCAATAAAGCTTTTTGAGCGAGATGAAAAGGTATACGAAACCCTTAACATATCCGAAGAAACAAAAGCGCACATTGAAGCAGATATCACCGCTGCCGAAAAGGAAATGGATGATGACAGTGAAAGCATAATCACCAATGAACGTTACATTTACATAGCCTCGATAATCAACGACTGTATAAAAAGGAAAAACAAGGGCGGTATGACGATCTCGGATAAGATCGACAGAATAGTTACAAACCGTTTCCTTGCTCTGCCTATATTTGCTGCTGTAATGTTTATTGTTTATTACGTTTCAGTATCTACAGTAGGCGACTGGCTGACAGGCTGGACTAACGATACGCTTTTCGGAGATTGGATAACAAACGGAGCTAATTCACTCCTTGAAAAAATAGGCTGTGCTGACTGGCTGACAGGACTTATCGTCGATGGTATAATCGGCGGCGTAGGAGCTGTGCTTGGATTTGTTCCGCAGATGCTGGTGCTTTTTATCTTCCTTGCATTTTTGGAATCATGCGGATATATGGCAAGAATCGCTTTCGTTATGGACAGAATCTTCAGAAAGTTTGGTCTTTCGGGAAAATCCTTTATCCCTATGCTTATAGGTACAGGCTGCGGAGTACCGGGAATTATGGCAAGCAGAACCATTGAAAACGAACGTGACCGCAGAATGACGATCATGACCACTACTTTTATACCATGCGGAGCAAAGCTGCCGATCATAGGACTTATTGCAGGAGCGCTATTTGACAATGCCGGCTGGGTAGCTACCTCGGCATACTTTATTGGCGTAGCGGCGATAATCGTATCCGGAATCATGCTTAAAAAGACAAAGATATTTTCCGGCGATCCTGCGCCTTTCGTAATGGAGCTGCCGGCATATCATATGCCTACAGTGGGAAATGTTCTCCGTTCAATGTGGGAAAGAGGATGGTCATTTATTAAAAAGGCAGGAACGATAATTCTCATTTCTTCAGTGGTTCTTTGGTTCTTACAGAGCTTCGGCGTTGAAGGCGGCTCATTTGGAATGATCGAGGATCTGGATAATTCCATACTTGCAAAAATCGGCAGCATTATTGCGCCAATATTTGCACCTCTCGGCTGGGGTGACTGGGAAGCGGCTGTCGCTTCAGTTACAGGGCTTATCGCAAAGGAAAATGTCGTTGCAACATTTGGTACCCTCTTCCACTACAACGGAGAGCTTTCTGAAAACGGCGATGAGATCTGGAGCTTTGTGGCCTCAAGCTTTACAGCGCTTTCAGGTTTTTCATTCCTTATATTCAATCTTCTCTGCGCACCTTGCTTTGCGGCAATGGGAGCTATCAAACGTGAGATGAACAATGCTAAATGGACGGCATTTGCAATTACATATCAGTGCGTTTTTGCTTATGCGGTATCGTTTATCGTATATCAGTTCGGACTGCTTTTTACTGGCTCAGTAAATATTGTAGGAGTTATCCTTGCAGCAGCAGTTCTTTTATTTATGATCTATATGCTCGTTCGCCCATATAAAGAAAGCACAAGACTCACTTCAAATGTAAGAGTAAAGTCTTAAAATGTAAGTTATTCCATTGAAGTTATGGAACGATGTTTCCAAAAGGAGAGATCATTTTATGACCACGATAATTATTGGTCTAATAGTTGCGGCAGTTTTATTTCTTGCTGCAAGACAAATATACAAAGATAAAAAAGCGGGAAAGTCCCTCTGCGGCGGAAAGTGCTCAGGCTGCCCAAATTGCGGAGCTTGTCACGGAGCTGACAAAAAATGACAACCATGCGAAAATAATTCTGAAAAATACAATAACGCCTCCTATTGTTGAAGCAACAGGAGGCGTTAATTTGTTATAAGCAAAGCAAAAATCAAAAATTAGACCCATTCCAGCCCCAGTCAGCAGTTGCAGAATATTTCACGTAAATACGTGACGGATCAATGGAAAGCTGTTCGTTTAAAATCTCGCAGATTTTACCAGTAAGAGAATTGAATGCGGCTGAATTAGCCTGTCCGTAAACGCTGACCTCTACCATTGCGGCAGGAGCATCATCGCCCTTAAAATACAGTATATGTTCAGGCTCAATTCCCACCATAAGCCAGCTTTCGGACTTTCCCGGTATAGCGGTTATCGCACTGCCGAGAGCAGTTTTGATTGCGGTTTCCTTATCCTTTGAAATCTGTGCATTTGTCTTAACATTAATAAATGGCATAGTATTACCTCCTAAAAATATGTTTATATGACTTAGGGCAAACCCCTTATTGAACCACGGACGATGTCCGCTTGTTACATTAAAGTATGACCTCCATTCCAATTTTCTGCGGCTTTAATCCACAGTGTTCATAAAACTTCATTGCACTCTCGTTGCATGCCCACACATTAAGCGTCACATTATAAAAGCCATTTTCCTTTGCGTAGGCTTTTACAAATTCATATAGCTCTGTGCCGATATGCATTCCCCTTCTGGACTCATCAACGCACAGATCATCAATATAAAGAGTTTTTATATCTGTAAGTATATTATCACCGTAATGCTCTTGAGCGACGCAGAACGCATATCCGCAGACATGACCGTTTTCAACCGCCACAAAAATCGGTTTTGAATCATCCTTGATTATTTCTTCAAGCTCACTATCGGTATACTTTTTTACATCAGCCTTAAACAGGTCGGGACGTCCGTTATGATGCACCATAAGAACCTGCCGCAAAAGCCTGTTTATATCTGAAATATCGTTTTCTACAGCTCTTCTGATTTCCATAGCCAAAGCTCCTTTACTTTTTCAATAAGAGATATTGCTCTATCTTATTTATTATACATCATTTTAAATAAAACTTCAATTGCAAAATAATATAACACACGAAAATCATTTTTGAAACACTATGCGGTGGACTCTCGCCCTCTCACCCACTGCTAAAGAGACAAAGTTCCTTTAGCATCCCCTTTCAATTCCGGTGATTATTGACACAGTACGGAAAATACTGTATAATTCATATTAAGGGCATACTTGAAACGGTAGGTTCGCCATCTTTAGGGCGAATCTGTCGAACGCTTTTCATTTTGCGTTCGGCAGGCGGTTAGTCTTACTCCCGGAAGGGAGTGTTAATTATGAATAATTGTGTAACCTGGAACGAATTGATTCAGTTTTGCATTTTGCTAACTGCTATCACATCTATCCTCTATACATTTTTTCATGATAAAAGGAAATAACCGCCCTCAGCTACCAAACTAAGGCGGTTATTTTTAAGCCACTTTTATGGGAGCGACCGTCTATCGGTATGCCCCTTTTTTATATTATACAACATCCGCAAAAATATGTCAATAACTTTTAATACTAATTAACGGAAATCAAATTTTCAAAAATTGATTTCCATGTTTTTTAACTGGGATTACTTGCATTTTTTTTAAAGTTATGATATGATAAAAGAGTTTGAAAATTGTTTACGAAATGAAAGGTGAGAAAATGGCAAAAAAGCAACAGGATTACGGAAACGAAAGCATTACCATGCTTAAAGGTCCTGATAAGGTAAGAAAACGTCCGGGCGTTATCTTCGGCTCTGACGGTCTTGACGGCTGTGAGCATTCTGTTTTTGAGATCATTTCAAACTCCATTGACGAAGCCCGTTCAGGATACGGAAACAAAATTATAGTTACAAAATATAAGGATAACTCCATTGAGGTTCAGGACTTCGGAAGAGGATGCCCTGTTGACTTCAATAAATCTGAAAACAGATTTAACTGGGAGCTTGTATACTGCGAGCTTTATGCCGGAGGCAAATATGACGACTCCTCTGACACCTATGAGTACTCTCTGGGGCTTAACGGCCTCGGACTTTGCGCTACTCAGTTTGCCTCATTATATATGGATGTCGAGGTTATCCGTGACGGATATAAGTACAATCTGCATTTTGAAAAAGGCGAAAACGTCGGCGGACTGAAAAAGGAAAAAACAACAAAAAAACAGACCGGTACAAAAACAAGATGGAAGCCTGACTTAGAAGTTTTTACGGATATTCAGATTACAGATGAATTCTTTTTCGATGTTCTGAGACGCCAGGCAGTGGTCAATCCTAATTTGCTTTTCGTATACCGCAGCCAGCAGGACGACAGCTCCTTTGAGGAAAGAGAGTTCCTCTATGAAAACGGGATCACCGACTATGTAAAGGAAATTGCTGACGGTCAGAATTTCACCTCCGTCCAGTTCTGGCAGGCTGAACGCAAGGGCCGTGACCGTGAGGACAAAAGCGATTACAAGGTAAAAATGTCCTTTGCACTTACATTTTCAAATAAAATAAAACAGATAGAATATTACCACAATTCAAGCTTTCTGGAGCATGGCGGTTCTCCGGAACGTGCCGTAAAACAGGCATTTGTTTCCCAGATCGACTCATACATGAAGTCGAACAACAAATATCTCAAAAACGAAGCTAAGGTCACCTTTGCAGACGTTGAGGACTGCCTTATACTGGTATCTTCCTCCTTTTCCACTCAAACCTCATACGAAAATCAGACAAAAAAGTCAATCACCAACAAATTTATTTACGACGCAATGACTGATTTTCTAAAGCATCAGCTTGAGGTATACTTTATAGAAAACCCTGATGAGGCTCTTAAAATAGCAGAACAGGTCATGGTCAACAAGAGAAGCCGTGAAAATGCAGAGAAAACAAGACTGAGCCTTAAAAAGAAGCTTGCCGGAACGATCGACCTTGCAAATTCTGTTGAAAAGTTTGTTGACTGCCGTACCAAGGACGTTTCAAGAAGAGAGGTCTATATCGTGGAGGGCGACTCGGCTCTTGGCTCGGTAAAGCTTGCAAGAGATGCGGAATTTCAGGCAGTTATCCCGGTAAGAGGAAAAATACTCAACTGCCTTAAAGCAGACTACTCAAAAATATTCAAAAACGATATTATAACGGACCTTATAAAGGTTCTCGGCTGCGGAGTCGAGGTTTCAACCAAATCAAACAAGGATCTTTCAATGTTCAATCTCGATAATCTAAGGTGGAACAAAGTCGTTATCTGCACAGATGCCGATGTTGACGGCTATCAGATAAGAACTCTTATCCTTACTATGCTGTATAGGCTTACTCCGACCCTTATAAGAGAGGGATATGTCTATATTGCAGAATCTCCGCTTTTTGAGATCAATACAAAGGACAAAACTTACTTTGCATACAGCGAAAAGGAAAAGCAGGACGTTTTAAAAATTATTGGCGAAAGTAAGTATACCATTCAGCGTTCAAAAGGTCTTGGTGAAAATGAACCGGACATGATGTCACTTACAACTATGAATCCTGAAACAAGACGTCTTATAAAGGTTACACCGGACGCTGTGGAGGCTACTGCAAACATGTTCGATATGCTTCTCGGAGATAATCTTCAAGCCCGCAAGGACTATATTGCAAGGTACGGCGGAGATTATCTTGATATGGCTGACATTTCATAAGGAGGCTGTAAATTGGCAAGAAAAAGAAAAGGCGATAAGCCAAAGGAAAGCATGCCTAACGCTTTTATAGAGGGTGCAGGCACTGTTGTACAGGAAAAAATTACTGAAACTCTTGAAAAAAATTATATGCCATATGCAATGAGCGTTATTATTTCAAGAGCGCTGCCTGAAATTGATGGTTTTAAGCCGTCCCACCGTAAGCTCCTCTATACTATGTATAAAATGGGACTTTTAAATGGCGCAAGAACAAAATCTGCAAATGTTGTAGGTCAGACCATGCGTCTTAATCCTCACGGTGACGCTGCTATTTATGAAACAATGGTACGACTTTCAAGAGGTAATGAAACCCTGCTGCACCCTTATGTTGATTCAAAGGGCAACTTCGGAAAGCAGTATTCACGCAATATGGCATATGCTGCTTCAAGGTATACAGAGGTCAAGCTTGACAAAATATGCAACGAGCTTTTCTGTGATATTGACAAAGACACTGTAGAATTTGTTCCCAACTATGACAATACCATGATGGAACCGTCCCTGCTTCCGGCAACATTTCCGTCAGTTCTTGTAAATGCAAATGTCGGCATTGCCGTTTCAATGGCAAGCTCCGTATGCCCTTTTAATTTAGCTGAGGTGTGTGAAACCTGTATTGCGATCCTGAAAAACCCGGAGCATGATATAATAAGCACTCTTAAAGGTCCTGACTTCCCGGGAGGCGGATTTATTCTCCATGACGAGGACGAACTGAAAAAAATCTACCGCACCGGCAGGGGTACAGTTAAGATACGTTCTAAATACAACTATGACAAAGAATATAACTGCATCGAAGTAACACAGATACCGTACAGCACAACTGTTGAGGCTATTATAGATAAGATAACAGAGCATGTGAAATCCGGCAAGATCCGTGAAATATCCTATATCCGTGATGAAACGGACAAGAACGGACTTAAAATCGCCATAGATTTAAAGAGAGGAACCGATCCGGATAAGCTTATGCAAAAGCTGTTCCGCTTAACGCCGCTACAGGATAACTATTCCTGCAACTTCAACATACTTATCGGAGGAGTTCCGAGAGTTATGGGTGTCGGCGAAATTTTAAATGAATGGATCGCTTTTAGAAACGAATGTATAAAAAGACGTGTGTATTTTGACCTTAATAAGAAAAAGGATAAGCTGCATCTTCTCTTGGGACTGCAAAAGATCCTCCTTGATATTGATAAAGCCATCAAGATCGTACGTGAGACTGAAGAGGAAAATGAAGTCGTGTCAAACCTTATGATAGGCTTCGGCATTGATGAAATACAGGCGGAATATGTTGCTGAAATAAAGCTCCGTCATTTAAACCGTGAATATATCCTGAACAGGCTGAATGATATTGAAAGCCTTAAAAAAGACATCGCTGAAATGGAGGATATTCTGAAAAATCCAAAGAAGATAAAGAATATCATCATTTCAGAGCTTAAAGACGTTATCAAAAAATATCAAAAGCCAAGAAACACCATGTTCTTCTATAAATCAGACATTGAAGAAGAGGATATTAATGAAGAAACTCCTGACTATCCGGTCAATCTGTTCCTGTCCGAGAGCGGCTATTTCAAAAAGATTACCAACCAATCCCTGAGAATGAGCGGTGAAAACAAGCTCAAGGAAGGGGATAAAATGGTATGCCACATTGAAACCACCAACAGAGCTGAGCTGCTTTTCTTTACGGATAAATGCCAGGTATATAAGTCAAAGGCATCAGCTTTTGACGATACAAAAGCAAGTCTTCTGGGTGATTTCGTTCCGGCTAAATTAAGCTTTGACGAGGACGAAGCTCTTAAATATATGGTTTCAACAACTGACTATGAAGGATTTATGCTTTTCTTCTTTGCAAACGGAAAGGCAGCTAAGGTCCCTGTTAAGGCATACGAAACCAAGACCAACAGAAAAAAACTTGCCAAGGCATATTCTGATAAGGCTTTACTCAAAAGCATCATGTTTATTAAGGATGACTGCAATATTCTTCTTAAAACCTCTGCTGAAAAGGCGCTGATATTCAATACTGCGCTGCTTACGCCTAAATCCTCAAGGGATACAGTGGGAATACAGGCAATAACCCTCAGGGGCAAGGCGGAGCTTGTATCAGCCGAGGCTGCACCGGAGGATGCAGAGGAAAAGCTGAAAAAATATATCGCAAAGAAAATACCGGCAGCCGGAAGCTCTACAAAGGAGCTTATGGACTACAATCAGCTTATGCTTTGATAAATTTCATATATTTTAAGTTTGTTTTAAGTAAAAGTATGTCAAAAAGCTGAAATTTTATCTGTGTATAAAATTTCAGCTTTTTTTATTGAATTTAAGCTGTAAACTATGATATAATTGTAAATGTAAAGCTTTCCTTAAATTTATGTAATAAAATTCAGCTGACACCTTTAGGAGGAGTTATGACAACCATTGAAAGTGTAAAAACCATTATCTCCGCTTTCGGAGGAATCGCACTGCTGCTATACGGTATGCATGTGCTTGGAGACGGTCTTGAGAAAATTTCCGGGGGAAGAATGGAAAAGGTTCTCGAAAAACTTACTAACAACATTATAAAAGCTGTATTGCTCGGCGCTCTGGTCACAGCCGTAGTACAAAGCTCCGGTGCAACCACCGTTATTGTGGTAGGTCTTGTTAACGCCGGAATACTGAAGCTTAGATCGGCTGTAGGTATCATAATGGGTGCAAACATTGGTACCACCATTACTGGTCAGATCTTACGACTTGGCGATCTTGCCGGGAACAATTCCTTCGGAGAGGCTATAGACCTGCTGACTCCCGCATATTTAGCTCCTTTTGTCGCTATAATAGGCATGATCATTATTATGATAGGCAAAAAAGATAATGTAAAAACTATAGGCGATATTTTTGTAGGACTGGGCGTTCTTTTCACAGGTATGCTTTCACTTACCGAAGCTGTTGAACCGCTCTCAAAGCTTGAAGGATTCCAGAATCTGTTTGCTTCCCTTGAAAATCCTCTGCTGGGTATCATCGCCGGAGCACTTGTTACTGCGCTTCTGCAAAGCTCCTCCGCATCTGTCGGTATCCTACAGGCGATCTCCACAACAGGCGTGCTTACATTTGCATCAGCATTCCCTATCATCATGGGACAGAATATAGGTACATGCTCGACTTCACTCATTTCAAGTATGGGTGCAAATAAAAATGCCAAGCGTGCCGCAATGGTTCACTTTTACTTTAATATTATAGGTACTGTGCTTTTCCTCTCGGTTATTTATATTATCAAGGCAACAGCCGGAATATCTTTCTGGAACGATAAAATGAACATGGGCTCGATCGCTAACTTCCATACATTCTTCAATATTATTGTCACTATGTTCTTCATTCCTTTTCACACGCTTCTTGAAAAGCTTGCAGTTATCACTATACGTAATACTGAATCGGACGGCGAAGACGATATAATTGAAGAATCAGGAGAAAATATCCTTGATTCAAGATTTCTCAAATCACCTTCCCTTGCAATACAACAGGCCAATAATGCTATAGTTTATATGGGCAACCTTGCTAAGCGCAACTTTACTATGAGCTATGAGCTTTTCAAGAACTTTGATGAAAAAAATATTGAAAAGATCAAGGAATGTGAAGATATTATCGACCGTACAGAGGACAGGCTCAATAAATACATTGTATCGATCACTGACTGCGAGCTGAACGAAAACGAAAGCCGTATAGTAACCTCACTTTTGCATCTTCTCACAGACTTTGAACGAATCGGCGACTATGCTGTTAACATAATGGAACGAGCTGAGGTTATGCACGAACGTGAACAGGAATTTTCAGACGAAGCAATTATGGACTTTGACATTCTGAAAAATGCTCTGGAAGAGATCATAGCAATGTCAATTGACGCTGTTGCATATAATAATCAGATCACAGCTATGAAGATCGAACCTCTTGAGGAAACCATTGATCAGATCGAATTTACGCTTAAAAACAGACACATCGAACGTCTTAAAAGCGGAAACTGCGCAATCGACAGAGGCGTTCTCTTCCTTGACACCTTATCGGATATGGAACGTATTTCAGACCACTGCTCAAATGTAGGGGTACATGTTCTTAACAGACATATCGTCAATAAGGGCGGCATAAACCGTCACGAGTATATCAAGAGCATTCATAAGGGCGAAAATAAGGAATATGCTGACGCTTTTAATGAATACCACGAAAAGTATAATCTTAAATAAGAACTTGATTTCATAAGATATGCGCATATTCTTGTGAAGACAAGTTCTATAAGGCGGTGTAGAAATATACCGCCTTTTTATTCAGCTTTTAAAAAATCGTTGACATTTAGCATTATTCCTGTTAAAATAATTATTGTATACAGGCTGTCTTTTAAACCAAAGAATAAATGACAGTATAAAGATAAAAATTAGGGAGAAAAAATTTGTTCGGTTATATTAAACCCTTTAAGCCATATATGCGGTTCTGCGAATTTGACGTATACAACGCCTTTTACTGCGGACTCTGCAAACAGATGGGGAAAAAATACGGTCAGATTTTCAGGCTGATGCTGAGCTATGACTTTACTTTTCTCAGCATTCTTGCAGCATCCCTTAATTCAGATGAACCGGAAATAAAAATGGCTCACTGTATTGTTCATCCTGTAAAAAAGCGTCCATGCCTTTCTGCATGCCGTGAGCTTGATTATACTTCCGCAGCGGCTGTGATCTCGATATACCACAAAATATGCGACAGTATCAATGACAGCAGTCTTATAATCTCTGTCCCATACCGCATTTTAAAGCTTTTCACAAAAAGGGGATACAAGCTTGCAAAGTCCCGGTATCCTGAGCTTGCAGACTCTGTTGAAGAAAAAATGAACCAACAGTTTGAGCTTGAAAAAAACAAATGCCCCTCAATCGACATGGCATGCGAGCCAACGGCGGCAATCATGTCGGATATGGCTAAGTCGATTCCCTCAGTAAATGGTCAGGACAAGCCATTATCAGGGCTCGGCTATCACCTGGGCAGATTTGTATATCTTGCAGACGCTGTTACAGATATGAAAAAGGATGCGGAAAAGGGAAATTATAATCCCCTGCTCAGCACCGAAAATCCGGAGGAGCTTGCACAGATCAATATTAACATGACCCTTAGTCTTATTGCAGACTATTACTGTAAACTCGATATAAAAAAATTCCGTGAGATCCTTGACAATATTATTTATTTAGGATTAAAAAACTTCCGGCTTACATCACGGAAAAAAAGAAAAGGAGAATAAAATGGATCCATATCAGGTATTAGGCATATCCCCTACTGCTACAGATGAGGAGGTAAAAGACGCTTACCGCAAGCTTTCAATGAAGTATCACCCGGACTATCATGACGAAAGCATGCTTAAAGATGTTGCAGAACAGAAAATGGCTGAGCTGAACGCTGCCTATGATGAAATAATGAATATGCGCAGAAACAAAGCGTCAGGAGCTTCCGGCAATGTTTATATGGACGCAAGATGTAAGATCGAGCAGGGAAACTACACTGCTGCCGACAATATTCTTGAACAGTACAGAAACGAAGGAAACGCTGAGTGGAATTACCTTAAAGGCACTGTATGCCTTGCAAGAGGCTGGCTCAACGACGCTGTAAGCTATATAAGCAGAGCTGTTCAGCTTGATCCGACAAACCGTGAATATCAGGCTGCACTCCAGCAAATGAAAAGACGTCAGAACGGTCAGATGAATGGAAATCCTTACACTCAGGCAAATAATGCTGATCCTGCAAACTGTCTGTGCAACGCATGCCAATGTATTATTTGTACGGATTGCCTTTGCGACTGTCTTGGCGGAGGATGCTGATAAATGAACAAAATAAGCTATAGGGTAGCTTTAGGAGGTGTTATATCCTCACTATGTCTTTTAGCTATGCTTGCAACCGGTATTGCTCCTATTCTTTATCTTACCCTGCCAATGATCGCAGGAGCGCTTATGATGATCATTGTAGTGGAGGTCAATACCTCATGGGCATTCCTTACCTACGCAGCAGTGGGAATCCTGTCAATCTTTATATCCTTCGATAAGGAAGCAGCGCTCATATTCATTCTTTTCTTTGGTCACTACCCTATTATAAAGCAATATCTTGATAAAATAAAAATCCCCATTTTAAGACTTGGAACAAGACTGGCTATCTTTAATGCTTGCGCTGTGGCTGACTATCAGCTGACTATTCATCTGCTTGGAATGCAGGAAACAGCAAAGGAATTTGCCAAAATCGGTCCTTATGGAATCGCAGCAGTATGGGTCGTACTTAACATAATTTTTTTAGTATATGATTATGCGCTTACAGGCTGTATCAGCATGTACATAAAGGTTTTGAAGCCTAAAATCTTTGGCAAAAGAAAATAGTAAAAGGAGTGTAATTACAATGACCGATGTAAAGGGAAAATGGGCGCTTATTACAGGCGCTAACAGAGGCCTCGGCTTTTTGTGCGCAAAGGAGCTTGCAAAAAGAGGCTGCAATTTGATTCTTCACAGCAGAAGTAAGGAAAAGCTAAAAACCCTTACCTCTGAAATAAGCAAATATGATATCAAAGTAAAATGCGTAACGGCTGAGCTTTCATATATTGATTCCGTTTCAGAAATGCTGAACAATATAGACATAGGTGTTGAACTGGTGCTCAATAACGCCGGTATGCAGATAGCATACAGAACAAACCCTTTTGAAACTCCTGCGGCAGATTATACCGACAGCTATGTTATTAATACAGTTGCACCAATGATGATATGCTACAAGCTCATGCCTGAAATGATCAAAAATGGCTTTGGAAGAATTGTAAATGTAACAAGCGGCATTGACAAAGAGCCTGAACAGGCAGGATATTCCGCAAGTAAGGCTGCTCTTGATAAGGTTACAGCTGACCTTGGCACAAAGGTAGAGGGAACTGACGTTATGATAAACCTTGTCGATCCGGGCTGGTGCAAAACTGATCTGGGCGGTCCAAAAGCTCCTAATGAACCGGAAAGCGCTGTGACCGGAATTTTACTGGGACTATTCCTGGACGATAAGAAAAGCGGCAGAATTATCCGTGCTCAGGACTTTGCCGGAAAGACTATCGAAGAAGCGTTAAAATCATTCAAATAATACTAATCTTTAGTCTTCCAATAGACTTTGTCTATATGTTGATTGAAGAAATAGTATAAAAAATGCAGGTGAACAATCACCTGCATTCTTCGCATATGAACAAATAAATTAAATATCAGTAACTATATTACTTGATCATGCTTGCTACTTCATCAGCAAAGTTGTCTTCTTTCTTTTCAACGCCTTCGCCACGCTCGAAGCATACATAATCAACAACACTGATAGTTGTATTCTCAGCCTTTGCACAGCTGTCAACATACTGCTTAACAGTCATTGAACCGTCCTTAACAAATTCCTGATCAACGAGGCAGTTTTCTGTGTAGAACTTACCAACCTTACCTTCTACGATCTTAGCCTTAACCTGATCAGGCTTATTAGCCAACTTAGGGTCCTCTGACATCTGAGCCAGCATAATGCTCTTTTCAGATTCAATTACTGATGCCGGAACAGCTTCCTTATTAAGATATGCCGGCTTGAGAGCTGCTACCTGGAGAGCGCAGTCCTTACCTGCTGCAAGTACAGCATCAGTAGCTCCAGCAGGAGAATCAAGGTTTACAAGAACGCCGATCTTACCGCCGCCGTGAACATAAGGAACAAGAATACCCTCAAGTCTCTTGAATCTTCTGATGTGCATGTTCTCACGAATCTTCAAAAACAGTTCCTGAAGAGCCTCTGCAACTGTAACGCTTCCGCCTGAAATTGTAGCTGCATTAAGAGCATCAATATCAGCAGGATTCTGTTCTATAATAGTCTGAGCAACATCATCAACGAACTTCTTAAATTCTTCGTTGTTTGCTGCAAAGTCAGTTTCAATGTTAACCTCTACAACAGCGCCTACTGTATGGTCAGCGTTAGTCTTAGCCATAACGATACCCTCAGCTGCAACTCTGCCGGCTTTCTTAGCCTGTGTAGCAAGTCCCTTTTCTCTGAGGAGAACAGTAGCCTTTTCAAAATCGCCGTCTGCCTCAACGAGAGCCTTTTTACAATCCATCATACCAACGCCTGTCTGCTTACGCAGCTCAGCAACGTCCTTAGCTGTAATATTAGCCATTATATTTCCTCCAAAACAAAATATTTAAATACAGCCCGAATATATTGAAAATATCCGGGCTGCTTTGAAATCGGTAAATTATTCAGCTGCCTGCTCAGCTTCTGCTTCCTGTGCAGCTTCTTCTGTTGTATCTTCGCCCTGTCTGCCTTCGATTACTGCGTCAGCGATTGCACCGGCAATGAGCTTTACAGCTCTGATAGCGTCGTCGTTTCCAGGGATAACATAATCAACCTCATCCGGATCACAGTTTGTATCTACAATAGCAACGATCGGAATATTGAGTTTCTTAGCTTCAGATACAGCGATCTTTTCCTTTCTTGGGTCAACAATGAACAGTGCGCCCGGAAGTGTGTTCATGTTCTTGATACCGCCAAGGAATTTTTCAAGCTTTTCAATTTCAAGGTTCAGCTTAACAACTTCCTTCTTAGGGAGAAGGTCGAATGTTCCGTCTTCTTCCATTGTATGGAGCTGTTCAAGTCTCTTGATTCTTGTTTCGATAGTCTTGAAGTTTGTCATCATACCGCCAAGCCAACGAGCATTTACATAATGTGAGCCTGATCTTAAAGCCTCTTCCTTAACGGAATCGCCTGCCTGCTTCTTTGTACCTACGAAAAGAACAGACTTGCCCTCAGCTGAAAGGTCACGTACAAACATGTAAGCCTCTTCAAGCTTCTTAACTGTCTTCTGCAAATCAATAATGTAGATTCCGTTTCTTTCTGTAAAGATGTACGGAGCCATTTTCGGGTTCCATCTTCTTGTCTGATGTCCGAAATGAACACCTGCTTCAAGAAGCTGTTTCATTGATACTACTGCCATGGTAGTTCCTCCTGTTTGGTTTTATTTTCCTCCGCTTAACTTAGCTTGCAGACGACCGAATAACAATACGGCACCGGTCAGCAAAAGTACAAGCGTGCGAATTACTGTTTAATTATACCACAGAAACATACTTTTTTCAACAGCAAACCCGTAAAGTATGCTCACAATTTTTCGGTACTAAATCTTTTGACTTTTGTGCGTTTTGTACAAGTATTCTCATTTAGCGAAACAAGTACAGTATCCCTTCCTATGAGCTTTATCTGGCTGCATGTGATAACTATGTCCTCGTCCCTGCCCAGAAGTCCCCAGAGCCTGTGTCTTCCAAAGATGACAAAGGCAATGACCTCCCCTTTTTCAGATTCAACCTCTATATCGTCTATATATCCGAGCTTTTCGCCGTTTTGAATGTTTATAACTTCCTTGTCACGCAAATCGTACAGACTGCATATCACAGCGATCACTCCTTGTTTTACTGAATTATATGCATAAAGACGCCTTGTTTTTCCACATGCAGAGTGATATAATTTTATAGGAGGCGAAAAACATGTTTGAATATCTTATAGGCAATATGCTAAGCAATAAATCGGATATTTCCTTTGGCGCAAGTATTTTTCTGTACTTTTTTATGGGTACGGCAGCATATCTGATCATGTTCAGACTGCTTTGTCTTACATCGGCTGTGGAGTTAAAACCCATGCCGAAGCATGAAAGAACCGATTTTAAGTTCAAGGGCAAGGCTGCTATTAAAAGGTTCATGTGCTGGCTGTGGCTATGCGATTACAGAAACCCTAACAGGCGCACAATTCTGCACAAAAAGCTCTATTTTATCGCATACCTTTTTAATATATTGTATCTGTCGTTTTTAAATATATACCTGCTTATCATTATAGCAGCTTTAATTTTCTGTTCTCTAAGGCAGCTTAGCATCTATCTTGCCTACATACATGTTTATTTTTTCGTCATTCCGTCATTTGCTTTAGGAGCTATGGGTCATTTTACAGAAAGGCACGCCCTACGCATCACCTTATCAACACTAAAAAATACCGAAATTCCGCACTTTTTCAAATGCTGAATTTCACCTCAA
>CANPXN010000023.1 GCA_947586185.1 uncultured Clostridia bacterium
CTCATTCTTGCTTTCATGGTTCTATTATACCATGTTTTTACTATTTTTTCAATAGAGGTTTTTAGAGGTTACCATAAGATAATAACCGCCTATGTGAGAGTATGGCGGTTATTTCCTTTTATCATGAAAAAATGTATACATTAAAGATGCGATACCAGTTAGCAAAATGCAAAACTGAATCAATTCGTTCCAAGTAACATAATTGTTCATAATCAAAACTCCCTTCCGGGAGTAAGATTAACCGCCTACCGAACGCAAAATGAAAAGCGTTCGGCAGATTCGCCCTAAAGACGGCGAACCTACCGTTTAAGGTATGCCCTTAATAAGAATTATACAATAAACCACAAACAATGTCAATATTTGTCGAAACCGAAAAGGCTTCTTACAGGGTAAATGCCAATATCAACATCAATAGTAAAACATAAATCAATGCGGAGCAGAAGATTAGGCTTCTGCTCCGCATTTGTATTCATTTATAGCTTTAAGGAACTTGTCCCCATACTTTTCAGATTTAATATATCCGACTCCGGAAACAGTTAAAAACTGTTCCTTATTTTCCGGCATTTTCCTGCACATATCTTTAAGGGAGGAGTCCGAAAACACGATATATGCCGGAACTCCCTCCAGATCAGCAGTTTTTCTTCTAAGCTCCTTGAGTATTGAAAAGAGCTTCATATCTGTTTTGTCGTCCTCCGGATGGCTGTTGTCGGAGGAAATCTGCTCCCTGACAAGCTTCATTTCAAGCTGCTTTTTCTCAAACAGTATTTCCCGGGATTTATGATTAAGGGTCAGTACCGGATAATCCGTTCCGCAGATCGTTATGTATCCGTTTTCGATAAGCAGATTTATTATCTCCCTGCATCTTCTTTCCGGACATTCCTTCATTATCCCATAGGTTGAAAGAGTGTTCAGTCCGGGCTTTATGACTTTTTCAGCCTTACTGCCCCTTAAAATAGAAATGATCATACCTATTCCGTAGCGGAGCTTTCTTTCTCTCAGCCTGTAGATACATGAGAGGATCTTCTGAGAGTCAATAGTAATGTCCACGGTTTCAAAATTTGAATTGCAGTTGGAGCAGTTGCCGCAGTAGTTTGAGGAGCTGTCTCCGAAATATTTTAAAATAAATTCTCTCAGGCATCCCGCTGTGCGGCAGTAAAAGGTCATGTATTTAAGTCTTTCAAGCTCTTTCTGCTTTACAAGTTTTCTGGATTCCTCGTCAAGCTCGCTGTTTTCGTCGTTGTTTATGAGGAACGTATTTGTCCGCACATCCTGACCGCTGTAGAGGATATAGCAGGATGCAGGTTCACCGTCCCTGCCTGCTCTGCCAGCCTCTTGATAGTAGCTTTCAATATTTTTAGGCATGTTGTAGTGTACCACAAAGGAAACGTTGGATTTGTCTATACCCATACCGAAAGCGTTAGTTGCAACCATGATCGTTTTCCTGTCATAAATAAAGTCATCCTGATTGTGCTTGCGTTCCTTATCGCTAAGACCGGCATGGTATCTTGAAGCGTTGTAACCTGCTTCGCAAAGTCTGCTGCATACATATTCAACGTTTTTTCGGGTGGAGCAGTAAACTATGCCGCATTTGTCCCTGTTTTTCTCTATGATCCTCAGAAGAGCGGTGAACTTATCCCTTGGAGTCTGAACCTCGAAATAAAGGTTTTTTCGGTCGAAGCCGGTGGTAAGAACAAAGGGGGAGTTAAGCTCAAGAATTTTTATAATATCGTCCCGTACCTCTTTTGTGGCAGTAGCTGTAAAAGCGCTTATGACTGGGCGATATTCAAGGGTGTTTATAAACTCCTTTATTTTAAGATAGCTTGGCCGGAAGTCCTGACCCCACTGTGATATGCAGTGAGCCTCGTCCACAGTAAGCATGGAAATTTTTATCTGAGAAGAAAGATTCAGAAATCCCTGTGATAGTAGGCGCTCCGGAGCTGCGTATATGATTTTCAGCTCCCCTTTGTATGCCTCGGAAAGTACATGGCGGTATTCCTCGTCAGAAAGGGAACTGTTTAGACAACCGGCAGGAATGCCTGACGCACGAAGAGCGTCAACCTGATCCTGCATAAGAGAAATAAGGGGAGAAACAACGATCGTAACTCCCTCAAGAAGCATTGCCGGGACCTGATAGCAAAGGGATTTTCCTGCTCCGGTGGGCATGATGCCGAGAACATCACTGCCGGAAAGAATGCTGTCTACAAGCTGCTCCTGACCGTTTCGGAAGCTTTTATAGCCAAAATATTTGCTCAGTACTGAAAACTTATCCAAAATCTCACTCCGTTATTTTTTATTATGCACAATACTAATTCATCATCAACCTATACCATACGAGGCTGTGGTTTCCTTGACCTCATACTTGCCCAGATACAGCTCTTTGGATTTCGCCGTGCCGTCTTTTCCTGTGGTTACGGTAACCTTGCCTTTCTGTGCCATGTTGGAGCGTTCCACCCTGACAATGGTAACGCCGCTTTCTTCCTCGGAGTTTTCCTGCTCCACATCAAAATAGACTGGCTCGGAATCCAGTACATTATTCATACTGCCTATTCTCTTTTCACGTTGTTGTCCTTCTGCCGATATATCCTTTCTTTAATGAAAATCCGCAGTTCATAAAATAACATAAACAGAGTTGCAATTAAAAACCCTATCATCAGAATTCTATGGGCAACTGCAAAGTAAGCGATATATGCCACAATTGCTAGCAGATATACAATAACCAAAATATGCCATTTTTTAGCGGAGCTGTCAGCAATTATTTTCCTTTTTACAGTGGCATTCCCATTAATCAACTCATCTAAACTCAAGCTAAACTCATCGCTAATCGCAATCAGATTGGCAACATCGGGAATACCTTTATCTGTTTCCCACTTGGTAATTGCCTGTCTGGATACATTTAACTTCTCGGCAAGCTGTTCCTGTGAAAGTCCAGCCTTCTTTCTACATTCTCTAATTGTTTCTCCTAAACTCATATCTGTGTCCTCCTTGTTTTTTATTGGAAATCCATCATAATAAATCCTCCAAGATTTCACAAGAAAAAACTGATTACTTTTATGCTACTTAGCGTAGCAAGCCTTATTTTCCTTTGTTTTACCTAACAGAAAATCATTTAGCACCGCATTAAGCTGCTTACTATTCCTCGTATAGATAAATTTGCGGTTATATACTATCCTCTATTTCAAAATCGCTATGACGATTTGGAAACAGAGCCTTGTATAATAAGCACTCTCTGCGTCAAACTATCTTGACAGTGAATATTGTATCTTGCAGCTTTATCTACAGAGCGATAATGAATTAGTATAAAAAGTAAATGTTATTTATACCATTGAGTATATTATAACATATCCGGAGGAATTTGTAAAAGAAAATGTCGCACTTTGCCGTAGCTAACATATAATGTAGTGTGCAGAAATGCGCATATTTCCTATGAGGATAATTTCAAAGAAAGGAGAGTTTATATTGGATTTCAACATGTTCGACAATATGATGAATGTATCTGATATGATGAACGGTAAAAGGCCGAGCTTTCCGTCTTCGGGTACAAGTATGAGCAGGTTTCCTAAGGAGACACCGATAGCAATGGCTTATGTACCTTTTCAGGAATGGGAAGAGCTATACAGTGATGATGAGGGCATAAAAAACGGTACAATGTTCCCATCACTGAATAAGCCTTTTTTAGCATGGAAAGGGGATTATGATGAATAAGGAGAGACTGGAGCTTCTCAGAGCTATACAGCGCTATGATTTTGCAATAAAGGATCTTCACCTTTATCTTGATACGCATCCTGACTGTGCAAGAGCGCTTGAATATTTTCACAAGTATAATCAGCTCAGAGCTGACGCTTATGCAGAATACGCAGAGAAATACGGCCCTATTACCCCGGAACAGGTTAAAAGTAAAACAAGGTGGACCTGGGTCAATGATCCATGGCCTTGGGAAAGGAGCGATAATTTCTAATGTTTAGTTATGAAAAGAAACTTCAGTACCCGGTCAAAATAAAAAATTCTAATCCGAAAATGGCAAGGTTTATTATTTCTCAGCTCGGTGGTCCTGACGGAGAGCTTGGAGCTGCGCTTAGATATCTTTGTCAGCGTTTTGCAGCGCCTTATAGTGAGGTAAAGGGTATATTGACGGATATAGGTACAGAAGTCCCTGAAATGTTCCGTTCAGGGGCTACCGCTTTTTTTGATGCTTTTGCAACCGTGTAGCTCCATTTAAGAGGAAGTAAATTTAAATATACATCAATGTTGTCCTTGTCAATAACGACCATCTTATCTAATATGTGCTTATAGAACTCATCTTCGTATTCAACGCCGTCGACAATCTCATTGATAGCTGCTCTGATTTCCTGCACAAGTTCCTGCTGTTGTTTAATCATTGCCTGTTGCTTATCAATGCTGTCGATAACGGATTGAAGCTCTGCAATTTCAGCATCGCACTTAGACCGTGCCGCAGAAAATTCTTCTTTGGTTATATCCCCAGACATATAAATGTCAATCAGTTTTGTACGCTTATCTTCGATAGCTGCAATCTGGGTTTTTAATTTGGTGGCATCTGTGCCTGTCGTATCCATAGCAATTATAGAATTAATAATGGAAATCAGATTGTTTGTGATTTTCTCTTTGTTGTATTTAAGGCTCTTGGTAACAAGATACATAATGTGGGTTGCATCTTCATTACGAATACTCAGCCCCGTACAGCCAACTTGGTTTCCTGCCTTATCAATATGAGGACTGCCGTGTTTGGCAGCTTCATTACAACACCACGCCTTATAACGGCTGCCGTCTTTTCGGGTCTTATACCTTGCCACATAACTCGAACCGCAACAACCGCATTTGATTTTACCAGAGAACGGGTAGCGGTTACTATGTTTTGCCTTACCTTCCTGTGAGAGTGACTTGGCATCTAAAATACGGTTTGCTTCATCGAACAGCTCACGGGATATAATCGGCTCGTGGTGGTCTTTGATGATAATAAATTCCTCTTGCCCTCGGTTGTACTTTTTTTCATGAGATAGAAAGTCTGGTGTATAGGTCTTTTTCTGCACTAAGTCGCCACAGTATTTCTCGTTGCGGATAACACGGAGAATAACTGTGTTGCTCCATTCCTTTACTCGCATAGGACTAATACCTTCCTCACGAAGTTCACGGGCGATGACATGCGTTCCTTTGCCCTCATTGACGAACTTGTGGAAGATAAGGCGTACAACTTTTGCTCCCTCCTCATTGATAGTCATTTTGCCACCCTCAACATCGTAGCCTAACATACTTCTGCCAAATACAACGCCTTGCTCCATTTGGCGTTTCTGCCCCCATTTCACACGCTCGGAAGTCTTGCGGCTTTCCTCCTGTGCAATAGAGGACATGATTGCCAGACGAAGTTCAGCATCACCGTCTAAGGTATTGATATTATCATTCATAAAGATAACGCCAACACCATGCTTTTTTAAGTCACGGGTGTAATATATACTATCAAGGGTATTTCTCGCAAAACGGGAAATTTCCTTAGTAATAATCAAATCAAAGTCGCCATTTTTAGCACATGCAATCATGCGATTAAATTCTTTACGCTTCTTTGTGTTAGTACCAGAGATACCCTCATCGGCAAAAACCTCGTACAGTTCCCAATCGGGATTACGCTCGATATACTGGCGGAAGTATCGCTGCTGACTTTCAAACGAATTGGCTTGGTCTTCATTATCCGTGGAAACACGGCAATATGCAGCCACTCGCTTTTTCATATCTACCATTTTTCGCTCTTGATTTAGGCGTTCATATTTATTCATAACAAAGCTCCTTTCTCAGTAACCTGTGTTACTGTATTTATTATAGAAAAAACGAATATAAGTGTCGAATGTGCAAATTTTCATTTCGTACATTCGGATAATCGAGTAGGGGAGATTTTCTCTCCCCTCTCACACCACCAGTACGTGCCGTTCGGCATACGGCGGTTCAACATAACTTCAAGGCATGACGCTCATTATAATAGTCAAGACAGCTTACAAGCCCTGCCTTGGCAAATACATCTTTAGAGATTGCCCTGACCACACATGTCTTTGTGGCAACCCAATAGTAGCGGTCGCCACAGTACGCTGTCAGTCGTGCAAGGTCTTTACTGACCCCAAGTTTCTGCAATCCCCATTGCCGTTTCTTCGGTACTTTCCACTGTTTCCAGATAATGACTCTGAGTCTTGTTCTTAAATGTGCGTCAATCTCTGTCATTGCTGTTTTCATAGAGCCAAGGGCGTAATAGTTTATCCACCCTCTTGTCACCTGGTTTATTTTCGCAATCTTGACTGTGACTGTTCCGGGCACTTTCCTACAGGTCAGTTCTTTCAGTCTGTTTTTGAATTTCTTCACAGATTCCTGATGCGGCCTGCACTTCCATTCCTTTGCCTTACTGTCCTTGTAGAATCCGAATCCAAGATATTTCAGCTTCTGCGGTCTTGCAATACGGGTTTTGGTCATGTTTACCTTTAACCCCAGTTTCCTCTGAATCCAGTCCGCCACTGTCCGCATGACCCTCTTAGCACTTGATTCGCTTTTTACTGCTATCACACAGTCGTCGGCATATCTTGTGAAGCGGAGTCCTCTCTCTTCAAGTTCTTTGTCCAGTTCATTCAGCATGATGTTTGACATGAGCGGTGACAGGTTGCCTCCCTGCGGTGTACCGAGATTTGTTTCCTCATATCCCTGCGGTGTCATGACTCCTGCTTTCAGATATTTGCGGATGAGCGATTCCGTATCACCATCTTTAATAATGTCATGGACAAGACTCATAAGCCTGTCCTGCGGTACATTATCGAAAAACTTCTCCAAGTCGATATCCACTATCCACTCATATCCTTCATTCAGATACACAAGTAATTGCCTGACAGCCATTTCACAGCTCCTGTTCGGTCTGAAGCCATAGCTCCTTTCCGAAAACAAGGGCTCACACATAGGGCTTATTATCTGCACTATGCCTTGCTGAATTACCCTGTCCATTACGGTTGGGATTCCAAGTTTCCTCACCCCTCCGTTTGGCTTGGGTATCTCTACCCTCCTGACTGGCTGGGGTCTGTATTCCCTTCGCCTGATTTGCTCCCTGATACCCTCCCAGTTCTCTTTGATATAATCACCGAGCTCTTCAACCGTCACATCATCTACTCCGCCTGCTCCTTTATTGGCACAGACTCTTTTGTAGGCGGCGTTCATGTTGTCTTTGGATAGTACCTTTTCTAACAGTTCCGACATTGCCTTGTGTGCTTTCTCCTTTCCGTTTTCATGGATTTGCCCTAAGTGGTTGCAGTATCTGCTCATTTACGTTTCGCCCTTCCTGCTGTCGGGTATTCCATGAAGCATACATTTGATTACACGGTTACATTGTTCAGCCCTTCGGCCCTCGCCTACTATGGCTTCTGCTGACTTCTCACGATAAATCGTTTTCAACCGCAGGCGGGATAATTCAACCAATACCTGCGTCCGCGAGACCTCACGGGATAAGTCCGCATTCTTTCCTCGTCTACCCTCCTGATTTACGCTCATGGGTTACGGCTACCTTTGGGGCTTCATTGCCTACAGCCAACTTACCCTCCATGAACGCCTTATTATCAGGTTTCTGTTCGTAGGGCTACGATTTCGCTATCTCTTCTTCTCGCCTGCACCTCACGACGCAAACCTTGAGAGTCGCTATAAAGTTCGTTGGTAGCTACGCCTATGTGGACTTTCACCACAGAGCACGAACATGCCCGTCATACTGTAAAAACGCCAAGCGTTATGCTCGGCGTTGCTTTTTCTGACTTTGACTGTATTGTTTCTCAAGCTCGACCAAACAGCGTTCACGCTGTGAAGGGGTCAACAGCTTTCTCTTTTCTAACGAAAGAACGATTGACCTTTGAATATTCATTAGAAACGCTGCGTGTTCCTGCTCGCTCAGTTCTGGAACAGGGTCGCCAACATAAACAAATTCTCTATGCTTCAGCCGTCAACACCTCCCTCGTTTTCAATATATGAGCTATTGCTTGTACCGTATAACGAGAGGGCTAATCCTTTTTTCTAAGACCGATGCTAATAGCAAGTGCTTCGTTGGCACTATCAAGAAAACGCCTGTCAAGAGTGCCCAAATACTCTCGCAGGCGTTGTTTGTCTATGGTGCGAATTTGTTCAAGCAGGATAATGGAGTCTTTATCAAGTCCCTCAAAATCATTTACTGCTGTATGTGTAGGCAACTTTGCCTTTGTGTGTACTCGGCTCGTAATCGCTGCAATGATAACTGTCGGGCTGTGCCTGTTGCCCGTATCGTTGGAGATGATAAGTACGGGTCGCCTGCCGCCCTGTTCCGAGCCGATAACGGGATTTAAGTCGGCGTAGTAGATGTCGCCACGCCTGATTTTTCTTTCTTCCATTTGTATCTGACCTCCTATCTGGATTTAGGCAGGTATGTACTGCCTATAATCGCTTCGTCACGGGTCAGCTCTTTCACTTCACATTTCAGCGTTTCAAGCCCTGCAAGCTCGCAAGCCTTTTTCCTCCTGTGTCCGCTGATAAGCTCATACTGCCCGTCCTCTTTCAGACGGACAGTGGCAGGGGTCATTACGCCATTCCGTTTTATACTCTCGACAAGCTGTTCCATATCCTCATTCATTAACACCTTGAATGGGTGGTCTGGAAACTCGTCAATCTCTGAAATGGGAATATCCCGTATCCTGCTTAACGCCGCTTCCTCACGGCTCTCGTCCGTCTGGAAAAGGTCATCGTATGCGGTCAGCTCGATTTTGCTTCCTCTGCTTGCAGGAGCAGGGCAGACAGCAGAAGCCACGCAAGAAATCCTTTGACAGAGACAGCCGATAGGCAAAGAAAAACCGCCGCTATGGTTTTACCCATACACGGCGGAATACATATAGAGATTAGGTTTCCTGCTTCTTTATAACGGTTATTTTCAAATTCTCCGCTTCTATCAGCGTTTCCTGTTTGCATTTCGGGCAGTAGAGGGGATAATTCTTCAAGACCGTATCCTCTCTTATTCTGTCACGGGTTTTGTTGCCGCAAACGGGGCATAGTATCCATTCATTTTTACTCAAACTGTTGTCCCCCAAACTATTTCGATTTTTGTTTCTTCAAAACTACCCCACATACAATTACCGCCACAAAAAAGGCAACGATTAGATACCATAGATTTTCAAAGCAAAATCCATTATCCAACATCAATCGGTATCCCCAAGAGGCTGGGAAAATTAGTCCTATCGTTTCCAAAAAATCGGGTAGAAACTCAATAGGAAACATAATCCCCGAAAGCATAATTGAGGACAAAAACACAAGTTGTGCTATCATCGTCAGTTTTGCTTGATTTTTTACCGTCAACCCTAAAACACTTCCAATGCTTAACGACACAATAATGTATCAGCCGGTGTCTCTAAAGTAATCAATCGCTGTTTTATATCGTCCAAAGAAAAACCCAGTGATTTCAAAGATATAATCTGATGAAGTGTAACCAGATCCTTATCTGTATAAAGCCTGCGTCCGCCTTCGCTTTCTGCCGATGGGGAAAGCAGTCCTTCCTTATCGTAGTATTGCAGAGTACGGACGGTGACGCCCATTCTCTTTGCCACTTCGCCAACTGTCATAAACCCTTGCGGGATTGCTCTGTATTTTGCCATAATTGTCTACCTCTTGTCATATATTATAAATCATTACGCAGCGTCACAAGCAAGACCTTTTTGAAAATTTTTTAGGCGGCAGAGTTTTCACACCCTGCCGCCTGTCTGCTATGCGTAAATAATTTCTCTATTCAAAATCTCCATTGCACAAGCCCGTATGTTATTCATTCTTCTTGCCCATTCTGAGGCGCTTTCCGCCTTTAGCTGTTCCGTGATACCCTGCGCCTGCTTCAGTTGCTCTATGAGCCGTTCAAAGCGTTCCTGCGCTTGCTGGTTTATCTCCGCAAGGTAAGTATTGAGCTTACCGCTGGTAAGAAGCGTTGTGTAGGTCGCTTTTCTATGCTCTTTCAGGTAGCGTTTATGCCGCTGTCCCCATATTCCGATAGGCTTTTCTTCTTCGGATGGTAAGGTAAGACACGGCAGATAATATTCGCCTTGCAGTTCGTACCAAAGACCGTTGTTCTCATCATAAATGTACTTGTCCATCTTGAAATCCTCCAGTATAATATATTCGCACATATGCCACAGTTTCCCGATTGCCACTTGTTGTTATATCTTGTTATCAGATTTTTATTCCCTTGTTTTTGCCCTTATGAGGTAGCGAGGGAAGCATAAACGCAAGTGAAATCGTATAAAGAGATAAGGCGAACACATTGCGATAAATCCTTTGTTTTCAAGCGTTTTGGAGGATTTTATTAAAGCTCTATGAGGGGCAGTAACCTCTTATGAAATCGTGGTTTTCAAATTCGTATTTGGCAAGCCCTCGCAGGGGCTGCACCTGCGGTACAGCTACTTGATTGGCTGTAGTTTATATAGCTACAGCCATATAACAACATCCAATTTGACTATTAAAAAATATTAGTCAAATAGTATGCGTGGAGGAAAAATAAAAAAGATAGCATTTTATGAACCATGGTTTTTCCTGTTATTTGGTGTTTTCCATTTGCACAGGATTTGGGGAATGATTGACAGGAAATCTTATGCAGATTTATGGATTGGGATATTGGAAAGCAGCAATGCTTTCTATTATGGACTTATGATTGTTTTAACTTTACTTTGTTTTTTAGGGATTATCAGCTTTTTTAAGAATATCCATCACAACTATTGGTGGCGATGGATATATATTGTAGGAGGAAGTTATCTCTTATTTGACTTGTTTGCCATATGTGTGAGGTTAAAGTTTTGGAATGAACTTCTGTTATGGATGTATGATACAACATCTCCATATTGGAATATGATTTGGCTAATGTTTATTCTACTGGGAGGATTTGTATTTTGTTTAGGTATTAAATTACTTATTGATTATCAGAATGAAAAATAAGGCAGGTGCTAATAATGAATATTGTCGGCGGCGTTGAATATGAAGATGAGTTCTATAAGCACATATTAGATAAAATGGTCGTTATTGACAAGGACAACATTGATGTATATTTGAATTTACTTCCTCTTAAATGGAGCTACACGGTTGCAAAAGCATCAAAAAAAGCGATAGCCCCTGAACGGAACATTTCAGGGGCTTCTGTGCCTAAATTGGTAACTATTTTGCACATTTTCGTTAACATAAACTTAAGTACGCATCTTTTCAGTATTATTTAAACATGTTAAAACAATATATCCATCTCATATATTACCTATCAACATCAAATTGTATCATTACTTTTTTCTCCTAAAAGCCTTACTCAAATGAAGCTTATTATCAACTTTACTGAATAAAAACCGTCTTTCTGATTTATTCAATATTAAAGCTACATTTATTATAATTCCTATAATCCCAAGAACAGCAGCTGACAGAATTAATTCAATCCAGGTTTGTCCTGGAAGCAGCTTCGCAACAAAATAATATACAACAAGAAGTCCTATTGATGAAATTGCAGTCATTATAACCTGAGGATAAAACTTATTCCACTTATAACCGAGATATTTGGCTGTTGCCGGGAGCGTAAAAAACATATTCCTCACAAGATTGCAAAACGTGCTGACACCTGCAACTGCATATATTCCAAGATCTGTAACCGCCACAAGCGTTAATGTTATACATGTAGATGCAACTCCACCAATAATCATCGCTATTGCATTAGGCTTTACCTTATTCACTGTTGAAAACACATTATATAGTATCTGTGTTCCACTCGTAAACATATAACCTAAAATCGAAAGAATTGAAAGGATCTGCAATAGCCTTGCATCCTGCGTCGGTACCCATAATGCAAAAAAATTGTCACCAAGTGTTATTACAAGCGCAATAGGAATTGTAAGAATAATCGAAGTCAACTTCATTGCTCTATTTATATCATCAAGGATTGCCTCCTTATCCTCATTTGCATAATTAATTGTAAGCTCTGGTGCAAAAGCATTTCTTATCGACAATGAAAGCTGCTGCATATAGTTAGGAATCAGCTTTGAAAGAGAGAGTACTCCCATCTCAGTTGCTCCAATCATAAGATTACATATAATAAGATCCAGTCCGGAAAGAAGAATGTTTCCGCAACTAGAAATTGCATTCCAGATACCAGAACCAACAAGTTCTTTTATTGCTGATTTACTACAGCAACGTTTATTACCAGTAAATCCAATTCTAAGCTCTGGAGTCAGTTTATTTGTATTATAGCAATTTGCAGTAAGGTTAATAATTGTCATAATTGTTGCAGCAATACCGACATAGAACACCTTTGGAGTCGCAATTATAAATATCAGGAACAAGAAGGCACATCTCGCAACAGCTGAAATCATTTGCGGAATATATGAGCGATCAAGCCTGTTTGTAACATATGTACCACAATCCCAGTTAGGCATACCGGTTGTTATAAAGAAATTAAAAAACACAAAGCCAAAAAGCAATTTTACATCAAACGAGATATCCTCCGGAAGATTTACAAAAGATTCAAGCTTGGCAATGATAATGATTGCCGGAATTATAAGAACAGCAACTATCAGAAGATTACCCCAGAAAACTGAATTGTAATAGAGGTTTGCTTTTCTATAATCTTTTTTTACATAAGATATTGCAATAAATCTTGCCGCCATACTGTTTAATGCCGTCACAATTAGCTGTGCATATGTAACAAAATTATTGGCAAGAGAAACAAATCCGTTTGCTTCAACTCCTATATGCTCTACTATATATGGCGAAAGCCAGAAACTGATCACGATATTAGTCGCAAGAACCATCATGCTACAAATCAGATTAATCATTGTTCTTTTATTAGATGCCATTTATATCTTAAACCTTACTTTCTTAATATTTTTAAAATTACTCGTTTAATAATATTTTTAACCTTTGCATAAAAGCACCGATAAGGATGATACCCTAATTTTTTTATATTTAATTTATAAAACCATTGCAAATCTTTTGGTAATTGCTCATAATTAAGGTTTTTCCTCATAGTATCTTGAATTTTTGTATAAACACCATCTCGCCTATAATCAGGAATATTCTTCTTAATATAATAAATCTTATGAAAGTTTTTAAGTTGTTTATCTGTATAACTCATATCGTAATTGGATGCTTCTTCACCCTCAGCAATTATCCCAAGAATCGTCCTCCAACATTTTTCACACTCACAACAATTTTTGCCTCCGGTTGATTTCCAGCAAACACGAAGTGAAATTTTTCTTTCTTCCTTCCGACAGTATTCCACAATATTGTGAATTTTATCTTGTCGGTCGTATTCATACCCATCGTGAATAATTGATGTGTTTCCAAACCTTACAAAATTATCTATTGTAGGATCAGATGCACAGGTTATTTTCCCCTTATCAGCCTCAGTAAACGACGATGCAAAATATACGATCAATTTATTTAAAGCAAAGCATACAGGAGCTGCATGCCCGATAATACCTATTCCGTGCTGAAAACCATGCCACCAGTTATCACCACTAAGCTCATTTACTTTTAGCGTGAGAGTATTTTCATTTAAAAATTTTCTAAAATCTGATTTTATTGTTATATACTCTACGTTAAATTCTTGTGCAGTGGAATTAATATGCTTCATAACATTCTGCCAGCCACTGATATCATCATGCTTTACATCTGCACCCCATATAGTTAACAATGTCGGATTTTCTCCTGCATGATTTACAAGTGTATTGAAAGCATCAACTCCACCACTAAAAAATGCTGCAGATCCGTTTTCACCCGAATAAGAATTTTCAACAACAGCTTCAGCAACAATACTTCCACCAAATTTTATCTTAGGATACATATCCACATATCCCTTTTTAAATTCTTCTATACTTTCATAGAATGCTTTATCACAGCTTTCAACATAAATTACTGCATCATATATCCAAGAAATTGGAAGTATATTACAAAGTAACGGTATAATAATTATACTTAAAGGAATATTTGATATATCTATATCATACTCAATACAAAAATCATTATCAAGTATAAAAGCCTCTTTCCATTCGCCTGATACTTCATAATTATATTTTACCCTGTTTTTGTTTACTACTGGAGCAGTAATTTTTATTATATTTTTCATTTATACCTCCATTATTATTTCGCTATGCAATCAATAATTTTTTGGTAATATTTATCGAAAATTTTACTACTATATTTTGGTAAGGAAACACTCATAACTCTTTTTATAGCGCTGTCTAAATCTGAAATATTTTCTATAAATTCTATATAGTCCAAGTCTTTTATCCAACTATATACACCACTTACTTTCCTAGATAAATTATCCATTGCAACACATGGAGTCCCTGTAATTGCCGCAAAAATCATACCATGCAAACGGTCAGTAATAAGAATTTCAGATTCAGAAAACTGTGTCAGTAATTTTTCTACCTTTTCTTTTCTTTCATACATTGAAATTGGATCAAAAGTATCATTAGTTGCCGTAAATAAAACATTTGAAAATCGTTCAAGTAAAGTTTTATATATACGGTTCTTTTCACGATTTTCTAAAACTGCTTCCATATCAGGACGAAGGCATATCAAAGCACCTTTTCTTGTTTTTATTGATAAATGCTGCATATCTAAAGATAAAACAATATCCGGAATCAAATCTACGCTTTTAGCATTAAAAAACAAATTACTTCTTTTGACCAAGTCATATGAAGATTTATCACGTACAAATATATGCAGATTAGTAAACTTTGAAAATGCTTTTCTGTCTTCATCAATCTGCGCATTACCTAGTGCATCATCTGAATAATAAATTGTTTGTGGAAAAACAATTATGCAGCTATCCGGCACATATTGTATAACATTCAATGCTGCCAGTTGGTTATGCCGCCACAAGCTGCCAAAATTTCCACCGCCATGAATAAAGAATATGTCTGTCGATTTAACATAATTTTTCAATACATGTGCATAAAACTCACATATAAATGCTGGAATTTCAATTATTGTATTATCAGCACATTTTTCTTTAAGAAGCTTTACTTCTGCTAAAGCTATCGCCTGATCCCCCCTATTACCATGTTTATGAGGTACGCAGAGTAGTATAATTCTTTTTTCTTCTGAATAAGTATTTGTCAGCAAATCGAAAATGTTTTGATATTCTTCAAGTGAATTTTGCTTATGTTTGATCTTACGTTTAACCTTAATAATATTTTTACCCAATCTTTTCAATGCTTTATGCTTTGATGCTATTTTTTTTAACTGAATCTTTCTTCTATTATCAACACACCTTTTTATTTCCGTATTGAAAAAATATTCTTTTTCGTTCAAAAGTTTAATAATATGATTAAATTGCTTTTTGGTTTCAAAGCTTTTTTTGTTCAGTGTAAAATACTGTGTAAAATAATAGTTTAAAATACTTATTATTCCTGTTGTATAAGCTAAATAAATTTCATTTTTATCTTTAAATGCCGCAACAATTGCTGCATTTTTTGTTTTTTTATCAAATGATATTATTTCTTTTAAAACTGTATATAGACCAAAAAGGTTTTTTTCGGTTGTAACCTTACCCATAATAGAATCAGAACGCATTCTTCTGTAGTATAAAGCTACTTGTATATGCATTGTTCTTTGGGCATATAACATAGCAAAAAACATAAATAATATATCTTCATGCAAAATACCATCATAGAATTTTAAAGAATTTTCTTTTATAAAATCATGTCTAAAAAAATATGTCTGTACTGGGGAGCGAAATTCTCCATTTTTTTCTTGGTTATAATAGAGTTCTGCTCCTTTCATAACTCCAAAATAACAATGCTTTCTTATATAGCGCTCCAACAACCTGCTATCAGCTTCCCATGGATTATCTTCATCAAAAAAAGCTATACCATCAAAGCTTATAATGTCTAACCGCTGATTTATTGCTGTTTTAACTAACAATTCAATTGCATCTGGTGATATATAATCATCGCTATCAAGAAAATATATATACTCTCCTTTTGCTATCTCCAAACCACTATTTCTTGCAGCAGATAAACCAGCATTTTTTTTATTTATGATTGTTATGCGATTATCTATTTTTTGGAATTTCTCACAAATTGAAATACTATTATCCGTAGAACCATCGTTCACCAAAATAATTTCAATTTCTCTGTAAGTCTGTGCACAAACACTCTCAAGACATTCATTCAGATATTTCTCTACATTATAAATCGGTATAATGATACTAACCAATGTGTTAGGGGTATTCATGTTATTACCTCGCCATCTTCTATAATATTCATATAAGATGAATATTTAATGTTATTAAAATTATTTTATAATTTTAAAATGCTCCAAAGCCGTTCCTGCTTTTTAGATGTGTGGCTGATATATATAAGCATTGATATTTATAAAGCATAGCTAATAAATCATGAAAGGTGCTATTTTATGATTTTTAAGCATTTAGAAAACATACTATTAATTAATATGTCACACTTTTTGCTTATTTTCCATAAAACAACATCAATACTTATTGCTAACAGTTTGTCTACTACACAACATATCAGATATATAAATATCGCATATACTGGAAGCATAATTAATGCTATCCAAAAACCAAATTCCTGAATTAATAATTCCATAGGAATATGGCGTAGTTTTGTCAGCCAACAAGTAGAATGTAATAAATAAACAGTTAGTGTTGATTTGGATAGAGCAGAAATCCATTTGTATTTTTCAAAGCGATTATTTGACATACCTTTAACAAACAGTAATAAAAAAATAGATTCTAATAGAATTAAAGGATTATTATATGCAAATAAATTCCATGCTTCCTGTCGCATATCTAATACTATAAAACCACAAAAAATTAATGAATTAAAAATCCCACACGCTAAAAAAACAAATAAATTCTTATTATAAAATCCTTTTAAATCAAACTTGTGTATACCAGCTCCGATTAAATACAACGCCATAGCCATTAAAAAAGAGTACCCTCTGTTTATGTGAAGATTTACATCATGCAAAAAGCCATAACCTCCACAAACTATAAGTATTCCCAGAATATATAATCTAAAATGATCTTTATTTATATGCTCTACAATAATATTCAGTAACGGAGAAACCAACATAAGTAATAAATAGGTCATAATATACCAATATAAATCTATTGGATCAAGTATATTTTTTATTACATCTGTATTCAAAGTTACATTTCCGGTAATGATTCCAATAAATGTTACTACTCCATAGATAAAAAATGTCTGCAAAATTATATGTAAAAATTTATTCCATGAAAATTTAATTTGAAAATATCCAGATAAAAGAAAAAATATATTTACTCCAATAAGTACAAAAGAATTGAAAAAGCCGAGTGTTTGAATCTCAGAAATACTAAGCAAATTAATATTACTGCATAATTCCCTTTGCAAGCCGAAATCATTAATTATGCAGTGATGAAATATAATCATAAGCATTGCAAGAAAACGTAAACTATCAAATTTTATATTTCTATATTCGCTCATATATTACCTCTCGTAAAAATCTTTTTCATTTGTTCATAATATATCGGCTCCATATTTGTAACCATTTGCCTGAACGAATCAAACTCATGATATATTTCGTCATAATGCTCCAGCATATTAGCAATTTTAGCTTCGATTTTTTTTAAAGACGTATTAATTTTAAGCTTATATTCTTCCGGAATCATAACATCATAAGCATTAACTGATGCATTCCTCTTTCCAACTAATACAGTAACACCATTATAGACAGTTTCTTTTGGAAGTCGTTCTGGGCCAGGAAAATGTCCAAAATCGACATATAGCTTGCTTCTTCTAAAAAGTTCAATCATTTGTATAGGCGTCATATTACAAATAGGAACATATTTAAATTTATTTCGTTTAAGCAATTTTTTCATTACTTTTGACGGTTTAGCAGGATTATATAGTACAACATCCTCTCTTGGAGTAGTATCCTGACTTCTTGTCCACTCACCAAGCTTTAAAAAATCATGCCCTATCGAATGAATAAATAATTCTGAATTTATTTTGTATTTTGATTTAAGGACTTCATATGCATAATAAGAACCTGTTAAATGTAAATTCACCTGATTTAAAGGGTAACGAAATTTATGATACTTTTTTAATCGATCTAATTTTATCTTCCAGAATTCTAAATAATGATAAATTTTCTTTAATGGATCAACTATGCTAGTGTGCTTGGGCTCTTTATCAACAAACTCTCCATCATAAAATTTAATTGACAGCCACCATACTATTTTTTTCATATTTTTATATCTAAACAGAAATGTGGTTGCAGCTTCCGGAACAATAACACAATTATTTTCAATATCCTTAATATTCTCATGGGTACAAATAAAATCTTCAGGCTTACCATTAAAATATTGTAAAAATTTGTTTGGCAAAACTAATGAAGACAAATCGTTCCTATAATAAAGAATATAAGCAGTATACCCCATCTGCTCTAAATCTAAGCGAAGCTGATACAACGCTTCGCCTCCGCCACCTCTTGCCCCTATATCAAGTATATAAAAAATTGTATTTTTATTAAAGCTTATTTTACTTTTTTCCATCTATTAAACCACCTAAAAGCAACCTCTGTTTATTCCTTTTAAACACTTTTTTCCTATACAGTAAAGGAATCTCCGAATTAAAGAAATCAATATTTTTTCTTAAACAAATACCAATGAATAATTCAACCATAATAAGCCATTGATACTGTACATTATATGTTATTCCGCAAAATATTAAAGATAAAAACAATACCAAATAACGCTTATCTTTTCTTCTTGAAATATAAATTATATGAATTAACCATAAATAAAAAGCTATAAAACCTAACAATCCAACGCTATACATAAAATTCATAGGATCCGATTCTACAACCCATGCACCAAGTTCTGTATACTGATTACAATATTTTGAAAATAAAACTCCAGAACATCCTAATCCATATCCGAATAAAATTTCTATAATTGAAGCATTACCCCATATAAATGGTAACATTGTATAATAACGCATGTGTACAGTTGTGCTCATATCTTGCTCGCCGAAAACGCGATTATACAACTCTATATATTTATCATACAATGTTATATGAAGATCGCTTTTCATAACTATAACTATTCCGGCAGTTACAAATGCTATAATGCTAAAAATATATACAGGTTTTTTTGCTATTTTTAAAACAATCTTATTAAAATTCAAAGGTATCATTAATATGAATACAAACAATAACCCTAAAAGTGCTGTACCACTGTGTGCATATATAACAATAAAAAAGCTTACAGCCCAAATATACCATTTATTAAACATGAGATTTGCAATAATCAAAACCGGAATCAAATTACTTGGATGCCAGCAAAATCCTGTTATCGATAATCTTCCGTTCTTGTAACTGCTTGCGTTTTCTACCATATGAAGAGTATCTGCAAAAATTAATTTGTTAATATCTATATCACAAACATTATATAAAACAAGCTGCAGAATACACCAGATTATGTGTATTATACACGATAATTTCAAACCAGAAATAAAATACATCAGACTTGACTTAGGCAGTATATTAATATTCGATATACACAAGTATATGCATACCATAACAGCAAGTGTAATGATCTGTGTCATTAAATATGTTCTATCTATAAACAACATAAACACCGAAGTGGTTGCCGCTAAACACAAAAAAGCAAAGAAATATTTATTTTGAACAACGACCATTTTTCCATACACAATTATTATGGCAAGTAAACATACTGCTGATAGTAATGTTGAAACAGGAATGCCACTTATTCCCACAATATATAATGTGGAAAATATCCCTATTAAATACAATAAAATATTTATAAGTTTCATACGTTTTACCTTTTTGTTGCTTTAGATTTCTTTTGCTTTTTAATCTTTTTCAATATTTTAAGGGAATTGATTTCATTAGTAAAAACAAAAATCTTTTTATCACAGCTTGACTTAACGATTTTATTAGTTGAAGAATCTTCAGAATGATATATTTCTAAATTCGGAAGATACACACTTTTTAAGTCATTTTCTAAAAGATTTAAGAACATAATATCTTCTTCCAAGTACAGAAATGTACGTGAATCAAATCCATGGAGTTTTTCATAAAATTTTTCAGAAAAAATCATACATGCACCATGCAACTGCACATTTTCATAACGTTTATCATGCTCAAACTCAGAAATACCTTTTTTAGTACCTGCTGGATTTACAAACTTGTGTAAACCAGTTTTACAAAGAAATACTTTTATTCTTCTTCTCCAAATCAAGTTATCTATTGCTTTCATTTCAAGTGGTTTCTTACGCATAGGATTTGAAGTGTCATCACCGTCTTTGGTTATTATTTTAGGACCTAAAACAGCAAAACCACTTTTTTTGTATTCATCATTAATTAAATCATACCAGTTATTTTGTTTTATAATTGTATCGTTATTCATAACTGATATATACTCACATCTATACATGCTTCGTAATTTTTCGATCCCAAGATTATTGCCTCTTGCGAACCCTATATTCTCATCACTTCTTACCAGGGTTATTTCTGAATCATTTTTATACTTTTCTCTCAACTTTTTGAAAGAATCATTACTTGATGCATTATCAACAACAACAATATGTTTCTTTTCACTCACATTATTTTTTATCGACTCAATACATAAAACCGTATCCTCAAAAGTCATATAATGAAGAATGACAAAGCCTAATTTACAGTTTATTAACTTAGATTTTTTTTTTAAAGCTATTTCAAACTTCTCCAATATCAAATTAGTTCTAAATTCCCAACTGCATTCACTTGGAATAGACGCTTGTATCTTCTGTGGTGAAAAAGCATTTCTATTTACTTCTTCTATAACTTTTTTTAATGCATCAATAAATTCTTCTGAATTATTGCAATTATATACATACGGTGAAATTGCGTCAGTTCCCGCAACAGCCATTGAAATCACAGGCTTTCCTGCTGCCAGATATTCATATAATTTTAGAGGATTCATACTTTCTGTAAATGAATCTATTTTATGAGGAATGATAGCAATGTCCATTTTCTTCATTGCCTCGGGCAATTTATTGTAATGTATATCACCAGTAAAATTTATATTTGTATACTTCTTTTTCAACTCTTTAATTCGTTTTTGCTGTGAATATATTGGACCGCATATTTCAAATGTACAATTATCACATGACTGGATGCATTTTTCAATTAAATCAAAGTCAACTCTTTCCTGAATTTTCCCAATATATCCAATCACAATTTTCTTTTTGAGCTGGGTTGTATCACCAAACCCATTGGAGAAAAAAGAAATATCTACACCATTAGGAACCCAATTAACATTTGGATTTGTAGGAAATATTTCTTTTAAAGCTTCTGATACAGTTAAAATGACATCAGCCTTTTCATCCATCAACTTATAATTACTTTCTATCAAATCATAACTATCATTCATTTGCGGGTGATGAAGCCAGTTATCAATTGCATCAAAGGCCAATAATTTATATGAAACTGATTTGACTAATCCAACCGCCATAGGATTCTGAAGCAACAATACTGTATCTTTCATATTAAGATAGTCTATTGCGCTCTGCACTTTCTCCAATACATACTGATTACAAAATGATGAAAACCACCATCTTTTACGTTCTCTAATTACGCTAAATATATCTGGAAGAAAAATATCCACACACCATACGTTTTTTTCCATTTGAGTTACTTGAAAACGTTTCTCTTTATATACAACATTTTCCGAAGATGTTTTCCATGACTTTCTTTTTAAAAGCATTTCTGCCATTGATACAGGACGGTTGATAACTAATATTTTATCCACACGAGAATCATTCATTGCATGTTGTAAAATATGAGCATCCCTTGTACGAAACCCTTCATTTATCCATTTCTTATAATCATGAAAAGGTACCACAATCATATCCATGACATATTTCTCCTTACATTTAACTAAAGTCTTTTACTTGTTAGTTTTCAAATATTTTCATATACTGATCCGCAATAAACTTCCAGCTATAATTATCTTTAATTCGTGATTTAGCAACTTTGCCCATATCTTCTACTTGTTTTTCATTCATCTTATCTGCAATTTCTAAAACTGATGCTAAATTTCCGGATTCCTTAGTCCAGTAAAGAGCTCCATCTTCAGCACACTCTCTGTTAAATCCTACATCAAGCAATAAATTCAAAGAAGTTGACCCAAGCGCTTCAAGCAAACTTGGATTCGTTCCTCCTACTTCATGACCATGCAAATATCCATAAGCATTAGCACGTATTTCCTGCAATAATTCCTGATCATACACAGTTCCTACAAATTTAATGCGTGAATCATTATGATAATTTGTTTTCTGTTTAAGAGCATTTAAAAAATTATCATTAACATTAGTTATTAATGCTAAATCACAATCGGTTTTACTTTTCATAAACTCTCTTATCATTGTTTCATAATTATTTTCCGGAACAAAACGACCTACTACCAAATAATACTTATTAGCCTTTAATCCTTTTTCGTGGTACCATGACTGTAATTTTGGTGAGACAGAACTATTTTTATAATATACCTCCGCTCCATATGCAATATATGTTGTATTTAACTTATATGAAGCATATTCCTTATGTATATATGATTCAATATTTTTGCTGTCGCAAACTATCAAATCTGCATGCTTTACCATCAACTTTTCAGAAAGCTTCCAATATTTCTTAATTGGCAGAGGCCATTTAGCACGTTTCCATTCATGCCCATCTGGATTTATATATAATTTTCCACCTAATTTCGTTATCTGTTTTTTATAGCGTGAAACAAAAGGTCCTATTCTGCACGCCAAAATATAAACAATTGGATTTGCGATTTTATTTTCCTTTATATATTTTATACAGCTTCGCAATGCTGCTATATCATAATAAACAGCCTGTGCAGCTCCTATATTAGGAACACTTATATGAAAACAACGTGCACCATGATAATATTCTTCATAACTCTTTATATCTTTGCACGCTACATGATATGTTATGTCAGTCAAACTTTCATGATATTCTGTTAGTTTATCAACAAAAGTTTCATATCCTCCATAGGCTCCCGGAATACCTTTTGAGCCAATTATAAATATATGCCTCATAATTTTCCTTTCAAATTAAAAAAGGTGTTCACTTTACATCCAAAATAAAAACCACCAGTTTCTTCTATATGTAGAAATATTATATTTTCTGCATTCTTTTATTCTCTGATACTTAGAAAGAGATTGGAATTGAGATATTTTGCTCAATACTTCATATTTTTCTTCAGGCAAATCTCCGACTTGTAGAAGTTCATTTGCAAAACTTATTACATTATTCCTTCCCATTATTTTTGTTTTAACATAAGTACCATTAAAAATCTGCTTAAAACATTTTTTTATTTTGCCTATTAAAGATTTTTTACTTGCACCAACTACGTTCTGTGTATGCTGACGATATTTTATTGTTGAACAATTCAAAAACGAAACCTTTCCATATGTTGCCGCTAATAAAATTGCCCACCAATCATGCATTTGTATTTTATCAGCATTTTTGTATTTAGGCATTAATTCTGCTAAGGACTTATTAATTATCATAGTACATCCAGGCGCTACATTCTGAACCAATAACTGTGTGTATTCAGTTCTGTAAGGATTTCGATCCGTATAGTTCATAAATGAATCAGATATTATCTTGAGACTACTATCAACAACATATAAATCTGTAAAAACAAGACAAGGAGAAATCTCACAGCCTTTTTCAATACGCTTCATCTCGTTATATGTCTTTTCAATCTTGTCTTGAATCCAATAATCATCCTGATCACAAAACATAATATATGGTTCTGATACATACTTGAGCATTGACATAAAGTTAGTTAGTGCGCCGCCGGTCTTAGCATACTCCAAATTTACGATTTTATCAGGATAAGATAGAGAGTATTCGTTTATTATGTTCAATGTATTATCAGTCGAACCATCATCATGAATATAAATAGTATAATCTTGAAATGTCTGATTCAATATAGAATCAATCTGTTCACGAAGATACATTTCACCATTATATGTTGCTAACAATATCGCTACTTCAGCCAATTGGATTTCACTCTCCTCAAAACTTAAAAGTATCCTTTAACCCGACCCATTTCTGATCTTTATCACTTAGATTAAGCTTTGTTCCATCTTTTAATGCATATCCTTCTGCACTTGCGCTTCCATTATACTCCCCAACAAGTTCAGGCCATTCAATGCCAATTTCAGGATCATTCCATGCCATACCGCCTTCATCACCCGGGTGATAAAAATCAGTACACTTATAGCAAAATTCTGCTACATCTGAAAGCACTAAGAATCCATGTGCGAACCCCTGAGGAATATAAAACTGTTTTTTATTTTCTTCTGTAAGTTCGACACCGTACCATTTCCCATAGGTTTTGGAATCACTACGCAAATCAACAGCGACATCAAATACCGTACCCCTTATTACTCTTACAAGCTTACCCTGTGGAAATTCCTTCTGAAAATGAAGTCCTCTTAGAACGCCCTTTACTGAACATGATTGATTGTCTTGTACAAATACCATATCGAGACCTGCTTCAAGCATGTCATTCTGATTGTATGTTTCCATAAAGTACCCACGGTTATCACCATGTACTGTAGGCTCTATAATACAGAGGCCATCAATGCCTCCAACATTTTTTTCAACTATAATTTGTCCCATTAAAATTCAATCTCCTTCAAAAATCTTCCCAGTGCATCCTGCCATATTGGCAATGGAGTAAAACCGTTCTCTTTGAGCTTGCTTTTATCAAGTCTGCTATTAAATGGTCTTTTAGCTTTTGAAAGCCCATATTCTTCAGTAGTTACAGGTATAACTTTAGTTTCATAACCTGACTGCTTAAAAATTTCACATGTAAAGTCATACCAACTGATATATCCGCCTTCATTGGTTGCGTGGTAATATCCATACTTTTCGGTTTCAGCCATATCAACAAGCAATCTCGCTAAGTCATAAGTATAAGTCGGGGTGCCAATCTGGTCGTTTACAACTCTTACTGTATCATATTTTCTTCCGACATTCAGCATGGTCTTAATAAAATTATTTCCATTTTTGCCAAAAACCCACGCTATTCTAACAATAAAGTACTTATCAAGAACCTCTGAAACAGCAAGTTCACCTTCAAGCTTTGTCTGACCATAAACGCATAATGGAGCATAGTCCTTACAATCAGCCTCCCAAGGCTCTGTCCCTTGACCATTAAATACATAATCTGTAGAAATATATATCATTTTGCAGTCAAGCTTCTTACATACATCTGCAATATTCTGAGTACCCTGAACGTTAACTGCACGAACCTTAGGAATATTTTCTTCATCCTCCGCTGCATCAACAGCTGTCCACGCAGCACAATGCACAACCACATCGGGATTTACTTCTATAATTACTTTATTTACACTTTCAGCATTGGTAATGTCCATTTCATCAATATCAACACCAATAGCCTCATAACCTCTTTTTTCAAATTCTTTTAACACGTCAAAGCCAAGTTGACCTTTAACTCCTGTAACTAACGCTTTCATTATGCTCTGCCCTTTTCTTTATACATCTTATCAAAATAATTCTGATACTCACCGGAAATAATATCCTGCCACCATTTCTTGTTTTCAAGGTACCATGCAATAGTTTGCTTGATACCATCATCAAACTTTGTTTCTGGAAGCCATCCAAGCTCACTATGAATCTTAGTTGGATCAATAGCGTATCTCATATCATGACCCGGACGGTCAGTAACATAAGTAATAAGGCTTTCAGGCTTGCCGAGTTCCTTCAGAATTGTCTTTACAACCTCAAGGTTAGTCCTTTCATTATGACCGCCGATATTGTAAACTTCACCTTCTCTGCCCTTACGCATAACAAGATCTATTGCCTTGCAGTGATCTTTAACATAGAGCCAATCCCTTACATTTTCCCCCTTGCCATAAACAGGAAGCTGTTCATCTGCGAGTGCCCTGCTTATCATAAGAGGAATAAGCTTTTCAGGGAAATGATACGGTCCATAGTTATTTGAACATCTTGTAATCGAAACAGGAAGTCCAAAGGTTCTGTAATAAGCAAGAACAAGAAGGTCTGCTCCAGCCTTGGATGAACTGTACGGACTACTTGTGTGGATAGGTGTTTCCTCTGTGAAGAAAAGGTCAGGTCTGTCAAGAGGAAGATCACCATAAACTTCGTCAGTTGATACCTGATGATAACGCTTAATACCATACTTTCGGCATGCATCCATAAGTACCTGTGTACCCATGATATTAGTTTTTAGAAAAATACCAGGATCTTCAATTGAACGGTCAACATGTGACTCAGCAGCAAAATTTACAACAATGTCCGGCTTTTCTTCTTCAAAAAGCTTTTCTACTGCTTCTCTATCTGCAATATCAGCCTTAACAAATCTGAAATTCGGATTCTTCATCGCATCTTCAAGAGTTGAAAGGTTACCTGCATATGTGAGCTTGTCCAAACATATAATCCTGTCCTCCGGATGTTTCTCAAGCTGTAAATATACGAAATTTGCGCCAATAAATCCTGCGCCGCCAGTTACTATAATGGTCATGAAACCTTCTCCTTAAATAATTTATTTTGTAATATTTCTTTATATTTCCCACTTTTCCCCATGAAAAAGTTAAATATATCAAATTTATTTAGAAAACAAGTCATTATTATTGTTGTTATAATATTTAATGCAAATAACAGCCATCCTTGAATATATGTATGCAACGAACTAAAAAGATAAATTTTATTCAAAATCATCTGTTCAATTGGTAAAAGAAATATGTAGTGGTATATCATTATTGATAGCGAATTTTTACCACAATAAATTATTGGCTTTATAATTTTGCTTTGGTTTAACGATTTGAATTTCTTAAATCCCCATAATATAAGGATAACTGTACATAAACATGTAAAAATGTTAAAACAAACAATTTTATCAAAAATATGAGCAAAAATCGAAAGACATAAAAATGATAAACCAACAGGTAACATACAAATATTTTTTTCTTTAAGTATTCTTATATAAAAACCTGCTAATGCAAATGCAGAACCATACATCACACGATAAACTAGGAATACATATTTACTAAGAATGCTATAATTTCCTTCTATTTGTTCTGATATATTCTTTAAATAATCACCTATAAAATTCAGCGCAATAAAGACTATAACCCAAATAGCAACTGCATAAATCAGCTTAAGTTTATTATGAATATATTTTATATATATGCTCATGATTGCATACGTCAAAAAAAGCACAGGTAAAAACCATAGTGTACCTATACCTATTCCAGAAACTGCACAAAAAATATCTCTGTATAACAAATTTATTCCATAGTATGAATCACTTATTTCTCTGCATCCAAATCCAAAAGTCAATACCGCATGCCATATTATAGCAAATATACTAAAAAATATATACGGAATAATTAACGATAAAAACTTTGACTTTAATGTATCATTTAAAGGATTTTTTCTTTTTGTATAATAAAGATAGCCTGAAACGCAGAAAAAAGATCTTAAAAAGCAAGCTTCAAACGTATCACTTATAAACGCTGGAAACATTTCATAAGGAACACAATGACATAATACCACTATTAAAATACATATTCCTTTGATAAAATCCAAAGAAGCATCTCTTTCTCTTATCATTTATGGCCCCCATACTTAATCTATATACTTACCTTCAAGAACATCCATCAAATATTGTCCATACTGATTTTTTTTAAGCACTTCATAGGCTTTTAGTACATCATCCTTAGAAATCCATCCATTTAAGTATGCGATTTCTTCAAGGCAGGCAATCTTTCTGTGCTGATGATCTTCAATAGTTTTTACAAAGTTTGAAGCTTCAACAAGGCTTTCATGCGTTCCTGTATCAAGCCATGTAAATCCCTGGCCAAGAAGTTCAACACTTAAATTTCCATTTTCAAGGTAAATTCTGTTGAGGTCAGTAATTTCAAGTTCACCACGTGCCGATGGTTTGAGACTTTTTGCATAATCAACAACTTTATTATCGTAAAAATAAAGTCCAGTTACACAATAGTTAGACTTTGGCTGCTGTGGCTTTTCTTCAATAGAAATTGCTTTGCCAGCTTTATCAAATTCAACTATACCAAATCTTTCAGGATCATCTACATAGTATCCGAAAATCGTTGCAAGGTTCTGATTCTCAGCCTTTTCCACAGCCTGCCTAAGGCGTTTTTTTATACCGTGTCCTGCAAAAATATTATCTCCAAGAACCATTGCTACACATTCATCACCAATAAATTCATTACCGATAATAAATGCCTGAGCAAGTCCGTCCGGTGACGGTTGAACCTTATATGAAAGATTAATACCAAACTGATGACCATCACCAAGAAGCTCTTCAAATCTTGGTGTATCCTGAGGCGTTGAAATAATTAATATGTCCCTGATGCCTGCATTCATAAGTACAGACATTGGATAATAAATCATAGGTTTATCATATACAGGTAACAGCTGCTTCGATGTCACCTTAGTAAGTGGGTATAAACGTGTACCAGAACCTCCGGCAAGAATTATTCCTTTCATATAACCAAATTCCCTTCAATTAATCTCTCATAAAAATATCTCTTGTATAAACCTTATCCTTAACATCATTAAGAGATTCATTATATCTATTAGCGATAATTGCTTGGCTTAACGACTTAAACTCCGAAAGATCATTTACTATTTTACTTCCAAAAAATGTACTTCCATTTTCAAGTGATGGCTCATAAATTATAACTTGTGCACCTTTAGCTTTTATTCTTTTCATTACACCTTGAATTGAACTTTGCCTAAAATTATCGCTATTACTTTTCATTGTAAGTCTATATACACCTATTATACACTGCTTTTCTTCTGATGCCTTATAATCGCCATGATTATAGTAATCATAGTATCCTGCCATTTTAAGTACTCTATCAGCAATAAAATCCTTACGTGTTTTATTAGATTCAACAATTGCCTCAATCAGATTTTCTGGAACATCCTTATAATTTGCAAGAAGCTGTTTTGTATCCTTTGGCAGACAATATCCACCATATCCAAAACTTGGATTATTATAATGTGAACCAATACGAGGATCAAGACACACGCCATTTATAATTTGCTGTGTATCAAGACCTTTCAATTCTGCATAAGTATCAAGTTCATTAAAATATGATACTCTAAGCGCAAGATAGGTATTTGCAAAAAGCTTTACTGCTTCTGCCTCAGTAAATCCCATAAATAATGTGTCGATATCTTCTTTAATTGCGCCCTCTGAAAGAAGCTCGGCAAAAACATGCGCCTTTTCAACAAGACGTTTATCATCCATATCTGTGCCAACAATTATTCTCGATGGATAGAGATTATCATATAGTGCCTTACTTTCTCGCAAAAATTCAGGACTGAAAATTATATTATTACTTCCTGTTTTTTTGCGAATATATTCAGTGTATCCAACCGGAATTGTAGATTTAATAACCATTATTGCATCCGGATTAAATTTCATAACAAGTTCGATTACATTTTCAACTGCAGTTGTATCAAAATGCTGAGTTGATGAATCATAATTTGTTGGTGCAGCAATAACCACATAATCAGCATCGCTATATGCTTCTTTTGCATCAAGAGTCGCTGTTAAATCAAGTTCCTTTTCGGCAAGGTATGTTTCAATATAATCATCCTGTATGGGTGATTTTTTGTTGTTTATCATCTCAACCTTTTCAGGTATAATATCAACCGCATATACTTTATGATTCTGTGCTAATAAAGTTGCAATTGAAAGTCCAACATAACCTGTTCCGGCTACTGCAATAATTAACCTATTGTTCACAAACATTCTCCTTTACTGATACATATAAGCACCCATAATATTTTATAGTATCTCGTTTCATTATACCACCCCACCCCCCAAAAATCAAGCAATTTATGATTTTTCTCACAATTTCACTCCTTTTCCATAAGTTATATTAAAATCCCTCATTAAAATATACTTGTTTTTATGTATTGGACTATAGTCAATAAAGTAGACAAAAAGTTGGAAAAGGATTAAAGATGAGCTTCAAAAACTGCGGGTAGAAAATTATCAGTAGCAGAATGAGGACGATCAAAGTTATAGAAATAAATATACTGAAAAATATATAATTGAAGTTCATTAAGGTGGTATAAACATTGCCGTTTATTTATTCAAGTTTAAGTACGTAAACTTGATTCTGTACAGCATTGTCATATGGATAGCTCTTGGCAAGAAATGACTGAACGAATCCGGCTTTGGCGTTTTCTTAATATGGCAGATAAGGCACTTGCCATCAGCATTGGACTTCAAAAAAAGGATTAGCCCCCTCATTATATGGTACAACCACCCACTCATATATTGGAAACGAGGGAGACGTTGACAGCTGAAATATAGAGAATTTGTTTATGTTGGCGACCCTGTTCCAGAATTGAATGAGCAGGAACACGCAGCGTTCCTCATGAATATCCAGAGGTCAATCGTTCTTTCGTCAATCGTTCTTTCGTTGGAAAAAAGAAAGCTGTTGACCCCATCACAGAGTGAACGCTGCTTGACCACGCTTGAAAAGCAATACCGTCAAATTCAAAAAAATGGGCGCCGAGCGTGACCGCTTGGCGTTTTTACGTAGCTGAATGTACAATTTAAAAATTCGCACATTCGACATACCATACTTAATTATCTATACTTAAAATATGACAAGGGTTTATCGGGAAAGGAGATATTCTTATGTCGATCTATTACAGCTGGAGCTACAAAATATTTAAGAGAATATGAAACGTGGCAAGTACCCCCTAACACAACCTATAGTGCGGCTCGTCTTATGAGTGCCGTAGATAAAACAAAACTTAATGGAATAGCTACCGGGGACCGTTGATTCTTCTCTTAGTACTACAAGTACAAAGCCAGCACAAAATAAGGTAGTAACTGATGTACTGTCTGGTAAATCAGATACTAACCATACACACTCAGAGTTCTCGGGAAATATCACAGCATCATCATTTAATGGTTATCCAATTCACAAACAGAGTAGTGCAACTGTGTGGGGAAATATACCTGTAATCAGAAGAGATTATAGTGTGATGGAAGTTGGTAGATATATTGATTTCCATACAACATCAGAGTCATCTGTTGATTATGATGTGAGAATTAAAGCACGTACAGATTGCTTAACTTCGACTGGTGTAACTAGGGGCACATTTTCCGGTAATGTTACAGGCAATGCAACAAAATTACAAGCAGCAAGAACAATAAATGGTGTCTCATTTGATGGCATTGCGGTTTTGTTAGAGGAAGTTGGTAAGGTTATCACTTACTATATTGTTTCATTTAGCGAGTATGCAAGTGAGGAATTAAGAAAAACCTTGCTTACGCCCAAGCTTTGTAAGCTTGCAAATAAATTTCACAGAGTAGATGAACGCAGTAAAATATTCCCTATGCGGACTTGTCTGAGGAGGCTGTATAATATGTACAAAGCCGAAATATCATGGCACGAAGGTAAAAATTTAAAGCTGATAAGCGGAACGTGTAATGACGGTAACCGCATAGCCCGCATTCTAAAAAATAGGATCGAAGCCGAGCGTAAGCAGATCAGGATAGAAAACTATCTTGAAGCTTACATACAGTATGAAAAGAAAACCGCCCGAACTGCAGGGGGGCATGAACGGGCGGAAACGAAAATACAAATATGATAAATTATATCATATTTGGGAGGATATGTCAAGTAAAAATTCAAGGAGGAAAATATGGACAAGCTGGTGTTAAGAAAGCCGAAGTTAAGAAATACCGGAAAGGGTGAAGTAATCCGTATTACGGATAATATATACGACAAATATTATTGAGGGACTTAATCGTCAGTTCCGAAAAATAACAAAAAATAAGCCGTCATTTACAAACACGACTCATTGAGAAAAATGTTGTATCTTGCGTCTAAGAACATTGTCGAACGTTGGACAGTTTCATGTCGAAATTGGGACATGGTATCGAACCAGTTTCGTATAATGTTTGAGGAAAGAGAGTCAGCGTAAAAAAGATTTCTCCTCTTATTATTGTTCCCGAAAGCAGCCGTGGCATTCACGCCTGTGGCGAGCATACCACGGCTGCTTTCAAGAACTGAGCAATTAAGAGGAAATCCCTCCTCCTGCTTGTTTTGCAAGCCTTTGATTGATTGATTTTATTTTACACAAATTATTTTGAGATGCCTTGCATTTGGTTTTTTAATTTTGGTTTACAGGTGATTTTGTCAGTCAATAGCCGTAAAAACGAATTTCAAGCGGACTTGTTTTCTTACTCTATTGGCTACGACACGGATATGATTGAAGCTTTGTATCTGCTTGAAAAAATATCTTTGGGCGATAACAGTTCCATTATTCAGAAGATGATTGCCAGTCACCCAAGAATTACCCTTAGAATTAAACATATTGAAGAATTTGACGAGCTTACGAAGTAAAGTTTTCCTTAACCCCTTAGTGACCACGGTTAAAAAAGTTCCCAATATGTTTTGTAAGAACATATTGGGAACTTTTTTAATATTCTGTTTTTGGGGTAAGAAAATATTTTATCTTAAATAAATTTTGTTTCCGTTGATTTCTATAAACTTATAACCGTCACTATTAGTCCATACTCTGTGCCATCCTCCGCTTTCATCTTTAATATTTTCGTTATTCATTACTTCATATCTGTTGCCATCTTCATCATAAACAAATCGTTCTCCATTATTCAAATTTGAGGAGGCATCACATGAAGCAATATTGATACTCCATTTTAACATAGCTGGTATCAAAATCAATGTACAGCAAAGGGAAATTTTCCAAGCTATTTTGAATCCAAGCCACCATGCACGAAACCAAGTTCCCACACGCTCGCCTTTCGGTGTTCTGCTGTTTATGTACAGAGTGAGCAGAAATGCAAGCAGTACAGCAACAAGTCCAGTTAATAATGCATATATTCCCTCACCTTTTCCCATAACCAAAAAAGCTAAGCCCGCTAATACTCCACCAACACCAACAGTTGAAAAGTCCATCAGCAAATATGCCACCAATTTGTTATACCGTTTTTTCATTTTTTATTCTCCTTTGTAATTTAATTTTATGATAACATAATATTATCCATAACTTTAATAGGTTCTTCACTATCTTCTGTTGTTCAGTTACCAAGCTGACCGTATTTATTTGACCCCCATGTATACATACAACCATCTTTAGTAATTGCAACATTAGAACTTATGCAATTTACATTTTCCAGTATTTTTACTGGTGAATTATAATTTACCATTTCATATCACAATTATAACTTAAAATTTTTCCTTGTTCATCTTTCCGACCAATATAATTATCAATATTCGCATTACCCGAATAGCCCTCAGAAAAATTTTCAAGCATAATTCCACCCTCAGCACCATCAGAATAATTATACCAAAACATTTTATTTTCACTGTCATATTCAATTGAATTACTTAAAATCTTATTTTCTTTTTCAAGCGAATTTAATATTTTATTTATGATTTTATATTTTTCATTTATATCAGCATTTAAATAATTATCACTATTAACAGTATCCTTTATTACATTATCAACATATGAATAAATATCTTCATTATAAACAGATGTTTTTTCTTTATTTTTTTGGCTAATAATAAACATCTCCTCATTTGCATAATCCCTCAATTTTAGGTTAACCTATAACTAACCCAAAATGTTCCCCGTCAGTCGAAGAGTTAGCTACTCTTCGACTTTTTGGCAGAAATCCACGCAAATGCGAGATATTTTAATTTTTCTGACCCAGATTTTGACCCCTAATAGAAAATTTTCATTTTTTCCAGATTCATTTTTTTATAGGCTTCTGATGGGTGTACATAGCGTTCCATTGTAAATTTTACGCTGGAATGTCCTAAAATCTCACTTAGACTTTTGATGTCAAATCCCTGCTCTACTGCTCTTGTTGCAAATGTATGTCGCAAAGTATGAAGATTTGTGTTTTCAATTCCGGCTTCTACTAAATACGTACTGAACATTCTCTCATATATGGTCGGTTCAATATAATTTAATGTTCCGGTCAAAAGATAAGCTTCATTTCTTGCTTTGTACTTTTTCAGAACTTCTAATAAAAATGATGGTATCGGAATATCACGAATTGACTTCTGACTTTTTGGGGTATCAATGACAATTTTTGTTTTTGTAGTAGATTTGATATCAAAAACTTTTAGTCTTTGCATTGTCTTTGTAATATGAATGATTTCGTCAGTAAAATTTACGTCTTTCCATTGCAATGCAGAGATTTCTCCTATACGAATCCCCATAAACAATGATAACAACACGCCTATTTTCTGTATTTCAAAAGTTGATTGAATGTAGTTTACAAGCTTTGTGAACTCTGATTTTTTTAAAATTGTCAATTCTGTATAGGGGATTTTCGGATATATCAAGACTTGAAAGTCAAAATAATCTATATATCGTTTGGATTGTCCATATTTTATAATCTGAATCAAAACAGAAATCATATCGTGTATAGTCTTTTCAGATAAATTATTTTTCTGGAAAATAAAATCCTGTATATGCTCATTGGTCAGGTACATAGCTTTTAATTTCCCAAAGTATGGAATAAAGTGATTCTCTATAAAATTATGATACTTGACATAGCTTGAGACTTTGATGGAATCCTGTTTCATGTTCAGCCATTCTTTGAATAGCTCTGTCATTGATATTTTACTGCTGATATTCTGGTGGCAATGCGTTTTGTACTGCTTTAATTTTTCCTTTGTATCTGCATAAGTTTTTCCGTAAACAGAATGGTAACAGGCTTTACCTGTATCAGAATATGATGAAATATATCGTCCTTCCCATCTTCCGTCTTTTCTCTTTCGGATATTCTCACCACGTTTTGCCATATGTCATAACCTCCTGATTTCTGACCCGGATTTTGACCCCTAATAGAAAAAAATTTCTTATTTTATTGTTTGATATAAATAAAAAAGTTTGTGGATTATTGTGTTTTTTGTAGAAACTGCAAACTTGACAAATTGTTTTTCTTGACTTTTTTGCCAAATTAATGTAGAATAAAAATAGAAATTCAGTAAAATTTACCAGTCGAAGAGTAGCTAACTCTTCGACTTTTTTGTGGTCAAACTCCATAAATATGTATTATAGCTATTATGCTTTAATATATATTATTTGTTTTTATTGGAGATATGACAATATATCCTTAAATTTGCTCTATTATTGTAATTCATAAAAAAATACTGTCAAGGGTAAATGCGCACTTCGTGCCCTTGACAGTATTTTTTTATTTCATTCTTTTGGGATTAGCAAATTTAAGGAATTTTACTTTAAAATCAACATGAATCAGTATACGAAACCGTTTGTTTTTATCACATTTTATGTATGTTGCCTATGTGAGATTGTAGCAATGGTAAAGCATGTCCTACTTTTTACGCTCTAAAACCACGTAAAATAGGCGTTTTTTTGACATGTAGCCCTTACATTATTGTACCATCTGCGGCAAGATCCTCAGTAAGATCAGTTATAGGATCTCCAGTAGACTGAAAAACTTCCGCCGAGAAAGGGGTTCCTGAGGCTGCAATAGGATAAACACCTGTTGTATGATCCACAAAGTAGGTATCAAACCCACTCTTCTTTATTTCATCCATGCTGAGATTCCTTGTGAGTTGATATATAATAGTCGATACCATTTCTATATGGGATAGTTCTTCTGTACCCACTGAAGCATCGGAAATGTTCCAATCTATCAAATATGAGGACAAGCGTGAGGTTTTCGGCTTTAAGGTACATAGCCTTTCAACCTTTGATAAAATCAAGAAATACGATGAATCTGACAATGAGAAAAGTGCCGAAAAGCCTTATACTATCGAGGTTGGAGGGACAAAACGAACGATAAATCTGTATGCTGTAGCCTCGACTAAATTTCAAATAGTGTGCTGATAATTATTAGACCCGATTGCCTTTTCTATGGACAAGCGGGTCTGATTTTTCGTACTAAACCACACCTTTGAAGGGTTTAAAGTTGTTTGATTTACCTTAATTGACTTTGCGATAAGAATTGGGTATAATGTATTAAAGCACACCATTGATGAAAATTTGGAGTTTGGTTTAATGCAGAGGTGAGATTATGCTTGAACAGAGAGATATAGAAATCCTTAGAAGAATTTTTTCGGATTATGATTATATTATGACGACAGCGCAACTTAACGCAGAAAAACTGTATTATAGAGACATTCAGCGGATGTTGAAGGATGGGTTGATTGAAAAGGTCAAGAGAGGTTATTACCATTGGATTGAGGACTATGGCAAAAGTGAAGTCGTAATTATTAACAGCCTGTTCCCCAATGCAGTCCTTTGTATGGAAACTGCCCTATTCTATTATAGGTACAGTGACAGAAATCCTGCTGAATGGAATATTACAATAGATAAGAACACTTCTCGGCAACGTACAAAAATAGATTATCCTTTTGTCAGGGCTTATCGGATTGAGCCTGCTTTACTTTCCATCGGCGAAACCAAAGGTGAGATAGATTTTACCGAAGTGCGCATTTATGACCGTGACCGTACTATCTGCGATGTGCTGCGAAATATGAACAAGATGGATAAAGAAATTTTCAATAAAGCAATTCAGAATTATGTGAAAGACCCCAAAAAGAACATTCCCAACCTTATGCAGTACGCAAAAGAGTTGAGAGTTCAAAAACGAGTAAAAGATTTGATTGGAGTGTGGTTGTAATGGCAGATAAAGCGGCTTCCGTTCTGGCAAAGCTCAGAAATAAAGCGAAGGCTTCTGGTATCAGTTATCAGCAGTGCCTACAGCTTTTTATGCAGGAGGAATTTTTGAGAAAGCTTTCAAAATCTGGGTACGATGATTTCCTTGTACTAAAAGGTGGGTTATTTATCTATACGCTGACTAACTTTGAAAGCCGAGCCACCATTGATGTTGATTTCTTGCTTCGTGGATATTCAAATTCAATAGACAATGTTAAGGATTTGATTTATAAAATCATTGACACACCGACAGGCAATGATTATATCGAGATGACAGCGAAGGGCTTTGAGGAGATTTCTCCGCAGAGAAAGTATCACGGCATCAGCACACAGATTATTGCTCAAATAAAAAATGTGCGTGTGCCGTTCAATGTTGATATAGGCGTGGGCGATACCATAGTCCCCCGTGCCGAAGAACGCACAATCAACACTCAGCTTCCAGACTTTGAAGCACCTGTAATCAAAACATATTCCCTTGAAAGCACCATTGCAGAAAAATTTGATGCAATACTACAACGGTTTGAACTGACAGGCAGAATGAAAGATTTTTATGACATTTATTATCTTTCAAGGACATTCGATTTTGAGGGTGCAAAATTGCAAGCCGCTATCTTTGAAACCTTACAGCGACGTGGTACTCACTATGACAGGGATAGCTTTAAGCGTGTTGCTGCACTTGCCGATGATGAGGATATGCAGAAGCGTTGGAAATTCTTTTTGAAAACCATAAAAGATAACACACTTGAGTTTTCATTCGTCATTGCGGAACTCCAGACTTTCCTTGAGCCTGTGTTTGATGCGATTGTGAATGAGGAAGAATGGCAAAACAGATGGGACACTAAAGTAAGAGGATGGAGGTGAGGGTATGTTATCATTTGTTCAATTAGATAAACCTCATATAGACATCGAATTGTATGGAACGGATACTAATATCGCACCCATTGATAAAGTTCATATTATGGATGAAGATTCTTTTGAGCAATTCACATTGGAATGGTTATTTGGCTACAAAAAGTCGAAGTATTCCTCAATTAAAAGAATTGGAGGTGCTGGAGATAAAGGTCGAGATGTTGTTGGTTATTATAGTGATGGTACTGTAGATTATTATCAATGCAAGCATTACAATACGGGACTTGCTCCAACGAATTATTATTTGGAATTAGGTAAACTCTGTTATTATACTTATAAAAAAGAAATCCCCATACCAAAGGAGTATTTTATTATTGCTTCAAATGATGTAGGTTCTTCACTGCAAGACTTAATAGATAAGCCATCCGACCTTCTAACTAGCCTTTTAAAGAATTGGGATACATACTGTAAAACAAAAATTACTAAAACCAAAGAAGTTCCATTAGATAAGTCATTTTTGGATTATATAAAGTCTTTTGATTTTACAATAATTAAAACATATCCTATTGCACAGGTTGTAGATGAATATTTAGATACGATTTATGGTAATATTCGCTTTGGAGGACGTAGACTCAGCCTTCCTACGACACTAACACCAACTGACACGATTGAGAGTGAAGAGATGCCTTATATTTCTGCTTTGTTAGAAGCATATTCGGACGAATTGAATATTAAAATTGATACTATAAAATCTTTAAAAGCATATAGTTCCTACTTTAAACATCTAAATAGACAAAGAAAAGATTATTATTCTGCCGAAACGATACGCAGGTTTGTTAGAGATACCTTGACAGATTCTCAACAATTTGATGTATTGAAAGAAGAAATATACAATGGAATAATTGATACGCATGAGCAAGAATACGATAGCGGGTATAAACGCTTGGTAGAAGATTTAAAGCAAGCAACTGTAACTAATACATCCAAATCTATGTTGGATAGCAAACTGCATTGCATAGGAAATAGCGAACGAAAGGGAGTTTGCCATATGCTTGTTAATGATAATAAATTGAGGTGGGTGAATGAAGAATGAATAACATTTTTAATACTTCATTTGAAGTATCCTTAAGAATACTGATAATTTTGAATACGGTACAGACCAGATTATCTATTGACCGAATCACCGCTTTGGATTTTATAGCAATATATGGGAAAGATTTTGGAGTATCAGAATATAATTTGCATGGAGATAACGATTATAGATTTAGTGAGTATCGACTGTATGCCGAGCTTGGATATGATAACCATCAATGCTCTGGCGGCGGCTGACAGCGTGGTTATCTCGGCTTGCTTGACCTCTATGATTTTTGCTTCGGAAATACCCGATACAAGCGCCATATCCGCCGTCCTGTTCCATTCCTGCCTTGCGGCATTGTCGGCTGCAATCTCTGCGGCTTTGGGATTGTTCTTGCCTATTTTCTTTGTGGGCAGGTACACGCTGTTTTTATCAAATACCTTCAGGTGCTGTTCAGGGTCGGAAATGTGACGGTTGATGAGTTCCGTGTAAACTTCCTTTACCTCCCGAAGAAAAGGCTCGCTTTTGAAGCGGTCATCTTTTACGGTAAACAGGTGGCTTTCGTAAACCTCTCCCTTTTTGATAACGGTACAGCCCTTTCTGATCTGCCCGTCCTCGCCTGTGATTTTTTTCTTGGTGCGGACACGCTTTCCTGTCTCGTCAAAGAATACGCTTCTTGTGGCAATTTTCACATCAGGTTCAGGGAGCAGCTTTCTTTCGCTGAAAATCAGATGAATGTGATAATTGGTCTTGCACTTGTTGTGGTGGAGCGCCGACACACATTCCACGCCGTACCGTCTGCGGAATTCGTCTGTAAAGTCCTCAAGCACCTGCTGCGGCTCGTACTGCGTGTAAACTTCGGGCAGGGCGATAATCAGTTCCCTTGCTTCGATACATTTTCCCTCTGTGCCGCTGCGTTGAAACTCCTGCTGACTCTCCCTTGCAAGATTGCTCCAAAAGGCATTGTCGGCGGTGCGGTAGGTGGCGTATAGGTT